>DAHVMY010000043.1:0-13144 GCA_027319585.1 Candidatus Dormiibacterota bacterium | reverse complement strand
CCAGACCTTCCCGCCAGAGCTCACCATCCTCCAGCAACAGCTCCTCGAGCTCCTCGCGGTCCCCTCAGCCTGCTACGCCTGAACCCTAAGGTGGGGGAGCTGAAACCCCTCCCTGATGTGCGGAAAGCGGGCCACAACGCCGCCATGATCGCCAAACGCCCTCAGCTGCAACTCGCGCACCGCATCGCGGTCATCGGGACGTTCGAGACGTACCTGCACCGCTGCACGATAACAACCGGTCGTGGGCACGCCCAGGATTTCGCCGGCCGGCGAAGCCGATCCCGTAACTCAAACCTCCTGCGGCCATCGCCGGCCTGCGCGGACATGCTCATCGAGTGGCTGTCGGCCTCCCAGCGTGGCGGCGGGGGCGACAACCGCGCCGTTCTCCGCCCGGCCGGAGAGACAGGTGGGCGCAGCATGGTGGAGTCCCCGCTCCAGATCCGCTCAGCCAGTAGTACCGCTGCCCGGGCACCGACAGGCTCCGGTCTACCAACCGGCGTCGAGCCGCCCACCGCCTGAACTCGACCACCCCTCCGACGGAAGTGGTTCGACGCAGCTTCCGACAGGCCGACCGCCCCACCGAGCGCGCTTGTACGGCTCCCAGTCCCAGTCCTGGACGCCGAACCGCGCCGGGGCAACCTTGCAAGTCGCCTTGCAAGAACCCTGGTGCGGTTGTTGCAAGGTCTTGCTGTGCGGCACTGGCGACTTCGGCTCAGCCCCTCCTGCACGCACTTCGCAACCGGCTCGTACAGGCCGCTACCGCTTTCTTGTACACGTACAGTCGGGCTGAGCCCAATTGAGGTGGCGACGTTAGGGGCATCTGTTGGTTTCGACCTAGCCTCCAGCTGTTGCAGCCAACGGACACGAGAGTCTTGGCGCCCAGTTCGCGGGGCTGTACTGGATTTCAGGGCGGGGGTCAGGTGGACCTGCAAGCGGGGCTGTGGTGGACTTGAGGGCGGGGCTAGGGTGGACCTGAGGGCGGGGCTGAGCTACACTGGAGCCTATGAAGTACCAGGGACGCCTAGCTGACGATAGATTGCAGCAACTACTGGCCGACTTCCCCGCTGTGATGATTAATGGGCCTCGGGCTGCCGGCAAGACAACTACCGCGCGGCAAGTCGCTGCCGAGACAGTCAGTCTCGACAGCCCAGCCGACTCCGCCGCCTTTAAAGCCGATCCGGACGACGCTCTCCGAGGGAGAAGAGAGCCCTTGCTCTTAGACGAGTGGCAAGAGGTGCCTGAGGTGCTGGGAGCGGTCCGCAGAGCGGTAGATAGCGACCCCCATCCCGGTCGCTTCATTGTGACCGGCAGTGTTAGGGGCGAGCTGGAGAACCGCGTCTGGCCCGGGACCGGCCGCTTCATTCGCATGAGTATGTACGGATTGACCGAAGTGGAGCTGCAAACGAGCCTAGACAAGCAGTCTGTAGGGTTCCTTGACAAAGTGGCCTCCTCCGACGTCGCTGCGTTTGCCAGGGGGCAAACCCGGCCGCGGTTAAGCGACTACCTTGAGTTGGCCACCCGGGGCGGCTTTCCCGAGGTGGCACTGCGCCCTCTCTCTCAAGCGGCGAGAAGCAACTGGCTCGATAGTTACATTAGCCAAGTGATAACTAGAGACGCCCTTGCCGTGATGCCACGGGGTAATCCCCAAAAGATGCGTGCCTACTTCGAGGCACTAGCACTGCAGACGGCGGGAACACCCCTCGACAAAACCCTACACGATGCCGCCGGTGTAGGTAAGGACGCGGCCGCGGGATATGACGGATTGTTCGAGAATCTCTTCCTGACGGAACGTCTGCCGGGCTGGACCAAGAAGGCGTTTTCGCGTTTTACCGAACTCCCAAAGCGCTATGTCGTCGATCCGGCCCTGGCTGCCAATGCGGCACACGTAAGTCTCCAAGGAATCCTGGGCGACTCGGACGTTCTTGGCAGAATGCTCGACACCTTCATTACGGCCCAACTGCGCCCCCTGTGGAGTTTGACTCCGACCAGGGTGAAGCCGTACCACTTGAGGACAAAGGGCGGTAGACAGGAGATCGACCTTCTCCTTGAAACCGAGGACAAGAAGGTGCTGGCCTTTGAATTCAAGGCATCCTCGGCGCCATCGGCTCACGATGCCAGGCACTTACTTTGGTTGCGAAGTCTCCTGGAGGACCGGTTGGTCGCTGGGGCCGTAATGCATACCGGTCCAGACGTCTTTAGGTTGTCGGATCGGATTCTTGCACTACCCATCAGTACGCTTTGGGGCGCCTGAACTCAACTTCGGCACCAACCTTGCAACTCGCCCTGCAACAACCCTGGTGGAGGCGCCGGGAATCGAACCCGGGTCCGAGAACGCGTCCCACGAGACCTCTACGTGTGTAGCCCGGATATGAATCTCGCCGACCGACCGCCCCCGGACAGGCTGCCAACCGGCCAGCCTCGGTGCCTGTCCTCCGCGGTGCCGAGGCGCCACCGCCGAGCAAGCCCGCTGTATTAACGTCGAATCCGGCCGTCGCGAGCATCCGGTCGGTCGACGCCGGGCCTAAGCCCGGGCTTGTGGCACTACCTCCTGATCAGATCAGGCGGCGTAGGCCAGCTGAGCCGAGTGGCTCGAAGTGTTGGCAGTTAATGCCTTTCCCGGTTTTACGAGCCCGGGGCTCGACACGCCATCTCGCGACCCACGCACCCGTCGAAGCCACACGCCCCCAGGGTCGGGCCACCTGGCTCGACTATACCCCAAACTGCGGCTCGCCTGAGGTGCAGCCGGCCTGCGGCGCCCTTGTCAACCGCGCCTCCAGGCCCTGGCCAGCCCGCGTTGCACCTCCCGGGCCGCCTCCCGTTCCATCAGCGCCTGGCGCTTGTCGTACTCTCGCTTGCCGCGGCAGACCCCCAATCGCACCTTGACCCGGTTGCCGGAGAGGTGCAGGTCGAGCGGGATCATGGTCAGCCCTGGCTGCTTGACCATCCCCGCCAGATGACTGATCTCGCGACGATGCAGGAGCAGGCGGCGGGGACGACCCGGTTCGTGATTCTGGCGGTTCCCAAACTGGTAAGGCTGGATGTGGGCCCCGAGGAGCCAGGCCTCCCCGCGCTCGATCCGCACATATGCCTCGCCGATCTGGGCGCCACCCTGGCGCAGCGATCTCACCTCGGTCCCATGCAGCTCGAGCCCCGCCTCGTATTCTTCGAGCACGTGGTACTCATGCCAGGCCCGCCGGTTCCGAGCTATCACCGACTCGCCCGCGGACTGCTTGGGCATCAACGAACCCCGGGCCGGCGGCCACGAACGTAGGCGGCTGGGGTCATGGGCTTGCCCGATGGCGGTTGAACTGAGTGGATCAGGTAGGCTCCCGCGCCGGTCGCGACCCTGGCTGAATCGCCCTCCCACCCGAGCAACGCCCCTGGCGCATGACCGGCATTGTCACCGGGTTGGGGCTCCCCCGCCAGCAGCTTGACCGGGCCTCCCTGCAGCTCGCAGCTCGTGCCCGGCCACGGCTGGAGCGCTCTCACGAGACGATCGATCTCCACCGCCGCCATGGTCCAGGAGATGACTCCGTCTCGCCGGCTCAGCTTGTGGCTGTAGGTCGCGAGAAGTTCGTCCTGGGGGGTGGCGGTCAGCTCGCCGGAGCGCTGCTGTTCCAGAGCTTTCACCAGCAGGACGGACGCGACCTGGGCCAGCTCCCTGGTGAGACTGGGAGTGGTCGCCCGCGGCTCGACCGCAATGGTAGCCTGCGCCAGGATCGGGCCGGCGTCCATGCGCTCGTCCATGGCGTAGATCGTGACGCCGGTGGTGTCGTCCCCCGCCAGGATCGCTGCCGCGATCGGAGATGCGCCACGGTGCCGCGGCAGCAGCGATGGATGCACGCCCCAAGCCCGCAGTGGGAACGCCGCCAAGACCGCCTCGGGCAGCAGCTGCCCGTAGGCGCAGACCACCAGAAGGTCGGCGCGGGCGGCCTCCACCTCCGGCGTGGCGGCGGTCAAGCGCAGCGGCTGGGCGACCGCCAACCCCATCTTCCGAGCCAGGTCACGGACAGGCCGCGCAGCCAGCCGGCCGCGGTCGCCCGGCCGGTCCGCGGCGGTGAGAACCAGCGTCACCTCATGCCCCGCCTCCGCCAGGGCGCGCAGCGATGGCAGCGCGAACTCTGACGACCCGGCGAAGACGATGCGCACCCTAAGGCCTCCCTATGTGATTGCGGCGGTAGCGATTATGGGTGGCTGACGGGGAAGGAGCTCAGCCGGGATCGATGTCCACGGCCCACCCGCGCCCGATCGGCAGGTGCTCCCGGACCCCCTCCAGCGTGGCCCCGCGAAGGGTGATCTGCCATCGATACAGGGTGCGCAGCTTGGGTATGAAGGCGGGGCTGGGGCCGAGCACCTCCACCCCGACCGCGCGTGCCAGCGGCGCCAGGCGGGCCACCTCGACCTCACATTCGCGCCGGGCCTGCTCCTCCTGGACCGCGCTCTTGGTCAGCACCACCATCCGGCTGAAGGGCGGGAAACCCAGCTGGCGGCGAGCCTCGAGCTCAATCCCGGCAAATCCTTCGTAGTCGTGGTCGACCGCCCGAAGCACGGCCGGGTGCTCGGGGGAGTAGGTCTGCAGGATCACTTGGGCGGGCTCGTCGCCGCGACCCGCCCGACCGGCGACCTGGGTCAGCAGCGAGAAGGTCTTCTCCGAGGCGCGGAAGTCCGGAAAGTGCAGAGCGATGTCGGCGTTGACGATCCCCACCAGCCGGACCCCGGGCAGATCCCAACCCTTGGCGACCATCTGCGTGCCTATCAGCAGGTCCGCGCGCCGTTCCGCGAAGGCCTGATAGATCTCCCGATGGGCGTCACGGTGCAGGACGGTGTCCCGGTCCATGCGCAGGATCCGAGCCTGGGGCCAGAGGCTGCGCGCCTCCGCCTCCACCCGCTCGGTGCCCGCGCCCAACGCTCTCAGCACCTTCCCGCCACAGCTCGGACAGAGCTCGGGAAGCGGCATCTGATAGCCGCAGTAATGACAGACCAGAGCGTGCTGCGAGGCGTGCAGTGTCAGAGACACCGAGCAGTCGGGACAGCCCAGCGACTCGCCGCAGGTGCGGCAGAGGACCACGCTGGACACCCCGCGCCGGTTGAGAAAGAGAATCACCTGGCTCCGCTGCGCCAGCGCTTCGCCCACTGACTCCGCAAGCGCCCGCGAGAACGGCGAGCGGTTCCCGCGCGCCAGCTCCTCCCGCAGATCCACAACGGTGACCGCCGGCAGGAGCCGGTTCCCGTATCGCTTCGGCAGTCGCAGCATCGTGATCGGCCCTGCCGGCTGGGCCTGGTGGTAGGTTTCCAGCCGGGGCGTGGCGCTCCCCAGCACCACCGGCACCGACAGCACGCGACCCAGGCGGCGAGCGACCTCGACGGCGTGGTAGCGGGGGACCCGGTCGTACTGCTTGTAGGAGGTGGAGTCCTCCTCGTCGACCACCACCACCCCGATGTTGCGCATCGGGGCGAAGATCGCACTGCGCGACCCCACCACCACGTCAACCTCCCCGGCCCGGACCCGGCGCCACTCGCGACCCCGCTCGGCGGGCGTCAGCGCCGAGTGCAAGACAGCCACCCGGCCCGGGAAGTGAATGGAGAACCTCGCGACCGTCTGGGGGGTCAGCGAGATCTCGGGGATCAGCACGATCGCCCCTTTGCCCTGGCCGAGGGCGGTCTTGATCGCCTCCAGGTAGACCTCCGTCTTGCCCGATCCGGTCACCCCGAAGAGCAGGAACTCCTCGGCACGGGACCACAGGATCGCCTGGCGGATTGGAGCCAGCGCCGCCTCCTGCTCCGGGCTCAGGATGAGCTTCGGCCCACTGCCCATCTCGACTGCGGGGCCGTTCGGGTCACCTGTTCGAGACCGTCGAGACCGGGCACCGGGTCGGCCGGTCCGCAGCGCGGGCGGGACCATCGCCCTCAGCACCTCAGGCAGGGGGCTTAGGTAGTGGCCGGAGATCCACTGCGCCAGCGAGATCTGGTGGGGCAACACCAGCGGCTCAAAGTCGCGGATCTGCTCGACGGAGCGCAGGGAGTCCACCGCCGACTCCTCCAGCAACTCCACCACGAAGGCAAAGATCTTGCGTCGGCCGAAAGGAACCAGGACCCGCTGGCCGAGGCAGAGGTCGGGCCGCAGGCTCTCAGGCACGAGGTAGTCGTAGGCCCGGGCCGGGGGCCCCGCGGGCAGATCTGGCACCACCCGGGCCACCAGGGGCGGCCGCGAGCTCATGCCGGGGCGCCACCTGCATCGAGCTCGGCGATCAGGGTCTCCGCCAGGTCCAGGATCCTCGCCGCCACCTGCTGCTTCGGGGCAAAGGGGATCTCCACCTCCCGGCCGTCGGGGAAGAGCGCCACCGCTTCCGCCTGCGCTCCTCCCATCGCCGAGTGCGCCCCGCTGACGGGGTTGGCGATCAGCATGTCGCACCCCTTGCGAGCGAGTTTGGAACGGCCGCGCGCGCGGAAGTCCTCAGTCTCCGCCGCGAAGCCCACGACCCGGCACTCCGGCGGCCTGCGGGCCAGCACCGTCCCCAGGACGTCCGGCGTCGGCACCAGCTCGAGGGTGAGCTGCGGCCGGTCCTGGCGGCGCAACTTGGTGGGCGCCGGGGCGGGCGGCCGGTAGTCCGCGACCGCCGCCGCCATCAGCACCAGTCGGGTGTCGCCGAGTCGGCTGACGACCTCCTCCAGCATCTCGGCGGCGGTCTCCACGGGAATGACCCGGATGTCCGGGCGCCTTGGCACCAGCGCGGCCGCCGTCACCAGGGTCACCCGCGCTCCCCGCTCGGCGGCGGCCTCCGCCAGCGCCAGGCCCATCTGGCCGCTGCTGCGGTTGCCGACGAAGCGAACCGGGTCGATCGGCTCCCTGGTGCCGCCGGAGGTCACCAGGACGCGGTGTCCCGCCAGGGGGCCCTGCGGCCGCAGCACGGAAGCCGCCGCGGCCAGCACCTCAGTCACCTCGGCCATCCGGCCCTCCCCCAGCTTCCCGGAGGCGAGCCTCCCGACCGCAGGGCCCACGAATTGAACTCCCCTCTCCCGCAGCGTCCGGCAGTTGGAGATGGTGGCGGGGTGGCGCCACATGGCGGTCTCCATCGCGGGCGCCACCACGACCGGCGCCGTGGTGGCCAGCACGGTGGAGCTCACAACGTCGTCCGCCAGCCCCGCCGCCATGCGGGCCAGGGTGGAGGCGGTGGCCGGAACCACCAGATGCAGCTCCGCCCACCCCGCCAGGTCCAGATGGATCATGCCGGCGCCGTCCGCTTCGACCGGGGGGTCGAGCAGCCGACGATTGACGGGATGCCCCGACAGCGCCTGCAGGCTCAGGGGAGAGGCGAAGGCAGCGGCCGCCTCGGTCATCGCCACCCGCACCTCGGCACCCTCGCGCCGCAGCTCCGTGATCAGCCCGGGAACCTTCACCGCGGCGATGCCGCCGCACACGTGAACCGCGATCCGCCGGCCTTCGAAGTCGCCGCTGCTCGCACTCATGGTCGGCCCATTGTGGCAAAGGCCCTTCTGCCCATCGCTCAGCCCGGCCACGAGCGCACGATCTGCGCGATCTCCGCGGCCGCCCGCTCCACCTGGTCGTTGACCACCACGTGGTGATAGTTCGCCGCCTCCGCCATCTCCGTCTCCGCATCGTGAGTCCGGACCGCCAGCTCCTCGGGGCTCTCGGTCTGGCGCCGCCGCAGACGCGCCCGCAGCACGTCCGGAGAGGGTGGCGCCAGGAAGATGAAGCACCCGTCCAGGCCCTGTTGTCGCAGCTGGGCTGCGCCCTGGACGTCGATCTTGAGCAGCACATCCTGCCCTTGGCGGCGGAGCTCGTCGACCCGAGCGCGCGCGGTCCCGTAGCGGTTGCCGTGGACCACGGCCGTCTCCAGAAACTGTCCGGCGTCACGCATCGCCAGGAACTCCGGCTCGCCCACGAAGGAATAGTCGCGCCCATCGACCTCCCCGGGACGGGGCGCGCGGGTGGTGAACGCGACCGGCCGCCGCAGCTCCGGAGCTATCTCGAGCAGGCGCCGGATCACGGTGTCCTTGCCAACGCCGCTGGGGCCGGAAAGGATGATCAGCCGTCCCGGGCGCTGCCCAGCGGAGGAGCTCACGGCCCCCCCGCTCCGGGTTCGTCCCACGGCCAAACCAGAGCGCCCTCCCCGCCGAGCCGGTGCCGGAGCTCGACCAGCTCCGAGGGCAGTGGACTGTGGAACACCATCTCCTTCTCGGTGAGCGGATGCCGCAGATGCAGCATGGCGGCGTGGAGCGCGGGCCGGCCAAGCCCCGCGCTGGAGGTCGAGTAGAGCGCATCGTCGACCACTGCATGTCCGATGAACGCGAGGTGCACCCGGATCTGGTGAGTGCGCCCCGACCACAGGCGCAGGCGCAGGCAGGAGTGCTGTGGAAGGCGCTCGAGCACGAAGAACTCGGTGCCGGCCGGGCGACCGTCTGCGGTCACCGACATGCGCCGGGGCCGTTGGCGATCCCGGCCGATGGGGGCCTCCACCCTGCCCCGGTCCTCCTCGAAGCCGCCTGATGCAAGCGCCCAGTACTCCCGCCCCATGGTGCGCTCGCGGAGCTGGCGGGCGAGGCGTTCGTGCGCCCGGTCCGAGCGCGCCAGGACCAGCAGTCCACTGGTGCCACGGTCCAGGCGGTGGACAATCCCCGGGCGGTCGTCACCGCCCACGCTGGACCATGCCCCCCCGATCTCGGGCAGCGCGTCCACCAGGGTCGCTCCCCGGTGACCGGGCGCGGGGTGAACCACCAGCCCCGCGGGCTTGTCGATGACCACGATCGCATCGTCCTGGTACACAACACGCGGCTTCAGCACGCTGGGGGCCGACGCCGGTGCGGGAGCGACCACCTCGATCCTCATCCCGGCGGAGAGCGGCAGAGACGGCCTGACGGGCGCGCGCCCGTCGACGATCACCGCCCCCTCCTCCACCATCCGCCGGGCGCGGGCGCGGGGAAGCTGCAGCGCGGACGCCAGATAGGAGTCGAGGCGCCGGCAGGATACGGCGACGGTCAGCTCCGTGGATGTCCCGGCGGGAGCGTCAAGCATCGCGGGAGCCCTGGAGCAGGAACCGCAGGACGATCAAAACCATCCCCACCGTGATCCCGCTGTCAGCCACGTTGAACACCGGCCAGTGCGGCAGCTGGATGAAGTCCACCACGTACCCCTGGGAGAAGCGATCGATGGCGTTGGACACCGCCCCTCCCACCACCATTCCCACGGCGGCCTGGAGCCACCAGGGCTCCACCGCCAGCCGCCGCCAGTACCAGACCGCGGCCACCACCACCAGGGCAGCGACCAGCAGGAAGAGCCAGTCGAGATTGGGCAGGATGCTGAACGCGGCGCCGCTGTTCTCGATGTAGTGGATGTGGACGGGGGCGCCCGGCCACAGCTCCTGGCCGAGGCTCAGCGAGTGGCTGACCCAGAACTTGGTGAGACGGTCGAGCACGAAGACGGCGACCGCCGCCCCCAAGGTGACCCGGGGCCATCGCGGGGCGGTGCGAAGGGCGCCATAGCGCTGCTCCTTAGCCTCCGGGGCCTGCTCAGTCGCGCCGCTGCTCCTTGCACGGAATGCACTTGGTGGCGTATGGCAGCGCCTTCAGCCGTTCGATGTCGATGTCCTTGCCACAGCTGCGGCACACCCCGTAGTCGCCGCGATCCAGCCGGTCCAGCGCATCCTGGCACTGGCTGAGCATCTGCTGCAGATTTTCGCGGATCGCCAGCAGCCGCTCGTGCTCCTCCATCTCGCCCGCGTGATCGGTGGGGTGCTCATGGAATGGAGCTTCGCTGCCGGCACCGCCAGCCGTTTGTCCCTTCAGATGAGCCAGTTCGCCCTCCAGGCGGGCGCGCTCCCCTTCGACCTGCAGCCGGATCGCAGCCAGCTCGCGCTCGCGCGTTGCAGTCGACGTCTCGGTCATGCTCCTACACCTCGATGCTTGGCGGTGAACCGGCCCGTCGAAGGCCGGGATTCCAGCCCCATGGGGCAGCGGTGGCATTATGAGCCGTCGCCCGGCACGGTGTCACTATCGCGCTCGCCGGGTCTCACGGGGATGACCCGCAGAGCCGCCCGGCCGCCCTGGATCGTTACCTCCTGCCCGCCGGGGAAGGCGCCATCCGACTCGGTCACCAGGATCTCACTGAGGAAGCACTGGGCGCGCAGCAGGCCATCGCCGAGCCGGATCGCCTCCCGCAGCTCAGTGGAGCTGGTCTGCGCCTCCAGACGCGCGGGTGCCCCGGGGCGCAGGCCCGACTGCTTGCGCAGGTTCTGGACCTGGCGCACCAGCTGGCGCAGGGCCCCCTCGCGCCGGAGCTCAGGGGTCAGCTCGAAGTCCAGCCGGATCTGGGGGCGGTCGTCCCCGGCCCGCTCGCTGGTCACCGCCATCACGTTGATCTCCTGGGCCAGCACCTGCCGCAGCTCCGACGTGAGCTCCACCCCGCTGACGACCGCCTCCCGCAACGGCTGGCGGGTCGGCACCGTGGCCGCCTCCCGTTGACCCCTGGCCTCCTCCGCCAGACGCCGGACGTCGGCCATCTTCACGATGAGCTCCGGGTCGGACCACTCCGGCCGGGAGCGCGGAAACCGATCCAGGTGGACAGAGGCCGGCGCTCCCGCCAGCGGGCCGGTCAGCTCCTGGTAGATCGCCTCGGCGACGAAGGGCGTGAACGGTGCCATCAGCAGGGCCAGATCCCGCAGGACGGTCCAGAGGGTGGCGAACGCGGGGGCGGCGACCTCCGGCTCGCCACGAAACCGTGGGCGCGAGCAGCGCAGATACCAGGTGCTGGTGTCCTCCGCCAGCAGCTGGATCGCTCGGCAGGCGCTGTGCGCGTCGTAGCGGTCCAGGTGGCGCGTCACCTCCGCGACCGTGGCTTCCAACCGGGCCAGAATCCAGCGGTCCAAGACATGCTCTCCGAGCCCGAGACCCGGGTCCGGCCGCCAACCGGCCAGGTTGGCGTAGGTGACCAGAAAGCTCTGGGTGTTCCAGAGCACGTGGAGAAACTTGACCGAGCTCTCCAGAACCCGCTGCACCGATATGCGGTACTCCTGGCCGACCGTGACAGTGGTGTAGAACCACCACCGGACCGCGTCCGCGCCGGCCTTGGAGATGAGCGTCCACGGATCGAGGACGTTGCCCCGTGACTTGGACATCTTGCGACCCTGCTCGTCGACCACCAACGAGGGCACGACCACGTTGCGGTAGGCGGGCTGGTCGAAGAGCATGGTCGACTCCGCCAGCAGGGTGTAGAACCAGCCCCTCGTCTGATCAAGGGCCTCACAGATGTAGTCGGCCGGATGCTCGCGCTCGAACTTCTCTTGGTTCTCGAAGGGGTAGTGCCACTGCGCGTAGGGCATCGCGCCGCTGTCGTACCAGCAGTCGATCACCTCCGGCACCCGCCGCATCGTCCCGCCGCAGGCGCAGGCGAGGGTGACCTCGTCGATGAAGGGCTTGTGCGGATCGAAGTTTGAGGGCAGTCCCAGCTCCTCAAAGCTGCCGATGCAGCGCTCCCGGCCGCAGCTCGCACAGACCCAGATCGGCAGCGGCGTGCCCCAGTAGCGGGCCCGCGACAGGTTCCAATCCTGGAGGGACTCCAGCCAGTTGCCCATGCGGCCGTCGCGCAGGTGGCTCGGCACCCAGCGCACGCTGCGGTTGTGCTTGAGCAGCGCCTCCTTGACCGCGGTGGTGCGGATGAACCAGGAGTCGAGGGCGTAGTAGATGAGAGGGGTCTCGCAGCGCCAGCAGAACGGGTAGGTGTGCAGGATCCGCTCCTCGCGATACAGCAGGCCCCGCTCTTGCAGGTCCGCCTGGATCACGGGGTCCGCCTGCTTGAAGAAGAGGCCGGCGAACTGTCCCGCCGACGGCAGGAATCTGCCGTCGAGACCGACGGTGTGGGCGACCTCCAGGCCCGCCTGCTGGCTGAGCCTCAGGTCGTCCTCGCCGTAGACCGCGGCGGTGTGCACGATCCCGGTGCCCTCCTCGGCCGACACGAAGTCACCGGCGAGCACCCGCCACGCTCCCTTCTGCTCGGGGAGGAACGGGTAGAGGCGCTGATAGCGCAGGCCGACCAGCTCAGTGCCAGGGAACTCCTCCTCGACCCGATAGTCGCCGTGCAGCATCGACAGCCTGGTCTTGGCCAGGATCAACCGCTCGTCGTCCTGGCGCACCCTGACGTATGTGATCTCGGGATTGACCGCCAGGGCCAGGTTGCCGGGCAGCGTCCAGGGCGTCGTGGTCCAGGCCAGCAGGCTGGTGCCCGGATCGTCGACCAAGCGGAATCTCACCGTCACCGCCGGGTCCTCGGTGTTGTCCCGATACGCGCCTGGTTGGCCCAGTTCGTGGCTGCTGAGCGACGTCTGGCAGCGCGGGCAGTAGGGGGCAACCCGGTAGCCGCGGTAGAGCCAGCCGTGGTCGTAGATCTGCTTCAGGCTCCACCAGACCGACTCGATGTACCCCGGATCGTAGGTCCGGTAGGCGTCCTTCATGTCCAGCCAGAACCCGATCCTGGTGGTCAGCCGCTCCCACTCGTCGATGTACTCCACGACGCTGGTGCGGCAGAGGCGGTTGAACTCCTCAACCCCGAACTCCTCGATCTCCGGCTTGGCCCGAATCTTGAGGCTGCGCTCCACCTCCAACTCCACCGGCAGCCCGTGGGTGTCCCACCCTCCCCGGCGCTCCACCCGGCGGCCCAGCATCTGCTGATACCGCAGGAAGCAGTCCTTGAACGCCCGCGCCAGCACATGGTGGACCCCGGGGATGCCGTTGGCGGTCGGTGGCCCCTCGTAGAAGACGAAGAGGGCACCGTGCTGGTTCTGCTCCAGCGCCTTGGCAAACACGTGCTCGCGCTCCCAGAGCTGCAGGACTTCATCCTCCAGATCGGGAAGGCTAAGGTGCGCTGGCAGTTGCTCAAAGACTGGCATTCGGGACGTGGAGCCATCTCCTGACGTGAGCCCATTGGCGATGGACGGGGCTGAGGCAAGTCGGCTGTGCCTCAGGCTCAAGTATGCCGGAGTGGGCCGCCCCGCGAATCGCAGCTTGAGGCCGGCAGCGGGTACCATCCCTGGGGATCCCGCTGAAGTCTGAGCTCAGATCAGCATCGGCCTGAGACAAGAGGACACATGTTGCCCGCTGCCCCGCCACCGGACGCCAGTTCCGCCCATGGGAT
>DAHVMY010000042.1:0-13878 GCA_027319585.1 Candidatus Dormiibacterota bacterium | reverse complement strand
AGCCAGCTCCAGAAGCAGCTGGTCCGTGAAGGCACGGCTCGACTCCGGGCGAACGATCACGGGGCGCTGCTGCATGGTCTTAGCTACATTCGCACCGGGTGGCCAAACGGTTCACCCTCACGACCACCCGCCTCGGCCGACCCCGGACTCCTGGGAGTGGCCTCGCCGCAATCGGTGGCATAGGATGCAGGGGTGGCATCCTATGCGCCGCCCAACGTTGGGGCGCTGGACCAGCTGGTCACAGCGCTCGGCGCGATCGTGGGTTCAGCCTGGGTGCTGACCCGGGCCGATGACCTGCGCACCTACGAGTGCGACGGCCTGACCGGCTGGCGCCAGCCGCCCCTGGCGGTGGCGCTGCCGGCCACGACTCAGGAGGTAGCCCGGATCGTCCGCCTCTGCCACGAGCTCGCGATCCCCTTTGTCCCCAGGGGCAGCGGCACCGGCCTCTCCGGCGGAGCGCTCCCCCATCCCGAAGGGATCGTGATCGGCTTGAGCCGGATGCGCTCCATTCTTGAGGTGGACGTGGACAACGAGCGGGTGGTGGTCCAGCCCGGCGTCCTCAATCTCGACGTCACCCGGGCGGTGGAGGACAAGGGCTATTTCTACGCACCCGACCCCTCCAGCCAGCGGGTCTGCTCCATCGGCGGCAATGTCGCCGAGAACTCCGGAGGCGCCCACTGCCTGAAGTACGGGTTCACCACCAACCACGTCCTGGCGGCGACCCTGGTCCTCTCCGACGGGCGCATCGCGCATCTGGGCTCGCCCTGTGTGGACGCGCCCGGGCTGGATCTTCTGGGGGTGGTGATCGGCAGCGAGGGCACCCTCGGGATCGTGACCGAGGTCACCCTCAGACTGCTGCCCAAGCCGGAATGGGTGGAGACGCTGCTGGCGGCGTTCCCCTCCACAGATGCGGCCGGCCAGGCGGTGGCCGCCATCATCGCCCACGGGGTGGTCCCCGCCGCCATGGAGATGATGGACCGGGCCACCATCGCGGCCGTGGAGAGCACCATGCACGCCGGCTACCCCGATTGCGGCGCCGCGCTATTGGTGGAGCTCGACGGCCCTGCGGCGGACTGCCGGTCGCTCTTTCAGGCGGTGGCGGATCTCTGCCGCGCGGCGGGGGCCACCGAGGTGCGGGTGGCCCGGGACGAGGCGGAGCGGGCGCTGCTCTGGAAGGGACGTAGAGGCGCCTTCTCCGCCATGGGACGGGTGAGCCCCGACTACTACGTCCAGGACGGCGTGGTGCCCCGCTCGCACCTGGCCGAGGTGCTGGCCGGGATCCGGGATCTGGAGCAGCGCCATGGACTGCGCGTCGCCAATGTCTTCCACGCCGGGGACGGCAACCTCCATCCCCTCATCCTCTATGACCGCCGTGCACCCGGGGGACCGGAGCGGGCTCGAGAGCTCGCCGAGGACATCCTCGGCCTCTGCCTTGACGCCGGCGGCTCGCTGACCGGTGAACACGGGGTGGGACGCGACAAGATGTGCCAGATGCCCCGGCTGTTCTCGGTCGCCGATCAGGAGGTCATGGTGCGAGTCAGGTCGGCCTTCGACCCTGACCATCTGTCCAACCCTGACAAGGTGCTGCCCACCCCGCGCCTCTGCGGTGAGCACCCGGGCATCTACCGGCCGCACCCGGCCGAGCTCGCCGGTCTGGCGGAGCGGGTGTGAGAGGACCGCGGGCGAGCGAGCTGGCCCAGCTGGTGGGAGGAGGCCTTGAGGTCGTCGAGGCGGCGCCGGGGTCCGGCCTGCCACCTGGGCTGCCGATCGCGCAACCCCAAAGTGAGGAGCAGGTGTCAGAGCTGCTGCGGTTGGCTTCCCAGCGGCGCTGGCGGGTTGACCTCCGCGGTGGGGGAACGCAGCCGCAGTGGGGGCCGCTGGGCGAGCCTGGCGATCTGGTCCTGGCCACCACGGCACTGAACCAGCTCGTGGAGCACGAGCCGGGGGACCTCATCTGCGTCGCCCAGGCGGGAATGCGTCTCAGCGACCTTCAGGAGCGGATCTCCAGGACCCCCGGCTACCGGCAGCGGCTGATGCTCGACCCTCCCGGCGGCGATGGCGCGACCCTGGGGGGACTGGTCGCCACCCGCGCCTCTGGCCCCTTGCGCACCCGCTACGGCCATATGCGCGATCTCCTGCTGGGAGCCCGCTTCGTGCTCGCCGACGGGACCATCGCCAAGACCGGCGGCAAGGTGGTGAAGAACGTGGCGGGATACGATCTCGACAAACTCCTGGTGGGGTCCCTGGGCACCCTGGCGGTGGTGGTGCAGGTGGCGCTGCGGCTCCACCCCCAGGCGGAGGCGCGAGCGTCGGTACTGCTGGAGGACGTTGACGCCGGGACGGCGGCTCAGTTCCTGGTGTCCCTCCGGACGGCCCCGGTCGTCCCCAGCATCGTCGAGGTGATCTGGCCCGACGGAGTGGTGCTGGTCCAGATCGACAGCACCGCCGAGGGGGCGGCCCGCCAGGCGGAGGTGGCGGCGGGCCTCAACCCCCGGGCACGGATCCTCGACCTGGCCGAGGCGAGCTATTGGGAGGAGCTGCTGCGCAGCCGACCGTGGGAACGCCCCGGAGCGGTGCTCGGGGTCTCGGTGCCGCTCACCGCGACCCGGGCGCTGCTGGAGTTCGTGGAGGACCAGGGGGCGCTGGGGGAGGCGGTCGCTCTCTCCCTGCGCGGCACGATCGGCGCTGGCGAGTTGAGGATCTCCTCCCAGGTCGCCACGCTGGAGCTGGTCCGGGAGACGCTCGAGGGCTGGGGAGGGCACACGGAGATCCATCGGGCCCCGGATGAACTGCGCGGGCTGGGATCGTCGCCTCGCGACCCGGTCGCCCAGGACCTCATCCGCCGGGTGAAGCGGGCGCTGGATCCCGATGACATCCTCGAACCCGGTCGGATCTCACGCACCGAGCCAACCTCGGTCGCGGTGGTCGGCACCCGTGGCTGAGTCCCTCCCCCCGGCCCCCGAGACGGGTCCGGTCGTGGTCCCGGCCTTCGACGACCACGACCCTCCCGATCCCGCGCTGCTCTCCGACTGCGTGCATTGCGGATTCTGCCTGCCCGCCTGTCCCACGTATGCGCTGTGGGGGGAGGAGATGGATTCGCCCCGGGGCCGGATCCTCTTGATGGACCTGGCGCGCGGCGGAGAACGCCCGATGGGACCGGAGATGGTTGCGCACTGGGATTCCTGCCTGGGATGTCTCGCCTGTGTGCCCGCCTGCCCATCGGGGGTCGCCTACGATCGACTCCTGGAGCAGACCCGCCAGCAGGTGGAGCGGCGCTACCCCCGTCGCCGGCGGGAGCGGCTCTGGCGCTGGGCGCTGTTCGCAGTCCTCCCCCATCCCACCCGCCTGCGCCTGCTCAACTCCCTGCTGTGGGCGGCGGATCGCCTCAGCGGTCCCAATCTCGACCCACGAGCACTGGCGCCCACCCGTGAGCTCGCGGCCGCGGCCCGGCTGGCGCCCCGGGGGAGCCTCAGAAGCTCCTGGGCCAGGCTGCCCCGGCCCCAGCGGCCCACCCACGGACGTCCTGCCCGGCTTCGGGTGGCGGTCCTGGCCGGGTGCGTCCAGAGGGTTGTAGAGGCGCAGACCAACGTGGCCACCGCCGAGGTGTTGGCCGCCTACGGGGCCGAGGTCAGGATCCCACCCCAGCAGGGCTGCTGCGGCGCGCTCGAGCTCCACGCCGGGCGCCAGGAGTCGGCCCTGCACCGGGCGCGGGCGTTCGTCGCCACCTTCGAGGACCCCGCCGTGGACCGGATCGCCGTCAATGCCGCGGGCTGCGGCGCCATGCTCCGCGAGCTGGGGCGGCTGCTGGGGGATGACCACGAGTGGGCGGCGCGCGCCCGGGCGGTTGCCGCCAAGGTCAGGGATGTGACCGAAATCCTCGACGAGCTCGGCCCCCCCGACGACCTGCACCCACTGCCGCTGCGGGTCGCCTACCACGATGCCTGCCATCTTGCTCACGCCCAGGGCATCAGGGCCGCGCCCCGCCGGGTGCTGCAGGCGATCCCTGAGCTGCGGCTGCTGGAGATACCGGAGGGTGACCTCTGCTGCGGCAGCGCCGGGGTGTACAACCTGACCCAGCCCGCGGCGGCCCATGATCTGGGGCTGCGCAAGGCAGCCAACGTCACCGCGGTTGCTCCCGATTGCGTGGTGGCGGGCAACCCGGGGTGCCTGCTGCAGATTCGGGCCGCGCTGGCGGAGCAGGGCAGCGCGGTACCCGCGCTGCATCCCGTCGAGCTGGTTTCCGCCTCTCTTCGGGGCCGCGGCGCGGCCGTGACCGGCGGCGGTTGACCCAGCGACGCTGGCGGTGGTGGCCCGGGCTCCCGACTGACCGGCAAGCGCGGCCGGTTCTGGAGCGGGACCGGGCTCCGGCAGGTCGGCGGGGCCGGCCCTGACCTGAGGCAGCGACCGCCCGCGGGTCACGCGGAGGCGATGAGACGGTCTAGATCAGGCCGCAGCCACGCACACCAGGAGCGCCTTCGGCAGCACCCTCGCCTCCATCACCGAGGCGGGCGCCAGGGGCTCGCCGTCGGCCTCGCGCGGGCGGGGTAGGTCGGTGACTATCTGGATCTCTCGGCCCACCAGCGACTCCAGCCCCATGCCGCCGGGATGTCGCACACCCACCCTCCACCCGATCCTGGCCAGGTCCAGGGGACGCCGGGAGGCAATCAGGATCACGTCTAGCTGGCCATCGTCGGCGGCGGCGGCCGGCAGTAGCGTCAGCCCCCCGGGCAGGGTGCCCACGTTGGCAACCAGGACAGACCGGGCGCGGCGCAGCAGCGGAGCCCCGCCGTCCACGCTGAGCTCGACCGTGAAGCCCGCTTCGGGCAGGTGGCGCAAGACCGACGGGACGTAGGCCAACCAGCCCAGTGCGCGCTTGGCCAGCCGGGGGGCGTCGGCCAGCATCTGAGCGTCCAGGCCCATCCCCGCCGCGACGCAGAAGCGGACCCCATCGACCTCGCCGAGGTCGATGGGGCGACGGGACCCCGTGATCGCCGTCCGAATCGCCGCGATCGGGTCCAGCGGCAGGCCCAGGTTGCGCGCCAGCAGGTTGCCGCTGCCCAGGGGCACCACCGCCAGGGCGACATCGGGGTGCATCGCCAGGGCGCGCACGGCGCTGGCGACCGTCCCATCGCCGCCGCACGCGAAGAGGACCTCGACGCCCTCCCGGAGCACCCGTTGGAGTCCCTCCCGCTCGCCCCCGGCGGGATCGGTCTCGACGAAGACGGGAGCCGCCCAGCCCGCGTCCCACAGCAACTCCTGGAGGCGCGAGCGCAGTCCGAGGTGCTGAGGGACCCGCGCCGGGTTGATCAGAACCGCACTGGCGCTCACTCCCGGTGGCGGAGCCCCGGAGCGCGCGCCGCCTGCCGCCGCCTAGGCCCGGCCACCCGAGGAGGGCTCCAGCAGTCGATCAATCTTGGCGGCCATGATGAAGTCGTTGCGGGTCACTCCGCCCGCGGCGTGAGTGGTCAACTCCACCTCCAGGTACCCCCAGCCCAAGCGCAGCTCCGGGTGGTGCCCCTCCCGCTCCGCCAGGAGCGCGATCCTGGTCGCCAGGCCGAATGCCTCGGCGAAGTCACTGGTGCGCTGGTGGCGCCGCAGGCCAGGTCCCGACCTGATCCAGGCGGGCGCCACCTGATCCATCAGCTGGGCGATATCGGCCTCGGGCAGGGGGGGCGTGCCGGGCGCGCAGGCCTGGCAACGCTCCCTGACCAGTCCGCTCACTGATCGTTCCGGGGAGCCCGCACGGCCCCCGCCCGCTGCAGGATCCGGGCCGCGATCGCCAGCGCCCCGGCGTAGGTTCCCTCCATCCCCTCGAACTGCAGCCCCCGGGCACCGAGGGTGCGGGCCTGGGTGTAGGGGGTGTCGGACGCGTAGTGGATCAGACCCACCTCCATCGCGGGGCGGGTCAGATCCACCTGGCTGCCGGTGGGGTAGCGGGAGGAGTCGCCGGCCTCGTAGACGGCTCCGAGGTACGGCCCTGCCTCCATCTCCACCACCGTGTAGGCGTCGCGATAGTAGAAGTCCAGATACGCGCGGTTCTGCAGGAAGGTGCTGCGCACCGAGACCGCGCGCTGGCGGTCCAGCACCGACCGCGAGGTCACAAACGGCGCGACCTCGGCGAAGCTGAAGCAGTTGTCCAGCCAGTAGGTGTTCCCGCTGTGCTCGTCGTGGATCACATCCGAGATCATGACGTCCCCGACATCGGCGTTCAAGGTGGCGGCCTTGCCCAGGATGTAGACCCCGGCCACCCGGTCGGTCGCCTCCATCACCTGGCGCAGGATGTGGTATGCACCCAGCCCCAGCGGGTACTGGATGTTGATGATCACCTCGGGAGCTGCGGCCAGCGCCTGGTGGTCCACCTCGCCGAGCCTCGGATCCAGCTGGTCAGGGCGGAGTTGATCCAGCACCATGACCTGGGCGGCGACGTCGGTCCCGGATCGCGCCTCGATGTGGTGGATTCCCTCCTGACTCTCCTCCTTGGTGCGGGCGGCCCGGGCCCTGGGATGGGCGTCGAACCACAGTCGGGCCGCATAGTAGAGGAAGTTCTCCTCGGAGATCTGCTCGCTCCGCTGGCGCCGGCGCAGCAGCGCTTGGAGCTCGGGCTGCTGCGACTCCTCGGCCCAGCGCATCACCTCCGACTGGCGTCGGCGCGCGACCCCCGAGAGCAGGTTGACCAGACAGTGCGCGTTGCTGCTGACGAAGTGGACCGGTCGGTCGCGCAGCCCCTCCCGGGTCAGCACCTCCCCGATCGGCCCCCACCACTCCCTCGTCGCCCGCGCAAAGCCCACCTGGGAACCCCCGAGCAGCCGGACCCGCAGGTCCATCGCCCGGGTGGAGACGGTCTCCAGGAATCCGCCCAGCCCACCTGCGAACAGCGCCTCGAGCCGGGCCCAGTCGTCGGGCCCAATGCCCAGGCGGCCGCGGGCGTCGGCTCCCGCAGGCTCAGACCCGGAGAGCAGACGATGAGCCTTGTTCCACTCGATCTGGAGAGCCACCAGCGTCGGCACCAGGTCGTCGAGGTCGGAGCTGCTGGCCAGGGCGACCGCCAGTGTGCCCGATCCCTGGTCCCACCACCAGCGCCGCCGCCGACCCGGAGCGGTCACCGGCTCCCAGCCACTGCCGGCTCGAAGCAGCTGATCCGGTGACTGGCCCAGCAGCACCCGGCGCAACCAGGGGGTGACCGGCGGCAGCCGGTGC
Organism: Candidatus Dormiibacterota bacterium; assembly: GCA_027319585.1. Taxonomy (GTDB): domain Bacteria; phylum Chloroflexota; class Dormibacteria; order Aeolococcales; family Bog-877; genus AG-12. Next base: position 6,681 of record DAHVMY010000042.1, on the reverse strand, counting down.
AGGGAATACAGCAAAGCGCCCCCATCCACGACCTTGGCCTCGCCCAGCGGATGGAGCGAGGAGCGCATCCCCAGATGAACGCGTTCCAGAGCCCGCAGCGGCACCTCGCCAGAGGACCGCAGCAACGTCTGGAAGGTCCGAGTGTAGAGCTCGACCTCGTCGCGGCTCGGGGGAACAGCGACGGGCGCAGATCCTCCCCAGGCCGGCAACCCTTCCCCCCCCGGGCTCACCGCAGGAAGCGCTGAGGCTCAGCGAAGGTCACCGGGATCTCCGGAGGGGGGGCGTCGCGATTCAGCCGCCGGGGCATCACGCGCACCGTGAAGCCGTAGGGACCGCGGGTGGCGAGAGCCATTCGCCCAACATACCGGTGATGTCCGTTGGAGGTCAGCTCGTCCACCTCCATGACCTCGGTGAGGGGCGCCACCAGCTGACCGTCGGCGGTGACCGGTCCGTGGAGGAGGTGCACCTCCACCTGGTGAGGGAGCAAACCATCGAGTTCGACCAGCGCCTCCACCACGCGCTCGTCACCGTAGTTCAGGCCCCGGGCCAGCCCCTGCGGAGGGATGCCCCGGGCGGTCGCCCGGACGCGCGGCCAGCATTCCCTGACCTGGCCGGCGAAGGCCACCGCCTGGCGGGCACCCTGGTGATCGTCGACGCCGGCCAGGGCCGCGGCGGCCGCGGCCGGCTGGTACATGAGCCGGACGTAGTCGGCGACCATGCGCGAACCGAGAACCCGGGGGATGACCGTCTGCAGCGAGCGCTTCACCATCTCCAGCCAGCGCTCGGGGACGCCCGATGCGCCGCGCTCAAAGAAGGTCGGAACCACCTTCTGCTCCAGGATCTCGAAGAGGGCCTCGGCCTCCAGGCGGTCGCGCTCGCCCAGGTCGCCGACCTCTTCGAAAGACGGGATGGCAAAGCCGTTGTCGCTCCGGAAACACTCGTCCCACCAGCCATCCAGGATCGAGCAGTTCAAGGCCCCGCTCAGGGCGGCCTTCTGGCCCGAGGTTCCGCACGCTTCCATCGGCCTGCGCGGGGTGTTCAGCCACACGTCCGAGCCCTGGTAGAGCATCCGCCCCACATCGATGTCGTAGTCCTCGATGAAGACCAGATGCCCCCTCAACTCGGGATCTCGGGCCGCTCGGGAGAGCGCCTGGATGATGTGCTTGCCCTGCTCGTCCCGGGGATGAGCCTTGCCGGCGATGACCAGTTGCACCGGCCTGCGCGGATCCAAGAGGAGCGCCTTCAGCCGCTCCGGCTGATGAAAGAGCAGCGCCCCCCGTTTGTACTCAGCGACCCGCCGGGCAAAGCCGATGGTCAGCGCATCCTCGCGGAGCACATCGTCGGTCCAACCCAGCTCCTCCGGGGGAACGCCGCAGGCGACCTCCGCCGCCCTGAGCCGGCTGCGGACCCCGGCGAGCAGGCGCCTTCGACCGGCTGCTCTAGCCTCCCAGATCTCCTCAGAGGAAACAGCCTGCAGTCGATCCCAGCGCACCGCATTGTGGACATCCCAACGTGGTCCCAGATGGCGGTCGAGGAGATCGCCCATCTCGGGAGCGACCCACTGGCGCGCATGAACCCCGTTGGTCACCGCCTGGATGGGGACCTCGCTCTCGAACAGATCCGGCCACAGCCCGTGGAACATGGTCTGGCTGACCCGGCGGTGCAGGTGGGAGACCGCATTGGCGTGGCCCGACATGCGCAGTCCCAACACCGCCATGTTGAAGGGGGCGTCGGTCGGCTCGCCGGGGAAGTGTCCGAGCTCCATCAGGGTCGCCAGGCCGATCCCCATCTCGTCGCAATAACGGTGAAAGTACCGACCCATCAGCTCGATCGGGAAGCGATCGATGCCGGCCGGGACCGGGGTGTGGGTGGTGAAGACGGTGGCGGCGCGAGCCGCCTCGATCGCCTCCGCGAAGGTCAGCCCGTGCCGGACCACCAGGTGCCGGATCCGCTCCAGGGCCAGAAAGCCCGCGTGTCCCTCATTGCTGTGGAACAAAGTCGGGCTCTCGCCGGCCAGCGCGAGCGCCCGGATGCCCCCCATCCCGAGCAGGATCTCCTGCTGGAGGCGATGCTCAAGTTCTCCTCCGTAAAGACGGTCTGTGACCGAGACCAGGTCGGGGTCGTTGGGCGCCGTACTGGTGTCCATGAGGTAGAGCGGCACTGACCCCACTTGCTGGCGCCAGACCATCGCCCGCAGCGTCCGGTCCCCCAGCGGAAGCTCGATGGCACTGTCCGAGACCGCGGCGAGGCCCATCTGCTCGGGGTTGAGCTCGCGGTAGCTCTCCTGCTGCCACCCCTCCCCATCCAGATGCTGGCGGAAGTACCCGTAGTGATAGAAGAGACCGACCCCGAGCAGCGGGCGGCTCTCATCGGCACAGACCCGCAGGTAGTCGCCGGCGAGCACCCCCAGGCCGCCTGAGTACTGGGGGATACCGGCGCTGACTCCGAATTCAGGGGAGAAGTAGGCGACCTGGGGCATGGCGTCCGGCTGGACCGGCTCGGCCTCCTCCGCCCCCACCGCCACCTCGAAGCGTTCCAGTGCGCGCACGGGGACAACTTAGCGATCTCCCGGCAGTCTCCGCCAACCGGAGCGCGGTGGACCTCGGCGGAAGCCACTGTCTTGTCGGAGCAACCGCTCCGCGGCCGGGAGCTCCGTCACCACCCAGCTCGCGTCGAGCTAAGATCTGGGCAGGTCGAGCTCACATGGATCATCTTGGGAAATGGCTGAATCCGCGGTCCCACTAGAGGCACACGACCTGCGCCTGCTGCACGCCCTCAGAGCGCTGCCCGAGGAATCGCTGGATCGTGCCCGGGCCCATCTCGCAGCCGGGCTGCCGCTGCGGCGGGCGGACCTGGGTTGGCATGGACGGGGGCCGGCCAGCGACGGCTGCCTGGTGGGGGTGTCAATGTCACGGCTGGCCTTCCTGAAGGCCCCCCTGCGGATGCCCGCGCTGATCCTGTTGGCCGCGACCTTTGACTCCTGGTCCTTCGAGGAGATCCGCCGTCGCGGCACGGTCGCTGAGCTGCGCTCGCGCCGTCTGCCGAGCGCGGCCCGGGAGCGGCTGAGCCTGCTTTTGGACCTCGAGTACCGGCGCCGCGGGGGCTGGCCGGAGAACGGCCTTGCGGACCGCGTCCCGGCGTTGAGTCCAGGGCTCAGCGATCGGAGCTGACCATCCCCGGTCGCAGCCGAGGACGGCTGCTGTAGGATCGGGCGATGATCAGTGAGGAGGGGAAGACCGCCGACAAGGGCCTGAACCCCAAGGCGCACGCCAAGCACGACCGCAAGCCCCCGCAGGCCCTGCTCGACTTCATCATCCAGGGCTGGGAGGAGCCTAGGGCCGCCGACCCCGCACCGATTGCCGGACTCGACCTCCACCAGGCTCGCCGGCGGGCGCTCTCCGAGCGCTTTCCTGGACTCCTGATCGTGGTCCCCAGCGGGGTCGCCAAGACCAGGGCGAACGATACCGACTATCCCTTCCGGCCCAGCACCGAATTCGTCTACCTGGTGGGCGAGGGGGAGACCGAGGAGGTTCTGGTGCTGGAGCCCGAGCCCCAGGGCGGGCACCGGGTGCGCCTGTATGCGCACCCGGGCGCCGACTTCAAGACCACGTCGTTCTTCACCGACCGGGATGGCGCCTTCTGGGTTGGACCGCGGCGGGGGCTGGATTCGGCCTCATCCCGGCTTGGACTGGAGGCGAGGCCACGGACCGAGCTGGAGGAGGTCGTGCGCCGTCACGACCGGGGAGTCGTGTTGCGGGGCCTGGACCCGGCGGTGGACCGCGCCGCCCAGGATCTGGCCGGTCCCGACGAGGAGCTCGGGGCCTTCCTCTCCGAGTTGCGCCTGCGCAAGGACCCGCTGGAGGTGGAGCTGCTGCAGGAGGCGGTCGATCTCACCGCCCAGGGGTTCGAGGACGTGGTGCGCGCCCTTCCTGCCAGCCGCACGGAGCGCGACGTCGAGGTGGCCTTCTTCAGCCGGGCCCGTCGGGGCGGCAATGACACCGGCTATGCCACGATCGCCGCCGCCGGCAGCCACGCCACCATCATGCACTGGAGCCGGAACACCGGGGAGCTGCGCCGCGGGGAGCTGCTCCTCCTGGATGCCGGAGTCGAGACCACCCACTACTACACCGCGGACGTGACCCGGACGCTGCCGATCAACGGCCGGTTCACCCCGGACCAGCGGCGGATCTACGAGCTGGTCTGGCAGGCGCAGCAGGCGGGGATCGCCGCCGTCAGACCGGGCAACGACTTCCTCGAGCCCAACCGCGCCGCCCAGGCGGTGCTGGCCCACGGTCTGGAGGCGATGGGTATCCTCCCCATCCCAGCGGAGGAGTCGCTGCAACCGGACCGCCAGCTCCACCGCCGCTACACCATCCACGGGGTGAGCCACATGCTGGGTCTGGATGTCCATGACTGTGCCAAGGCCCGGGATGAGGCCTACACCGAGGCCAAGCTGGAACCGGGGATGGTGCTCACGGTGGAGCCCGGCCTCTACTTCCAGCCCCACGACACCACGGTGCCGCCCGAGCTGCGCGGGATCGGGGTGCGCATCGAGGACGACGTCCTGGTGACCAACGACGGCTGCCGGGTGCTCAGCGCCGGGATCCCGACCCAGGCGGACGAGGTGGAGCGCTGGATGGCGGGGATCTGGGAGCAGAGCCGGGACTGAGAGCCCGAGCCCACAGGCGCGCCGGGCCCGGATCGCGCCCCGGGCGAAGGTGGGTGGGAAGTGGTCCCGCCCCTCAGCGCGGGGGCAGTGCCGCCACCAGCTCCTCCTGCACCCAGCTCAAGAGGTGGAGGGTCGCCAGCGGCGGACGGCGATGCTGGCGGGGGCTGAAGCGCTCCTCCCAACCATCCTCGTCCAGACCCAGGCGCTCCGCCAGCGCCAGGCGGAGTACGTTCAGGGCCCGCAGCCAGCTCCAGGTCTGCTCCTCGGTGAGCTCGATCGGGGAGTCCTGATCAAGGCAGCTGCGCAGGGTGTCGAGATCCGCCTGCCGGGATACCGCCAGGTCAGCACCGGCCAGGCGCTGGAACTCCTGCTCCAGCTCGTCATCCTCGTAGGCCCTGGGAAAGGCCCAGTTCGACTGTTCCACCATCGGTCGCACCCGATCCACGATCTGCAGCAGGGCGCGCCGTTCCCGGGAGTCCACCAGGACCTCGACTAGCTCTCCCTGACCCCTGATCTCGGCCAAGTTCAGTCGCGCGCCAGGGTCGCCTGCAGGCCGTGGGCATGGAGCTGGGCCACGGAAACCTCCGCCCGCTCCCGCGGTTCGGTGGCGACCACCGCCCGCCCCTCGTTGTGTACCTGCAGCATCAGCCGCGTGGCGGTCTCCAGATCGTAGCCGAACAGGCGGCGGAACACGAACACGACATAGCTCATCAAGGTCACCGGGTCGTTCCAGACGATGACCTTCCAGGGCCGGTCCCGCCGCTCCTGGGTCTCCCCGCTGCCGACCGTCTCGGTCAGCTCCGCCACTCCCTCTTGGACGGCGCTCACAACCGCATACCCTAGCGCGTGCGGTCGCAGCGCACAGGGAGCAATTCGAGGGTGGCCGAGGCTGGGCATCTGTCCCGGCCGGCGGGGGTGGCGATCCGCTAACCTGAGATCGATGCCACGACCCCAGCCTGCTCCCACCAACTGGCCACTTAGATGATCACAGCCACCCGCAGGATGGCGATCGGGGTGGGCCTGGCCCTGGGATTGGGCGGTCTGGCCGCTGGGTGCGGAGGCCCCCTGTCGTCCCCAGACACCGGGGTGGGCTGTTCGGTGACGGTTTCGATCCCGACACTCCACTCGTCACCGCTGGGCTCCGTGCAGGCAACCTATCACGGTCGCACCCATCTGCTCACCCGCAACGAGAACACGCTGCAGTTGGCCTGCGGGCAGCGGGCCACCCTCACCGCGCAGGCGAGCAGCCCCGGCCCGCACCCGTTCACCGGTTGGAGGGTCGCCGGCCGCAGGCTCACCGCCCGCACGGTCACCGTGGTCGCGGACGGCCTGATCACCGCCGAGCCCTCGTTCTACGTCAGGCCGACCCCGACCCCGACGGCGGCGCCGTCGCCAACGCCGTCGTCCCGGCCCACCCCAACCAGTTCGAGTGTCACCTTGGACCAGTGGCTGAAGTACGACCCCACCACCAAGACGGCGACCCTCAAACTGGAGGCGGGCTACCACGACGTCAACAACACCCTGAGCTTCGACGGGGAGGCTGACGGCAAGCTGGTGGTCACGGTCCCGGTGGGCTGGACCGTGGTAGTGAACTTCAGCAACGTCGACAAGATCAACCACTCCGCCGCGGTGGTGACTCCGACGGGAACCACTCCGGTCTTCGCCGGGGCGAGCATCCCCAACCCGACGGTGGGAATCCCGCCCGGCGCCCACGCCACCTTCTCCTTCGTGGCGAGCCAGGTCGGCGACTACCGGATCGCCTGCCTGGTGCCCGGCCACGAGGACCTGGGCATGTGGGCGACCTTCGACGTGACCGCCGCGGGCCTGCCCACGATCCATCTCTGACGCGGCGGCTCCCCGGGAGCCAGGGAACGCGGTGCCGCACCCCAACGCGGCCGACGGGTGGTGTGCCGGCCTGTTCCGACGGGAACCGAACGACCGCCCGGCCGTCCGAGCCGGTCCCCACGGTGGTTCTCCGCGGGCCCAGGGGCCGACCCGTGGCCCAGGTCGCG
>DAHVMY010000041.1:0-14224 GCA_027319585.1 Candidatus Dormiibacterota bacterium | reverse complement strand
CGGCGCGATCCCGCCGCGGGCATGCGGGCATTTGAGTCTGAGTGTGGCAAAGGTGGGAGGGCTACCGTGCGTCGAGAGTGCGGCGGGAGCCGCCGCACGCCAAAGATCAAGCGAGGCGCGAGCGGGTGGGCCGTAGACGTTAGAGGTCAGTGGTGTACGTGAGTGGCGGATAAGACCGCTTTGTGATGTGCTGCAACCCCGAGCAGGCGGTGCGGGATGCCGCGGTCCGCGAGCCGATGCTGGGGCGGCTGCAGGAGGCGCTAGAGGGCAGCGACCAGGTCTCCCTTGCGAGGGTGCTCGGAACTGGTGGGCAGGCTCAAGACCAGCCCTCGGCCGGGCCGGCTGCTCTGAATGGCCAGGGGCGGGTTGCTGCGGCCGGATCGGGCGGCCGGCGCCCGGTCCGGCCAGTTGGATGGAGGTACCTGATCCGCAGCTCCGATCCCGACAGGACCGCCGGTGACATCACGGTGGGTTACAAGCAGCTGCCGCGGGTGGAGCGAGGCTGCCGGGACATGAAGACCACCCCTTCGCGCTCCCAGCATCGCCATGTGCCCAGGCCGACCATTTCGGCCAATCGGGCCCGCGTTTGGGCTGGACCTTTCGGGGGCGTGTCTAGCGGGGCCGACCGGGCCCTGGCGGTGGGGAGGTTGCTCGTGCGCGAACAGCAGCCGGCCGGCCTTCCGGATCGAACGTTCGGTGACCATGGTGAAGAGCGAGAGGCGACGGCACGAGGTCGTCTTTGGGGTAACCAGCTGCTCGCCGGAGACGGCAGACCCCACCCGGGTCGGCGAGCTGGCACGTGGCCAACGGGGCATCGGAAATAAGCTGCACTGGGTCCGGGACGTGGTCTACGACGAAGATCGCTCGCAAATACGCACAGGTAGAGGAGCGCAGGCCTGGCCGGCTTGCGCAACTTCAGCATCAGCTGTCTGCGCCTCGCCGGGTGGCAGAACATCCCCAAGGCGTTGCGTTTCTTCGCTTCCGACTGGCGCTACCCCCTGACCCTGCTGGGCATCTGCGGCCCCCTTCCCCCGCTTGGGCGGCCTGGACGAGGGCCCCTGGCGAAGCCTGCTCTCAGATGGCGACCAACCTGGCTTTCCGGCGTCTTCCATGGCCCCCCTGCCCTAAGTCCGGCACCGCCGCTGCCTCGCCCCTCGCCTCCCACACCCAAAACCTGCCCTCACCACCGGACTTTTACGTGGATCTGTGTCCGGCGGCCGCGTTGCTCTGTTTCAGCTCCGGGGCGCGTACACCGGGTCAACGTCGCGGGGGGTCAGCCGCTCGCTCCGCGACCCGTTGCAGTGTCTCGTCCAGTGTCAGGAGCTCTACCCCCGAGATCAGCGCCGTGGCGAGGGTGAAGGCATCTGGGAGGCGCAGGGCGGTGTGGTGGCCCCTGAGCTGGGCGGCTTGGCGGGCAATCGAGCGATCGACCGGGACCACCTCGGCTCGGACCGAATCGAGGAAGTCATCCACTGTGGCGTCGGTGCCAGCCAGCAGTGGGCGGACGAGAACTTCAGCGTAGACGCTGGCGCTGATCAAGAGCCGGTCGCCGGCGGTGATCCGCGGGCGCAACGCGCTCACTGCGCGGTTGTGGTGAGCGTCCGACGCATCCAGGAATCCGATGAGCACGTCGGCGTCTAGGACTACCGCACCCATTCGCTGCGCAACTGATCCAGGTAGCCGGGGGGATAGGTGCCAGGCGGGAGACTGCCCGCGTAGCGGCTGACGAGCTCATCAGCGCGCTCGACTTCGATGTGGCCCGGGGCGCTGGCGCGGATGATCACGTCGTCACCGGAAGCGATGCCCGCCGCGCGAAGCACGCGGACCGGGATTGTGATCTGATGCTTGCGGGACACCTTGCTCATAGCTTTACAACTGTACCACCAGAGTAAAGCGAGAGCAGTTCTGGGCGGACTACCGGTTACCCAAGGGATCGAGACTCCACCGGCTATCGCACGGTTGGGCTGGGGCAAGTCGCGATGGCTGGACGGCTTAGGTGTTAAGTTCGACAAGTTGCGCTTGACTTCCAGGGGTGTGGCGCACAGCCGGTGCTGCGGGAGGAGTCGAGCGGGATCGCAGCGACTGCGGCAGCCTGAGCAGATGGCCACTAGTTTTGTTCAAACTCTGGCGAGACGCGGCCACGAGGGGAGTAACTGGGTGTGCCTCGACAACTTGGGCAACCAGCCTCGGTCATCCAGGGCGGTTGCACCGCCGGTGGCGGCGAAGCTAAGGGGGAGTGGGCGCGCATGGTTGTGCCACTGGTATTGAGTCTCCGGCTCGCCGATGTCTGACTCGGCCCTTCCTCGGCGCCGGGGCCGAGCGGGAGGTCAAAGGCGGAGCTCAGGTGCGACAGAGGCTGGGTCCTTCCCGCACCGGCCTAGAGCAGGCGCCCTACTCTCACGTGGACCGCTCGCGCCACCTCCGCCACCACGTCACCAAGGCCGTGGCAATGCACGCCGCCGACCAGGCTTGGCGGGCGGTCTCCAGTCACCTGTTCCCGGACAGATCAGCTGCCATACCACCGAGCGCAAGTGGAGGACGTCTGGGTGTCCGGACGATCTCCAGACCTGCAGGTCTCGGAATTGAGTCTTCACACTCGCTCTGAGTTGGAGAGAGCTACGCGTCGCGGCCGATGTTGGCGAGGGCGGCCGCGATCAGGGTGAGTGCGCCAACGGCCTCCTCCTGGTGTGAGGTAGCCAGCGCCTGCGCCGAGACCGCAAGGCCGCTCGACCGCGAGAGTGTCAAAGCAGCGGCGACCACGAGCGCGTCCATTCGCACGGGAAGGTCCGGGTTCTGCGCGACCACGGCTTCGGCGAGCCGGTTGGCACTGAGGCCGGCCAACGTGGTGGCCGGCAGCGTGCGCGTCCTCGCCACGGCGGCATCGGCAGCGGCCTCGACCTGCCTTACCAACACCTCCGAAGCGGCCGACTCCTGCATCTGCTTTGGTGATGGTGCCGCTCCCTCGCCGATGTACTTCCCGTCGACGTCCATTGGGCGGGCGATGGTTGAGATCGCGGGCGCAGCGGTGCCGGCGAAGTCCAGGCGGTCCACGGTGGAGTGCTTGTCAGCCATGGTCGCATGGAGGTAGCGACCGGTGGTGGTGATGTCCGCATGTCCCAGCAGCTCACGCACCACCTCGATGTCGCGCGCCTCGCGGAGCGCGTTGGTCGCGAAGGTGTGGCGGAAGCGGTGGGGGTGGTGGCGGCCAGGCACGCCCGCCTCGCTCATCATGGTGCGGACCAGAGCGATGAGGGCGGCCGATTGCATCCGGCCCCGGTGCGGGCTGGTGGGCGGCGCCAGCGGATTGACCAGGACGTACGGGGACGCGGTCAGGCGCGGACGAAGGTCGCTCAGGTATGTGGAGAGCACCTGGGCGGTCGCCGGTCCGAACGGCACTGTCCGCGGCTTGGAGCCCTTGCCCAGAACCGAGAGGAGCTGCCGCCCGGTGTCCACGTTTGCCGTTCTGAGACCGACCAGCTCGCCGTTGCGAATCCCAGTCCCCGCCAGCAGGGTGATGGTGACCAATCCGACCCACCGCCGACGATCTGCGGAGCCTTCAAACTGTCGGGCGTAGCTGAGCGCGATCCGGATCTCGTCCTCGCTGTACGGATCCACGGTGGGGGCGAAGACCTTGGGTGTCCTGATCACCGCCGCCGGATTGGTGTCACTGCCGCCGACGGCCTGAAGAAAGCGGTAGAAGCTTCGCAGGGAGTGCAAGCCGGTCGCGAGCGTCGCCGGCTTGCAGCGCTGGTCACGCTTTGCCCCCAGGTACTCGCCCAGCATCTCGGCGGTGGCCCGGCCCAGCCCGGTGCCGGGGTGGAACTGACTCAGCCAGCGGTGGTAGTCGATGACCCAGAGGGAATACGTGCGAGCGGTTCCGGCCGAGCGATAGTCGATGTCCGTGAGTCGGCGGATGTATTCCGCCAGGATTTGGTCGAAGTCCCGCTCAGGGGCAACACCTGGGCTCTGCCTTGACCGCGATTCCATCGCCGGCTCGGCACTGACGGGCAAGGTCAGCCTTCGCATCCTCCGCCCGCTACCCCGCGGCCGGGAGCCCAGGGTCGGCAGGGTGGAGTCGCCAGGCGGTCGATCGGGTGCATGAACACGTTCAACATCGAGGTCCGCTGACCGGCAGCCATCAGGACGCACTCCCGGCGCCTGCGAGATCACCCCGGCCGGCGGGCAGGACCCTGCCCGGCGTCGTCCCGCCCATCGCGGCCGTCCTCGTCACCAAGGCGGCGTGCTCAGTCGGGCAGGGCGCCTATGTCCGGCGGAAGGCGGTCAGCCGCTGCTGGCCTGGGATCCCCCACTGGCAGCGGTGGTGGGCGGCCCGGGCAGGCTCAGGGTGTAGGGAACCGCCATCTGATTGTGATCGACGTCCGCCAGGGGAGAGGAGACGGTCAGGGTGAGCGGTCCGGCAGGCAGAGGGCCGGTCGCCACCACCACGGTCCTGGTCTGCGCGAGGTAGGAGATCTGGAGTCCGGGAACCGGCTGCCCCGCATCCTGAAGGGAGATGGACTGCGAGCTCACGGTCAGCGGGTCCAGGTCCGAGTTGAACTGGAGCGTGAAGGTGGTCCCCTGGCCTTGGTTGGCCTGGGCCGACGCCGAGATCACCAGCGGCCCGATCGGGAGGGCGGTCAGGGCGCCGAGGGAGATCGCCGAGATCTGCGGGGTGGCGCTCCCCAGCTGCACGGTCACCTGTTCGTCCAGCGCGCTGGCGGGGTTGCTGGAGGTCGCATCGCTCACCAGCTCGATCGCCACCTGATAGGTGCTGCTCCCCGCGCTCGCGGGGGTGCTGGAGACGGCGTAGTAGCGGTCGAAGGAGCCGGGGAGCAGGGTCGACTGCGGGATCGTGGTCCCGGGCGCCAGCAGCTCGGTGATCTGGGCCGCGGCGGAGGGGCTGTTGGTGATCTGCAGCTGGGCGAGGGTGCTCGCGAGGTCAAGCGCCTGCCCGGCCTTGGTCGTGCCCGAGCTCGCGAGCGGCGGGGTGGAGAGCTGCAGGGTGACGACCTCCTGTTGGTCGCCTCCCTCCTGCTGAAGCGCCGAGACCGCCCCTCCGAATGGAGACCAGGCCAGGTCGCTCAAACCCGTCCTGGTGCTGAGCAGGGCGCTGGTCCCGGTCGCGATGTCCACGGCCCCGGCCTGGCTGCCCCCGCCATCCTGGGTCGCCAGGTAGGCGAGGTAGGCCCCGTCGGGGCTGTAGCGCAGGTTGGAGAGGCTGACCCCCTGGGGCGCCACCAGCAGCTGGCGGGGCGCGCTGCCGTAGGTGCCGGCCAGATAGATCGAGTCCACACCTCCCTCGGCGCCGATGTAGGCCATCTGGGCGCCGCTCGGCGACCACTGTGGGCTGCCCACCAGCCCGGGGATGGTGGTCGCGGATCCCGCCGCCAGGTTGTAGACCGTGGGCGTCCCGCCCGGCCGGGCGAACAGCGCGTGGGCTTGGGGATCAAGGTAGAAACTCTGGTCGGGCCCGAGCTTCACCCAGCTGTAGACCGGGCTGGTCTGACCGTCGAGATTCACCTCCTGGAGCTCCCCCTGATCCGCATACATCAGGGTGCTGTCGTTGATCCAGACCGCCTGCGGATGTGGTGACGAGGAGGTGGCGATCGCGACCGGGCTGCCGCCACCGGCGAGCGCCGTTATCTCCAGGGTTGCGGTCCCGCTCGGCGACACGCTCCAGTACGCCAGCTGCTGGCTGTCGGGAGAGGGGACCGGTGAAGTCACCCCACCCACCACGACGTCGGGGGCGGCGCTGAGGCTGTACACGGCTGCCCCGCCGGTTGGAGCCATCACCGGCTGCGACGAGCCCGGTGCCTGCACCGGCCCTGACGCGGTCAGGAGCAGCTCTCCATTCGGGGCGTAGGCGAGGCCGGTAGCACTCTGGGCCATCGCAACGTCGGTGACCGCGACCAGGGAGGGCGGGTAGCCCTGGGCGGTGGCGTTGAGGGGCTCGGTCCCGAAGGGGATGACCACGTTGGAAAGCGGCATGGCGCCGTCCTCGGCCCGGGCGTCCTGGCGGGCAATCGTGACCACGTAGGAGACGTTGGGAGCCAGCTCGTGGCGGGGAGCGATCACCAGGGTGGCGGCGTCCGGCCACTTGGCCGAGTAGGCGACGGCCGGGGTGATCGAAAGCCCCTTGGCGACCAGGCCCTCCTCCATCGGCTGATTGAAGCTGAGCTGGATCGCCTGGGTGACCGGGACTCGGGGATTGCCCTGCACCGACGCTCTCACCTGCACCGCCTGGGCGCGGCCGGGGCTGAGCACGGACAGCAGCACCAGGGCCACCATGGCAAGCCCCGCGAGTCCCATGCCCGCGCCGAACAGGAATCCGAACCGGCCCTGAGTCCGGGGACGCGCCCGCTGGTGCTGATGAGCCTCGGCCATGAGGCTGGCTCGCAGGTGGGCGCGGTACCCGGGATCCGGCGGTGGCGGTGGAGACAGTCGCACCTGGCGCTGGATCTCGTGGGCGGTCCGCAGCAGCTGGGGGTCGGGGCGTCCGGAACGAGCTCCGAAGATCTGATCCAGCTCGGGATCGGGGCCGCCTCCCTTGTCACCCCTCCTGCGCCAGATCGGCCCCCTACCCACGGATCCGGCCCTCCTCAGTCCCTGGGCGCCGCGAGGACAGCTGCTGGCGCAGGGTGGCGGTCCCTCTGAAGATGAGCAGTTTCACCGCCCCCTCCGACTTGCCCATGACCTCCCCTATCTCCGCCAACTTTAAGTCCTCACCGTATTTGAGGGTCATCGCCACCCGCTGATGCTCGGGCAGCGCCTCGATGAGGGTCCAGATGTCCTGGGCGCCCATCCGCTGGGCGACATCCTCGTCGACCGGGGTGGCGTCGTCGACGAGCTCCGGCCCCTCATCCAGGCTCTCCTCCGACCGGCGCCGGGCACGATAGTGATCTGTGATCGCGTTGACCGCGATCTGGTAGAGCCAGGAGGAGAAGGGATGGCCGGTGTGGCGGTACCGACCGATCGCCCGCAGAGCCTTGAAGAAGACCTCGCTGGTGATGTCCTCGGCGAGCTCGCGACTGCCGACCCGGGCGGCCACGTAGCGGTAGATCTGCGGGAAGTAATGGTCATAAAGCGCGCCGAAAGACTCCGGGTCCTCCTTGGCTCTGGCGATCAAAGCCTCCTCGTCGTCGCTGGGGAGGCTCATGGCTCGATAGCCCCGGTCGGCAGCCTGAACGGAGTTGAGCACACTTCGGTTACTGTCGCGGAGGGCGGCGCCACGCCTCAAACGTTAACTGGAGGCGACCGACTCCAGAAGAGCGATTTGAAGACGCTCGACGCTTCGGTGGTTCCCTATACTCAGGGCAGTTGACCACCGTGCCGTCCCTCATCTCCCCAGCCCCTCCATGATCGAGCGGTACGCGCCCGAGGAGCTCCGCTCCATCTGGTCGGAAGAGTCCCGGCTGCGCCTGTGGACCAGGGTGGAGCAGGCGGTGTGCCGGGCCCGCTTCGAGCTGGGGGAGATCTCGGCCCAGGACGCCGATGCCATTGCCGCGGTCCAGCCTCCTGCGCTGTCCCGGGTCAAGGAGCTGGAGGCGGAGCAGGGACATGACCTGGCCGCCTTCGTGACCGCCCTCCAGGAGCAGCTCGGCGATGCGGGCCGGCAGGTGCATCTGGGGCTCACCAGCCAGGATGTGGTGGACACCGCCCAGGCGCTCCAGCTGCGCCAGGCGCAGCTCCATCTGGACCGCGAGTTCGAGGCGCTGGCGCAGCAGCTGTCCGACCTCGCCGAGCTGCACCTTGCGACTCCCATGATCGGCAGGACCCACGGGATGCACGCGGAGCCGGTCACCTTCGGCTTCGTGCTCGCCAATCACCTCGATGAGGTGCGCCGCAGCCGTCAGCGCCTCCAGGACTCCGCTCAGGAGGTCGTGGTGGGCAAGATCTCGGGTACGGTCGGCACTCACGCCACGGTCTCGGCCGAGGTCGAGGAGCTCGCCCTTCGAGAGCTGGGTCTTGTGCCCGCCGCGATCACCACCCAGGTGGTCGCCCGCGACCGCCATGCCGCCTACCTCTGCCAGCTGGCGCTGGCCGGGGCGGTGCTGGAGCGGCTGGCCACCAACCTTCGGCATTTGCAGCGCACCGAGGTGGGAGAGGCCAGGGAGCCGTTCAGCGCCCGCCAGAAGGGCTCCTCGGCGATGCCCCACAAGCGCAACCCGGTAAGGCTCGAGCAGGTTTGTGGCCTGAGCCGGGTGCTGCGTGGGCTGGCGGTGGCCGGGATGGAGGACATCGCGCTCTGGCACGAGCGGGACATCTCCCACTCCTCGGTGGAGCGGATCGCCCTGCCCGACGCCACCATGGCGCTGGGGCACATGCTCCGCACCATGACCCAGGTGCTGGGGGGGCTGGAGTTGGACACCGACGCGATGGCGGCGAATCTCGAACGGCGTGGAGGGGTCGCTCGCAGCCAGCAGGTGCTGCTGCGGCTTTTGGCCCGGGGCATGGCCCGCGAGGACGCCTACCGCCTGGTCCAGCGGCTGGCCCATCGGGCCGATCGGCCCGGGGGTGACTTTCGCCAGCTCTGCCTGGAATCCCCCGAACTGAGGGAGCATCTGGGGGAGGACGAGATCGCCGCCGCCCTGGACGTCGCCCAGTACCTTCGGGGAATCGAGACCAGTTTCGTCCGCCTAGGGCTGCTGGAGGGGGCCCCGTCCCCGGGGGGTCAGCGGTGATGGCGGAGCCGACCGCGGTTGTCGACGTGGAGCTGGAGGGTTTCCCGCTCTACCGTCGCGGCAAGGTGCGCGACACCTTCGACCTCGACGAGCGGCTGCTGATGGTCGCGACCGACCGGATCTCAGCCTTCGACTGCGTCCTGCCCGATCCGGTTCCCGGCAAGGGTCAGGTGCTGACCCACATGTCGCGCTCCTTCTTCGAACAAAGCCGTGATCTGGTGCCGAACCACCTCTTGGAGGACGACCTCTCGGTGCTCCCCAAGCCGGTCTGGGAGCGGCTCTCGGGGCGCTTCATGTTCTGCCGCAAGGCGGAGCGCATCGACGTGGAGTGTGTGGTCCGGGCCCGGCTGGCGGGGTCGGGCTGGGAGGAGTACCGGCAGCAGGGCACCCTGGCCCAGGAGGAGCTCCCGCCCTCTCTCGAGTTCGGAGCCGAGCTTCCGGAGCTTCGCTTCACTCCGGCCGTCAAGAGCGACACCGGCCACGACCGGAACATCTCCCGGGCCGAGCTCGCAGACCTGGTGGGGGGGCAATTGGCCCACGAGCTCGAGGAGGCGAGCCTGCTACTCTTCCGGTTCGCCCAGGAGCGGTGCCGAAGGGCCGGGTTCTCGCTGGTGGACACCAAGTTCGAGTTCGGCCGGGTCGACGGTCGCCTCACCCTCATCGACGAGGCGCTCACCCCCGACTCATCCCGGATGTGGCTCATCGGGGACCCCATCTCCCCCTCCGCCTCCACCGGGTTCGACAAGCAGCTGGTCCGGGACTACCTGCTGGCGATCGGCTGGGACCGGCAGCCGCCGGCACCCCATCTGCCCGCGGAGCTGGTCTCAGAGGTCCAGCGTCGCTACTGGGAGATCGAGAGACGGATAACCGAGTCAAGCTAGTGGCCGAGGTGCTGGTCACCCTCAAACCGGTGGTCAACGACCCCCAGGGCCTGGTGGTGACCGATGCGCTGCACACCCTGGGCTACCCCGAGGTGGTCGGGACCAGGGTCGGCAAGTACATCGAGGTGGAGCTGGACTCCTCAGACGAGCAGGAGGCGCGCTCCCGAGTGGACGAGATGTGCCGCCGGCTGCTCTGCAACGGGGTCATCGAGGACTACAGCTACTCCCTGCGCCGGGGAGCCGGCTGACTTGCCGGCGCGGGTCGGCATCGCCGTCTTTCCAGGCACCTGGTCCGAGCGCGACTGTGCCCACGCGGTCGGCCTGAGCGGAGCCGAAGCCATCTTGCTGTGGCACAAGGATCCCACCGTCCGCGGCTGCGACCTGGTGGTCCTGCCCGGAGGCTTCGCCCACGGTGACTACCTGCGCGCCGGCGCCATCGCGGCCTTCTCGCCGCTGATGGAGGCGGTCAAGGAGTTCGCCCGGGGCGGCGGCCCGGTGCTGGGCATCTGCAACGGCTTCCAGATCCTCTGTGAGGCGCAGCTGCTGCCCGGGGCGCTGCTGCGCAACCAGGGGCTGCAGTTCCGCTGCCAGCCCACCCATCTGCGGGTTGACTCCGGGCGCGGTCCGTTCATGAGCCCCTTGCCACCTGCGGCGGTCCTGTCGATCCCCATCTCCCACGGCGAGGGCCGTTACTTCGCCGACCCGGCGACCGTGGCCCGGCTGGAGGGTGAGGGGCGGGTCGCCTTCAGGTACTGCTCGGAGCGGGGCGAGCGCGGAGAGGAGCACAACCCCAACGGCTCGGTCGACGACATCGCCGGGATCCTCAACCCCACGGGCAACGTGCTGGGGATGATGCCCCATCCGGAGCGCGCCTGCGAGCCGCTGCTGGGCTCGGCGGACGGGCTCCAGCTGTTCAAGGCGGCGCTGCCCCAGCTCGTGAGCCGGTGACGCAGCCTCCCTCTCCCGCCGAGCTGCGCGAGCTGGCGCTGACCGAGGACGAGTATCGGCGGGTGGTGGAGCTGCTGGGCCGTCTCCCCAACCAGCTGGAGCTGGGGATGCTGGGGGCGATGTGGTCGGAGCATTGCTCCTACAAGACCTCCAAGCGGCTGCTGCGCCAGCTGCCGACCCGGGGGGAGGCGGTGGTGCTCGGGCCCGGTGAGAACGCCGGGGTTGTCGACCTGGGGGACTCGCTGCTCTGCTGCTTCAAGATCGAGTCCCACAACCACCCCAGCGCGATCGAGCCTGTGCAGGGCGCCGCTACCGGGGTGGGGGGCATTCTGCGCGACGTGTTCGCCATGGGCGCCCGCCCGGTGGCGCTGCTGGACGCGATCCGATTCGGCGATCTCGACGATCCCCGTCAGCGCCACCGGTTCTCTCGGGTGGTGGAGGGGATCGGCTTCTACGGCAACTGCATCGGGGTGCCGACGGTGGGAGGGGAGACCTACTTCGGCCAGGAGTACTCGGGCAACTGCCTGGTCAACGCGATGTGCGTGGGGCTGGTTGACCGAGCCCAGCTGGTCCGGGCGGTGGCCGCCGGAGTGGGCAACCCGGTGGTGCTGGTGGGGGCAGCCACCGGCCGGGACGGGATCCACGGGGCGACCTTCGCCTCGGTGCAGCTGGATTCCGCAGCCGACGAGCGGCGTCCCGCGGTCCAGGTGGGCAACCCCTTCTTGGAGAAGTGCCTGATGGAAGCCTGCCTCGAGCTCTGCGGCCATGAGGCGCTGGTGGGGTTGCAGGACTGTGGCGCCGCCGGGCTCACCAGCAGCTGCGCGGAGATGGCTAGGCGCGGTGGGGTGGGGATCGAGATCGATGTCGCCGCCGTGGGGCGCAGGGAGTCGGGGATGACCCCCTACGAGGTGATGCTGAGCGAGTCGCAGGAGCGGATGGTGCTGGTGGTGGAGCGCGGACGCGAGGCGGAGATCCAGGAGGTTTTCGAACGGTGGGATCTACGCAGCGATGTCATCGGCCGGGTGATCGCGGAGCCGGAGCTGCGGATCCTGGACGGGGAGGTCGAGGTTGGAGCGTTGCCCCTTACCGTGCTCGTGGAAGGGTTCCTGGAGCGCCGCCCGCCCGCCGCGATGCCGGACGCGGTGGCGGCCGCTCGCGCGAGGGACCCGGAGGGCGAAGACCCTCGCCTGACCCTGGAGGAGAGCTGGCTCAGGCTGCTCCGCTCGCCCAATTGCGCCGACCCCACCTGGGTCTACCGGCAGTACGACCATCAGGTGGGTGACGACACCGTCCTCGGCCCCGGCGACGACTCCGCCGTCCTGCGTTTCAAGGGCCGCGGCGACGGGATCGCCGTCACCGTGGACGGCGCCCACCGCTGCTCTGTGCTGCATCCGGCCCGGGGCGCCGCCATGGCAGTCGCGGAGGCGCTCCGCAACCTGGCGGTGGTCGGCGCCGAGCCGCTAGCGCTCACCAACTGCCTGAACTTCGGGAACCCCGATCAGCCGGAGGTGATGTGGCAGCTCGAGGAGGCGGTGGCGGGCCTGGCGCAGGCGGCCGCGGCCCTGGGGATCCCGATTGTGAGCGGCAACGTCAGCCTCTACAACGACTATGAGGGGCAGGGCATCCCCCCGACCCCGGTGGTGGGGATGGTGGGCCGCCTCCCGGTCTCCGGCACCCCCTGTGGGATGGCCTTCAGGGTGCCGCAGGACCGGGTCGTGATGCTCGGAGCCGGCCGGCCCAGCCTGACCGGGTCGGAGTGGCAGAGGCTGGTAGATGGTACGGTGAGCGGCCCGGCTCCTGAACTGGATTTGGCCCAGGAGGCGGCCCAGGCCGGCCTGGTCAGGCAGCTGGTGCGCTCCTCGCTGCTGCACTCGGTCCACGACCTCTCCTTGGGTGGCCTGGCGGTGGCGCTCACCAAGTGCTGTGTGCGCGGCGGGGTGGGGGCGAAGGTCGCGCTCGAGCTCGGCCCGTCCGCGCCAGCTGGCCCGGGGGCACTGCACCGTCTGCTGTTTGGAGAGGGCGCGGGCCGGTATCTGCTGAGCCTCGGCAAGGATCGCCTCGGTGAGCTGGCGGCCGCTTGCGAGAGGGCGCAGGTTCCCTGGGTGGACCTCGGCAGCGTGGGCGGAGCGACCATCGAGTTCTCGGGGCTGGCCAGCCTTCCGCTCTCGAGCGCGGGTCGGGCGCTGGGGGAGGCACTCCCGGAGCTGATGGCGAGCCGCGCTTGACCGAAAGATCCGCTCTCGCCCACCCCATTTGGTTATGCTGAGCGTGGTGAGCGGCAACCCAGGCCACCCCCCTTCCTCCTTCGTCCCCGGGACCTGGGAGGAGTCCGACAAGCTCCACGAGGCTTGCGGTGTCTTCGGTGCATTCGCGCCCGGCGATCAGGTCGCCAACCTCTGCTATCTCGGCATCTATGCGCTCCAGCACCGGGGGCAGGAATCGGCCGGTATCTGCGTCTCCGATGGAGAGCAGCTACGCCTGCAGCGCGACATGGGGCTGGTATCGCAGGTGTTCACCGAGGAGTCGCTGGGCAAGCTCGATGGGGGCATCGGCCTGGCGCACACCCGCTACTCCACCACCGGCTCGTCGCAGGTCACCAACGCCCAGCCCTTCACCTTCGAGCACGGCCAGCTGGGTCCGGTGGCGATCTCCCACAACGGCAATCTCACCAACGCCCAGGCCCTGCGCCACAACCTCTTCGAGGAGGGCTACTCCTTCAACACCTCCAGCGACACCGAGGTGCTGGCCGGCCTGCTCTCGCGCACCCCGGGGGACAGTCTGGAGGTCGTCCTGCAGCGCTGCCTGCCGCGGGTCCTGGGGGCCTACTCGCTGGGGTTCCTGACCCGCGACAGCCTGGTCGCGGCCCGCGACGAGCTCGGGCTGCGGCCGCTGTGCATCGGCCGCCTGGGGGAGCTGGACGCCCCGGGGGGCCACGGCTACATCATCGCCAGCGAGAGCTGCGCGCTGGATGTGATCGGCGCCCGGCTGGTGCGGGAGGTGCGGCCCGGAGAGATCGTGACCATCGACCGGGACGGGTTGCACAGCGCCCGCTTCGGTGAGACCCGGGATCCCGCGATGTGCTCGTTCGAATTCATCTACTTCTCGCGGCCGGACTCGGTTATCCAGGATCGCAACCTCTATGAGGTGCGGCTGGCCATGGGCCGAAGGCTGGCCGAGGAGGCGCCGGTGGAGGGCGACCTGGTGATCCCGCTGCCCGACTCGGGGACCCCGGCCGCGATCGGGTACGCCCAGGCCAGCGGCATCCCCTTCGCCGAGGGAATGATCAAGTCGCGCTACATCAACCGCACCTTCATCCAGCCCCAGCAGGGCATGCGCGACAGTGGCGTGCGGCTCAAGTTCAACCCCATGCCCCACGTTCTGGCGGGCAAGCGGGTGGTGCTGGTGGACGACTCCATCGTGCGCGGCTCCACCTCTCGGCAGATCGTGGAGGCGCTGCGCCGGGCCGGCGCCGCGGCGGTGCACATGCGGGTTGCGTCCCCTCCCATCCGCTTCCCCTGCTTCATGGGGATCGACATCGCCAGCCGCAGTGAGCTGATCGCGGCGGGCCGGAGCGCCGAGGAGGTGGGCCGCATCCGGGACGTCGGCGACGGGATCGCCCGCATCACGGGCCTGCCTAACGTCGCGGTCAACGAGATCCTCGAGCTCGAGGGCGGGCTCGAAGCCCTCGCGCTCAACCTCGATGAAGACGCGATC
>DAHVMY010000040.1:0-14677 GCA_027319585.1 Candidatus Dormiibacterota bacterium | reverse complement strand
GTATTACGCCTAGCCCGAGTGGCACGAGAGATAGGCTCCCCTGGTGAAGGTCGTCGCGGTTGTCCCGGAAGTCGCCAAGGTGGTAACCGACCATGGGAGCTGCGGCTTCAGCGTCGTTCCCATGCTCAGAAGTGAGCAGGCCGTCCTCGCCTGTGTCCGTTGGACTCCGGGGGCGTCATCGGTCGACATGAAGTGACTGGCCAACAGGTCCTCGCGGTTGTTGAAGGCAACGCCGTAGTGTCCGGGGCCGATGGCGTGGAACAGCGCCTCTCAGCCGGAGAGGCCGCAATCAGGGCAATCGGCGAAATGCACGGGACCCGCTCCGCCAACGGGCTGACACGTTTCGTCATCGAAGGGCACCTCACCGTGATCACCTGAGTCATGCATGCGACGTCGGTCTCCTAAGAGTTCGCAGCGGGCTCGTCATATGGCGAGACACCCGGCGAGTCGGGCACTGCTTCAGGGCTACATGGAACGCCGGATCAAGTGGGCGATCCCCGGAAGATCGACAGCAGCGTTGGTGTCAATCTCGATCACTGGCCAACCGCCAGCAACCGGTTCGCTGACCTGGAGCCACAGCTCATCAGCGCTGAGCACCTGGTCTAAATGGCCGACATGGCGACTGGCGGCCCGCATGCGGTAGCGGGCCGCGGAAACTTCACGCGGGCAACGGCAAGACACCTCGATCACCGAACCGGGTGACGCTCGGAGCTCATCGACGGCGT
Organism: Candidatus Dormiibacterota bacterium; assembly: GCA_027319585.1. GTDB lineage: Bacteria > Chloroflexota > Dormibacteria > Aeolococcales > Bog-877 > AG-12. Next base: position 13,952 of record DAHVMY010000040.1, on the reverse strand, counting down.
AGGAGCGGTAGAGGCTGCGCTCCAGCACGGCGCGAACCGTGGACGCCGCGGCCACCCCAACCATCCCAGTGTTGCCTGTTGAGCACCTCGATCGCCGCCTCCAGGTGCCGTCCACAGCCTTGCGGTGGGTGACCGGGCCTGGCCCGCCTAGATGCCGTTCGGAAGAGAGGGACCCGGGAGCGGCCATCCAGGCCAAGATCGGACCGCTGCCATCCCGGCTCTTGTCCAGGACTCGGTCCGACTCAAGGCGATCACCGTAGATCGCTATGGGCCGGCCGGATCCTCCAAAGTTGACTGCAATTTTGACTGCAACGGGGGCGGATTGAAGTGGACGTCTGCGGTCACTGCTGAACTCAAAATCCGGAGCCGACGGGGAGATTCGAACTCCCGGCCAGCGGTTTACGAAACCGCTGCTCTACCACTGAGCTACGTCGGCCTGCGGGTCGTCAGTCTATCAGGCACCCATCGGCACTCTCCGGCCACCCGAGCCCGATCGCGCTCGCCCCGGCGGAGCCGGCTGCGCAGGCCGGCCATCCTCGTTCAGGGCGACGCTCGACCGGGTCCGGGGGAGCGCACCGGGGTACTTATCACGCAGGAACTCGATCATCTTCTCTCTCACCTCACACTGAAGGTTCCACGATCTGGAGCTGTCCGGCGAACTCAGGAGGGCGCGAAGCTGCATCGTCTCCGAACCCAAGCCGGTCACCTGGAGCACACAGACGCTGCCGTCCCAGTCCGGGGATCGCCTGGCGATCTCCAAGAGCTGCTGACGCATCTCGGACACGGGTGCGGTGTAGTCAACTTCCATGTGTACCCACCCCAGGATCTCGGCGCTGCTGCGCGTCCAGTTCTCGAAGGGGCTCTCGATGAAATATGAGATCGGCACCACCAGCCGCCGAAGATCCCAGATCCGCACCACCACGTAGGTCAGTGCTATCTGTTCGATGCGCCCCCAGTGACCCTCCACCACCACCACGTCATCGACCCGGATCGGCTGGCTCACGGCTATCTGCAGGCCTGCCACCACGTTGGTCGCCGCCGGCTTGGCCGCGATGCCTGCCACCACCCCGATCAGGCCAGCGGAAGCCAGCAGGCCGGCACCGGCCGTCCGCACCTCCGGAAAGCTGAGGAGAACCAGGGACACGGCCACCACAGCGACCACCACCGTGGTCACCCGCCTCAGGACCTGCACCTGGGTGTGAATCTGCCGCGCGTGCAGGTTGTCGTCGACGTCAAGTCGATATCTCCCCAGCACCAGATCGTCGACGACGTAAGACAGCCCGACCGCCAGCCACGCGCTGGCGAGGATCAGCCCGACTCCAAACACATGTAGGAGGATCGGCCCAAGCTGCCCTGGCAGTCGAACCGCGGTGAGCGCCACTTCGATTCCCGCCAGAGGGAGGACCGCTTGGAGAGGGCGCTTGGAGTGCTCCAGAACTGACCGCGCCACCTGGTGGCGCTTTCCGATCACACGCCGCCCTAGGATGGCGACCCCAGCGGCATGCACGATGACCATTACCGCTGCAACCGTGGCGAGCACTTCGACGGGGAATGTGGAGGATGACACAGGCATTCACCTCGCTTGCTATCTGCCAGGGGCTGGTCCCGGCGCGGCGCCGCGAGCCGCCGGAGCGCGGCGGGACCACCGGCACCCGCCGGGGCACTCCTCCACCCTACCGCACTCCCGCTTCCCAGGGCGCATAGTCGCAGACCTCACAGGCCATCTGGCCGGCCCCGAGATCTCTGCTCGCGAACGGGCGTTGCGGGATCGGGAGGGCCCACTCGATAAGCTGCGGAGCGACACCTCGGTCCCGCTGGAGGGAGACGTCAATGCACCTTGACCCTGCCCGGGCGGACCTCCTGTCCGCCGCCGCCCTCAGACTCGCACCGGTCACTGCTCACGATCAGACGGTCTTCTGGGTCCAGATGGCGCTCCTGCTCATATTCGCGGTGAGCCTGGGGAGGGTTGCCGCCCGGCTGGGCCAACCGCCCGTGGTGGGGCAACTCCTGGCGGGCGTGATCTTGGGTCCTACGGTCTTCGGCGAGCTGTGGCCCACGGGATTCAACTGGTTCCTGCCCCGGGGCGAGTTGGTTCAGTCGTCCCTTCTCTTCGCCGTGAGCACCCTCAGCCTCGCCATGCTGCTTCTGACAGTCGGCTTCGAGACCGACCTGACTTTGCTCCGGCGGCTGGGCCGGTCCGCAGGCTGGGTGACCGTGGGCAGCTTGCTGCTGCCGCTGGGAGCCGGAGTGGCCGTCGCGTTAGCACTGCCCGTGAGTGTCCGCGGACCGCTGGCGAACGCCCTCTCGTTCTCCCTACTGGTTGGCGTGGCGTTGGGAGCCAGCTCGCTCCCGGTCATCGCGGAGATCGTCACCCACCTGGGAGCAACGAGACGCGATTTCGGGCAGATAACCCTGGCGGCCGGGACCGTCAACGACGCCCTCGCCTTCGTGCTGATCGCCTTCGCAGTCGCGATGGGCGCCAGTGGCGCGGTTTCGCAGCTCGCCAAGGTCGTAATCGGACTGCTGGTGCTGGGCACCTTGGTCACCGTCTTCGCCCAGCCTCTGGTTGACCGCCTGCTGCGCGCGGCCCGACGGCACGGGCCTGAACGAGGCACTCCCAACTCCCACCCCTCGCTGGCAATCTGCCTGGTGGCCGCCATGGTCGCGGCGGCGCTGGTCCAGCTGATCGGAGTCGAGGGGGCACTGGGGGCCTTCGTGGCCGGTGTGGTGCTCGCCCGGTCGCGCTTCGGCGATGCCGAGACCTTTCGGTTCGTGACCCAGCTCAGCTCCTCATTCTTCGCCCCCATCTATTTCGCCACCGCCGGCCTGGAGGCGAATCTGGCTTTGTTGCGCCACCCGGAGGTCCTCATCGTCTGCTTGGTCTTCATCGTGGTCGGATCGGTCGCCAAGTTTGCTGGCTCCTATCTCGGAGCCGCGGCCGGACGCCTGCCCCAGATGGAGCGGATCGCCCTCGGCATCGGACTCAATGGCCGGGGAACCGTCCAGGTCATCGCGGGCACGGTAGGCCTTGCCTCGGGGATCCTGAACACGGGCACGTACACAGCCATCGTCGCCATGTCCCTCGTCACCTCGATTGCCACCCCACCCCTGCTGCGACGAGCGGTGCGCAGGTGGAGCGGCTCAGCGGAGGAACGCCGCCGCCTGGACCTTGAGGCCAGGCTGGCGCGCCAAGCGCTGGTCACCGACGAAAGGGTGTTGTTGGTGGCGGATCAGGCGCGCGCAGGAGCGGATGCCATCCGCCTGGTGGAACTGGCCTGGCCCAAGAGTGCCGAGCTGACGGTGATCACCACCGATGCCGCCAGAGCGCTTCGGGACTCGCCGCCGGCTGCTTCGGCGGCCCGCGCGGTGGAGTGGCGTGATGCGGACAACTCGGACGTGGCCCAGACCATCACGTCCGAACTCAAATTGGGATATGGGGCCCTGGTGCTCGCATCCCAGATGGACGGGACCGGCGACACTCACGAGCCCAGCCTGGTGGAACAGTTGGTGCCGGTGGTCAACGTCCCCACCCTGCTGGTCCTGCGACCAGGCACCGAGCGACCGTCCAACTCGATCCCCCCCGGCATCATGGTGTCGGTTTCGGGCGCACGCGCCTCCCGGGCGGCCCTGGAGGTCGCATTCAGCCTGGCGGAGCAGACCCACGAAGTCATCCAGCTGCTCCACGTCGACACCAGTCCTCGGGGCCTGCGCTCGCTTCGGCCAGACCGCCTGATCTCGCGCCGGATCCTGCACCATCAGCGCGACCAGCGGGCGGCGGAGGCCATCCTGGCGCAGGCCGTGGCCATGAGCTCCGGCTACGACGTGACCGTGAGGCCGGAGGTCCTCGCCAACCCCGAGTTCGAGCCGGGCCTGGTGGCCGCCGCCGCCGGGAATGGCCTGGTCCTGGTGGGTGTGCGTCCGGTGGCCACGGACCAGGGCATCTACTTCGGCGAGGCTGCCGAGGCTGTCCTCCACCACCTGCCCGATCGGGCGGTGCTGGTCACTCTTCCAGACTGACCAGAGCAACGGTCAGCCGAACCGGAGGCTGACGACACGTGCAGAACCGAAGCCGCCGACCCCAGACAACGCGCTGCGACAGTCCCACATTGGCGCGATCGTCCGGGTGACCGGCCTCCACCCTCTCCCGGAGACGGTTGACCCAGAAGGCGATCAGCTCTTAGGCGGGCCGCAACGGCCGCGGCAGGAGTGGTGCCACAGTCGGTGTGCTGATCGCCTCGGAACTCGGCTCGGCGCGGCGCTGTTGACATCGACCTCTCGTTGACAGTGGTCGCTCGGGCGTGGCCCCAGAGGCTTCCCTGACGTAACCGGCGGCTCAAGGATCTCGAGCCCGTATCCGGCTGCGCTCCCTTCCACCGGCGCGCACAGGCCGCGTGGGGCGTTTCCCATACCATGGACGCCCCGCTTGCCCCATATATAGTCGCTGGCGTGAGCGCGCCCAACCTCGTGGTTCCACCGCCGGAGCTGGCGGCAACCGTCCGGCGCTGGTTCAAGCAGGACGCCGAGCCGTGGCTCGACGGGCTTCCCGACCTCGTCGCCAGACTCTCCCGGGAGTGGCGGCTGGAACCTGAGCGGTGTCTCGCCGGAGGAACGGCGTCTCTGATCCTGGCCGCCAGATCGGCCGGGCACGCCCAGGTGGTGCTGAAGGTGCCGTATCCGGATCCGGAGAGCTGGTTCGAAGCGGACGCCTTGGCCAGCTACGGCGGCCATGGCGCCGTAGCCCTCCTGGATTTCGATCCCACCTCCCGGGCCATGCTGATCGAGCGGGCCCTGCCGGGCACACCCCTCGGCGCCCTCCCGGACCTCGGTCAAGCGATCGACATCGCCTGCCAGATTCTGGTCCGACTCAGGAGCGCCGCCAGTCCTCCGCCCGGGCTCGCCGGGTGCGCGGACCTGTTGCAGGAATGGCTGAGGCTAATGGCTGCTGCGGATGTGCACCCGGATGCCTCGCGAACCCGGCGGCTGACTGACGCCCGGGAGTTGGCAGGCAGACTTGGCGAGGACCCGGCCCCCGAGCTGCTGGTCAACCGCGACGCCCACCTGGGTAACGTCCTGCGGTCGGAGCGCGCAGGGTGGCTGTTGATCGATCCCAAGCCGATGGTCGGCCCGCCGGCTTTCGAAGGCGGGTTCTTGCTCCTCGATGCCATGAACCGCAGCGGGAACCTTGACCGTGCGATGACTGCCTCTCTTCTGAACCGGGTGGCGGCCGGCCTCCAGGTCGCCGACTGTCTGGTCCTGGGCTGGGCCCAGATGCGCGCCCTCGAGAACCAGCTTTGGGCGCACTCGGTAGGCGAGGATCCCACCAGCTGGGAGAGCCGGGCGGTGCTGCTCGCCCGGCTCTCGTGACGTGATACGCGCGGCGGCGATGGCCCCGCGGCCGTTCTCGCCCCTACGCGGCTGGACCGCTGGCCAGGGTCACCGTCGCCGATTCCTTGGTGTCAGAGGAGGTCACCCAACCCACCTGGACTCGCTGGCCCGGGTGGTATCCGTCGATCGCAGTGGTCAGGCTGCTCACCGAGCTGATGGACTGCCCCCCGAATGAGGTGATGACATCACCCGCCACCAGCCCCGCCGAGGACGCCGGCGTGTTGGGGATTACCGCCGCGACCAGAGCGCCAGAGCTCACAGGCGGGGTGTAACCGAAGTATCCACCGAAGAATCCGCCGGAGGAACCCGAGGACACGTTCTCGGCCTCAATGCCCAGGAACGCTGGCGTACCGATCACGACCTTGGAGCTTGCCTCTCCCTTCTGGATCTGGCTGGCGATGGAGAGCGCCTCATTGATCGGGATCGCGAATCCGATGTTGGAGGCGTTCTGGCCTCCACTGCCGGTTGCCGCGGCGGTGTTCATGGCGATCACCTGGCCGGACCCGTTGACCAGCGGCCCCCCCGAGTTGCCCGGGCTGAGCGGGGCATCGGTCTGGAACATCCCGACCAGGTGCTCCACCGTGCCACTCCCACTGTCCGAGGCGGAGATGGAACGGTTGAGAGCGGAGATTATGCCCTCGGTGACGGTGGGGCTGCCCGGCAGTGCCAGGGCGTTCCCGATCGCCACCACCGGCTCCCCCACCTGGACCGCCGCCGAGTTGCCCATCTTCAACGGGTGCAACCCGGAGACGCCCTGAAGCTGCAGCAGCGCCACATCCTGGGTCGGGTCCGTGCCCACGACCTTGGCCCGATACTTTGGCCCGCTCCCGTCGATCTGCGCTGTGATCGTGGTACCACCCGCGATCACGTGGTTGTTGGTCAGAACCTCGCCGTTGGAGGTGAGGATCATTCCGGTGCCGGCGTCGGAGGCACCCGTGTAGGAGTCGCTGGAGTTGATGTCGACCACCCCAGGATCGACCTCCGCCACCACCTTGGAGACGTTGATCTTGCCATTGCCGCTGGCAGAGGTGGACACGCTGGCGGGCGAGGGCACCGGTTGGGTCGCCAGCGTTGGCTGCTGGTTGTGTGAGGCCCCCAACTGGAAGCTTCCGAAGCCGACCGCGGCCACCACGATCACCGCGGCCGCCCCAGCGGCAATCCAGCGGCCAAACCGGCGGGGACGCCTGAAGTCACCCCCGGGGCTCGGGGAACCGGTGTAGCTGGCTGGCGGAGGCGGCTCGTACCCTCCGAAATCACCGCCTAAAAGGGGCGAGGAGGGTGGGACCGGGCTCGGCTCCCACCCCATCGGACGCTGGGGCTCTTCGCCTGGGTTGGGGCTCTCAGAAGGATCGCGTCCGGTTCCGCTCATGTCGTCCATCGTTCACTCTCCTTCTCTGGCGTGGAATCGCTATCGGAGTCGCCGTCTGCCTCCCACTCTGCCCCAGGAGCCTTGGAGAATTCCGAGAGAAAGCTGGGGCATGGCCCTGAGTTTCGAGCGGGGCCCCTTCCCGCCGCCAGAGGGCTCTGCCCACCGACGCCAGCCGTGGTCCAATCTCAGGCGGCAGTCGCCTCCAGCACGTCCTGGGCATGCCCCTCCGGTTTGACATCCTCCCAGACCCGCTCAACCTTTCCCTGCTTGTCGATGAGGAAGGTGGTCCGGGCGATCCCCATGTACTCCCGGCCGGCGAACTTGCGCAGCTGCCAGACGCCGAACTCCTCAGCCACGTGATGGTCCTCGTCCGCCAAGAGGGGTAGACCAGGTGCCCCACAGCTGACGGCGAAGCTCTTCTTGGCGGCGGCGTCGCCGACCGAGCAGCCGAAAACGCGCACCCCTCGGGCGTGCAGCGCCTCCTGGGCCAACCCGAACTCCCTGGTCTCGATGGTGCACCCGGAGGTGTTGTCCTTGGGGTAGAAGTAGATGACCCACCGCTGGCCGATCAGCTCACGGCTGTCAACGACCTCCCCCGTACCCGCCTGCAGCCGGAACTCCGGCACGCGATCTCCGATTTTCAGCATCAGCCTCTCCTCGTGCTTGGCCCTTCGCTCCAGCGTACGCCGACTCCGATCAGACCTGGCGCTCGGCCCCCTTGGATCCCGCCACCAGCTGCTCCAGGGCGATCAGGTACCCGGACGCGCCGAATCCCGCGACCACCGCCCGGCAGGCCCCGGCCACCAGATCCACCTGGCGGAACGGCTCGCGTGCGGAGGGGTTGGTGAGGTGCACCTCCACCGTGGGCAGCCCCACCGCCGCGATGGCATCTCGGATGGCCACCGACGTGTGGGAGTAGCCCCCGGGATTGATGATCACCGCCTGAGCCCATTCCGCGCCGGCCTGGATGAGGTCGACGAGCTCCCCCTCCGAGTTGGTCTGACGGGATCGCAGCTCCACCCCGAGCTCGGCCGCCCTCAACTCCAGCATCCGGTCGATCTCGGCCAGGGTGGTGCTGCCATAGAGAGCGGGTTCCCGCCTTCCCAGCAGGTTCAGGTTGGGACCGTGAAGCACCAGCAGCCTCACCCCGCCCTCCCCTCATCCGCGGCGTGCGGCACCCAGGAGGGCGCCGGCGTCTGCAGTTCCCAAAGGTGCTCCAGGGCTGTGTCCAAGCCCACATCATCCACCCGCACCACCCCCTCGTGAACCCCCGGCACCAGGAACACCATCTGGCTCGCTTCCCGCTTCTTGTCGCGACCCATCGCCGCCGCAACCGCGGTGGGATCCACCGCGTAGGGTAAGGACGCGGGCAACCGGGCGCGCGTCAGCGCTCGCCGCAAGAGGTCGCCGACTTCATTTGGGGTGATCTCCAGGGAGGCTCCCAGCGATGCGGACGCCAGCAGCCCCAGGGCCACCGCCTCGCCATGGGAGATCTCATAGCCGCTGGCGGCCTCCAGACCATGGGCGTAGGTGTGTCCGAGGTTCAGCGCGGCGCGGAGGCCACGTTCGGCCGGATCGGCCGCCACATACCCGGCCTTGATCCGGATCGCCTGCTCGATGAGCCACCCAACCCGACTGCCGGCCGCCGGGTCGGCGTCCTCGTGCGCCATCCGGCGGACCACCAACCGGGCGCCCAGCGTCACCGATTTGATCACCTCGGCCAGCCCGTCGCGAGCCCCGGGCCGGTCCATCGAGCCGAGCAGGTGGGGGTCGGCGATCACCGCCACGGGGTGTCGGAACGCGCCCACGGGGTTCTTGACGCCGTCGTGGTTGATCGCGGTCTTACCCCCCAGCGCGGCATCGGCCATGGCGAGGACCGTGGTCGGCACATTGACGTGGGCGATTCCCCGGGCAAAGGTGGCGGCGGCGAATCCGGCCGCGTCCAGGACAGCTCCTCCCCCCACCGCGAAGAGAACGTCGTGCCGTTCCGCGCTCAGCTCCAGCAGCCAGCTCCAGACCCGGGCGAGCGATGCGAGTGTCTTCGCCGGCTCGCCACCGGCCACATCCAGGACCGACACGTCCCAGCCCGCCTGGCGAAGCAGATCAGGCACCAGCAGCCGGGAGCTGCGAGGCAGGCCCGAGTCCATGACCACGAAGGCCCGCCCACTCGATGGGATCGTCCGGGCCAGGGCTTGACTGATTTGGCCCACGGCTCCTCCCCCCACCACCAGATCCGTCTGCCACCCGTCGCCCGCGATCGGGATCATCGCCACCTCCCCGCCCCCGCGGCGGCGGTAAGCGGCGACCGCCAGGTCCGCCACCGCGGACGGAGCGAGGCCGGTCGTATCCAACGGCTCTCCCGCGCGGCTGTAGGCCGTCTCCCGGTCGGCGAGCAGGCGAAGGATCCCCTCCTCCGCGAGCCCTTCCAACATTGGCCTCCCTTGTCCGTTGCCTGCCCGCCCGATGAGCTCGGCAGGGTCGGCTCCCAGGACCAGGCCAACCCCCGAGCCGGCCAGCTGGGCGAAGGCCTCGGGTGACAGCACCGCCCCCCCGCCGGTCGCGATGACGCAGCCGGAAAGACGTGAGGCCTCGAGCATGAGCTTGGCCTCCTCTTCTCGGAACCAGGGCTCGCCGCGGCGGCCCAGCAGGTCGGGGATCCGCTCCCCGACCGCCAACTCAAGCTCCGTGTCGAGGTCGAAGAACGGCATCTCAAGAAGCTGGGCCGCGAGCCGCCCGACGGTGGTCTTGCCGCTCGCCATGAACCCGGTGATGACGAGGTTCGGCCGCCCCGAGGGAATGGCCGGCAGCTCCAGCTCGGAACGGGTCACTCCAGTCCCCAGAACAGGCTCCGCCGGGCAGCGGACACGGCGGCGGCGACGATGTCGTCGAGCCGGTCGCCCCCGAATCCCTCCAGCACGGCGCCCGCCAGCACCAAGGCGACCACCGCCTCGCCGACCACCGCCGCCGCCGGCACCGCGCAGATGTCGGAGCGGATGTAGGGAGGATCGGCCCGCTCACCACTGGCCAGGTCGACCGACTGCACTGGCGCCCGGACCGACGAGAGCGGCTTCATGGCCGCTCTCAGCACCACCGGCTCACCGTTGGTCATGCCCCCCTCCAGCCCTCCGGCGAAGTTCTGCACTCTTGATGTGGAGATCGGGTCGGTCGCGAAGGGGTCCTGAGCCTGGGTGCCGGGCATGGTGGCGACCTGGAATGCGGGCCCTATCTCCACCCCCTTGACCGCAGGGATTGACATCATCGCGTGGGCCAGCTGGGCGTCCAGACGGCGATCCCATTGGGTGTGCGACCCCAGCCCGACCGGAACCCCGCTGGCCGCCACCACGAAGGTCCCGCCCAGGGTCTCCCGACCGACTCGGGCCGCGTCCACCGCCTGCACCATGAGCGCCGAACGGTCGGGATCAAAGCATCGCACGGGGTCGTCCTCGGCGAGGTCTGCCAGACGGCTCAGCTCCCGGGCGTCGCACCGGCCCAGGTCGAGCGCCGCCTCGACCGTCCCGATCGCAGTGACGAAGCTGACCACGTCCACGCCCAGGCTGGCCAGAAGTTGCCTGGCGATCGCGCCGGCCGCGACCCGGGCCGCCGTCTCCCGGGCGCTGGCGCGTTCGCGGATGCGACGCAGATCGGTGGTGCCGTACTTGACCCCCCCGGCCCAATCGGCATGCCCCGGCCGGGGGGTCGTGATCGGCGGTGGGTTCGTGGGCTGGTTGGCGTGGTCCCGGTTGACGATGCGGATCGCGATCGGGCTGCCCGTGGTGACCCCGGATGACACCCCCGCGACGATCTCCGCGTGGTCTCGCTCCACGCGCGTGGAGCGCGCTCCCCGGCCGTGTCCCCCCTGGCGGCGACGCAGCTGCCGATCGACCTTCTCCTGATCCACCACGACTCCCGCCGGCATCCCATCCAGGATCGCGACCAACTCGGGACCGTGGGACTCCCCCGCCGTCAACAGGCGCAGGCTCATGGCATGACCTCCAGCTGTTCCAGATGGGTTACCGCCGCCGCCCGCATGACCTCTAGAGGGGCTTCACGACCGCACCAGAGCTCCAAGGACAGCGCGGCCTGGTGAACCAGCATCTCCACCCCGGGGATGGCCAGGCACCCGGCCTCGGCCGCGCGCCCCAGGAGCTCGGTCGGATGGGACCCGTAGGTCAGGTCGAACACCGTCAGCTCGGACGGCAGCGCGACCTCCCGGGGCAACGGGCACTCCGCCGGGTCCGCCAACGACCCGACCGTGGTGGCGTTGACCAGGAGTTCGCACCCACACAGCGTCCGGGAGATGGCGGCAGCCTCGAACGGTAGGACCGTCACCCGCCAGCCTCCGGAGCCGGCCAGGTGACCCGCCACCGTCTCCGCCTGCGTCGGGTGGCGCGCGGCGATGGCGACCTCGCTGCCCCCCGCCGCCAGGGCGCGGGCAACCGCCCGCGCCGCTCCTCCCGCCCCCAGGATCAGTGCCGCGCTCGGGGCCTTCCGGCCGCTCGCGGCCAGGGCCCGCATGAATCCGGCGCCGTCGGTCGTAGCCCCCAGCACGGCGCCGTCTTTGCAGACCAGGGTGTTCACCGAGCCGGCGGCCGCAGCCTCCGGGGTCAGCCGATCGGCCATGGCCGCCGCCACCTCCTTGTGGGGGGTGGTGACGTTGGCGCCGCTGAGCCGGGACACCAGCTCGGGCCACACCTCGGGAAGCTTTCCGGGAGCCACCTCAATCGCCGAATAGCTCCAGTCGAGTCCGAGGGCGGCACAGGCGGCCCGATGCATCGCCGGTGAGGGACTGTGCCTGACCGGATGGCCGATCAGTCCGAGGTGCACCGTCACAGCAGGCTTGCCAGGCAGCTGGCGAAGGTGGGGAACGAGTCCACGATGCACTCCGGTCCCACCACCGTGGTCGGTGCCCGGGAGATCAGGCCCGCCAGGGTGAACGTCATCGCCAGCCGGTGGTCGTCAAGGGCATCGCAGACCCCGCCGCGGAGCCGCCCCTTCCCGGTCACGAGGAAGCCGTCCGGCAGCTCCTCGGCACTGGCGCCAAGGGCCCTGAGCCCGTCGACCAGCCCCTTGATGCGGTCGCTCTCCTTCACCCTGAGCTCCGCCGCCCCGGTGACCTCGGTGACCCCCTCCGCCTGGGTCGCCAGCAGTCCGACCAGGGGAAGCTCGTCGATCAGGTCGGGGATCTCGGCGGCGCCAACCTGCACCGCCCGCAGGGGCCGGTGCCTGACCCGGACGCTTCCGCGCGGCTCCAGTTCGGCCGTGGTCGGCAGCGCCTCGGTCTCCACCTGTGCACCCATGCGGGCCAGCAGCCTCAAGAAGCCCAATCGGGTGGGGTTCAGGCTGACCTCCTCGATCACCACATCGGAGCCCGGCACCATACCTGCGGCCGCCGCGATCACGGCTGCCGAGGAGGCATCGCCGGGAACCTCCATCACCAGCGGCTGCAGGGCCGAGGGCCGGATCGTGACCGCGTGCTCGCCCTCAAGCGAGCCGGCTTGGAGGTTGGCTCCCATCATCAGCAGCAGCCGCTCGGTGTGGTCCCGGGTGGGGATCCGCTCGGCGACAATCGTCTTCCCATTCGCCTGCAGCCCCGCCAGCAGGACCGCCGACTTCACCTGGGCACTGGCCACCGCGGGACGGTGGGTGATGCCACGCAGGTCGCCGCCTCGGACCAGCATCGGCGCGGTGCCGCGGGCGGCGAGTGTCACCTCGGCGCCCATTGCAAGCAGGGGCTCCGCCACCCGCGCCATCGGCCGTCGAGTGAGCTGGGGGTCGCCGACCAGGCGGAAGGTGCCGGGGCGTCCCGCGAGCAGCCCCGCGAGCAGCCGCATGGTGGTGCCGGAGCGGCCGCAGTCGACCTCTAGGCCCGATGGCCCTGTGCGGGACCAGGACGGTGGGGCGAGATGCAGCTCACCGGCGGCGAAGTGAGCGGCACCCCCCAGCGCCCTGACCGCGGACAGGGTCGCCATGCAGTCCGCGGCGGAGGAGTAGCCCCGGACCCGGCACTCACCGGAGGCCAGCAGCGAGAGGAGTGCGGCCCGGTGGGAGATCGACTTGTCCCCAGGCACCGAGCACCTGCCCCGGAGCCCGCGACCGGCAAGCGGCGCGCGAACGGCCGCCATCAGCAGTCGCCCACCAGGCGCGACCGGCGCCGGGACGCGCCCTCAAGGCGAGCCGTCACCGCTTCCTCTGAGGCGAGGCTCTCTCCGAGCAGGGCCAGCTCTCTCTGAACCTCAGCCAGGGCCCGGCGCAGCGGCCCGGCATTGGCGCTCAGGAAACTTGCCACCATCTTGGGATCGCTGGCCGCCAACCTGGTGCTCCCGCGGAATCCTGGGCCGAGCAGGTCACGCCAGAGGCTCTCTCCGGGTCCGTCCTCGGGCACCAGATGGAGCAAAGCCGCCGCCAGCAGATGGGGCAGGTGGCTGGAGATCGCCAGGATCTCATCGTGACGGGTGGCGTCCAGCACGAGCGGGCGCGCGCCCACCGCTCGGACCAGGGTCAGGGCCCGATCCAGGGCCCAGCTGTCGTCACCTACCGGGGTCAGCACGAACGCCGACCCGGCCAGCATCCGAGGGTCAGCGGCCTGGGGGCCCCGGCCCTCATTGCCACAGATCGGATGGCCCCCCATGCAGTGCTTCCCGGCCGCCGAATGAGCCCGCATCGATGCCACCACCGCCTCCTTGGCACTGCCGGTGTCGATCACCAGGGTCTGCGGGCCAACGCTGTTCCCAAAGGTGGAGACCCAGTGGACCACCTCCGACACGGGGATCGCCAGGACCACAAAGTCGGCGCCAAGGACCTCCTCAGGTGCATGGAGAGCGCGGTCCGCGCCGCCCCGCGCGGCACAGTCGCGAGCCTGGGCCGGGTCGACGTCCCACACCTCCACCGTCTCGGCAGCGGCTGGCGAAGCTCGCAGTGCCATTCCGATGCTGGTGCCGATCTGCCCAGCTCCAACCACGCACACCCGTCCGAGGTCGCTCATGCTGCCGTTGCCACTGCGTGAACTTTAGTAAGCCCACGGCAGTGGCACCCCTCGCGGGGTTCCTCCCCATTGCTGGGTTCGGTTCTGGCCTCACCGCGGACCGCCCGCGCCGAAGCGCTGGTCTTACATTCACTCCCCGGGTGCCCGGTCATCCGAGCATCCGAGCCGTCGCCTGTACCATCCCGAGATGGCCCGAGAACGGACGGGGCCGTGGCT
>DAHVMY010000003.1:0-103882 GCA_027319585.1 Candidatus Dormiibacterota bacterium | reverse complement strand
GTGCCCAGTCACTGATCTTCACCCTCTCACAATACCACTACCCACACTTATTTGTACTGCTCTGTCAACCTCGCCGTCAACTGTTCACGAACCCTCACCCGGCCGACGGGTGGTGTGCCGGCCGGTTCCGACGGGAACCGAACGACCGCCTGGCCGTCCGAGCCAGTCCCCATGGTGGTTCTCCGCGGGCCGAGGGGCCGACCCCGGTGAGCCCGGTCGCGGAGTGGATGCTTCCTCCCCTCGCCTTGGAGGAGCCCAGCCGCGGGATCGGCGATCCCCGGCATCATGGGACCGACGTCAAACCGGTCGGCGTGGCGGCGCGCTCAGATCCCAGCCGCCGCCGACGCGCTGCCGCCACCGAGTGTTCGGCGCGATCATGGCCTGGTGGATCACGACCAACCAGGGCGGATGCGGCCGGGCCCTGACCGGACGGAAGAGGAAGACCCCCCATGATGAACCCGCCCGAACTGCTGCCGACGGCGATCCGGGAGGGCCTGGCGCCCGGCGTGAACTACCGCATCGAGGGCGAGCTGGTGCCCATGCTCCACTGTGCATTGGATGGCTCGATGCCCGTCTACTTCGAGCATCATGTGGTGCTCTGGAAGGATCCCAAGCTGGCGATCAGGCTACGGGCGGTGCGCGGGGCGACGCGCCGGATGATCGCCGGCCGGGAGGTGTTTCTGACCGAGGCCAAGGGCCGCGGCGAGATCGCCTTCTCGCGCGACGCCCCCGGCCACATCTTCCCTCTGGAGCTGCCGCGCCAGGCGGCGATCCTGGTCCGCGAGCACCAGTTCCTGGCGGCGACCGGATCGCTGCGGTACAGCACCTCCCGGCTGCGCGGGATCACCAACAACCTCTTCGGTGACAACGGCTTCTGGGTTGACCAATTCGAGGCCAGGGATGGCGACGGAGTGGTCTGGCTGCACGGCTACGGCAATGTCTTGGAGAAGCAGCTGGGTGACGGCGAGGAGATCGATGTCGAACCCGGGGGATGGGTCTACATGGACCCCGGAGTCAGAATGCGCCCGGCCGTTTACGGGCTGCGCACGGGAGTGTTCGCGGGGGTGGGACAGCTGATCTTCAATCGCTTCAGAGGACCGGGGCGGGTGGGCATCCAGACGATGTACGTGCACCTGCCCACGCAGGACTGAAAGTCTCAGCCAAGGTAGTCCTCGGGCGGCAGAGTGCGGATGAGGCCGCCGGCCTCGCGTGCGGCGCCAGCCGACGGGTCAAGCGGAGGACCGGTCAGATCCTCATGCAGGAGCAGTGCCATCATCTCCTGCCACCCAGTCTGCTGGGCCAAGCTCTCGGCTCCGTGATGGAGGCGCCAGCTGTCAACCGCCGAACCGCATGCTTCCTCACTCGCAACTCTGCCACCATAGCCTCATCCTCCGCACCGCCGGTTCCACCCTCCACCGCGTTTGCCTGGGGATACCAGGGAGTGGATTCCCGCGCGGGGTCCTGGTGGACGGCCGCGGGGCGGCCGCAGCGGAGGGCGATCAGCTTCGGCCACCCGCCGGTGGCCAGGCCGGCGACCTCGGGTCAGGCGCGCAGGGTCGCGATCAGGCGCCGAGGCTCCAAGAGCAGGTTGAGGGCGTTCTCGGCCGAGGCGACCACCACATCGGCCGCCGTGAGCGCAGCCACCGCACAGCCCTCAGCTCCGATCACCACCACCGCCAGCGCGGCCAGCTCCAGCATGGCCCGGTCGTTGGCCCCGTTCCCGATCGCGACCACGGTGTCGGGACCCAGGGAATCCACATGGCGCGCCTTCTGGGCCGCACCGTCCGCGCCGCGTTCCAGGTGGACGGCCTCGATCCCGAGGTGCGCCGCCACCAGATCCAGGGTGCCGTGCGTATCGGCGGAGACCAGCTGCACGTGCAGCTGCTGAGCCAGCCTGGCCAGGCTGTCCTCCACCGCCAGCAGGTGGCCGTCCACGGCCAGGGTGCCGTTCAGGTCCAGAACCAGGTGCTCCAGCCTCAGGCTCTTCCACCCTGGTACGTCAATCCGCAGCATCGCGTCTCCAGCCAGCGGTGGTGGCAGTGTGCCCGACCGCTCGCCCGAGGGGTGGGCCCACCGGCCCCGGTCGACCGCATGGCCCTGGTTCCGACACAGCCAGATTCTAGAGGGGAGCCCCAGGGACAACTGTCGGTATCATGGCTCGACCTGCGGCTCGCGGCTGGGAGCGGGCAGCCCCGGGCGCGGTTTGGCCCTTTATTTCAAGTGGTGGGGAGCTCTTGAGTTGCTGATCGGTATCAGGGATGGTCAGGCGGTGATGGGCCGGCGGGTCGCCGTCACCGGAATGGGGGCTGTGACCTGCTGTGGGGTGGGGCCGGAGGCCCTGTGGGATGGCCTGGTTCACCCCACCCAGGGTGACGACTGCCGGATCCACGACTTCGACCCCAGCCCGTGGTTCTCCCCCAAGGAGGTGCGCCGGCTGGACCGCTTCGCCCAGTTCAGCGTGGCGGCCGCCCAGCAGGCGGTGGATGACGCTGGTCCCCTGGAGGTCGAACCCGATCGGGCCGGCGTCATCTTCGCAAGCGGGGCGGGTGGCTTTGAGACACTGGCGGAGCAGGTGCTGGTCAACCACGAGCGCGGGCCCGATCGGGTGTCGCCGTTCCTGGTGCCGGCCATGATGGCCAACGCAGGTGCCGCCAACATCTCCATGCGGCTGGGGTGGACCGGGCCGTGCGAGACCATCGTGACCGCCTGTGCGGCCGGCACGCATGCGATTGCGGCCGCCGCCAGGCTGATCGCGAGCGGCCGCTGCGAGGTGGTCCTGACGGGGGGCGCGGAGGCCTCCATGCATGAGGTGGCGATCGCCGCCTTCCGGAACATGAAGGCGCTCTCGGCCTCCGGGCGGTCCCGCCCCTTCGACGCTCGCCGCGACGGGTTCGTGATGGGAGAGGGCGCCGGAGCCCTGGTGCTGGAGGAGTGGGACCGAGCCCGGAACCGAGGGGCCAGGATCCTGGCGGAGGTCATGGGTGCCGCGAGCACCTCGGATGCCTACCACATCACGGCCCCGGCGCCTGACGGCCGCGGAGCGATCGCCTGCATGAGGCTGGCGCTGGAGGACGCGGGGCTGCAGCCGCAGCAGATCACGCATATCAATGCTCACGGCACCTCCACCCCGCTCAACGACCTCGCCGAGGCCAGGGCCATTCAGGCGGTCTTCGGCGCGCCAGGGCCGACAGTCACCTCGACCAAGGGACGAACCGGGCACAGCTTCGCGGCCGCCGGCGCCATCGAAGCGGTGGCCACGATCCTGGCGATGGAACACGAGCAGATCCCGCCCACCGCCGGGTGCGATCAGCAGGACCCGGACATCGCCCTGGATGTGGTCAAGCGCGAACCCCGCAGTTGGGTCCCCGGCCCGGTGCTTTCCAACTCATTCGGTTTCGGTGGCCACAATGGCTGCCTGGTGCTCGGCCCGCCACCGCGTTCGGACCAATGAGCGGGCGCCCCACGGTCCGAGGCGGGCAGTTGAGCTCCGGGTGCACCCAGGTCGCTGTCTTGGTGGATGGGAGAATTCGGTCGCTTCCCTGCCGAGCGCCGGCCGCTCCCGCTCCCTGGCTCCGACGCCGACTTTGTCTGCCAGCGGTGGCATTCGCCTGGGACACCTCACCCGGACGCCAGGTCGCGCTCCAGCTCGATCTCGTCGTGGAGGGCGATACCAAAGGCACCCACCTTGGGGATCTTGGGCTTGGCCGCCCGCGCCGCCTCAACGGCACCCCGATGCACCGCCACCAGGGCCATGCCGCGCCGCTGGTAGAACCGCAGGGCGTCGAGGTTGTCGTTGGTGGTCACCAGCCACAGCCTCCGACAACCCGCGGCGCGGGCGCGCCGGGCCACCGCTTCGAGCAGGGCTGTGCCTATGCCGTGGCGCTCCACGAGGGCGTCCATCGTGACCACCTCGGCCTCGTTGCCGTCCAGGCGGTAGGTGGCCAGACCCAGCCGCTCGCCGCCCAACTCAGCCAGCATCCCCGCCAGACTGGCGGCGTCGTGGCGGCGGCCCCGGCTGACGACGTAGGTGTCGCCCCAGCGCCGGGCCAGGGTCTCGGCCACCCAGGCCCGGTCGGTCTCGTCGACCGGGCGCACCCGCGGCGCCTCCGCCACGGTGGCGGTCCGGGCCTCGAACGGCGGATAGAGACGATAGCCGGCCAGGCGCCGGTGAGCGAGCTGTTCGTAGAAGCCCTCGGCGGAATCGGTCACCAGGTCCACGCGCTCTCCACCAGCTACGGACAGGGCCTCGGCGATCAGTGCGCGGCCGATGCCGCGGCCGCGGTAGGCCGCCGAAACCACGATCAGCGAGAGGTGGGCTTGGATCTCACCGTCGCTCTGCAAGCAGGCGAAGCCGAGCACCGGCGTGCCGGCCTCGCTGTCGACGGCCACGACCGTGGTCACCCCGGGGGCCCGCATCGACCGATGTGCCCGCTCGGGGTCGGCTGCGAACGTCGGCCAGCCTTCCTGTCGGCACAGAGCTATGACACCGGACAGGTCGGCGCGCTGATAGATGCGGATGCCGATCGCCATGTTCCGATGTTCGCATGCCCCAACCGGTTCCAAGGATCAAGATCCCCTGCCGACCTGGTTCGCGGGCTCTCGTCGAACCCAGCGAAGATCTGCAACCAGGAGCTGAGACCGCGATTACGTCCCGTCGGATATGGCCGGTCTCTGGGACCTGGTGCTCCGCCTCTGGGAAGGATTTGATGGCGCCACCAGCTCACATCCCGCTCCACCGTCATGGGCAGTTGGACTGAGCCAGCGTGGATTCCCAGCTGGGCGCGGCCGCCCAAAGCTAGCCGCTCGCCCTAAGCCCTGAGAGTGAGACGGAACGGCCCCTTCGGGCACGACCCAGCCCAGGGAGCCAACTCGCGCGTCTCGCTCTCCTCCATTCCCCCGCGTCGGTGATGGGCCAGCGGGAACGATGCCGGGGTGGGGACCAACCGCGGCCGGTTGATCGTGCCTCCGCTACACTGCCAGCGCTGGTGGCAGCTGCCCGCGCCCGCTCCGCCTTGTCCGCGTCAATGCTCGAGCGCCTGCTGCGCCGCTGCGTCACGCCGGTCGAGCCGGCGCCGACATCGCCGGATTCTCCATGCTGTGCGTCCTCTTGCTGGGACGCGGCCGCAGCCACGCCGGGGGCCGCGCTCCAGCCATCCCTGTGCGGTGATGGGCCGGCCGACCATGTCCCCGCCCCCGATGGCTCACCAACTTTTCCATGCGCCGGGCCGTAGTCGAGGTTTGGGCCTCCGCGTAGAATCGAACTCAGGTAGCGCCCGCGCCAATAATGCAAGGAGTCAAGCCCGTGGAAGGTGATCTCAGTCCAGACGCGCTCGATCGTCTCCGGCAGGAGTTTGTGGCCAAGCCCGCGTATCGGCTCATGCAGAACGCCGTCACCAAAACCACGATCGACGATGTGGCCCTGGACCGCGAGATCGTTAACCGCACCTCGCACAGCTTCTCCACGACGCTTGACGACTGGAAGGTGACCGACCAGAAGGTCAGCGGGCGCTGTTGGCTGTTTGCCGGCCTGAACCTGTTGCGAGCGTCGGCGATGCAACAGATGGGGTTGAAGGAATTCGAGTTCTCCCAGAATTTCGCGATGTTCTGGGACAAGGTGGAACGGGCCAACTACCTCTTGGAAGCCTTCATTGCCACCTGCGATCGCCAGCTTGATGACCGCACTGTGGCCTACCTCCTGGACGCGCTGGCCGAAGACGGCGGGCAATGGAACATGTTCGTGGCCATCGTGCAGAAGCACGGGCTGGTCCCCAAGGAGGCGATGCCGGAGACCCAGAGCTCGTCCAACACCGCGCGGATGAACCGGTCGCTGCGGACGCTGCTGCGACGGGGAGCCAAGGCGGTGCGCGCGGCCGCCCGCCAGGGGCAGGACCAGGCGCGCACGGAGAAGATGGAGGTTTTGCGAGCAATTTACCGCGTCCTCTGCATTCATCTGGGCACGCCCCCGGAGCGCTTCTGGTGGCAGTGGAACGACAAGGATCGTGGTTTCCACCGCGACGGGTGGCTGACCCCGACCGAGTTCGCGCAGCGCTACGTTCGGCTGCCCTTGGGCGACTATGTGTGTCTGGTCCACGATCCGCGCCCGGACAACCCCACCGGGCGCACCTACACGGTGGAGTACCTGGGCAACGTGGTCGGCGCGCCGCCGGTGGTGTATCTCAACGTCGAGATCGGGCTCATGAAGCGGATCGCGATGGAGACTCTGCTCGCCGGTGAGCCGGTCTGGTTCGGCGCCAACGTGGGGCCGATGATGAGCAACGAGTACGGAATCTGGGACGCCAAACTGCACGACCTGTCGTCCGTGTATGACACCGACATGGGGATGACCAAGGCCGACCGCCTGCTCTACCACGAGTCTGCCATGGATCACGCCATGCTGTTCACCGGCGTGGATGTGGTCGATGGGGCCCCGCGCCGCTGGAGAGTGGAGAACAGCTGGGGACAGGACAAGGGACGTGACGGCTTCTATGCGATGAACGACTCCTGGTTCGACGAGTATGTGTTCGAGATCGCCGCCCATCGCGACCGGCTCCCGGATGAGCTGCGTGCGGCGGCGAGCCTGAAGCCCACGGTGCTGCCGGCGTGGGATCCCATGGGAGCCCTCGCCCGACTGCCCAAGATGCGCTGATTTCTCCGCCCCGGGCAGCCGGAGACTGCCAAGGGGGTCCGGCGTGCTCCGGGCGGCCCGAGAGGCGGTTGGTGACCGCACCGGGCGCGCCCGGGCCACCGAGCCCACGGACGAAGCCAGCCCGGGTCAATGCGAACGGGGCGGAGGCAGGACCCCTGGCGACCCCCCCGATCCACGGGGGCCCGCGTGCCCGCGTCGCCTCCTCGGGCTGCGATCGCTCATGGGGGCGCACGCCCGGCCACCCGGATCAACTGCAGCTGCAGGCGACCATGAGGAGGCGGGCGATGCGCTGATCACGCCACCACCGCAGCGTGGAATCATCGGGTCGCTGGCGGAGTCCCACTTGCGACAATGGCACCCGATGATCGCTGACTCCGCAGTCACCCTGGTGGAGAACGACATCGTCCTTCGCGACGGCTCCACCGTCCACCTCCGCCCGGTCACGCCCGGTGACGGACCCCTGGTCGAGGAGCTCCTGCGAGGGCTGTCCCCCGATTCGCTGGCGACCAGGTTCTTCTCCGGCGCTGTGGACATCCCGCGCACCGCGGAGCTGTTGGTTCAGGTCGATGGCCGTCACGCCTTCGGCCTGCTGGCACTTCAGGGGGCTCCTCCGCACCCAGTGGCGCACGGGCTCTGCGTGCGCACCGGCTCTGGCCGCGCCGAGGTCGCGTTCACGGTCGCAGAGCGGTTTCAGGGCCTGGGGATCGCGTCAATCCTGCTCGCCCAGATGGCGCAAGCGGCGCACGCCAGCGGGATCGAATTGTTTGAGGCGACCGTGCTGCCGGAGAACTCCGCAATGCTGGACGTCTTCTCCCACAGCGGCTTTGCGGTCACCACCGACTCCGAGCCGGGAACCGTGGCCGTCGAGTTCCCCACCGAGATGACTCCTGATGCCGTCCGGCACTACCTCGATCGGGAGGAGACCGCCGCGGCCGCGGCGGTGGCGGCCGTGCTCAGCCCCGCCTCGGTGGCTGTGATAGGGGCCAGCCGAGAACGGGGGACCATCGGCGGCGAGATCTTCCACAACCTGTTGGAGGCAGGCTTCAACGGTCCCGTCTACCCGGTCAACCCGAAGGCGACGGTAATCCAGTCGGTACCCGCGTACGCGTCGGTGCTGGACATTCCGGGACCGCTCGACCTCGCCGTGGTTTCGGTTCCTGCTGCGGTCGTGCTGGAGGTCGCTCGAGAGTGTGCTAAGAAGGAAGTACGAGCCCTGGTGGTGATCTCCGCGGGCTTCGCCGAAGCTGGGGGCGCGGGGCAGGCGCGCCAGGCCGAACTGCTGCGGATCTGCAACGACTCGGGGATGAGGCTGGTCGGGCCCAACTGCATGGGCGCGATCAACACGTCCGACGAGGTGAGCCTGAATGCCACGTTCGCGCCCAGCATGCCCCTGCCGGGAACGGTTGGCTTCCTATCCCAGAGTGGTGCCCTGGGGCTGGCGATCATCGACAGCACACGCGCCCTGGGGATCGGGCTCAGCAGCTTTGTGTCGGTGGGGAACAAGGCGGACATCTCGGGCAATGACCTGCTCAGCTTCTGGGAGCGTGACCCCAGGACCGCCCTGATCGCGCTCTACCTGGAGTCATTCGGCAATCCCCGCAAGTTCGCCCAGATAGCCGGTCGGGTGTCGAAGAGCAAACCGATCGTGGCGGTGCGCAGCGGCCGTGGCAAAGCCGGGGCCAGAGCCGCCGCCTCCCACACCGCGTCGCTGGTGGCGTCCTCGGACTCCACGATCGACGCCCTCTTTCGCCAGACCGGCGTGATGCGCACGGAGACGCTGTCGGACATGTTCGACCTTCTCTCGCTGCTGGCGACCCAACCGCTCCCCGGCGGGCCCAGAGTGGCGATCATCACCAACGCCGGCGGGCCGGCGATCCTCTGCGCGGATGCGTGTGAGGCCAACGGATTGCAGGTTGCGGAGCTGGCAGAGCCCACGCGCTCCCGTCTGCACGCTTTCCTGCCTCCGGAAGCGGCCACGGGGAATCCTGTGGACATGATCGCGAGCGCCAGCGCTGATGACTATCGACGCACAATCGAGGTGGTGGCGGCGGATCCGGCAGTCGACGCTCTCATCGTGATCTTCACTCCGCCGCTGGTCACCAGAGCCGAGGATGTGGCCGCGGCGATCCGGGACTCGGCGGCCGAGCTGCCACGGCCCTTCCCGCTGCTCACCGTATTCATGACCAGTGCGGGAGTTCCGGCGCAACTGCGCTCCCCCGGCGTCCAGGTCCCCTCCTATCCGTTTCCCGAGAACCCGGCTCGTGCCCTGGGCGCGGCTCTGAAGTTGAGCCAGTGGAGATCAAGGCCCCAACCAGGCGTGGACCGCCCCGTCGGCATCGGCGACAGGATCGCCGCGGCGGCGGCGATATCGAGCTGGCTGCGTCGAGGCGACAGCTGGCTGAACCCAGCGGAGACGGAGCGCCTCCTGTCTGCATACGAGATTCCCACCGCGCCCACCGCTTGGGCTGACAGCCCCGAGGCTGCCGCCCAGTCCGCTGAGGAGCTGGGGTACCCCGTGGTGGTGAAGGCCCATGGCCCAACCATCCTCCACAAGACCGAGCTGGGCGCGGTGGCCATGGGACTCAACAATGCGGACGAGGTGTCTGACGCCGCTGCGGAGATGGCAACGCGACTGGGGACCGCCGGGCACCGGGTGGCGGGATTCGTAGTCCAACACCAGATGGAACGCGGGGTGGAGCTCTTGGTCGGGGCGGTGCGGGACGATCAGTTCGGCACGGTGGTCGCCTGTGGCGCCGGAGGCACTGCGGTGGAACTCCTCCATGACACCTCCATCCGTCTGGCACCAGTCGGGCCGACCCAGGCGCGGGAGATGTTGGAGGAGCTGACCACCTATCCCCTGCTCGTCGGTTTCAGAGGGGCGCCCCCGGTGGACTTGGATGCAGCCGTGGACGTCATCGTGCGCCTGGCGGCACTAGCCGAGGACCATTCGGCGCTGGCGGAGATTGAGTGCAACCCGGTGATCTTGACTCAGAGTGGGGCCCATGTTGTCGACCACAGAGCGCGAATCGCAGCTCCCATCCCGCCGTGGCCGGTTGGGGCCAAGCGCCTTTCAGCTTGAGCGGCCCGGGCAGCGGTCGGCTGGGCACCTGGGCAATGAACCAGGGCGTGCGCGAACGAGTGCATGGGAGTTCTATGGGATCGGGCGTGGTCACGTCTGCAGCGGCCCCGCTGGGCCCGACATCACCTGCCATCGGCGCCCCCACTGGCGGTGGCCGGTCAGGCAAGCTGATCGGGCCGCGGGCTCGTCCGGGCCCGGCCGGTGCCGTGATCGAGAACCCGGCGGCATTTGGGGGGAGTTTCCGGTGCGACCGGGGCCAACGCCTCACGCGCCGGCCGGGAGTTGGCCTCTGTCTTCCGAATCGACCGCCCTGGCGCGGGACCGGGCGTGCGCCTGCACCGCGAAGTGTGCGCCGTCACTCACCAGCCGGTCCAGGAGTGGCTGCTCTTGAGCGATCGCCCAGTCGACATCGTGAAGCCGCCGGATCTCCGCCCCGGTCCAGCCGGCTCGGGTCACCAGCCTAACGATCACCTCAGGTCCGGAACCCTGTGCCAGAGGAAGCGCTCTCAGGACCTCCGCGTCGTAGCTGGCATGGTGGGCGGGGGGACGGCTGCGGACCAGATCGAGGGCCCGATGACCTATCTTTCGCAGCGACTGGGTCACTCCCCGATCTGAAACGGTGCGGTCGATGAGCACCAGGCCTCCCTCTGGAGCCACGGCCCGCCACCTGCGCAGCGCCTCCAGGGGATCCACCAGCGTCCACAGAAGATGCCTGGAGACGATGACGTCGAAGGGTCCGGCTGGCACCATGGTGGCGTCGGCCCGGATCGCCTCGACCATGAGATGAGCCGCCTCCGCCTTCGCCCGCAGTCGCCCCAGCATCCCCGATGAGACGTCGACCGCCGTGACCCGATGGCCGAGCTCCGCTAACAGCAGGCTGATGAAGCCGGTGCCGGCACCGACGTCCAGCACCCTGGCCGACTCCGGAGGAAGTAGATCCTGAAGGGCTGCTCGCCAGGCGGCCCGTACCAAGGCGGAGGTTGGGTGATGGCCCGCGTCAAGGTCATAGGTGGTTGCGTCCTGGTCCCAAAACTCACGGATTCGGTCAGCCACGCTCACCCGTACACCTCCTGACCACCCCGCCCACGCCCAGTTCTTGGGCATCGTCGACTGTGATCCGAGCCGATGTCAAGAGGCGCTCCCGATTGGACACCGGCATGACCCTAGGATCTGTCTGGATCTGTGAGATGGTTAGGCGGTGGAGTTTCTGCGCGTTCTGGCCCTGCTGGCTGGGCTGACCGTCACCGTCGGCACCCTGGGCAGCGTGGTGCAGACGGTGATCGTGCCCCGGGCCACGTCCTCGCGTATCTCCGCCGCCTTGGCACGGATAGTCCAGGGCGGTCTGGGCCAGCTGGCCAGGACCCGCCGCGATTTCTTGGGGCGGGACGAGATCCTGGCCCAGGGGGCGCCGCTGTTTCTGGTGCTGCGCCTGGTGGTGTGGATAGGGCTGCTGGTCGGCGGGTTCACACTGCTCTTTTGGGGATCGGGGACGGGGGACCTGGCGGGGGCGACGCGACTCAGCGCCTCCTCGATCCTGCCGCTGGGCCTGACCCACGCCCGCTCAGGCGTGGAGACCGCCATCGCGTTCCTGGAGTCGGCGGCGGGAGTGATCGTGGTGGCGTTGCAGATCTCCTATCTACCGAGCCTATACAGCTCATTCAATCGGCGCGAGACGCTGGTGACCATGCTCGACAGCAGCAGCGGATCCCCCCCGTGGGGGCCGGAGATCCTGGCGCGCCACGCCCTGATCGACAATCAGGACCATCTGGCCTCCCTCTACCACGACTGGGAACAGTGGGCGGCCGACATCACGGAGAGCCATACCAGCTACTCGACGCTTCTCTATTTTCGCTCGCCGGAGCCGCGCACTTCGTGGGTCTTGGCGCTGCTCGCCTGCATGGACGCGGCCGCGATGCAGCTCGCGCTCAACCCTCTGACCGCGCCGGCCTCCGCCCGGCCCTTTCTTCGCATGGGCATCGTGTGCCTGCGCTCGTTGGCACGGGTGAGCGGGATTCCCTACCGCGAAGACCCCATGCCGGATGACCCGGTGGAGCTTACCGTCGCGGAGTTCGAGGAGGCAGTCTCTCGCATCGTGACCGTGGGCTGGACTCCTGAGCGCACCGTCATCCAAGCCTGGCCACACTTCCGTGGCTGGCGGGTGAACTACGAGGCTATCGCGTACCAGATGGCGGCCATGATCGACGCTCCGCCTGGGCCATGGTCCGGGTCGCGCCGCGGCCGGTTGGAATCGTCGATAGTACCCCTGCGCCCCCCGCACCGGGCACCCAGTCAAGAGCGGGAACGCCTCCTGAAGGCCACGCGCCGCCGTCAGGAGTACCGGGCGGCGACCACCAGGTCAGGCCCGTCGAGTGGGTCCACTCCGCGACCGGACGATCCTCTGCCACGATCTCCCGCCGAGGACGGACGGCTGGAAGGGCAGTGAGCGCGTGGTGATGGCGGAGGGAGAGGGATTCGAACCCCCGGAAGCGTTGCCGCCTCAGCGGTTTTCAAGACCGCCGCAATCGACCGCTCTGCCATCCCTCCAGAGGGAAATTTGAGATCAGATCACTCCGATTCTGGCCGTGACTCCGGGAAGCTTGATCCAGCCGTTGATCCAACCCAAGAAATGTGCTGGTCCTCCAGGACCGCTTCGAGGGCATCCGTCCCTTCCTGGTGCATCGCCATGGCCACATGAGAATACCGATCCACGGTGATCGTGACCGTCGCATGCCCCAGGAGATCGGCGACGACCTTAGGATGCACCCCTTGGCCCAGGAGCAGGGTAGCGGCGCTCTCCCCCGGATGACGGCGGAACGGGAAAGGGTAGCCATGCGCCCCAGCAGCCCAGCCGTTCGACCTGGATCAGGAGGTTGGGAGCTTGTGGCTCCCCTTGAGCGGAACACGCTGCCATGCCACGCGCTGGGTGTCCATGGCTGGCTGGGCCCCAGGCTCAACCACATCGCCCATCACGACTGGGCGCGTGGCAACACCAGTCTTGGCAAGCCAGGCAGCTCGCTGCGCCGCCCGTTCAACATCGTGGGCATCCCCAGTGGCTGATATCTCCACTACGCAATAGACTGGAGCGGACCCGGCCCCGCGGTCCCATACGAAGATGCCGTTGGCGTCACCAAGAGCGGCGCGCTCTTCGCGCGGCAACGCCCCAGCGATGACCGCTGGGTTCACCAGTGCCTCCAGATCGGCGGCGGACAAAGGCCTAACCGTCCCGGGGGCTGCCCCAATCGCGTCTTCCACATGGAAGGGAGTTCGCAAGGCCCGTGCCTCGTACTGCTTCCCCCAGAGGTCACCCACCCGGCCATCGGCCGGCTCCGCCTGCTTGGCCACCCGCACAAGCCGCTTTTCACTTTGCGCCTGGCTAGCAGTGAGCCCTTCCATCCCAGCCGTGAGCTGGTCCACTCGCTGGGTGAGCTGATCCATCCGGGCCCCGAGCTGGTCCACTCGCTGGGTGAGCTGGTCCATCCGGGCCGTGAGCTGCGCGACCAACCCAGGCAGGCCCAACAGCTCCTCGGTGAGGAGTTCACGCCTGAGCGTGTCGCGAGCCTCCGGGTTTGTCCGAACTGCCCGGATCAGGGCGTCGAGATCAACTGCCATGCCCGAAGTCTAATCCTCAGCTCGAGCCTACCACGACAGCTCAGGCTCGTTCTCGGTACCGTCCTTGGCCCCGCAGTCACAGTCTGGGCCGCAGCCACCCTGGCCCAGCCACCGGCTCGCGGCCTGGGGAAGCGCGTCAAGAGAGACCTGGCATGTGGGCGAAGACGTGCCTCGGCTGGCGCTATGCTTCGATCGCCCGGACCGCCTCACTGAGCCGGAGCGAGCCCAGGATGGCGTCGCACCAGACATACCAGTTCGACGGACGCCCTTCTGGCCGCTGCCGGGAGCGGCGGATCTTCAGGGTGCATACCTTCCGCTCCGTCAGCCCGGCGGGATCGAGTGCGTCCCGCAAAACCTCGGCTATGGCCGAAGTCCAGGATGAGATCGTCGCCGAGGCTGAGCTGTGCCCGCGCATCGGCCTCCGCGACGACGACTACAGTGATGGCACGGTGTGGCCTAGAGCAGCGGTGGCAGCGCTCGTCGATCCCGACCGGCCCTACATCGACTGGTCAGCGCTTGAGGTAGTACTCGGCCGCCATGATAGGCGCGACGGTCCAGCCCACTTGGCAATCCTCCAAAGGTCCAATGCTGGCCCCGGTCTACCAGGACTCCGCCAGGTCGGAAATGCGTTAGGAACCGGTCCACTCCCACCATCTTGCTCAGGTCGCGGCCGCCTGCCACCCGGCGATGCCCTTGTCACATCCCACGGCTCCATGGGCGGCTTTCAGTTCTCGACGTCCCTGATGGGCACGCAACCGGGCTTGTCCTCACCCCAGCCGTAGCGGTAACGGGGAGAGGGTCCAGGGGAGCGCTTGAACAACTGCGGTCAGTGGGGACACACTCTTCGTCGGAGCCGACACCAGGTGAGCACTCACTCACCCAGGCGTGCGCTGCAGGGCCGCCCGCTGGTCCATCCTGATCGACGGTGGCGCTCGACATCGCCTCCTTGCGCATCTCAGAGCCCCGGAACGGGGGGACCCTCAATCCCCGGATCCGGCGGCTCCCGGGGGGCCGCATGGTCCCCCGCGGGGGGCCCTGCCAGCAGGAGTCGGGCCACCCGGCAGAGCCATCCCGCCGGTGGCCCCGGGGTGCGGGCCGCAGGCCGTCACCGGCTACCTGAGAGACTCAACCCCACATGTTGGCTTGCGACGAGTCTGGGACCGGGTGCCGGATGGGCGTGGACTCTTGAGTCCAAGCGGGTCCGGCCCTCCACACACTCCTCACCCGGGGTCGCCGTCAGGCGATTGGGATGGACCGCCTCCGCTGTCGCACGCGACTGAGTGGATCGAGCGAAGCATCCAGGGGAACTTCGGCGGGCAGACCCGGGAAGGCATGGAGATCACTGGCTGTCAGGTCATCGGCTCCACGTTCACTTCGGCCGTGCTGGAGCGGGCGAGGATCACCGACTCGGTGTTTCGCGGTTGCGATCTCTCTGGCACCATCCTCCGCGGGGCGTCGTTTGTGCGGGTCGAGTTCGTCGGCTGCCGCATGCTGGGGGTCACCATCCCTGATGGCAGTTTTCATGACGTGCGCGTCACGGATTGCCAGATGAAGATGGCGGTGCTGCGCATGGCAAGGGGAGCCCGGATCGCCTTTGATCGCTGCGATCTGCGCGAGGCTGACTTCTACGCCGCGCGCATTGACGGCCTCCGCCTGTTCGATTGCGACCTCACGGGAGCCGAGTTCTCACAGGCCGCGCTGGCTGGGGCCCGACTGCATGGGTCCAGATTCGATGAACTCAAGGGCGCTGCCTATCTTCGTGGCGTAGTCATCGACTCGGCCCAGATCGTGCCCATGGCCCTGCAGATGTTCTACGGCATGGGCGTCAAGGTCGACGACGAACGCGACCCTTCAGGCCGGGCATGATTCCCGCACCGGCGCCTCGCAAATGACCCGTTGGGGCACGGACAGTCGCGTCGGCGGGGACGCGGTGGCGCCTTGATCGGGACGCCTTGGCTCACCGGCGCTGGACCACTCGGCCGGGTGCCCCAAGGCTGGCAGCCGTCCGATGGGAGGTCGTCCGGACCCCCATGTGGCCCGCCTTGAGGCGCGCAACCGTGGGTTATGGGCGATTTTCAGGGGCTGACGTCGACCCCTTCGCGCGCGCCTTCAACTTCCCGGCAATTTCGCGCCCGGTGCTCTGTGCCATACCACCGTTTCAGATCGGTCCCGTTGGCCCACCCGACGTGGAGCGAGTCCACCGCAATCGCTCAGCCCTCCGCAACGTGGCCGTGCGCGCCCGAAACCGCCCGGCACGACCCTCCGTCGGGCGCGATCGGAGCATCCGCAAGCACCCTTTGCCCTGGGTTCGTGGGCATCCTCGGTCAGTGGCGATCGGCGCCGCCGCAGACCAACTCAATTGGCTGGCGGAAGGATCTCCTCGAGGCCCGCCAGATACGGTCGGAGCGCGTCGGGAATCCGAATCCCCCCATCCTTGGTCTGGTAGGACTCGACCAGGCAATCCAAGGTTCGGGGCAGCGCCAGGGCGCTGCCATTCAGGGTGTGGACAAACTCGGGCTTGCCCCCCGCGGTGCGAAACCGGATGTTGGCCCGGCGAGCCTGGAAATCACCGAAGACCGAGCAGGATGACACCTCCAGGTAACGATCCATACCGGGCGCCCAGGCGTCGATGTCGTACTTCTTCCACTGCGCGAAACCCATGTCCCCGCTGCACATGAGCCGGACTCGGTAGTGCAGCCCCAGCGCCTGCAGCACCGACTCCGCATCCTGGACCAGCGTTTCCAACTCCTCCAACGACCCCTCGGGATGGACGAACTTCACCAATTCCACCTTGCTGAACTGGTGTAGGCGAACATAGCCCCTGGTATCCCGCCCCGGAGCCCCCGCCTCACTGCGCCAGCAGGGGGTCCACGCGACATGCCGGATGGGCAGGCGCTCTCGGTCCAGAATCTCCTCCCGGTACAGGTTGGTGACCGGGACCTCGGCGGTGGGGATCAAGAACCGGTCACCCTCCACCACGTGGAAGGCGTCCTCCTCGAACTTGGGCAGGTTGGCGGTCCCGGTCATGCACTCGCGACTCACCATGTACGGAGGGGCGACCTCCAGGTAGCCGTGCTCCCGCGTGGCCAGATCCAACATCAGCGAACTGAGTGCCCGTTCCAGGCGCGCACCCGCGCCCCGTAGCACCGCGAACCGGCTGCCGGAAATCTTGACCGCGCGCTCGAAGTCGAAGATCCCGAGCCTGTCCCCCAGGTCGTAATGAGTCTGGGGTTCGAAGTCAAACTGCGGACGGTCACCCCAGGTCCTGACCACCTGGTTGTCGTCGTCTCCGGTGCCGTCAGGGACCGATTCGTGGGGAGGGTTGGGGACCACCAGGAGCAGCCCTTGAAGTCGGCTCTCCATCTCCTTGCGCCGCTGGGCGAACTCCTGCACCCGCAGCTTGAGCGCCCCCAGCTCTCCACGGAGCGCCTCTTGCGCCTCGCCGCCGGCGGGCAGCTCCTGGAACCTGGCCGAACTGGACCTCAGCTCAGCACGCAGCGACTCCTCCTCGCCGACGAGCAGCCGGTGGTCCCGGTCGAGCGCGAGGATCTCGTCGATCGGGGCATCCTCGCCCTTCCTGCGAGCTCCCTCCCTGACCAAATCAGGGTGATCGCGAATGAACTGAAGTGCGAGCACACCCTAAAGGGTACGAGAACCGTGGTCGCCCTCGGGCAACGGGCGCAGCGTGGGGAACAGCAGCACGTCGCGGATGCTCTCGGCTCCGGTCACCAGCATCACGAGCCGGTCGACCCCCATCCCGATCCCCCCCGCTGGCGGCATCCCATGCTCCAACGCTTCGACGAAGTCCAGGTCGAACGGCTGCGCTTCGACATCGCCAGCCCTCCGCCGCCGCGCCTGCTCCAAGAGCCGCTCCCTCTGCTCCAAGGGATCGTTCAACTCCGAGAAGGCGTTGGCAAGTTCCCGGCCCCCCACCACCAGCTCGAACCGCTTCGCGAACCTGGGGTCATCCCCCCGACGCGCCAGGGGTGAAACGTCCGCAGGATGGCCGACGACAAACGTCGGTTGGGTGATCTTGGGCTCCACCAGCTGATCGTAGACCTCGAAGAGTACCCTCCCGGGCAGGGCTTCGGCCGGAAGGTGGACGCCAAGGCGACCGGCCCGGGCTCGCATCTCCTCCGGAGCATCCCACAGACCGATCGCGTCGAAGCCGACCGTCTCCAGGACAAGGTCGGACATGGTGGTGACCGCGAACGGCTTCACCAACATCTCCGGCGGCTCGCCCCCCAGGGCCGCTGACGCGGCACAGGCAGACTGGACCAGAGCCTGGCACAGCTCCATCATCGATTCCAGGTCGCCGTAGGCCTCGTAGGCCTCCAGGAGGGTGAACTCCGGGTTGTGCCGAGGGGAGAGCCCCTCGTTGCGGAAGGTGCGCCCGATCTCGAACACCCGCTCGAACCCGGCCACCAGCAGCCGCTTCAGGTACAGCTCGATCGCGATGCGCAGGTAGAAGTCGGAGTCCAGTGCATTGTGGTGCGACCGGAACGGACGAGCATCCCCGCCTCCCGGAATCGGCTGCAGGATCGGGGTCTCGACCTCCAGGTAACCCCGCTGCTCCAGCTCCGATCGCAGGGCCGAGACGATCGCGGAGCGCTGCTTGAACACCAGACGATGCTGGGGGTCCGAGAGGAGGTCCAGATACCGCCTCCGGTACCTCAGCTCGGGATCCACCACCCCTCGGTGCTTGGCCGCCGGGGGTCGCAGGGCCTTGGCCAGCAGCGTGAGCCGCTCTACCAGTACGCTGGGCTGCCCGGAGCGGGACCGGGTCACCCTGCCTTGGGCTCCCACGATGTCCCCCACATCCAGTTCGTCCAGCAACTCCATGGCGGCCGGAACCTCCCGGCTGATCAGAAGCTGAATCCTG
This sequence comes from Candidatus Dormiibacterota bacterium, assembly GCA_027319585.1. Classification (GTDB taxonomy): domain Bacteria; phylum Chloroflexota; class Dormibacteria; order Aeolococcales; family Bog-877; genus AG-12. The sequence continues at coordinate 85,666 of DAHVMY010000003.1, read as the reverse complement.
CCCGACTCGTCGAAGCAGTCGGCGAACGCGATCCCGCCTGTGCGCCGGATCCGCAGCAGCCTGCCCGCCACCAGCACGGACTCACCCACCGGGCCCGGTTCTTGCGGAGCGAGGTCGTTGGCCTGTCGGCAAGTATGGCTGGGGTGGAAGTCAACCCCCCAGGGACTGATCCCCCGGTCACGCAGAGCGAGCGCCTTGCGTCGCCGGTCCGCGAGCGCCTCCGGCAGTGGCTCGCCGCCGGCGGGCGGCGCGGGACTCACGCCACCTGGAGAATCTGGACCCGGCGCGACCCGCCCGGAGTCTCCACCTCGACCTCGTCGCCGCTGCGGCGTCCCATCAACGCCTTGCCCACGGGCGACTCGAGGGAGATCTTGCCCGACCCCGCGTCGGCTTCGGCGGAGCCCACGATCGTGTAGCTGGTCTCCCCGAACTCATCCTTGACGTTCACGGTCGATCCGAGGTGCACGAATCCATCAACCTTCTCATCAGTGTCGATGAGGCTGGCGTTGCGGATCATCTGCTCGATGGTCATGATCCGGCCCTCGACGAACCCCTGGTCGTTCTTGGCGTCCTCATACTCGGCGTTCTCACTGAGGTCGCCGAACTCCTTGGCATGCTTGATCCGCTGCGCGATCTCTGGGCGCCGCACGTTGATCAGGTGGTCTAGCTCCTCCTGCAGCTTCTGCAGACCCTCCTGGGTCAGGAGTACTGGCTTGTCCTGCATGGCTCCATCGCTCCTTGCCGGGTACGACCGGCCTCAGTGGCTCCCCTCGTGCCTAAGGTGATGGCACGGGCCGGGGAATTGGAAGTCTACCTAAACCTTGCGGGTATCGCAAGCTGCGCTTCGACACAGCTGTAGCGGGTCCTTCACCAGTTCGGAATTTGCCGCCCCCAACACGGGGTGCTACTCTAACGTTGGTTTCGGAGCGTGGAGGTCCGAGCCCTCAACTAGCCCCCCCCTCTCGGGGCGTCCCTTTCGGGGGGCGCCCTTTTTCTTTGGCTGGGGGACTCATGGGCTGGCCGGGTTCAGCTCCGCCAGAACTCGAAGTCCCTCCAGCAGGACGAAGGGGTCGACGAAGTCGATGCCGTTCACCAGTGGGGCGATGACCGGGGAGAGCCCCCCGGTGGCGACCACCTTGACTGGGATGGCCAGCTCGGCCCGGATCCGGGCGATCATCCCCTCGGCCTGCGCGGCCGCGCCGTACATGATGCCCGCCTGCATCGAGCTCACCGTGGTCCGACCCAGGACTGTGCCGGGGGCGACCAGGTCCACCCGGGGCAGGCGGGAGGCGCGAGCGAAGAGGGCGTCGACCGACAGCTGCAGGCCGGGCGCGATCGCCCCGCCCAAGTAGTCGCCCCGCTCGTCGATCGCGTCGAAGACCGTGGCGGTGCCGAAGCTGACCATGATCGCGGGACCGCCGTAACGGTGATGCACCCCGACCGCGGTCACGATCCGGTCGGCGCCGACGTCCCGGGCCGGGTCATAGTGAATCTGCATCCCCGTCTCGGTCCCGAGGCCGACCACCAGCGCGGCAACGCGGAAATAGGTTTGGCTCATCTCCACCAGGGGCTGGGTGAGAGGCGGCACCACCGAGCTGATCGCGACCCGGTCCATCGCCGCCGGCAGCCGCCGCTGCTGGAGGAATGTCAGAAGCTGCCCACCGAGCTCGTCGGGGGTCGCGTCCCGCCGGGTCGCGAACCGCCCGTGCGCGACCAAGCGGTCTTGCTCGAAGATGCCGATGGTCAGGTTGGAATTGCCGACGTCGAGCGCGAGCAGCACCTTGGGGCCCTCCGCCAATCGGGAATGACGCCATCTTCTTGGCTGCCGACTATATCGGGCGTCCCGCCCTGGCCGTTGCAGCGGCGCGGCCCCGTCGGCGATGGTCGATACTGGGAGATTGGGCGCGCCGCCACCTGGCCGCGCCACCACTCTTGATCAGAGGTAAGCCCACATTGTCCGTGAGCACCCCATCTCCTCGCCAGGCCGATACCGGCTCCCTTCGGATCGGAACCGTGACCCTGGACAACCCGATCTTCATCGCGCCCATGGCCGGGATCACCGACCGGCCATTCCGCGATCTCGCCCGTGAGCTGGGCGCGGGGCTGACCTGCACGGAGATGACGGCGGCGGCGGCGGTCGTGCGGGCTCCGGACCCTCTGCTGGAGCGGGTGATCGACCTGGACCAGAGCGAGCACCCCGTGGCCGCTCAGCTGGTCGGATGCGACCCCCAGATGATGGCCGACGCCGCCCAGGTCTGCGTGGCCAGGGGTGCCGACCTGATCGACGTCAACCTGGGGTGTCCGGTACCCAAGGTGGTGAAGTTGGGGTCGGGCGCCGCCCTCGCCCGTGAGATCCCTGCCACCGTCCGCGTCCTGCAGGCGATGGTCGACGCCGTGCCGGTGCCCGTCACTGCCAAGATGCGCCTGGGCTGGGATCACCAGAGCATCAACGCCCCAGAGCTGTGCCGAGCGCTGGAGGATGTCGGGGTCGCGGCGGTCACCATCCATGGCCGCACCCGGGCTCAGCGCTACACCGGCTACGCCGACTGGCGGGAGATCGCCCGCGTGAAGGAGTCCGTGCGCCACATTCCCGTGCTGGGCTCCGGCGACGTGCGCGATCCCCAGGAGGTGGAACGGCACATCCGGTCGGGAACCGTCGACGGCGTGGTGATCGCGCGCGGCATGATGGGGGACTGGCATCTGCTGCCCCGGACCGTCTCCCAGCTCCGCTTCGGGGAGCCGGGACCGGAGCCGACCTTCGGTGAACGCCTGGACCTGGCCCGTCGGCACTGGGATGCGGTGGTGGACCACCACGGGGAGCAGCGGGGGGTGCGCCTGGCCCGCAAGTACGTGGTGTGGGCCATCAAGGGCTGCGGTGGTGCCGCCCGGCTGCGCGCCCGAGTCGCAGACCTCCACACGCAAGCTGACCTGGACGAGATGTATGAGGAGATCCAAGCCGCTGGCGAGGGACCCCAGGGATGGCATCAGCCTTCGTTCTCCAGCGGCGAGGGGTGACTTCGGCTTGACCGCCGGGAGACGCCACCTGGTCTGCCCATATGGTTGCCAACCGGGGCGCTTCGAGCTGATCGGGGGCGCGGTCTTCGTGGATCCGCAGGGCCGGTATTTGAGCCACGAGGACCGCCTGGCCTCCTTCCGCTGCGAGATCTGTGGGTCGGTCGCGATCGATCTCGCCGCCGCCGCGGCCGCCCGGGCTCGCGACCTCGGTGCCGCAGCGATGGCGACGGTGGTCTGCCCCTCATGCCAGGCGCGCCTTCTGCCTCCGGACGACCCTGACCCCAGCTCGCAGTTGGAGTGCCCTGCCTGCGGCAGCGTCTTCTCCTTCGAGGAGGGATCCGAGCACCTGCTGGGTGCCTTCAGCGAGCCCGAGGAGGACCCGGAGGAGCCCTGACAGCCCCGGACGCGCCGCGGCCTAGCAAGGGCCGGGCACGGGGGTCAGGCGAGGTTGGTCGCGCTTCGAAAAAGACCGACTGGTCGGTTTATCATGAGCAGGTGCCCAAGCTGAGCGAGGCCACGCGCGCCGATCGCCGCCAGCGCCTGATCGAATCAGGCTGGCAATGCCTGGCCAAGAGCTCCTACGCGGACCTGTCGGTGGACGAGATCTGCCTGCAGGCTTCGATCAGCAAGGGTGCCTTCTACGGCTACTTCCCCCACAAGGAGGCGCTGCTGCTGGCGCTCCTCGAGGACGATGCCCATGCCATGGAGGACCACATGGCCAAACTTGCGGCGGCCGAACCGAGTGCGCTCATGCGCCTCCGATCGTTTGCCGCCTCGATGTTGGAGCACGCCCAGGCGCCGGGGCGGGCGCAGATAGCGGCAGACCTCTGGGCCGCGATGCTCTCCGATGCGCGGGTGCGCCGGGTCCTGGGCGCCAGCACCGCCCGCCGCAGGCGGATCCTCAGGTCCTGGATTGAGGCGGGCGTCGCCAGCGGAGAGTTGGTCGGCGCCCCCGCCAACGCGCTGGCGTCCCTGATGCTGGCGCTGGGGGATGGGCTGACCATCCATGCCCGGCTGGACCCCGAGGCCTTCAAGTGGGAGAACATCCGGGTCACGGTGGACCTGCTGCTGAGGGCGCTGGAGCCGCGATGATCTCCCGCTGGCGCCGACGCCTCCGCCCTCACCCCCCATCCGAAGAAGCATCCGACCGCGATCCGGAGAGTGCCGACCCCCACGCCAAGCGGTGGCAGCGCGCCGCAGCTGATCTGCGTGGCCTGGCCCACCGCCTGGGAGCGCGCCCTGGCACCAGAGGGCCCGATGCGGCACCCCCCAGCCAACCGCGACGCGGCCTGACCACAGCGGCCCTCACCTGGGAAGGGCGGCTCTTCGGAGATGGCTGGATCAGCTGGCGCACCCTGGGCAGCCGCCTGGGGAGTCGCATCAGCGCGCTCCCGTACGCGCAGCGGTGGCTGGTCCTGGGGGTGTTGATCGGGATCGTGGCGGGGCTCGGGGCGGTCCTGTTCTACACCGCCCTCCAGGTGGGAACCCATCTGTTCCTGGTCGATCTGGCCGGCTACCACATCCCCACCCCCGGAGGAGAGGGCAACCAGCCCGGCTCGTCGGGCTTCGCCAGACCGTGGGCGATTCCGCTCGTGGTCGGCCTGGGAGGGCTCATCTCAGGGCTCCTGATCTTCACCTGGGCGCCGGAGGCGGAGGGACACGGCACCGACGCCGCGATCGAGTCCTTCCACCGCAATCCGCGGGGCATTCGGCTCCGGGCGGTCGCCGTCAAGATCCTGGCGTCGGCGGTGACAATCGGCTCCGGAGGTTCGGGAGGTCGAGAGGGCCCGACAGCTCAGATCAGCGCAGGGTTCGGGTCGCTCCTCGCCCGCGTGCTCGACCTCTCCCCGGATGACGGCCGGCTGGCGGTCGCGGTGGGTATCGGCTCGGGCATCGGCGCCATCTTCAGCGCGCCCCTGGGGGGCGCGGTGCTGGCCGCCGACATCCTCTACCGGGACGACTTCGAGTTCGCCGCCCTCTTTCCGGGATTGGCCGCGTCGATCGTGGCCTATGTGATTTTCGGCGCCTTCGAGAGCTATCGCTCCTTGTTCCTGGTCCCGGGGGGATACCACTTCAGCGCTCCTGGGCAGCTCATCTGGTTTGCGGTGATCGGGGTGGTGGCCGGCCTGATCGGCGTCCTCTATGCCAAAGGCTTCTACGGGGTCGTGGGACTCAACGCCAGACTGCCGATCAGCCGCAAGCTCCGCCCCGCCTTGGGAGGGCTGCTGGTGGGGGCGATCGCACTGGGGTTGCCCGAGGTGCTCGGCACTGGCTACGGCTGGGTGCAGAAGGGGCTCGGCCCCGAGCTGCTGCAGATCCCCCTTTACGCGGTCCTCCTGCTCCCGGTGGCGCGGATCCTGGCCACCTCCCTGTCCATCGGTACCGGCGGATCCGGTGGGGTGTTCGGTCCGGGGATGGTGATCGGCGCCTTCACCGGGGCCGCGATCTGGCGGCTCCTGGAGCCGGTCGCTCCCTGGGTGCCGCACGACCCGGCCGCGTTCGTCATCGTGGGCATGATGGCGTGCTTCGGCGGGATCGCCCGGGCGCCGCTGGCGGTGATGCTGATGGTCGCGGAGATGACCGGGACCATCTCCCTGCTGGCGCCGGCGATGGTGGCGGTGGCCCTCGCCACCTTCATCGTGCGTCGCTTCGACGACAGCATCTATCGCAGCCAGCTCCGCACCCGGTCCGATTCGCCAGCCTCGCGTCTCCAGTTCGGGCTGCCGCTGCTAGGCGGGGTGGAGGTGAGCGAGGTGGCCACGGAACCCCGCCTGGTCCTGGCGGAGTCAACATCGGTCAAGGAGGCGCTGGCGGCAGCCTTGAGCGCTGCCGTCCCCGGAGCCCCTGTCGTGGACTCGCAGGGGATCTACCTGGGAACGGTCGGCGTGGACGTGCTGACCCGGGCCGCCGCCCAGGACCCCCCGCCGGCCCTCTCCCAGCTGGTGGATGCCACCACCCCCACCATCGCCGCCAAGGCCAGGCTCGACCTGGCCCTGGAGGCCCTGACCCAGGCGGGTGGCCATTGGGTGACGGTCACCGACGGCGCCCGTCACGTCCTGGGGATACTGACCTTCGGCGACGTGGTGGCCGGCTACCAGCAGGCGCTCTCCAGCAACCTCGGGGTGATGACCCAGGTCAGCAGCCACACCATGAGCATCGAGGAGCGGATCGGCGAGGGGTCTCCGCTGGCCGGAAAGCCGCTGCGTTCGGTGAAGCTGCCACCCGGCTGCATCATCGTGACCGTCCTGCGGGGAGCCGAGCTGACATTCGCCTCGGGTTCGACCGAGCTTCAGGTGGGAGATGTCGTGAGCGCCCTGGCCGAACCGCGGCAGGGGGAGCAGATGCGCCAGCTCATGCGCGGCAGCGAAGGGCTGATCGACCCGGCTGTGGAGCGCGGCGGGCAGCTGCTGTGAGGCGCTGTGCCGAGATCGCGACCGGGCGGCGGGCTGGTGCTCGGACCGGCGCCGGCCGGGCGCTCCCAGCCGGACCCCAAGCTCACCATCGGGCTCGACGACCCTGAGCCCGCCCCGTCGGGCGTGCGGCGGCCGAGTCCCCATCGCTTCGCCTTGGCCTCCCGGCCAGCGCGGCGAGCGGGGCGCCACGGCCGCGGACAGGCGAGGTGTGGCGGCGCGGTTCCGATGTGGGACGGGACTCCCGGTCGGCGCGACCTAGGGCGCCGGCTCCTTGGGGGCAGCGCCCCGATCAGTGCCGTGGACGACCGGGCAGCGCGCGGCGTCGGCGGGTCCGTTATCGGGGGCCGCGGCCACCGTGAGCCGCTCGACCACCGCGGCTTCCAGGTCCTCCCTGCCGTGAACCGGGCACCTTGCGGCGGGGTCGGCCGGCCCGGCGGGCTGAGCGGCGAAGCCCGGGGTCGTCCCCTCCTCGCGGGGCCGGAGACGGGCAACGGTCGGAGAGGCCTCGCGAGGGATGTAGCGCCCACCCTGGCCGCCCGCGGCGTAGGTGAGCAGCGCCCGATCGACCTCATCCCCTTCCCCATCTGGGCCCCCGAAGCCACCCACCGCCACGGCGGCGCGGCCGGGCTCCTCGTCCTCCAGCGGGGTGCGATGCGGCTGGGCATTGGCGGTGCGCCCGAGCTCGGGCTCGATCAGCGGGGCCGCCACCTGCAGGGTCACCACAGCCAGACGCCTGGTGCGGGCGACCTTCTCGACCTTGGCCTTGATCCTGCGCCGTAGGTAGCCGGCCGGCATCTCGTGGAGCAGGTTGCGCGCCTCGGTGGACCAACCGATCTTGCGGTTGTCGAAGGTCAACTCCTCGGTCACCTCCCCCTCCGCGGCCGCCTGCTGCATCAGGCTCTCGTGGTCCACGCGGGCGAACTGCTCCTGGGCCCCACCGCACACCGGGCAGGCCACCGGCCGCACGCCATGGGCGGTGTAGCCGCACTCGCGACAGATGTGAACCTCCTGCTCGGTGACCAAGGTCGCCGTGGACTCCCGCCGGATCCCGATCGCGGCCGAGGCCTCCGGGGGAAGGATGTCCCCCAGGGCTGAGGAGACCAGGTCCTGGGAGATGATGGAGTGGCCCCGCTCCATCGCCCAGCGCAGCACCGCGGTGCGGGCCAGCCCCTGCGCCGAGCAGGGGATCCGCTCCAGCACCTCGTTGGCCTCCGGGGTCCACACCACCGAGGCCGCCCCCATCACATCGATGGGGGGCACGTAGGTCCGCGACGAAAGCATCACGCTGCAGGGGGCCAGCCGCAGCAGATTCTCGCTGTTGCCCCCGATGTCCATGCCCTGGTCGGAGTGGACGCCGATCCTGCCGCAGACCAGCAGCGATGCGTCCACCTCGCGGACGTAGCGAAGCACCTGCTCGAACGCCTTGCCGTCGAGCAAAGTTATCGGCAGATCGTAGCCCTCGGCGCGGGCCACCTCCTTGGCCACCTTGAGGTGGGAGGAGTAGATCATCGCCAGCCCGGTGTCGATGATCTCCTCGTGCAGCGCCTCCTGCTCCTTGAAGCGGAAGACCTTGCCGGCCTCCTCCGAGAGCACGTCGACGATGCCGTTGAAGAGCACGTAGTGCAGGTAGGGGTCGTAGACGGCAACCGCCTCCACCGGCAGATCCAGAGCTCGGCCCATCTCCAGCGCGGAACGCAGGCCGGCGAACGACTGGGGGGATCCGTCGATCGCGACCACGATCGGCCCGGAGAGCGGGTCCCGGCCCTCCCGGTGACGCACCACGATGGTGTCACGGAACGCCCGGCGCACCACCCGATCCACGCACGTGCCGAGCTGAGTCTCCTTGACCTGACCCAGCCCGCAGGCCCCCATGAGGACCAGATCGTAGTCGGACTCCTCGATGTCCTTGACCAGCACCTCCCAGTTCTTGCCATCGAAGGTCTTGGGGGTGAACTCCACGCCTTCCTCCCGGCAGCGCCGTTCGGCGGCCTCCAGGTAGGAGTCGGAGATGAGCCCCAAACCCTTGGTTATCAGGCTGTCATGGATCTTGCGCTGGCGCTCCAGCTCGACCTCGTCCTGGTACTCCTCGGGCAGGGTGTACTCCATCTGCTTGAAGCGGTAGTCATGCAGCCGCGCCGCGTAAACGTGGCTGCCGACAATCTCAGCCCCGGTCGATTTGGCGAGTCGGATCGCGACCTCCGCAGCCGCGGTCGAGTGATCCGAATTGTCCAGGGGCAGGTAGAGCTTGCGATACATCAGGCTTCCCGGTTGACGGATGGCTGCTTTCGTGTGATCGTAGCAACCTCACCGGTGCCGGACTGCCTTCGATGAGGGGGCTCGTCCCCAGCCCTGCGGCTGGCCCACCTCCGCGCCGCCAGGATTTGGCGACCGGCCCGGCGCAGCGCGAGCTGGGTCGCGTGCGGCCCGGGGGCGCCGAACTGCTCGCGCTGCCGCAGGGAGCGGCGGAGGTCGAAGAGCTGGGCCGCCTCCGGCGGAAGGCCGAGACCCGCGCCCTCCAGCTCCACCAGCCGGTCAAGGGGAATCCCCTGCCGACGCGCCCGTTGCACCGCACGTCCCACGGTCTCGTGGGCGCTGCGGAAGGGGACGCCGTGCGCCACCAGGAGCTCGGCCAGGTCGGTCGCCTGCAGTTCAGGATCCGAAGCCGCCTCGAGCATCCGCGAGGGCTGGAACTCCAGCTCCGCCAGCAGGCCGCCCAGTGCGCGCAGGCTGGCCAGGGTCGCCTCGACCGCGGTGAAGAGGTGACGCTTGTCCTCCTGGAGGTCGCGGTTGTAGCTCATCGGCAGCCCCTTGAGCAGGGTGAGCAACCCGATCAGGCCGCTGATGGGTACCGCGGCCCGGCCTCGGACCAGCTCCAGCAGGTCGGGGTTCTTCTTCTGGGGCATGAGGCTGGAGCCGGTCGCCCAACGGTCCGGGAGGCTCACGAAGGAGAACTCGGCGGTGTTCCAGAGGATCAGGTCCTCCGCCAGCCGCGAGAGGTGCACGCCCAGGAGCGCGCAGTCGAAGACGAGCTCGACCGCGAAGTCGCGGTCTGAGACCGCGTCCAGACTGTTGGCGGAGAGGCGGGCGAAGCCGAGCTCGGCGGCGGCGCCGGCGCGCGGGATCGGCAGGGTGGTCCCCGCCAGCGCGCCGGCCCCAAGGGGAGACTCGTCGGCCCGCTCCCGGCAGCCCTGAAGCCGCCGGACATCCCGGCCGAGCATCTCCAGGTAGGCCAGGAGGTGATGCCCGAGCTGGATCGGTTGCCCGCGCTGCAGGTGGGTGTAGCCCGGCAGGATGGTGCGGCGATGCTCCCGGGCACGCTGCAGCAGCACCTCCTGGAGGTCCGCCACCGCCTGCACCAGGCGGACGCACATACGCCGGACGTAGAGGCGGAGGTCCAGCGCGACCTGATCGTTGCGGCTGCGACCGGTGTGGAGGCGCTGCCCCGCCTCCCCGACCAGCTCGGTGAGGCGCCGTTCGACCGCCATGTGGATGTCCTCGTCGGAGCTGAGGACCGCGAAGGTCCCCGCCCTGAGCTCCTCCAGCACCAGATCCAGGCCCAGGAGCAAACGCTCGAGCGTGGCCTGCTCCAGCACCCCCGCCTCGCTCAGAGCTCGAGCGTGCGCCCTCGACCCCCGGACGTCGTCCTCGGCCAGCTCCAGATCCCACGGCCAAGAGGAGCTGTACTCCTCCAGAGTGGGAGCGGTGGGCTCCTGTAGGCGCCCGCTCCAGGCCTTGGGCGCCCTCCTTGAGTGCTCCTCCTCAGGTGGTGGCGTCAGCGTCCGGTCCTCCCCCCGCGATGCCGTGCGGCATCGAGCTCAGCAACGGCTTGGACTCCTCCCAGAGGTTGCCCTGGATCGCCGCCTGGGTGCGCAGCGGCAGCCCGAAGATGTTGAGGAACCCCTCCGCGGACTGGTGACGGAAGCGATCCTCGGCGCGCTCGTAGGTCGCCAGCTCGCGGCGGTAGAGCGACGCCGGGCTGCTGCGCCCGAGCAGGGTCACAGCTCCCTGACGCAGCTGCAGGCGCACATCCCCGGTCACGAACTGCTGGGTCGACCTCACAAAGGCGTAAAGGCTCTGGCGCAGCGCGGAGTACCAGAGGCCATCGTAGGTGAGCTGCGCCCACTCATCCGCCACCTGGCGCTTGAACCGCAGCACGTCGCGCGCCAGCGTGAGTGACTCCAGGGCCCGATGCGCCTGATCCAGGATGGCGGCGGCCGGCGCCTCGTACACCTCCCGCGACTTGATCCCGACCAGCCGGTCCTCAACATGGTCGATGCGCCCCACCCCGTTCCTCCCGCCCCGCTCGTTGAGGGCGACCACGAGCTCGACCGCCGAGGCCTCACCACCGTTCAGGCGCACGGGCACCCCCTGCTCGAAATGGATCTCCACCGTCTCGCCGTCGGGAGGGGCCGCGGCGGCGGGGACGGTCCACTCGAAGGCATCCTCGGGGGGCGCTTGCCACGGATCCTCCAGCACCCCCGCCTCCACGCTGCGACCCCAGAGGTTGGCGTCGACGCTGTAGGGGCTCTCACGGGTGGCCCTGACCGTGAGCCCGTGCTCCTCCGCGTAGGCGATCTCCTCGCTCCGCCCCATGCTCCACTCCCGCACCGGAGCCACGACCTGTAACCCCGGCGCCAGCGCGCCCACCGCCACGTCGAAGCGGACCTGGTCGTTGCCCTTGGCGGTGCAGCCATGGGCCACCGCGGCCGCCCCGGTCTCCCGGGCCACCTCCACCAGCAGGCGGGCGATCAAGGGCCGGCCCAGGGCGGTGGCCAGCGGGTAGACCCCCTGGTACATAGCTCCCGCCTGCAGCGAGGGGAACACGAAGTCGCGGAGCAGAACCTCCTTGGCATCCACCACATGCGCGGCCACCGCGCCCGCCAGCAGCGCCCGCCGTTGCAGCTCCTCGGCAGATCTCGACTCGCCGAGGTCGGCCGAGAGGGTGATCACGTCGAATCCACGCTGATGGGTCAGCCAATGGACCGCCACAGTGGTGTCCAGCCCACCGGAGAACGCCAGCACACACCGCGGTCGTTCGCTCAAGTCTCGGGCCCTCCTGGGAGCTGTGCCGGGGGCGGCGCCTGCCTTAGGGCCTCCAGCTGCTGAGCCACGGACCGGGCTCCGGCAGCGGTCCGGGCAAGGATGAAGATAGTGTCATCGCCGGCGACGGTCCCGGCCACGACGGGAAGCTCCAAAGCGTCGATCGCGGCCGCCACCACCGGGGCCGCCCCCACCGGAGTGTGCAACACCACCATCAACCCCACCTGTTCCTGGCGTTCCAGCTGGCTGCTGAGCACCTGGCGCGCCCGCTCCCAGGGAGGGGCCAGCCGGCGCGGAGCCAGGTAGCGGCGCCCGGGACTCCCGGCGACGCGGGAGACCCCGAGCTCGCGGAGATCGCGGCTGACGGTGGCCTGGTCGGCCTCGATATGGCGACGGCGCAGTTCCTGGGCCAGCTGCTCCTGGGTCTCGATCGGCACCTCCCACAGGATCTCCGCGATCGCGGCCTGGCGCTCCCGCTTGCCCACCTGCGCGATCAATTGGTGAGCTCCGCCACCGCGCGCTCCAGGCTCCGGCGCAGCCCCGCCAAGGCCAGGGCGATCTCGTCGTCGGAGATGACGAGCGGCGGAGCCAGCCGGATCGTCGCGTCGCCGATGGGGTTGATCAGCAGCCCCTCCTCGATGGCGGCGGCCGCCATCTCCCGTGCCAGGGGGGCCGAGAGGCCCACGCCCAGGAGCAGGCCGCTGCCACGCACCTCGGCGACCGGCAGGCCCACCGAGCGGAGCTCCAGGATTCCCTCCTTGAACTGCTCGCCGGCGACGGCGGCCCGCGCCGGCAGGCGCTCCTCCTGGATCACCCTGAGGGCCGCCAGGCCGGCAGCGCAGGAGACCGGGTTGCCGCCGAAGGTACTGCCGTGATCGCCAGGCTCGAGGCAGTCGGCCGCCGGCGACACCAGCATCGCCCCGAGCGGCAGCCCGCCCCCTAGCCCCTTGGCGGCGGTCATGATGTCCGGGACGACCCCCGCCAGCTGGTGCGCCCACATGGCGCCGCACCGACCCATGCCGGTCTGGACCTCGTCCAGGATCAAAAGGACCGAGTGGCGGTCGCACAGGGCCCGCAGCCCGGTGAGGTACTCGGCGCCCAGCGGGTTCACCCCGCTCTCGCCCTGGATCGGCTCGACCAGGACCGCCACCGCCGGCCGCTCGGCGTCCTGGATGGCGCGCTCCACCGCCTCGAGGCTGCCGCGTGGCACCTGCCGGAAGCCCTCCGGCAGAGGCCGGAACGGGTCGCTGTAGTGGGCGTTGCCGGTCGCGGCCAGGGTCGCCAGCGTGCGGCCGTGAAACGCGCCCTCCAGGGTGACCACGGTGAAGGCGCCGGAGCGGTGCAGCCGGCCCCACTTGCGCGCCACCTTGAGCGCCGCTTCGTTGGCCTCCGCCCCGCTGTTGCACCAGAACACCCGCCCCGGAAACGCGGAGGCGACCAGCGCCTCCGCCAGCTCCACCTGGGGCGCGGTGTAATAGAGGTTGCTGGTGTGCATGAGCCGGCTCAGCTGCGTTTGGGCCGCCGCCACCACCTGGGGGTGGCAGTGGCCCAGGGCGTTGACGGCGATGCCTCCGACCAGATCCAGAAGCTCGCGTCCGTCATCGGTCACCACCACGCAGCCATGACCGGCGGCCAGGGTCAGCGGGGGGCGGCGGTAGATCCCGCACAACACCCGCGCCTCCCGCGCCGCCAGGCCGCGGTCCTCAGTCATCGGTGCTGGGCGCGGGGTCGATCATGGTGCCGACTCCCGCCTCGGTCAGCAGCTCGAGCAGGATCGAGTGGGGCTCCCGTCCATCCACCACGTGAACCGCCACCCCCGCCCGGGCCGCCTGGCCCGCGGCCCGCAGCTTGGGGATCATCCCGTCCTGCGCCACCCCCGCCCTCACCAGCTCCTCCGCTTCCGCAATCGAGAGCCGGCTCAGCAGCTCCCCCGCCGCCCCCCGAACGCCCGCAACGTCCGTCAGCATGATCAACTTGGTCGCGGGCAGCGCAACCGCCAGGGCGGCCGCCACCGTGTCCGCGTTGACGTTGTAGCTGCGGCCGTCGTAACCGAGCCCGATCGAGGCCACGACCGGGATCAGGCCCCGTTCGGTCAGCGCCAGCACCGGCTCGGGATTGACCTCGGCGACGTCCCCGACCCAACCCAGGTCCTCACCACCTGGGCCCAGCCGGCGCGTCACCAGCAGCGTCGGGCCGTCCTCGCCCGAGAGCCCCATGGCCCGGCCGCCCAGGCGATGGATCGTGGTCACCAGCTCCGGGCTGATCTTGCCGGTCAGCACCATCTTGGCGACCTCCATGGTGCGTTCGTCGGTGACCCGCAAGCCGTCGACGAAGCGGGTGTCGAGCCCCAGCGCGGCGGCCATCGCGGTGATCTCGCGCCCGCCCCCGTGCACCAGCACCGGCCGCATCCCGACGAAGCGCAGCAGCACCAGATCCTGGAGCACGGCCTCGCGCCGCTGCGGGTCCTCCATCGCGGCGCCTCCCAGCTTGACCACCAGCAGAGCGCCATGGAAGCGGCGGATGTACGGCAGCGCCTCGACCAGGACCTGGGCGCGCAGGGCGAACGGCAGCGACTCGGTGGCGTCAGGTGGAGTAGTCGGCATTGATCCTCACATAGTCGGCGGTCAGGTCGCAGCCGAGCGCGGTCGCCTCGGCGTCCCCGACCCCCAGGTTGATCTCAACCGCCACACGCGGTTGCAGCAGCCGCGGAGCCACCCTCTCGACCGCGCCCTCCGCCACCTGACCCCTGGCAAAGAGCTCCTCACCCGCGATGGCAAGGCGGCAGCGGTCGAGCGCCAGCTCCACTCCGGAGCGGCCCACCGCTGCCAGGATCCGTCCCCAGTTGGGGTCGCCACCGTGGATCGCGGTCTTCACCAGGGGGGAGCTGGTCACCGTGCGGGCGGCACGCAGCGCCTGCTGCTCGTCGATCGCCCCGAGGACGCGGACCGAGAAGGTCCTGGTCGCCCCCTCCCCGTCGGCCACGATCTGCTCCGCCAGTGACCACAGCACCGTGTCCAGCGCCCGGGTCAGCCGCTCCGCATCCGCCGTGTCGGGCCGGATCTCCGGCCCCCCCGCGGCGCCGTTGGCCAGCAGAAAGCAGCAGTCGTTGGTGCTGGTGTCGCCGTCGACGCTGATCCGGTTGAAGGTGCGTCGCACCGACTGGGCGAGCGAGATCCGGGCCAGGGCGGGGTCCACCCGGGCATCGGTGGTCACGAACGCCAGCATCGTGGCCATCTCCGGGTGGATCATCCCGGACCCCTTGGCGACCGCCCCGACCACGTGGTCGACGCCGCCGAGCGCAAAGCTCACCGCGGCCTGCTTGGGGTAGGTGTCGGTGGTCATGATGGCCTGCGCCGCCCGGTCGCCGTGGGGGCCGAGGGAGGTCGCGGCTAAGGTGATACCGGCCAGGATGCGGTCCACCGGCATGATCCTGCCGATCACCCCGGTGGAGGCGACCAGCACCTCCTGGGGGGGACAGTCGACGGCGTCCGCCGCGGCCTGGGCCATCCGCAGGGCATCGCCCAGCCCCCGGGCACCCGTGCAGGCGTTGGCGTTGCCGCTGTTGACGACGATCGCGCGGGCCAGCCCCCGCTTGACATGCAGCTGGCTGATCGCGACGGGGGCCGCCTTGACCAAGTTGGTCGTGAAGACCCCGGCTGCGGCGGCCGGACGGTCGCTGACGATAAGGGCCACGTCGAGCCGAGAGGATCCGTCGCCGCGGACGTCGGCGGCAGCGGCTCCGGCCGAGAACCCCTTCGCCGCGGTCACCCCGCCCAGGACCGGCGCCAGCTCAGCGGCCGAATCGGTCACGGCCACCTCGGTTCTGGCTCCAGCCCCGCGGTCGGCTCCAAGCCGAAGCGCTGGTTCAGCACCTGCACGGCCTGGGAGGCGGCCCCCCGGCCCAGGTTGTCCAGCACCGCGCAGACCACGACCGTGGTCGCCTGTTGGTGGACGCTCAGGTAGCACAGGTTGGTGCCCGACGCCAGCTTGCTGGAGGGAGCCTGCTCGCCCAGCCGCATGAAGGGCTGGTCGCCGTACCAGCTTCGGTAGGCGTCCCGAAGCGACTCCAACCCGACGCCGGGACGCGGGCGCAGGTAGCAGGTGGCCGCGATCCCGCGAGCCATCGGCACCAGATGCGGCACGAAGGTCACGGCCCACTCTCCTGGCGCCAGTCCCGAGAACGCCTGCTCCATCTCCGGGCGGTGCCGGTGGCCGCCGACGGCATATGCGCGCACCGTCTCCGCCACCTCCGCGAACAGGTAGTCTGACCCCGCCTGCCGCCCGGCCCCGCTTATTCCGCTCTTGGCATCCACCAGAACTTCCGGCTCGACCAGCTGCTCCGTGACCGCCGGCCCGCACCCGAGGATGGCCGCGGTGGAGAAACAGCCAGGTAGGGCGATCAGTCGCGCCGTGGCGATCGGGCCGGGCTGGAGCTCAGGCAGGGCCAGGACGGCCTCGGCCAGGAGGTCGGGGCGGGGATGCTCGGCGCCGTACCAGAGCTGATACAGCGCTGGGTCGCGCAGCCGGAAGTCCGGGCCCACGTCGATCACCACCGCACCGTGGCTGAGCCAGCGGGACGCGCGCCCGGCCGACTCGCGAGCGGGAAGGGCCGCCACCACAGCGTCGCACGCGGCGCCGTCGACCTCGTCGCCGAGCGTGAGATCACACTCCGATCCCGGGTAGACCTCCGAGTGGCGGCGGCCGGCCTGGGTTCGGGACGAGACCTCGACCAGTTCGACCGCGGGGTGGCGCTCCAGCAGCGCCACCAACCCCGCCCCGGCATAGCCGGTGCCACCCGCCACCGCCACCCGCAGGCGGGAGGTTCCGCGACTCGTGCTGGACACCGCGTCATTCTTGCATATTTATGCGCCGCGGTGCATGGATGCTGGAGCCGCCATCGCGTGGTCATAATTCCAGGCGTGCTGAGGCGGGGAGGTGATCGCCGTCCCCGGGTGCGGCAGCTCCGGGCGGCGGATCTGGTGGCGCTGGAGGAGTGCCTCGGGAGGGCGCCGCTCGACAACGTCTACCTTCGCAGTGAACTGCGCCACGGGGCGCTGCGCCAGGGAGCAATCTACGGCGTCGAGCACCCTGAGGAGCCGGGGGCGATCTCGGCCGCCGCCCTCATCGGGCCGCTGGTGGTCCCGTGGGCACCCTGCTCCCGAGACCTGGCGGCGCTGGCGGACGCGCTGCGTCCGCGGGCCCACCTGATCCAACTCCTGGTGGGCCCGCGGGACCAGATCGCCTCGCTGCAGGAGCGGCTGGGAGGGGAGCTCCGAACCCCGCGGCTGCTGCGGGCGGAGCAGCCGCACTACGCCGTCACGACAGCCGAGCTGGTCGATGTCGGCGAGCCCGCCCCAATGCGGCCAGCGACCCTGGATGACTTCGACCAGGTGCTGACCGCCGGGGCCGCGATGCACCTGGAGGAGGTCGGGTTCGACCCGATGAGGTCGGATCCGGACGGCTACCGCCAGCGGGTCCGCACCCTGATTCGGCGGGGGTGGATCCACATCTGGGTTGAAGACGGCCGGATCGTGTTCAAGGCAGAGTGTGCCGCGGTCACCGCCGAGGCGGTGCAGCTGCAGGGCGTGTGGACCCGGCCCGACCGTCGCCACCAGGGCTTGGGGACCCGGGGGATGGCCACCCTGTGTGGGCGGTTGCTGGCCGACTCCCAGGCGATCACGCTGTTCGTCAACGACTTCAACCTCGGCGCCATCAGGGTCTACGAGCGGGTCGGCTTCCGACGCGTCGGCACGATGCGCTCGGTCCTCTTCTGAGCGCGGCTCACACCGATCCGGCCGCGGCCAGCCGGCGGCGGCGGTCCGCCAGACGCGGCCCGCTCACCATCAGCACCACCCCCAGGGTGATCAGGGCCGCCGCCACCGCGCTGGCGGGCGAGAGGCCCTGACCGAGGATGAAAAAACCGAGCCCCAGCGCCACCACCGGGTTGACGTAGGCGTAGGTCGCCACGGTCGGGGTCGGCAGCGACTTGAGCGCGTAGACGTAGCAGGTGTATCCCAGGATCGACCCGCCCAGGACCAGCCACAGGTAAGCGACCAACGGCGCCCCTCCCAGGTGGGCGAGGTGGACCGTCCCCGGCTCACCGGTTGCAACCGCGGCCACGACCAGCCCCACCCCACCTACGATCATTTCCACGGCCGACGCCAGGAAGATGTCAGCCGGCATCGGAGCCCGCTGGGAGTAGAGGGACCCCATCGCCCAGAGCAACGCCGCCAACAGCAAGGCCAAGGTGGATAGAGGATTCAGATGGCCGCCTCCCACCGGGTCCGCGAGCACCGCCACCCCCACCAGGCCGACCAGGACCCCGAGCCACCCCACCCGCCCGGGGGAGGGTCGCCTCCAGAACAGGATCCCCAGCACGGCCATCCAGAGGGGCACGGTGGCGATGATCAGGGCGGCCAGCCCGGAGGGGACCCTGAGCTCGGCCCAGCTCACCAGGCCGTTGCCGCCCAGCAGGAGGAGCAGGCCAACCAACCCGGCCCCCCTCAGTTCGCGCCAGGCCGGCGGCCGCCAGGGGCGGCGGCGGGCAACCCAGAGATAGAGCAGGAGCCCTGCCAGCAGGTAGCGGGTGCCGGCCATCAGCAGTGGGGGGACGGCTCGGATCGCCACCTGGATGCCGGTGAAGGTCGATCCCCAGACGAAGTAGACCACCACCAGGGCCATCCAGCCGCGGAGGTGACTCCGCCCCGCCGCCATATCACCCACCTTGATCGAGGCCCCCATAGCCGAACGAAGACTTAAGATTATTGTCCTAGTTTAGTGGAGCAACCGTGAAATCTTCAGCGAAGTTCCCGGAGTTGGATCGGATCGACCGGACCCTGCTGCGGGCGCTCGCCGGCAGCGGGCGGCTCACTCTGGCGGCCTTGGGAGAGCAGGTGGGGCTGTCGGCTCCGGCGGTGCATGAGCGCATCCACAAGCTGGAGGCAGCGGGGGTCATCCGCGGATACACGGCGCAGGTCGACCCGGAGAGCGTGGGCGCGGGCACCGCCGCGCTGGTATTCCTGCGCCTGGATGGGGACCGCGACTCCCGCGAGCGGCTGGAGGCGGACCTCGCCGGCGAGCCCAGCGTCACCGAACTCCACGAGGTGGCGGGCGAGGACTGCTATGTGGCCAAGGTGAGGGTGGGCTCCACCGCGGAGCTGGCGGACTTCCTGGCTCGCCTGCGGGACCGGCACCCCGGACTGTCGAGCCGCTCCTCGGTGGTCCTGCGGACCTGCTTCGAGCGAAGTCTGCTCGCCCCCCCGGAGCCGGACCTGGGCCGAGTCGACTGAGCCGGCGCGAAGGAGCTCCGGTCAGAACTCCTCCGGATCCTCCTCCAGATCTTCGTCGACGGCGTCATCCGAGTCGTCGAGGTCCGAGAATTCCGTGAATCCGTCGTCGACATCGACCGCCACCCGGCTCGGCCGAGAGGGCACATCGTCGTCGTCCTCGTCGTCCGCCAGCAGGGCCGAGGCATCAGCCTCCCGCGGACGCACCGACTCCTTGGCGTACGGGCGGTAGTCGACCTCCTTCGCCTTGCGGCTGGGGAAGGAGACGGTGCCTGCCATGGCCGCGGCCTGGAAGGTCTCGCGCACGATCACCTGAACCCCCGACTGATCCACATGGGTGACCGCCCCGGCGTACTGATTCCCCCCCTCTGTGAGGCGGATGATCCGCTGGGCCAGCCGCGGCTCCAACGAGCCGAGATCGGCGCCCCGGGCACTGCGGACCCTGACGTCGGTCTGGCCCAGGACCAGCTCCACGGGATCTCCGGGCAAAACCGCCGGAGGCACCCCGTCCCCGTCCTGGATCAGCTTGGTGATGGTGGTCTTCCCCGGTTCCTCGGTGAAGAACTTCGCATCCAGGGTCGGCACCCCGCCGGGCGACACCGCCGGCTCCAGAGCCGTTGCCTCCAGCTTGGCCAGCTGACGGCGGGCGATCGGGTTGCTGGGACTGAGCTCGAGGGTCTTGCGATATGCCTCCTGGGCCTCACGCAGCCGGCCCAGCTCCATGAGCGCCTTGCCGAGCCGGTTCTGCGCGTCCGGGTCCGGACCGAAACGCTCCAGGAGGTCCCGGTTGGCGGCCTCGGCCTCCGCCCAACGAAACGAGAGGGCCAGCTGGATGGCCTCTTCCACCGCCTCCACCTTGGGCTTCTGGTGCTCAGTGACATCAGCCACGGTGACCCACATCCTCCTTGGTTACGAGCCGATGATCTAATAGGTGTCGGCAGGTGGTTCGGGACCCGCCCGGTTCGCGCCAGGAGCAGCTCCGAATCGGCGTCACCGGCTCCCTGCTCTTCCTCAAGCCGCCATATGATAGCGGCAGGGGGCCATCAGGCCGGTCGCTGGAGTGACCTGGCACCCCGCCCGAGGTCCGGCTACCAAATGTCCTCCAATCACCACGTAACCCGCGAGGCGCAGGTCTTCGCCATCGCCAACCAGAAGGGGGGGGTCGGCAAGACCACGACCGCGGTCAACCTGGGGAGCGCGCTCGCCGAGCGCGGCAGCCGGGTGCTGCTGGTGGACCTCGATCCCCAGGGACATCTGACCGTGAACATGGGTGTCCGCAACCCTGACGACCTGCGGCTGACGGTCTACGACATGTTGTGCGAGCACAACGTGCAGGCCGAGGACGTGCGGCTGCACTCCCCCGGGGTCGGGGTCGACTTCCTGCCCGCCAACGTGGAACTCGCCGGAGCCGAGCTCCAGCTGGTGACCGAGATCGGGCGGGAGTCCGTGCTGCGGGAGAAGTTGCATCCCCTCCTGGGTGAGTACGACTTCGTGATCGTCGACTGCCCCCCTTCTCTGGGTCTGCTCTCGATCAACGCGCTGGTGGTGGCGACCGACGTGATCATCCCCTTGCAGTGCGAGTACTTCGGGATGAAGGGGATGGAGCAGCTTCAGCGCACCATCGAGCGGATCCGGGTCAAGCTGAATCCCCGGTTGCGGATCCACGGCATCCTGCCCACCATCCACAAGGGGCGGACCGTGCACGCCAACGAGGTCCTGCAGGAGGTCTCGTCCCACTTCGGCGCCATGGTCTACCCCTTCCAGGTGGGCGACAGCATCCGATTCGCGGAGTGCCCGCTGGTGGGAATGTCCATCCTCCAATACGCCAAGGACTCCGACGGGGCCTCCGCCTACCGCAAGTTGGCAGAGCAAGTTCTCGCCACCAGATAGGAGATCTGAGATGGCCTTCAAGCGCGCAAGCCTGAGCGGTTCGGACCAGCTCTTTCAGCCCACCAAGGTCCCCCCCAGGGGAGCGGCCGAGCCCGCGGGCGAGCCGGCGGACATGTTCGCCGAGCCACGCCAGCTGGAGCCGCAACTGGTGACCGAGCCCACGGTTCCGCTGGCGGCGCAGGGACACCTGTACCGGCTCACCGAGGACGAGGTCGACACCCTGCTGGCCGCCCTGCAGCACGCCAAGTTCCCCCACTCGTACCAGCGCATGCCCAAGCCGCCGATGGAGGAGTTCGAGCAGCTGGAGGCGCTGCGCCAGAAGCTGCTGCAGCAGCGCGAGGAACGCGGCTGAGCAGCGCCACCCCGCGCCCGCGCCTGCAGATCGCGCGGATCAAGGTCGAGGGCAGCCAGCCCACCAACTGCTATCTCCTCGGCTGCGCCCGCAGCCACGAGGCGGTGGTGATCGACCCCGGGGCGGACCCGGCCAAGATTGCCGAGCAGTGCCGCCCGTATCAGGTGCGGCACATCGTGTGCACTCACGGCCACCGCAATCACGCCGGCGCCAAGGATGAGGTCCGTGGGGCGGTGGGCGGCGAGACCGGGCTCAGCCTTCTGGATGCCAAGCAGTACCTGCGCTCGGCGGATCGCTACCTCGTGGACGGGGACCGCCTCGAATTCGGCGACTTCGAGCTGGAGGTCATCTTCACCCCCGGGCACTCGCCGGGCAGCCTATGCTTCAAGGTGGGCAACCACCTGTTCACCGGCGACACCCTGCGCGCGGGCGACCTGGGTCCCACCAACCTGCCGGACATCGACCTGCCCCGACAGGTCACGGCGGTGGTGTCCCGGCTGCTCAGCCTGCCCGAGAACACGGTCATCTACCCCGGTCACGGGCCCACCACCACGGTTGGCCAGGAACGCCGGCAGAACGTGGTGATGGAGCTGCTCCGGCGAGCGGGCTGAGCCCCGGCGGCGGCTTGGCGGGGAACCTCCTACACTGACCTGGTGGTCATTGGCAGCCTGGTGCTCACCCTGCACATCCCCGAGAGCCGTTCGCTCAAGGCCAAGCGGCAGGTGGTGGGCTCGCTGACCGCCAGGATGCGCCGGACCTTCAACATCGCCGTGGCCGAGGTGGACAACCTGGACAGCTGGCAGCTGGCGGTGATCGGGGTCAGCTGCGTCAGCAATGACCGTCGGCACGCGGACGAGATGCTGAGCAAGGTCGCCAATTGGGTGGAGGCGGATGGAGGCTCGGGCGAGGCCCTGGTCACGAACACGCAGCTGGAGCTGATCAACCTGTGAGCCCTCTGGTCGCGATCATCAAGATCGGTATCGATCCCGTCTTCAAGCTGGGACCGCTCACCATCCACTGGTACGGCGTGGGCTACGCGGTGGCGATCATCGTGGGGCTCCAGGTCGCGCTCCCCTACGCCGAGCGCCACGGGATACCGCGGAGCAAGACCAGCTGGATCGCCTTCTGGGCGGTGGTCGCGGGCCTGATCGGAGGCCGGCTGTTCTACGACCTCCAGTCCGGCGCGCTGTACTACATCACCCACCCCGGCCAGATCCTCGCCTTCTGGGAGGGTGGGATGGCCTTCTTCGGAGCCATCTTCCTGGCCTCGGCCACCATGCTATTCATGGCCTGGCGGGAGAAGGTAAACTTCTGGATCCTGCTGGACGCCGCGGCCTTCTTCGCGGCGGTGGGGCAACCGATCGGCCGGATCGGCAACATCATCAACGGCGACATCCTGGGCTACCCGTCCAACCTGCCCTGGGCGACCGCCTACACCAATCCCCACACGTTCGCGCCCAAGCTCAACGTGGCCTATCAGCCCGCGGCAGCCTATGAGGCAATCCTGATCCTGATGGTTCTGGGCCTCCTGATCTACCTGCGCAAGCGCAACGTGCCCGACGGCTGGATCGGGATCACCTACATCATCGCCTACCCGATCACTCAGTTCGGGCTCTTCTTCCTGCGCAACCCAGTGAACGTGCCCTACATCGCCTTCGGCCTGAAGCAGGCTCAACTCACCTCCCTCGGGGTACTCCTGATCGGAGTGCCAATCCTGATCTACGCCTGGTTCAGGACCAACCGCCAGCCGCGGGCGGCGCAGCCGGAAGGCGTGGCCGAGACCGCCTCCTAGTGGAGGCCCCGGGGGGCGGGCCGGCCACCTCCCAGTTCGCGGACTTCGCCAGCACCCTTTCCTTTACCCTCGACCCCTTCCAGGAGCAGGCGATCTCGGCGCTGCAGGACCATGCCGGGGTTTTGGTGAGCGCTCCCACCAGCAGCGGCAAGACCGTGGTCGCGGAGTGGGCGATCTGGGAGAGCCTTAACCGCGGTGGCGGGGAGCGGGTCCTCTACACCACCCCACTCAAGGCCCTCTCCAACCAGAAGTACGGGGACCTCAAGCGGGTCCACGGGGATGCCACAGTGGGGCTGGTGACCGGTGAGACCTCCATCAACCCGGAGGCCCCGGTGGTGGTCATGACGACCGAGATCCTGCGCAACCTGATCTACGACGATCCCGACTCCCTGGCCTCGGTGCGCTGGGTGGTGTTGGACGAGGTCCACTACATCGACGAGTACCCGCGGGGGACGGTCTGGGAAGAGGTGATCATCCAGGCCCCAGCCCACATCCGCTTCATCGGCCTGTCGGCGACCATCACCAACGTCGACGAGGTGGCCAGCTGGATGCAGGAGAGGCGTGGCCCCATGGCGGTGGTGCTGCGCCGCGACCGCCCGGTGGAGCTGCGAACCTGGCTGGGATTGCGCAACCGCTTCCTGCCCCTCCTGGATGCCAAAGGGCGGCTGGATCGGCAGACCCTGGAGCTGGCCCAGAGGGAGGCCGAGGGCGACCGGCGCCTCTATGGGAACCGCACCTTTCTCAGCTCCGACAATGACCTCCTGCGAGTCGTCGAGGAACTCCGGCTGCAGGAGATGCTGCCCGCGATCTACTTCATCTTCTCCCGCAAGGGCTGTCGAGAGGCGCTGGGGCGGTGCTCTACCCATGCGGTTGACCTCACCTCCCTGGAGGAGAAGTTCGCCATCGACGAGGTCCTAACCGAGCGTCTGGGCACGATCCACGACCCTGACGAGGCCGCGCTCTACACCGGCGCCCTCAACATGAGCATGCTCCGGGCGGGCGTGGCGGTCCACCACGCGGGCCTGCTGCCCTACGTCAAGGAGACCGTGGAGGAGCTCTTCCAGCGCGGATTGCTCAAGGTGGTGTTCGCCACCGAGACTCTGGCGTTGGGGCTCAACATGCCGGCCCGTGCCTGTGTCATCTCCACCTTCACCAAGTTCGACGGCCAGGGATTCGCGCCCCTGCGCTCGGGACAGCTCACCCAGCTGCTGGGACGTGCCGGCAGGCGCGGCATCGACCCCATCGGGCACGGGATCGTCCTGCGCGACCCCGAGGTGGACCTGGGAGTCATCTGCGAGACCCTGCTCGGGAACGACATGGCGGTCGAATCCAAGTTCGCCCCCACCTACAACATGACCCTGAATCTGCTGCGGCGCAAGACCCCGGCCGAGGCGGAGGTCCTGCTGGAACAATCATTCGGCCAGCACCAACGGCTGCGGGCGCTGGAGAATGTGCAGCTGCGCCGCCCCAATGTGGAGGCGCGCCTCCGAGACCTGAAGGCGCGTCATTTCAAGCATCCCAAGGTCAGATGCACGGAGCGCACCCTGAGCCAGTTCCTCGGCGCCCAGGCGGCGCTCAGCCTGGCGCGTGAGCAGGCCCGCCAACTTCGTCGGCAGCACTTTCGGGATCGTCGGCAGGGGCGTTTTGGGGCGGATTCGAGAGACCCCGCCGGGCGCCTGGAGCAGCAACGGCGCGCGATTCATGAGCGCGAGCGGCAGGTGGCCCAGTCTCCCTGCCGCCACTGCCCCTATCTCCCGGAGCACCGGGGGGTGCGGGAAGAGGTGCTGGAGCTGGAGCGCTCTCTGGAGGAGGCCGCCGCGGTGGCCCAGCAACGCCAGCACGAGTATCGCGACCAGCTTCGAGCCTACCGGGCGGTGCTCACCGAGCTGGGCCATCTGCAGAACGACCGGCCCACCCGTCTCGGGATGCTGGCAGCCGCAGTGTACGGGGAGAACACCCTGCTGGTCGCCCAGGCGGTCGCGGAAGGGTGGCTCACGGGCCTGCGAACCGAGGAGCTGTGCGCGGTCATCGTGATGCTGGCAGCGGACGACCGCGGCTCCGCGAAGTTCACCCCGCGGCGCCACATGCCGACCCGGCGCGTCGACCAGCTCGCTCGCACCCTGGCGCAGGCTCAGCGCGAGCTGGCCCGTCTGGAGGCGGAGCACGGGATCTCCGAGAGCCGGCCGGTGTCACTCGACTACGTGGAGTACGTGTACAACTGGAGCCGCGGAGTGCCGCTGGATCAGCTCCAGCCTCCCCCCGGGGTGGATCCCGGCGACGCGCTCCGGGGCACCAAGTCCTGCTACTCGCTCCTGCGCCAGATGGAGCAGGCGCTCTCAGGGTGGGAGTTGCTTCCTGAGGTGAGAGCGGCGCGTGAGAGCCTGGAGCGAGATCTGATCCGCCGACTCTGAGCGATCGCGGGTCCGCAGGGCCCGGGGGCCGGCCGGAGCCCACCGGCCACTCGGACTTTGAATGAGCGCGCCGATCACGGTTCAGCGGCAGCGGAGGTTCACCTGGCGGTTGAGCCGCGTCGACTTCCCTACCATTTGAGCAGCCTGTCCACCCTCGCAGTCACAGGAGTCGCACTTGCCCGAAGAGCTAGTCTCGGTCCAGGATGAGGGTCCGGCCCGGCGGATCCAGCTGGACTCGCCGGCCAACCGCAATGCGCTCTCCGAGGCGCTGCTTGATCAGCTCACCGCTGCGTTGACCGCCGCGGCGAAGGCCAGCGCGGTCCGGGTCGTCATCCTGGGCCATACCGGGTCAGTGTTCTGCTCCGGCGCCGACCTCAAGGAGCAGCTGGAGGCGCGGCGAGAGCGGGGGGCCAGTCCGGGCGCGGGCGCGCTGGTGCCGGTCCTAAGGCTCATCCGCGCGCTGCCGCAGCCCGTTATCGCGGAGGTCAGGGGAGCGGTGCGCGGCGGCGGCATGGGCCTGGTGGCTGAGAGTGACATCGTGGTCGCGACGAGCGCCGCCACCTTTGCGTTCAGCGAGGTGAAGGTCGGGGTCGCCCCGGCGGTCATCGCGGTCCCCGTGCTGGCCAAGATGCCGCTGAGCCGTGCCCTGGAGCTCTTCCTGACCGGGCGTACCTTCGATGCTGTCGAGGCATCGGCCGCGGGGCTCGTGAACCACGTGGTGGATCCCGAGGAGGTAGCGGAACGGACCGGGATGCTGGTCCATGAATTGGCCGGCGGAGCACCATCCGCCCAGCGGGAGATCCGGCGGTTGGTCCGGGAGGTCCCGGCCCTGGATGAGGAAGCGGCATACCAGGCGATGGTGGAGCTCTCCCGGCGGCTCTTCTCCAGCCCCGAGGGCGCCGAGGGGATGGCCGCCTTCAGAGAGCGCCGGCGGCCCGACTGGAGGCGCTGAGCGGGGCCGGGACCTCAGAGCCGGGAGGCCCACTCCCCAAAGGCCCGGCTCAGTCCCTGAGCCTCCACCCCTGCTCCGCCGTCGCGAACACGGCCAGCGCCAGTCCCAAGACTCCGAAGTCCCTGGCCACGATGTCGGAGACCCCCCCGGTGAAGGTCAGCGAGAGCACAATCTCGGCGAGCAGCAGCGCGCTCACCGCGGCCGCCGCCCGCGCGGCCACCCCCACCACCAGGGCGACCCCCAGGACGCTCAGCATCCAGCCATGCAACAGGACCAGCCCGATCGCCAGGTTGGAGGTGGCCGGGATCAGGGGGACGTAGCCGGTCCACAGGCTGGGCTGGATCAGCTCGTGAACCCCGAACCACAGGAGCACCAGCCCGAGGGCGACCCGAGCTCCGGTGGGTGCCCAGGCCTGGGCACTCCAGCTGCCCCGATCAGGGGAGGGGCCGGCGGTCGCGAGCTGGGTGGACGGCGCCGCCACCTGAGGGCTGCCGACGGCGCGGGCCGATGCCCGATTGAGGCGGTTCCTTCTGGCCATGCTCAGGGCACCACGTGTCCGGTCGCATCGGTGGCGATGAACCCGTCATCGCCGAAGTTGTACTCGGCGCTGCCGGAGTCGTCGCCCAGGTTGGCCTCCACGAAGTAGATGTGATCGCTGGCGGGATAGGTCTTCTTGATCGGGGGCTGGCCGCCGCCGGACACGTAGAGGGTGAAGTCCACCGAGCTTCCCGCGCGGCGGGCGGTGTAGCTGAACCCGGCCAGCGCGGCGCGCGCCATGGTGCTCGGAGTGCCGGGATAGAGCTGGTAGGTGTACGAGGCGTAGGCCGTGGACGACAGGAGCGGGCCCGGGGTTGCCGTTCCACTCGGCCGGGGAGTGGCCGAGCTCGTACTCCGGGGCGATGGCGAAGGGGTGGTCTTGGTGGTCGGGCTGAGCGTTGCCGCCCGTCCCGCCCCGGAACCGGAGCCGCCCGGCAAGGAGAGCGCCCCAGGACTCGAATAGCCGTGCACCGCCAGAATCGCCGCCGCCACCGCTGCCAGTGAAATCACGGCCGCCCCACGGCGGCCGACGATCTCGCCAGCTATGCGCATCCTGTGTCTCCCTGATCGCTCCCCGCCGGCACATGGTAACCGACCGCCCCGGTGACAGCCCCTGGCGGCGGCCCTTGACCAGTGGAGCTACGCGTTGGGATCGATTGCGGGGAGATGGTGGTGCTGTTGCAGATAGCTGCGGATCGCGAGCAGCGCCGCCACTCCCTCCCCCACCGCCGACGCCAGTTGCTTGGTGGAGCCGGCCCTCACATCTCCGGCGGCGAAGAGCCAGGGGCTCCGGGTGGCGTAGGAGTCGCTGGTCCTGATGAAGCCCCAGGGGTCCAGATCGACGAGTTCAGACGCGACCTCGGAGTTGGGGTCGAGGCCGATGAAGATGAAGGCGGCGGCGGGATGCCACCGGCTCTCCTCGCCGGTCTTGGAATTGACGGCCACCACCTCCTGCAGCCGCTGGTCCCCGCGCAGCTCGCGAATCTCAGTGTCGGTGTGGATCACGAACCGCCGGTCCGCGCGCACCTTGTCCTGGAGCAGCTTGGAGGCGGTCAGCTCCGGCTGGTTCTGGACGATCCTGACCCGCTTGGCGAACCGGGTCAGGAACATCCCCTCCTCGACCCCGGCGTTGCCCCCGCCGACCACCAGCAGCTCGTCCGCACCGCGGTAGAACGGGCCATCGCAGGTCGCGCAGAAGTGGACCCCGGCCCCGATCAGCTTCTCCTCACCGGGGACCCCGAGGCGGCGGTAGGTGGAGCCGGAGCAGATGAGGACCGCATGGGCCGAGAGCGATTGGCCGGTCGCCAACTCCAGGCGCGCGTCAGCCCCGTCCGGACCCATGGTGGCCACTCTGGCCCCGGCCAGCAGCTCGACCTCGTACCGCTTGGCCTGCTGGATGAACCGGCTCATCAGCTCCGCTCCCCCGATGCCCTCGGGAAAGCCGGGGTAGTTGTCGATGCGCTCGGTCACGCCGGCGTTGCCGCCGAGACCGCCGGAGTCCACCACCAGCACTGTGATCCCCTCCCGCGCGGCATAGATGGCGGCAGCCAGGCCAGCGGGACCACCCCCCACCACCACCAGGTCGTAGAAGGGACGCTCCGCCTCCACCTTGATCGCCAGCTTGCGCGCCAGCTCCTCGTCGCTGGGCTCCAGCAGGTGGGTGCCGTCATCAAACACGATCGTGGGAATGGTGCGGCCGCCACCCTGCAGCCGTTCGACCGCGGCGAGCCCCGCCGGGTCCTGGTCGATGTCCACCCACTCGAAATCGATCGCGTGAGCGTTCAGGAAGGCCTTGCTGCGCCGGCAGTCAGGGCACCAGGGCGCACCGTAAACCGTGATCGCCATCTCGCCGCTCCCGCCGGGCCGGTTGCAGTCGGGCGCGCAGGGTATGCTGCCGGCTCGCATACACTGTCGCAGTGATGGCCATTATGAAGTCACCGGCGCGCCCGGCACGCAAGGCCGAGGTGGCCGCGGTGCTACGGGCGATCCGGGATCTGAACACCAGCATGCAGCAGCACAGCGACGCCACGTCCAGGCACCTGGGCATGACCCTCACCGAGGTCCGGACCTTGAACCTGGTCTCGCGGCGCGGCGCGGTCACCCCGACCGAGCTGGGGGCGCATTTGAGGGTCACCAGCGGAGGGGTGACGGGCATCATCGACCGCCTGGAGAGCTCAGGTCACCTGCGTCGCACCGAGGACCCGCATGACCGGCGCAAGGTCAGAGTGGAGGTCACAGAGAGCGCCCGGGAGGTCGCCCGGCGGAGCCTGGGAGACCTCAACGACTCCCTCGCCGAGATGTTGAGCGGCAGGTCGGACCAGGAGCTGGAGCTGCTGCGGCAGCTTCTGGTGGACATCGAGGCGCGCATCTCCGCCCACACGAGAAGCCTGGACAGCGCTCCGCCTGTCAACTCCGAGCTGGAGTAGCATCCGCAACTGCGGCAGGCGGCCCGATCGGGGCAGCCCCCGGCCGGGTCGTCTCCCGGCTCCGCATGACCTGATCGGCAGCCTCGCCTGGGACCCGGCTTCCGGATCGGAAATTTGGTGGATGCCACCCATATCTCTCGCCAGCTCACTTATCTGCTAAGCTAATTCCGGCTGGACGAGCCCACCCCGCAACGGCTTGCGCTGCCGGGTGGTCCAATCGAGCGCTCCGAGCGTACCAGCTACAGAGCCTGAGGACTGTCCGCCGCGGGCAGGAGAGGAGATTCGTGATGCCGGAGGCAGCGCTCAACCGCACCTCGATCGAGCGGCCTGGAGCCGGTTGGCCGAGAGAGCAGGCACGCTGGCAAGGCCGGTCACTTCGCATGGAGGCAGCGGGTGCCTGATGCGCTTTCTGTACCTGTTGGCCCTGCTGGTGAGCTGGGCGGGCGTGCTGACGCTGGACCGGCGCCTGGGTCTTGGCGTAGCCGGCCGGCGGCTGCTCCGGGCGATCGCGGTCACCGTGCCGCTCTTTCTCGGCTTCGATGCCGCCGGGGCGCTGCTGGGTTGGTTCCACAGCAATCCTGCGCTCAACACGGTGATATTCCCTCCGGGCATCCCCCTGGAGGAGCCCATCCTGCTCGGCTTTCTGACCCTCATCTCGGTCGCCATCTGGAAGGGCGTCCGGCGCCTGGGCGCATGAGGGAGTACTCCCTGGCCGCGACCATCGCTCTGGTCCTGGCACTCGGTCTCGCCGCTTGGAGGGGCGTTCTCCGCGACCGCTCCCTCTGGGTGGGGATGGGGGTGTTCGCCGCCCTCACCATCGGAGCCGACGTGGGGCTCACCTGGATCGGCGTCTTCTCCTACGCTCCCCAATTCCTCAGCGGCATCCGGATCGTCCGGATGCCGCTCGAGGATCTCCTCTACGGCCTGGCTCTCTACCTGACCGCGATCACCGTCTACTCCTGGTGAGGTGGGGCCGTGAAGCAGCTCTTGGTCGCGAGCCGCCCGGCCAGCTGGATCAACACCGCTTTGCCGTTCCTGGCGGCGGCGCTGGCGTTCAGGCTCACCCCGAGTTGGGCGTTGATCCTGGGCTTCCTCTACTTCCTGGGTCCCTACAACCTGCTCCTCTATGGGGTCAACGACCTGTTCGACTATGAGTCGGATCGGCTCAATCCCCGCAAGGGCGGGCTGGAAGGCGGGTTGGTGGCGCCCAGCGGCGCTCCCCTCCTGATAGCCTCGATCACTCTCACCAACCTGCCGTTGCTGGGTGCCATCGCCTACCTGGGCGGGCCCCCGGTGGGTATCGCGCTCGGGGTCACGGTCGTGGCCGCCCTCGCCTACTCCGTCCCGCCAGCCCGGACCAAGGTGATCCCCGTGCTGGACTCCGTGACCAGCGCTTCGCACTTCGTCCTGCCGGCGGTATGCGGCCTGCTGGTGGCGGGCCTGAGCCTGGACGCGTTCCCCTGGCGACTGCTCGCAGCCTTCGCGCTCTGGGCGATGGCGTCGCAGGCGCTGGGCGCGATCCAAGACGTGGGCTATGACCGCCAGGCGGGCATCGGATCGATCGCGACCGCAATCGGCGAGCGTGGCGCCGCCCTGTTCGCCACCACCGCCTACTCGCTGGCGATCGTCATCCTGGGAGTCGGCGGCGGCCTGGAGCTGGTGGCCGCGGCCGCCCTGCTCCCCTACGTGCTGCTGGCCGGGTCATGCCTCGGTGAGGATCCCGCCCAGCAGGCCCGGCGCGCCTGGAGGGGCTTCATGGCGATGAACCTTCTGGCCGGCTTCGTCATAACCCAGCTCTACCTGCGGGCGTGGGGATGGGACCGCATCAGCATCCTGGAGCTGCTCGCCGGGGCCGCCGCACTGGGAGTCCTGGCCTCGCTGGGCACGCTGATCCTCAACCAGCTCGCCCTGCGGCGGGCAGGGGCCAAGCCGCCGTTCGGGCCCCTGCCCGCAGTCAGCGTGATCATGACCGCCGACGGCCCTCCGGGTGATGTCGGCCGCTGCTGTGCCTCCCTGCTGCGACAGGCCTACCCCGGAAGGCTGGAGCTCATCGTAGTTACCGCCGCGGCCACCGCTGGCTGCCGTGAGGAGGCGGCCTCGGTTCTGGGACCGGACGGGGTGCTGGTCGTGGCCGGCTCCACTCCGGAGGGGTGGACCGACCGATGCTGGGCAGCGGACCGTGGTGCCCAGCGGGCTACGGGCGAGCTGTTGGCCTTCGTCGGGGCGCCAGCCACTCTCGCTCCGCAGGCCATGGCCGAGGCGGTGAGCTCGCTGCGAACAAGGCAGGCGGCGATGGTCTCCCTGCTCCCGGGACAGGCTATGGCCAGCACCGCGCAGCGGGCGCTCCTGCCCGCGGTCGCGCTGATCCGGCACTGCTGGACGCCCATCTTTGCCCAGACCTGGGCGCGCGGGCGGTGGGCCGGACTTTCCCTGGCGTTCGAGCCCTGCCTGGTGGTGACGCGCTCCGCCTACCGGATGAGCGGTCGCCATCAGGCCATCGCCGGGTCGGAGCAGCCGGCCCAGGCTCTGGCCCGGGCGGTCGCGAGCACCGCGGGACCGGTCTTGGTGCTCAATGGGACCGAGCTGGTGCAGGTGGCAGGAGGCACCTCCACCGCGGACGTGCGCCGCTTCTGGCGCCGCAGCCATTACCCCAGCGTCGGCAACTCCCTGGCGGTGGCGCTGGCTGGGGCGGCAGCGGTCATCTGCACCCAGCTGCTTCCCCTGGTCCTGCCGGTCCTCGCCGTGCTCTACCGCGACAGCGCCGCCCTCGCAGCCTCCTTGGTCGCCCTCGTCTCGCTCATCTGCCTGCGGTTGCTGGGGGCGCGGTGGGATCGCCAGCCACTCTCCAGCATCTGCTGGCACCCGGTCACCTGGGTGCTGACCCTGGCGTTTCAGCTGGAGTCAGTCGGCGACGGTCTTCGCGGACGAGTGCCGGTCCGGGGAGGTTCCTCCAGGCTGCGGGAAGCCGCGGGGGCAACCACCTCGTGACCACTCAGCTCGCGGAGCCCACGGCGCAGAGGCGCAGCGGAAGGCGCGCGCCCAGGGTGGTGGTGATCGGGAGCGGCCTGGGTGGGCTGGCGTGCGCGCTGCGGCTGCTGGCGGCGGGAGCGGAGGTGACCGTGGTGGAGGCGGCTGCTACCGCGGGCGGACGGGCCGGCCAGATCCGCGAACACGGGCACACCTTCGACACCGGCCCATCGCTCATCACCATGCCGCAGCTGCTGGATGAGCTCTTCGATTTGGCCGGCACCAGCACCGCGGACCAGCTTCGCCTGCAGCGGCTCGAGCCCTTCTACCGCATTCACTGGCGAGCCCGGGCGGAACACTTCGACTTCTCCGCCGATTTCGCGAGCATGACCGATCAGATCGGGCGGTTCAGCGTTCGCGATGCCCGCCGCTACCCGGCCTTCCTGGCCCACAGCCGGCGGATCTACGAGCAGGCGATCCTGGGAGCGGGCACCCGTCCCTTCCTGAGGGTCCATGACTTCCTGCGCCTGGTGCCGACGATGGCCAGATTGGGCGCGATCAGGTCGGTGGAGCACTTCGTGGAGACCTACTTCGAGGAGCCCCATGTTCGCCAGGCATTCTCGTTTCATCCCCTCTTCATCGGCGGTGACCCCTATCGGGTGCCGGCCGTCTACGCTGCCCTCGCGTACTTGCAGATCGACTCGGGGGTGTGGTACGCGCAGGGGGGTGTCTATTCCCTGGTGCAGGCTCTGGTCCGCCTGCTGGGATCGGGCGCCACCCTCGAGTTCGGCGACCCGGTCGTGGAGATCCTGCAGCGGGATGACCGCGTGAGCGGGGTGAGGACCAGCGGCGGGGTGGTCCACCCTGCCGACTACGTGGTCAGCAACGCCGACGTGGTGGAGACCCGCCGGCTCTTGGGGGAGAGCGCCGACTCCGGTCCGGAACCGACCATGAGCTGCTTTCTGCTGTATCTGGGAACCAGCCGAGCCTTCCCCCAACTCGCCCACCACACCCTGCTGGTGGGCGACGACTACCCAGGCTTCATTCGCGATGTCACGAAGCTGGGCCGGTTCGGGCGGTCTCCCAGCCTGTACCTTCACGCCCCCGCACGCTCCGAGCCTGCGATGGCCCCGCCCGGAGGAGACTCCCTCAGCGTGCTTCTTCCAGTGCCCAATCTGAAGTCCGGCCTCGACTGGAGCCGGGCCGAGACCCAGGTGCGGCGCCAGGTCTTGGAGGCCATGGAGTCAGACCAGGGATTGGGCCTCTCCGGCCTCAGCTCGTCGCTGGTGCTGGAGCGGAGCTGGAGCCCCGTGGACTTCCAGAGCCGCCTGCGCGCGCACCTGGGCAACGCCTTCGGCCCGGAGCCGACCCTGCTCCAGTCCGCCTACTTCAGGCAGCCCAATCGGGACCGCCGAGTTCGCGGGCTGTATCACGTGGGCGCGGGCACCCACCCCGGCGCCGGGATCCCGGGAGTGCTGATGGGGGCAGCTCTCACCAGCGGGCTGCTCCTCGAGGAGGAGGTGGCCAGGTGGCGCTGAGCACGTCCCCGGCCATCCAGACCTACCTTGACGAGGCGATCGCCACCACCAACCGGGTGGCCCGAACCTTCGCTCTCGCCACCCGGCTGCTGCCCGCCGGGGTGCGCCCCGACGTGTACCTGCTCTACCTGGTGTGCCGGCAGCTCGACGACCTGGTGGACTTCGGCGCGGTGGACGCCGAGAACCGCCTGCTGGGTGCGATGGATTGGAGCGAGAGAGGGCTGGTGACGAGTCAGGAGACCGAGATCCTGGAGCACCTCGTCGGTCGCTACCCGGGGCTCCCCCGAGACGCGGTGACCGACTTCTGCCGCGGCCAGCTCCGGGACATGCACCCGTTCGCGGTGGAGACCGAGGCGGATCTCAACCTCTACGCCTACCAGGTGGCCGGAACCGTGGGTCGGCTGATGGCGTCGATCCTGGGGGTGGTGGACCCCGCCGCCGACCAGGCCGCCCGCGCCTTGGGGATCGCCATGCAGCGCACCAACATCCTCCGTGACATCGACGAGGACCTGGGCCGGGGACGTTGCTACCTGCCCCGCCAGACCCTTGCCCTCGCCGGGGTCAGCGACCTCAGGCACGACGACCGGACCCTGCTCCTCCGGGTGGAGATCGCCATCGCCGACCACTGGTACGAGCAGGCCCTGCCGGGCACAGCCATGCTCCGGCGCGGCGGCAGACCGGTCAAGGCCGCGGGCCTCATGTATCGGCAGATTCTGCGGCAGATAGAACGCGAGGGCCGCGGCCGCCGCCGGCCCTGCCGGGCCGTCGTTCCCTCCCACCGCAAACTTCTCGGGGTGATGCACGCGCTGCTGGCCCCCTGAGTGCCGCGGGCCGACACCGGCGGCGACACCGCGGACCTCACCTTGGCCCGGCCAGCAAGCGGAGTGGCTCAGCCCCGCGAACGGGGGCCGCGCGACCCCGTCAGCTCCCGAGGCGGCGCGGTGGCGGGGGCCGGGGGCGAGAGTGAAGTAATGGACTCGGCCACCGGCACCGGATGCGGACCGCCCGTGCTCACCTGGCGGCGGACCCGCAGCGCCAGCCACCCAAGGAACCCCTCCGGGAGGGCCACCACCAGATCGAGGACCTGGACCTCAAGGCCCAGGGTCAGAGCCGCGGTGAGGGGCAACCCGGCCAGGGCCAATCCGCCAGCCCACCAGACCTGGGATGTCCCGAGGCCGCCAAGCCCCTGGACCGGCAGGGCGAACAGCAGCGTCCGCACCGCCAGCGCCAGCCACACCTGCCAGAAGCTGAGATGAGCTCCCAGGGCCCAGAAGAAGCAGAGGTATTCCAGCGCCGCGAGAACTCTGGCCAGGACCGTGGACACCACCAGGCCAGCGACGACGCGGGAGCTGCTGAGATCAGCCAGCGCCACCTCGGCGCGGACGGCGAACGAGCCCACCACCGGCAGCCGCTCCGCCCGGGCCAGCAACCACCTCCGGGTCGGGCGCACAAAGAAGAGCAGCAGCAGGACCACCAAACCGATGGCTAGGGCCACGGCGGTGATTCGCAGCGGGCGGGCCAGGCGCACCCCCGCCAGATCCGCCGAGACCAGCAGGATCATGGCCAGGCTGGCCAGATCCAAAAGCCGGGCCACCAAGGCCGCCCCGGTGCCGCGGGTCACGGAGGCGTCCAGATCGGACTTGGCGAACCAGATGAAGGCGGCATCGGAGCCGGGACCGGGCAGCACCTGCCCGGCACCCCAACTGGCGGCGGTCACCCCCATGGTCGCGACCCACGAGCCGCGCCCCAGCAACAGGTGGTAGCGCCAGGCCCGCATCGCCACGTAGGCAACGGCGAGCAGGGCCGCCAGCACCAGCAGTGGCACCGAGACATGGGCGAGGGCGGCCTCGACCCGCGCGATCGAGACCTTCGTCAGCACCAGCGCCAACAGGACCGCCGCCACCAGGGCACCGACCACGGCCCGCGCGCGGGGGTGGTTGAGGGTGGCTACCAGCCAGGTGAGCTTGCGCCTCATGACATTCCAGTGTGCATCAAGACGGCGCCCCCCACTTGAGCCGGAACTGAGAGTTAACCGGCGCAGTGTCGCAAGCCGAATGCCCGCGGCACAAGTGCGGCGCGCCCTTCATCGCAGCTGGCCCTGGGCGATGTCGCAGATGGGCTCCCAGGTGACCGGGGTGCAGCGGCGGCGCCCCAGCGCCTCACGCAGCAGCGCGAGGCCATGGCGGTCGAGATCGGAGAGCCGGTCCCCCGACGCCACCACCCCTCCAGTGGCGGCAACATGCTCGGCCCAGAGGTCCCGGCTCGGCATGCGGCGACGCGCCAGGAGCATGTCCGGATCGTTGACCCAGAGTCGCTGGTGCATCCCTGCCCGGGCGCGGCCGGTGTGGAGGGCCGACTCCAGCGACGGCTGACTGAGATC
Source organism: Candidatus Dormiibacterota bacterium (assembly GCA_027319585.1). Taxonomy (GTDB): domain Bacteria; phylum Chloroflexota; class Dormibacteria; order Aeolococcales; family Bog-877; genus AG-12. Next base: position 49,667 of record DAHVMY010000003.1, on the reverse strand, counting down.
GCCCGTCGCCGGGTGCAGGTGCAGGGCGATGTCGGGGCTGACCCGCATCGCGTCAACCAGCCCGACACTGGGGAGGAGGGGCGCGCCGCATCCGACCAGGATCGCCTCGGGGCCGACCGCGGCCCGCACCCGCTCCAGCCCATGCCGATATCCCTCCAGTGGGCTCAACCCGTGGGCCCTTCGCCCCGGCCAGGCGCCCGCATAGAGGAAGTCGAGCTTGAAATAGGAGCAGCCCAACTCGCAGAGTGCCTGGAGCTGCTCCTGAAGGTGCTGGGCGGCCTCCCGATTGCCGAGGTCGAGAGCGGAGACTCCCTGACCCCAACACCGGGGATGTGGTGGCCCATCCACCACCCAGTCAGGATGCGCCGCGGCCAGGGCGCTGCGGTCCCCCACCAGAAATGGTGCCAACCACAGCCCGAGCCTCCGCCCCCGAGCTTGGAGGCGCTTCGCCAATGCGGCCAGGTCCCCGAATCCCGGCCGCTGGGCACGCCAGTCCCCGATCCCGCGCTGCCAGCCGTCATCGACCAGGAAGACATCGATCGGGAGCTCCCAGCGCTCGACCTGCTCCACCGCAGCATCGACGTCGGCGGCCGTGACCCGCTGACGATGGAACCCCCACGAACACCAGACCCCCGGGAACGTGGACGACGCGAGCCGTGCCCTCCGCTGGAGGCCGAGCCTGGCGAAGTGTGCAGCCAGGGCTGGAGCCGCCGGTCCGTCCACCGTCTCCGACACCACCGGCCCGTCCGCCTCGACCTGCAGCAGGCGCCGGCCGCGGCGAAGGCGGATCGTGGGGACCTCCAGGCTCCCGACCGGGCCCGACCAGATCCGGCACCGGTCCTCCGCGGGAAGGTGCAGCAGCAGCAGGCCCTCGCCCTGGAAGCACTCCGGCTCGGGGCTGACCTCGGGCCGGTACGACATGGACGCCGCCCGAGGCGAGCGCGGGCGGGGCGGTGCCTGGTCAAGGTGGTACAGCCCCGCAGGACTCCATGATTGCCAGCCAGACTCATAGACCGCAGCCGCGGGGCCGGGCCTCGGCAGCCGCTCCACCACCGTGAACCCGCTCACCGAGCCAGCCCACCCCGAGCTCGCCTGGTCGGACCGGCATCGCCGCAGCACCCTGGCCGGTGCCGTTGGGGCGGGCGGCCCGGCGCGGTCAGCGCTCCTCGGAGACCATCGACTCGGGCACCGAGTTGATCTGGTACGGGAGCTCGCTGATGTCGAAGTAGCGCACCGTCTTGCGCATCCGCTTGGCGATCCCCACCTGGACCTTGAGCCCCAGCGACATGTCTCCGAAGACCCACATCTCCTCACACCGGGCGATCAGGTTGTTCATCGCCTCCCGGACCAGGTCCTTGGGCACGGTGTGCAGCAGGTAGTAGTCGAAGAGCATGAAGGGAGTGACCGGCACCCTGCCCTCATCGAGGACGTACTTGGTGAGCTGCTGGCGCCAGAAGAAGTTTCGGTTGCTCATGGCGACGTAGACCAGCGGCTTGGGCCGCCGCAGGGTGCGCTCCGCCTGCTCGGCCGGGCTGGCCCGCGGAGTGGGCGTGAAGATGAGCTCGAGGATGTCGTCCGCGGATCGCGTCGCGCCGACCTTGGGAGCGGTGCTCACCTCCCCCTCGCTCGATCCCCTGGGCTCAGGCGCGGCCGACCGACCCCGGGGCTGCGAGCCGACGCCGCGCGCATGCTGCTTTCCACCCAAGATTTGCCCGATTATACGCAAACTCAGATAGGCGCCGAGAGCCCCGGGGGCGCCTCGCGGAGGCGGCCCAGCTGGGCGAGCGCCCGCGCCAGCTGGTCACGGTGCTGCGGCTGGTTCAGCCAGCGGCTGGCTCCCGAGGGATGGGGAAGTGGCAGCAGCAACGGGAGTGCGTCGGCAGGAACCGGAGCACCCACGAGGTGCTCGCTCCCCGTGCGCAGGTACACCCTGCCGACCACCTCGTCCATGCTGCGCCGTCCCAGGAAGCGGCTGATCGCCAGCTGCCCCACCGCGATCACCAGCCACGGTGCGAGCAGGGAAAGCTGCGCCTCCAGGTGGGGCCGGCATAGTTCGATCTCCCGCGAGCTGGGCCGGCGGTCCCCGCTACCCGAGCTCGCCGCGCCGGGGAAGCACTTGGTGATGGAGGTCAGGTAGACGGCGGCCCTGGCCTCCTCCTCGGTGCCCAAACCGGCCGCCTTCAACCAGCGGAACAGTTCCCTCCCGGCCCGGCCGCTGAATGGGCGCCTGGTCGTCACCTCGAGCCGCCCCGGGGCCTGTCCCACCAGCATCATCCGGGACGCGGACGGCGCACAGAGAACGGGCGCGCACGCCGCAAGCAGCCCCTCCCGACAGCAGCTGCGGCACCCCAGGATGTGCTCGTGAAGGAGCCTCAGGGAGGGCTGCGCGGGCACGGCCGGGGCGGGCCGACGAGGGCTAGAGGACACGGTCACCTGGTGCTATCCTAGGCATCAGCGTAGCCGCCCCCAGAGCGGTCCCCGGCACAATCAGGGCACCCCATGCCTCAAGGCTCCGACCCGCGGCGCGGGCCCGATCAGCAGTCTCCTGATCCGGGCTCATCGACCCAACCAGGATGGTGGGTGTCTCTTTGGGAAGAGCGCCTGCCTCGAGAGCAGGGCGAGCCGCGGCCCAGGCTGGAGATCGGGGCTTGGGTGGGAAGCTGGGCTGGCCGCCTGGTGATGGCCCTGATACCCCTACTGGTGATCGCGGCGGTCGTGCTGGGGAGCTTCGGATTCACCCTGGTCGCCGAGGCCATGGGTGGAGCCGTCCTCCTCCTCCTGGCCGGAGCCGCGCTGGAGCCCGTGTGGCAACGCGCGCGGGGTCGATCTTCGGAGCGCTGGCGCTGATGCCGGACCCGACCCGAGCCCGCCGGACCGTGCCTTCGTATCGCATCGATCTGGCCGCGCTGGCGAGCCGGGCGGCCTCAGAGCTGCGCCGCCGCGCCGACGGCCCCGGTCTGGAAGGGATGGTCGCGGATCAGGTGCTCCGCTTGCTTCATGAGTCCGCTCGTCGGATGGGCGAGTGCGCCGAGCAGTTGGAGCGAGCGATCACCCCCGCCCAGGCGCCGAGGGCTCGCCGGCCTCCGGCTCGCCGGCGGCCGGCCAAGCCTGCCCGCGTCCACAAGCTGCATCCCGACGAGTGACCTGAGGACGAGACTGCCACCCAATCCGGTGGGATAGCTCAGGACTGCAGTCAGGGGAGCGGCCGCAGGCGACGACCGGCGCCGTCTGGGTCGTGCCTGGTGTTTTCAGCGAACGCATCCAGCCCAGAGGCCGGCCCGCGCTGGTGACGGATCGGCCCTGACGCCCGCCAGTGGCGACAGCCGGGGGTATGCGTGGCCGACCGAGGCCGGCTGTGCCGCGCTGGCACAATGGTATGATGTTCAATCTATGAATGGAATATTCAAGAATCAGCTCTACGAGCAGGTCGCTCGGGCCGGACACGCGTTGGGCAACGGACACCGGTTGGAGATCCTTGATCTCCTGTGCCAGGGAGAGCGGAGCGTTGAGGAACTGGCCCAGGAGGCGCGGCTGAGCCTAGCCAGCACCTCACAGCATCTTCAGGTGCTGCACCGAGCTCACCTGGTGGCGCGACGGAAGGTGGGGACCCAGGTTCGCTACCGGCTGAGCTCCCCAGCGGTGGGAGAGCTATGGATCCGGCTGCGTAATGTCGCGGCCACCGAGATCCCGGAGCTACCCGCCCTGGTCGCATCGGAATTCGAGCACGATGACGCTCTGGAACCGATCACCCTGGACGACCTGGCCGAGCGGCTGGCCCGAGGCGAGGTGACCCTGGTGGACGTCAGGCCCCGGCTCGAATTCGCGGCAGGCCACATCGCGGGCGCGATCTCGATCCCGCTGGATGAACTCGACCAGTACCGCGACACCCTGCCGCGCGATCGCGAGATCGTCGCGTACTGCCGTGGCCCCTACTGCGTCTTCGCTCGCGACGCGGTCGCCAAACTTCGCACCTGGGGGATCCCGGCCCGCCGCATGGCCCTGGGATACCCGGAGTGGAAGTTGGCGGATCGGCCGGTGGAACAGGGCGCGGCCTGAGCGCCTCGCGGTGCTCACACCCGGCCGGACGAGGATTGCGCGGGGCTCACCCCCTCCGCCGGGGCACGGCTCCGTTCCGGGTGCGCCTGAGGCGAGGGGTCGCAGCGGAACGCCCATCCGGTTTCGCGGACCGCGGCCGCCCTCCCTCAGCACGGCGAAAGCCTCCGCCCAGGCCACCCCGTCGCCACGGATGCGCCCAACCGTGGCCGGCGACCACTGGTGAGACCGGTGTCCCTGCAGTCTCCGGGGGCCGGGCAGCCAGCCCGGACCAGCACCCACGGACTTGGTCGCAATTGGTTCCAGTTCAGCCTGCTGGGCCTGATCACCCTGCTGGTCGGCGCGACCATAGGCGTGGAGCGAGTGGCCCTTCCCCCGTTGGCGGAGCACGCGTTCGGAGTGACCTCGGTCCTGTACACCGTCTCCTTCATCTCCGCGTTTGGGGTGGTCAAGGCGACAATGAACCTGGTGGCCGGGCGCCTCTCCGACCGCCACGGGCGCAAGCTCCTGCTGCTGGCCGGTTGGGCCTTCGCAGTCCCCTACGCCCTGCTGATCATCTTCGCCCAGAACTGGGTGTGGGTCTTGGCCGCCAACCTCTTTCTGGGCGTCAACCAGGCGCTCACCTGGACCATGGCGGTCACCTCGATGATCGACCTGGTGGGCCCGGTCAATCGCGGCGTCGCGGTGGGGATCAACGAGGCGGCCGGGTACGTGGGAGTCGGAGCGGGCGGCTTCGTGGCCGGGATCCTGGTCACCGCTCTCGGCCTGCGTCCCGCACCCTATGTCTTTGCTCTGGGAGTTGTGCTGCTGGGGGCATTGCTGACCATCTGGCCCACCCGGGAGACCGTCCAGTTCGCTCGCGCGGAGAGCGCCCGCGGCCCGGACATAACGGCCGCACCCGCCGCCCCCCGCCTCGGTCGCCTCGCCACCTACATGAGCTGGCGCGACCGGACCATGCTGGCGGTCTGCTGGGGCGGATTCCTAAACAAGTTCGCCGACAGTTTGGTGATCGGCTTCTTCCCCCTGTACTTCCTCCAACGCGGACTGTCGCTGTTGCAGGTCGGACTGCTGGTGGGGGTCTACGCATGGGTTTGGGGCGTGGGCCAGGTCGCCACCGGCGCCCTCGCGGACCGGGTCGGCCGCCGGCTTCCCATCACCGCCGGCATCTTCCTGATCGGCATCGGGGTCTTAGCGACCCTCACAACCTCGGGGTTGGGCGCCTGGCTGCTCGCGGCAGCTGTGATGGGAGTCGGCATGGCACTGGTCTATCCCAACCTCATCTCCTGCGTTGGCGATGTCGCGGACCCCAGCTGGCGGGGCGGGGCGCTCGGCGTGTACCGGCTCTGGCGGGACGGCGGATACGCCGTGGGGCCATTGATCCTGGGAGGGATCGCGGCCCTCTTCGGGCTGGCGGCGGCCTTTTGGGCGATCGTGGTGCTGATGGGGATGTCGGCGATCATGGCCGTGCTCTTCATCCGTGAGACCGCCCCCCATCTGCGGCATAAGCCTCCCGCTTGGGAGAGTCACCCGGAGTGGATCTATGGGGCAGGCGGCCGGTCCTGACCACAGCGCACGTCTCCTCCCTCGGCTCCCACGACTCGGAACCTGGCGCCCCAGCTCAGCAGGCGCCCAATTGGGATCACAGCTGCAAAGCGACACCGGCTCTGCTGGCAGCCGCCCGCAGCTCGCCTGCAGGACCGGTAGCAAACGGCAGTCGCCAGCGCCTCGGTTGGAGGTCATGGAACCGGCGCAGGGCGGTCGCTGCGCCGCATCGTGATACGCCAGAGCCGCCTGGGGAGTTCACCCTCCTCGAATTCGGTCACATCTTCGATCTCGAACCCTGAGCCCAGGCGCTCGACCAGGAGCTCATCGAAGAAGTGGACGACAAAGCCACCATTTTCGTAGAGGTTGTCGCCGAGAGCACGACCGGCGCCGTAGTGCGGGTCGCCGGTGTGACGCACGGTGTAGATGCACAGCCCACCGGGCCGCAGCACCCGGTGTACCTCCCCGGCCAACCCGATCAGCTCCTGGCTGGAGAGCGCCATCGTGAAGAGCATGTGGGAGTAGCTGGCGTCGAAGCTGGCCGCCGGCAGCGGCAACGGCCGGCGCACGTCGTGGACCACAGTGGTCAGCCTTGAGCCCAGCTGCGGTCCCGCGACGGCGGCGATCCCCTCCAGCGGCCGGGCGGCGTAGTCGAGAGCCGTGACCTGCACTCCGGCCTTCAGAAGCGCTATCGTGTCACGTCCCTGGCCGGGGCCGAGCTCGAGCACGCTGGACACGCCTCCGGCGGCGAATCTGTCGACGGCGTAGGCTCCCGGCGAACTCGGAAGCCGGCCATAGATGTCCGGGTGGGAGGTGAAAGTCTGCTCCCAGTGAGTCCGTTGCCGGTCGATCAGAGATTGCCGATCCGGGTCTGCCTCCGAGCGGTTCACCGCCGACCCCCAGGCTCAGAAAGTGGACCCCGATCTTGGGACCGTGCGCCAGCGTGATCGGGCTCGGACCGCCGCAGCCCGACCACGTCCATATCACCGAGGGCGAACCTCTCCCGCAGGGTGACCAACGGGTCCCTTGACGACTCGTGCACTTGGGCGGTGCTGGAGTGAAACCGACCAGCGCTGCAGGGGCCGAGCGCCGACTTTCTGGCTCGCCAAACTGAAGGGCCGAGCAGGGTCACCGCGCCGACCATCACCACCAACATCGGCCAGGGCAACCACCCCCACCCTGCGAGCCTCGTCACTCGGGCGGCTTGACCAACCACAGGAGCCCAAACAGGAGTTTTGGATCCTGCACCACTATCTCCCGCGCGTGGCCCCTTCGCTACCACTGATTCAACACGGCTTCAAGCACCTGCAGGCGCACCTCTGCCCTCCAAAAGGTGGTGGTGGCGACCGATCGGAACCGCAAATCTCCTAACGCGCCTTCTCGCCCCTCAGCACCCCCCGGCCCCCCGATTTCCAGGATCCCTGGCTGACCCAGTGACTCACGACATAGCCTCGCTCTCCTGCGGCCCAGGTGGCAGCCATCCCATCCCGCCGGTAGACTCGGCCGAGCAAGCAAGAGCCACAGACGCCTCTTTGTTTGCAAACCTGCGGGGTGGTGCACCGCTCTTCACCGTACCGCGGCAGGCCGATGCAGAGCGAGGATGCGCCTGGGCAATGCCGCGCCTTTGCAGCGACCGATCAGCCCGGCTTGGTGACATCGGCCACCCTTGCGTCCAGGGTCTTGAGCAGCCCCCGGGCGTCCACGTGGAAGTTTGCGCCCCTGGCCCCGGCGCCGATCGCCACCAGGCCAGCCGCCGCCACGGCAGCGTCCGCCACCACTGGCCAGGCCCTCGTCGCGCCAAACGGGGTGATCGCTCCGCGGTCGTAACCCGTGACCTGCTTGGCCTCATCCTTGTCCGGAAGGGAGATTCGTCGGGTGCCCAGCAGCGCCCGCAGCTTGGGCCAGTCGATCTGGCGCCCTCCAGGCACGAGCACGAACACGTAGTCGTTCTCCCCGAGCCGCACCACAATTGTCCGCAGGAGCTGAGCCAGCGCGATCCCCTGAAGTTGGGCACTCTCCTCTGGCCCGGAAGGGATCTCGGTCTGAACGACCTGGAACTCCAGGCCAGAGGCTCGGATACCTTGCACGGCGGGCGAATCGAAGTCCACGCGCACAGCTTCGTCCCGGTGGAGATGAAGGGTCAAGCGGCGACTTCGGCGTAGCGCATGGTCACGTCGTGAGTGACGGGTGGGCCGGTGCCCGGAAGGTGGTGCCGAGTCGGCTGAGGTGAGTGCAGAGCTTGGGCAGGATATCGCGGTGGAACGGGCGGAGGACCGCTGACTGCCCGCCGTCAGTGGCCACGCGGCCCGCACCTCTCAGCCCCAGTCCGAGGCCGGCTCCCGGGGCGGAGGCACCCCCTGAGGGCGGTCCGCCAGGCCACGCCCGTAGCCCCGCTGGGATGGATTGGGCGCCAGATCGAACAGCCTATAGCTCTCCGCCAGAGCGACCCCCGCCTTCGCCCCCACCTGCCGGGCCCGCTGGAATGTGGGCTCGCGCATGTCGGAGGCATCGAACTGGCTGCGGTGCTCCCCGAGCGCCTTGAGCTTGTTCTCGAGATCGTGCTCGGATACCGGGACCGCCACGTCCGCATGGTCGCCTGACCCGACCAGTACGAATCTGGTGCGATGGGGCTGCAGGCCCTCATCCCGGGCCAGCTCGGGAAAGGCGCGCACGTCTCGCGCGCTGGGGAACACGGCGTCCAGGCAGGCGTCCGCCGCCGCGCGATGATCGGGATGGTTGATGTAGCCCCTCCCGAAGAAGCGATTGGTCGGGTCCATGGTGACCACCAGCTCGGGCCTCAGACGTCGCAGCACCCGAACCAGGTCGCGGCGCACCTCCAGGGTGTTCTGCAGCATCCCGTCGGGGTAGCCGAGGCAGAGGACGGTAGCTACCCCCAGGTGGGCCGCGGCTCGGCGCTGCTCGTCCAACCGTACCCGGCTCAGCTCACCGGGGGGTACCGAGGGGTCGTCACCTCCGGCATCGCCGTCGGTGACCAGGCAGATCGCGCCTCGGGTACCCTGGCTCACCCACCGGGACATGACCGCCGCCGCCAGAAAGTCGCAGTCGTCCGGATGGGCCACCACCACCAGGGCCGACTCCGGCACATACTCGAACAGCTCCAGCGGCTGAGCCGCCGCGGAGCCGCGCTCGGATTCTTCGGTGGCGCTCATTCATCCGCTATCCTCCCAGAGATGAACCGCGCCCCGCGAATCGCGACCTTCTCCATCGTCGCCACCGACGGTCGCGACTGGGGGGTGGCGGTCGCCTCCAAATTCCTGGCCGTCGGCTCGGTGGTACCCGCCGCCACCGCCGGAGTGGGAGCGGTCGCCACTCAGGCGATGGGCAACACCAGCTACAAGAACGAGGGCCTCAGGCTCCTAGCCCAGGGCCGCTCAGCCGCCGAGGTCGTGGCCGCGCTCACTGGCGCCGACCCCGACCGCGACCACCGCCAGCTGGGAGTGGTGGATAGGGATGGCAACGCTGCCACCTTCACCGGCTCGGCCTGCTTCGAATGGGCCGGGGGCCGGGTGGGGGCAGGGGTGGCGTGCCAGGGCAACATCCTGGCCGGCCCGGAGGTGGTCGACGCGATGATGGCCGCCTTCGCGCCCAGCCGTGGCGCCCTCGCCGGAAGGCTCCTGGAGGCGCTGGCCGCGGGCGACCGGGCCGGCGGAGACCGCCGCGGGCGGCAGTCCGCCGCAGTCCTGGTGGTGCGCCCGAACGCCGGTTACGGCGGTCGCGACGACCGAATGGTCGATCTGCGCGTCGACGACCACCAGGACCCGATTCCAGAGCTCACCCGCCTTATGCACCTCTGGAGGCTGCAATTCGAGTCTCCGGATCCGGCCGACCTGGTGCCCGTCGATGAGCAGATGCTGGACCGGCTCCGGCACAGCCTGCAGCGGCTGGGACGGGTAGGGACCACAGCATCTCGGGACGAGACGTTGGACGCGCTTCAGGCGTGGGCCGGGATGGAGAACCTCGAGGAACGCTGCCGCAGCCGGGATCGCGTGGACCCGCTGCTCCTCAGCCTGCTCGAGGAGCGCGCTGCCGCCCAGCCCTGAGGGTTGGCGGCCCTGGTGGTCGCCTCGGAGAGCACCACGGCAGAGCTGACGCCTGTCAGAGGTCTTGGAATTCAGCTCCCCGATTCGAGCAGGTCCGGACCGCCGTAGCCCCACCTCCCACTGGCGCCGGCGGGCCCGGTCGGCCCGCTCGCCACCTCGACCCCACTGCCCCAGCGAGCTGGGTTGCGCCGCGCCAGCCAGTTCGGCACCAGCTGGACGAACCCGGCATAGATGGCCCACCCGAGCACGAGCGGGACGCCGAATCCCCAGATGTCCATCGCCATGTAGAAGTGAAAGTCCTGCGCGTCCACGTACTGCACGGCGGTCATCATCAGACCGACCAGGCCGAAGGCGACGTTCGTGATCACGAACGCCTGGGCGATGATCCTGGGCCTCTCCAGCCGCAACCGGTCAAGGGGGCGAAGGTCACCAGCGGGGGCGGGCTCTTGGCGCCAGCCGAACCAGAGGTTGCCAAGCATGATGGCCCAGCAGATGCCGCCCACCGAGAAGACGAGGATCCCAAAGTCCACCAGGTCCTGCTGCACGGCCACGGCCAGCCCAGCCGTGCCCGCATACACCCCTTCGTTCAGTAACAGGCCCCCGCCGGTCAGAAAGGCGGCCCCCAAAAAGCCGCTGACCAGGATCGCGGTCCAGTTGCGCACCCGCTGGCGATGCACCTCGTAGCACCCGCCCAAGGCACCCAGCACCTTCCACACCATGGGGGAGCCGAGCGCCCAGATCATCCACGGCGGCACGATCGCGGGCAGCCAGTCCACCGCCAGGTTGTAGTGGAAGTCATAGCCGTCCCAGGCGCGGAGCAGAACCATCACACCCCAGACCGCCATGGTGTAGATGAGCAGATATACGGCCGATCCGAACACCAATTCAAACCGCTTCTCGACCACCCGCTGGAGGCCCCCGTCGGGCCCCTGGAGCCACCCCGCGATCCGCCAGTAGAGCGGGATCCCCAAAACCAGAATGATGAGCACCGGAGTGAACCAGGGCAGGATGTCCATCAGCAAGTTGAAGTGGAAGACGTAGGGGTTGGCGACCTTTAGCACCACCATCACCGCCCACACCACCAGCACGAACAGAAGCCCCAGCATGACTGCCGCGGTGGCGACCTCGAAGCGGCGGCGGACGAACGTCTCCCAGCTCATGCCCGAACCATGTTAGCGACCCGCCCCGGCCCGGAAACCCCGCCCCCGCACCCGTGCGCCGTCATCAAACGCCAAGCCCTCGGAAGATCAGGACCAGCCCCAGCAGAAGCAGGACCGCGGAGATCACCGCCAGGCACCCGAAGTCGAAGCTGAGCAGCAGCCGGAGCCAGGTTCGCATCGGGCCCAGGGCCGGAGACCGCAGCGGCTTGGCCCGGGGATCGAGAGGCCCGGTGCGCGGTGCATTCTCGTCTTGCTCTGGAGGCTTGCCCCAGATGCTCCGCAGGGTCAGCCCCGCCGCAAACGCCATCAGCAGTCCAACCCCCACGATCAGGGAACCCAGCCCCACGCTGCCGCCGGGAGCAGCCGCCAGGATCACCGGCGACGCTCGCATCGCCCGGTCGGTTCCCGGCCATGCGGCTCAGGAAAGTCGACGGTACTCGCTCCGGGCGGAGCGGATCCAGCCTCCTAGGGCCACCAGCACGATGACTAGCCCGATGATCAGCACCGCATACTTGGTGATGGTCCCCACCAGGCTCATGGCCACTCCTATGGCCAGCACCACCGGCCAGAAGCTGGGCCCGGGAAGGTGCTCCGCGCCGTCGTGTTCGTCGGGCGCCGGCATCCCCTGGTCAGCCATGGGAGGCGCCCAGATACAGCGTGGCCCAGGCGAACGCGACCGCCAGCATGAGGATCGCGATGACGGTGAGGGTGATCCCCAGCCGCATGTTGCCGCCGGCACTCTTGCGTTGCACTAACCTTCCTCCGTCGATGTTCGGGACCCCAGTTTAAGCTCCCGGACCGGGCCCGACCTGGAGACGGCCTCGTCCACTTCGCGGAGCGCTCTGGGGCTGGAGTCGGCCCCGGTGAGCCAGCCCATGGTGGCGAGCACCACCATCGACACCCAGATCGCCGCGGCCAGGGCGATGTGCAGGTCCTGGAGGGCGTCCGGCGCCGAGAGGGTGGCGACCAGCCCGCCGACGGCGATCTGCGCCAGAAGCAAGACCGCGGCCAGATCCGCGATGATGCGGGCTCCCGGCACCTGCCGCCAGCGCCGCGCCACGTGCATCACGAAGAGCACGATGAAGATGGACACGATCAGGACGGTGAAGCGGTGCGCGTACTGGATGGCGACCAGGGGTGCGGCTATGCCATGGGCGGTGCAGAAGGGCCAGGAGGGGCACGCATAGGTTGCCCCGCCGTCAACCACCATGGAACCCGAGATCAGCAGGACGAACGTCAAACCCACGGTCGCGTAGCCAAGGGGGCCAAGCCGCCTCCCGGCCGTCGGCCTGCGCACCACGAACACCGCCGCCACCGTGACCCAGGTCACCGCCAGCACGATCAGCCCAAACAGCAGGTGCAGGGCGACCGTGATCGGCGCATTGTGGGTGATCACCGTGATCGCTCCGAGCGCGATCTGGATCGCGATCACACCCAGGGCAGCTGTCGCCGGAACCACCACGGAACGCCGGTCGCGGGCGAGCCGCCAGGCGGCGACGGCGGTGAGGACCACCAGCACGGTGACCAGCGCCACCACGTAGCGATGCGACTGCTCCAGGAGAGCGTGAAAGTGGTCGATCGGGCCCAGCTGGCCGTAGCAGAGTGGCCAGCCGGGACAGCCCATCCCCGACTCAGTGACCCTGACGGTGCTCCCGAGGATGATCAGGAAGTAGGTGACCACCCCAGTCGCCAGTGCCAGGGCCGCGAGGATCGCAGGTGGCCGGCGTCCACTCGGGGACAGCGCGGCCGTGCTCACGGCAGGACGGCACCCGGCGGATTGGTCGCGTTGCCCGCCAACCGGAAGTCGCGCAAAGGACGGTTGCTCTCAATCGGAGGGAGCTCCTTGGTGAAGTTCTCGGGCGGCGGCGGCGAGGCCGCGAACCACTCCAGCGAGTTCCCCTCCCAGGGATCGTTGACCGCGTTCTTGGGCCCGTGCAGCGAGATCGCCACGTTGTACAGGAAGATCATGATCGCGATCGCGATGATGTAGGAGCCGATCGTCTCCAGCAGGTTGAGCGGCCCCCAGCCGCTGGCGGCGCTGTAGGTCGCGATCCGTCGCGGCATCCCCATCACCCCCAGGAAGTGCATGGGCATGAAGGTCAGGTTGAACCCGATCAGCAAAAGCCAGAAGTGCCACTTGCCGAGGCGCTCATTGAGATAGCGCCCGAACATCTTCGGCCACCAGTAGTAGAGGGCGCCGAAGACCGCGAACAAAGATCCACCCACCAGGACGTAGTGGATGTGCGCCACCACCCAGTAGGTTCCGTTGAGCTCGTAGTCGATGCCCAGCGACGCCAGGAAGACACCATCGAGGCCCCCGATCAGGAACATCAGGATGAAGCCCACCGCGAACAGCATCGCCGAGGTGTAACGGATCGAGCCCCCCCACATGGTGCCCAACCAGTTGAAGATCTTCACCCCGGTGGGGACCGCGATCACCATCGTCGCCGCCATGAAGAAGATCTGGACCGGCAGAGGCAGGCCCACCGTGAACATGTGGTGGCCGAAGACCATGAAGCCCAGCACCCCGATGGCGGCCATGGACATCGCCATGGCCCGATAGCCGAAGATCGGCTTGCGGGTGAAGACCGGCAAGATCTCCGAGATCACCCCGAAGCCGGGCAGGATCATGATGTAGACCGCCGGGTGGGAGTAGAACCAGAAGATGAGCTGGTAGAGGATCACGTTCCCCCCGTGGGCGGGGTTGAAGAAGTTGGTGCCCAGCTGCCGGTCCATGAGGACCATGGCAAGCGCGGCCGCCAGGAAGGGCGAGGCCAGGAGAACCAGCGCTGAGGTGACCTCGATCGCCCAGACGAAGAGCGGCAGGCGAAACCAGGTCATACCGGGAGCGCGCATGCGGTGGATGGTGACCAGGAAGTTGACCGCGCCCATGACCGAGGCGATCCCGAGAATGTGCAGGCCGAGGATCCAGAGGTCCTGGCCCACCTGGGGCGAGTAGAGCTTCTCGGTCAGCGGCACGTACCCGGTCCAGCCGGCGGCGGCACTGCCCCCGAAGAAGAAACCGCTGTACATCACCAGCCCCCCCAGGGGGATGAGCCAGAAGGCGAAGGCGTTGATGCGGGGGAAGGCCATGTCCTTGGCCCCGATCATGAGGGGGAGCATGAAATTGCCGAACGCGCTCCAGACCGGGATCACGAACAGGAAGATCATCGTGGTCCCGTGCATGGTGAAGAGCTGGTTGTACTGAGAGGCCGTCAAAAGGTCGTTGTTGGGCTCAGCCAGCTGGGTGCGGATCAGGAGGGCCATAAGCCCGCCGATCAGGAAAAACGCCATGGTCGTCCAGAGGTAGAGGAGCCCGATCCGCTTGTGATCGGTGGTCGTGACCCAATCCCAGACGTTCTGGTAGCCCCGGTAGCTCGGTCGGCTCAGCGGCAGCTCGGCTGTTGCCATGGTTGGTTGGCCCTCGTCAGGTGGAAAGGTGCTGGACGTAACTCTGGTACTGCGCCATCGTGACGACCTTGACCGTGATCAGCATCTGGTCATGGCCGACTCCGCAGAACTCGTAACACTGGCCCCCGTAGGTCCCGATGCGGTTGCCCTCGATGAACGCGTGGTTCACGATCCCCGGGAGAGCGTCGATCTTGGCCCCGAGCTGGGGAACCCAGAACCCGTGGATCACATCCAGGGACTCGGTGGAGATCTCGACGGGCACGTTGACCGGGATCTCCAGGGTCCGCAGGGAGTACTTGCCGTTGGGATAGTAGAAGGTCCAGTAGAACTGCCGGCCGATCACCTTGACATGGAGTTCCTGACGGGCGGCGGGACTCGCGGGGTTCGGGCCGTGACGAAGGTAGCTCACGTTCACCAGGGTGAGCACGAACAGGACCGCGAGCACCACCAGGGGTCCGATGGTCCAGGCCAGCTCCACCCGGTTGTTCCCATGCACCTGTCGGGGCATCTCCTCGGGGGAGCGGCGGCGGAAGTGGACCGCGGCGTAGACAATGCCACCGCCCACGCCCAGAAGCACCACCAAGGAGACGGCGGTGAAGACCCAGAAGAGCATGTCGATGGTGTCCACCGACGGCCCTCCGCCGTTCAGGAAGTTGGTGTTGCGCGCCCAGACCGGCAGCGCCGCAGTTGCGGCCGCCGCTACCCCCAGCCCCAACCCGAGAGCCGCCTTGGCGCCGATCCAGCTCCGCCCCGACTTCAACCTTTCCTCCCAGACGGACCGGGTGATCCTGATGGCGGATCAAATGCCCTCCACGAGCCGCTCGAGGGAGTATGCCCAAGCGTCGATCTCACTGTCAATCCTGATTTGGGCCTCCGAGGCGCCGCCGTGACGGGGCTAAGATGGACTCGTATTCACCGGGGGAAGGCCCAAGGGGGATGTGCATGGCAACTGCTTCGGCGAGCGACCCGCTAGGCGTCCGGAGAACCCTTGGGCCTGGGGGGCCGGTGTATTACAGCCTGGCCCGCCTGAAGGAGCAGGGGCTGGCCGAGCCGGACCGGCTGCCGGTCACGGTCCGGTTGTGGCTGGAGATGCTGCTGCGCCAGGCCGGCTCTCAGCACGCAACCCCTGAGGACGCCCTCCTGCTGGCCAGGTGGAGTCCCGGTCGGACCGCGGATCAAGAGCTCCCCTTCTTCCCGTCTCGGGTTCTGCTCCAGGACTTCACGGGGGTGCCCGCGGTGGTGGACCTCGCGTCCATGCGCTCGGCGATGGCAGAGCGCGGCGGGGATCCCGAGCGGATCGATCCCTTGGTGGACGCCGACCTGGTGATCGATCACTCCGTCCAGGTGGACGCCTACGGCAGCCCGCGGGCCTACAACGTGAATCTGGAGCGCGAGTACGAGCGCAACGCCGAACGCTACAGCCTGCTGCGCTGGGCCCAGCAGGCTTTCCGGGGCTTCCGGGTGGTTCCCCCCGGCATGGGCATCGTCCACCAGGTCAATCTGGAATACCTGGCCCGGGTGGTCACGCTCCGGCCAATGGATGGTGAACAGGTCGCGATCCCGGACACTCTGGTGGGCACGGACTCCCACACCACCATGGTGAACGCCCTGGGGGTGCTGGGCTGGGGCGTCGGGGGGATCGAGGCCGAGGCGGCGATGCTGGGGCAGCCGATGCTCCTGGGGATGCCGACGGTGGTCGGAGTCCACTTCAAGGGACAGCTGCAACCCGGGGTCACGGCCACCGACCTGGTGCTGCGGGTCACCCAGTGGCTGCGGGCGCACGGGGTGGTCAACAAGTTCGTCGAGTTCGCGGGTGATGGGCTGGGCGGGCTGTCCCTGGCGGACCGCGCCACCCTCTCCAACATGGCTCCGGAGTACGGGGCGACCGCGGCGCTCTTCCCGGTTGACCAGGTCGTGGTCGACTATCTCCGCACCACCGGGAGGAGCCCGGAGCAGATCGCGTTGGTGGAGGACTACACCAGGGCTCAGGGGCTGTTTCGGGAGCAGGGGGCCCCGATCCCCACCTTCAGCGAGCTGCTGGAACTCGACCTCGACTCGATCGAGCCCAGCGTCGCCGGCCCCAAGCGCCCCCAGGATCGGGTGCCCCTGGGGGCAACCGAGGAGAGCTTCACCTCCAATTTCACGCCGGCGCAGCCGGCCGAGAGCCGGCCCGGCCACGGCGTCCTCGAGGATGGCTCGGTCGTGATCGCCGCCATCACGTCCTGCACCAACACCTCCAACCCCGGGGTGATGGTGGCGGCCGGGCTGCTGGCGCAGAAGGCGGTCGCAAGAGGGCTGCGGCCGGCGGACTTCGTCAAGACCAGCATGGCCCCGGGGTCACGGGTGGTCACGGACTACCTCGGCGACGCTGGCCTGCTGGAACCGCTGGCCCAACTGGGCTTTGACGTGGTGGGCTACGGCTGCACCACCTGCATCGGCAACAGCGGCCCGCTCCCCGACCCCGTGGCCACAGCGATCAGGGAGCGGGATCTGAGCGTGGCCGCGGTCCTCAGCGGGAACCGCAACTTTGAGGGGCGCATTCATCCGCTGGTCCGCGCGGCGTACCTGGCCTCGCCGCCTTTGGTGGTGGCGTTCGCCCTCGCGGGAACCGTCCGTCGCGACCTGACCCGCGAGCCCCTGGGACTGGACCAGGATGGCAACCCGGTCTATCTCTCCGAGCTGTGGCCGAGCTCGCACGAGGTGGCGGAGGTCATCCAGCGGTCGGTGCGGCCGGAGTTCTTCCATCGCGAGTACGAGCGCATCTTCAACGGGGATGAGCACTGGGCCGGGATGGACTCCCCGACCGGACCGACCTACCAGTGGCGGGAGAGCTCCACCTACATCCGCAAGGTGCCCCTCTTCGATGGCATCGCGGCCAACCCCGAACCGGTCGCCGACATCGTGGACGCCCGGGTGCTGGCCCTGCTCGGGGACTCGATCACGACCGACCACATCTCACCGGCGGGCTCGATCCCCGCGGACAGTCCGGCGGGCCAGTATCTGCAGGATCGGGACGTCGCGCCCCAGGACTTCAACAGCTACGGCTCGCGCCGGGGCAACCACGAGGTGATGATCCGCGGCACCTTCGCCAACGTTCGTCTGCGCAACCGCCTCGCCGACGGTCGCGAGGGAGGCTTCACCCGGCATTTCCCGGACAACCAGCTCACGACCATCTTCGACGCGGCTGAGCGATACCGGGCGGAGGGGGTGCCGCTGATCGTCATCGGAGGTCGGGAGTACGGCTCCGGCAGTTCCCGGGACTGGGCCGCCAAGGGGACCACCCTGCTGGGAGTCCGCGCGGTTTTGGCAGAGAGCTTCGAGCGGATCCACCGGAGCAACCTGGTCGGGATGGGGGTCCTGCCGCTGCAGTTCCAGCCCGGTCAGTCGGCCGAGCAACTGGAGCTGGACGGGACCGAGCGATACACCCTTAGGGATCTGGATAGGAAGCTGACTCCCGCAGCCGTGCTCTCGCTGCTGGTCACGAGAGCCGACGGATCGTCCCTGGAGGTCCCGGTGCTGGCCCGGGTCGACAACCAGACCGAAGTCGAATACCTCCGGCACGGTGGTGTCCTCCCCTACGTGCTGCGGCACTTCCTGAACTCTTGAGCTGGTGATAGCCCTGCACCAGAGCTCGCCGTCGAGGCGGGTGCTGCAAGGCATGGGAGCGCTGCGCGAGCTCCGAGCGGAGGTGGACCGCGCCGAGATGAGCAGGGTGGTGCTCGTGACCAGCGCCACCCTGGCGAGCTCCACCCCCTTGGTCCGGTCCGCCGAGGAGCTGCTGGAGGGTCGGCATCAGGCGACCTTCGCGGGGATCCGGGAGCACACCCCCGAGACCGCGGTGGATGAGCTGGCGGAGCTCCTCGGGCAGACGTCCGCGGACGGGGTGGTGAGTTTCGGCGGCGGCAGCGTGATCGACGGTTGCAAGGCCGCGATCCACCGGCGCCTGCCGGAGCACGTCCAGCACGTGGCGGTCCCCACCACCCTGTCCGGGGCGGAGTTCACCGCCTCCGCCGGGCTCACCGACGAGGCCACCCGCCGCAAGCGCGGCCTGACGGATCCTTCGGCCGCTCCCCAGCGGGTCATCCTCGATCCCGAGGTCACGCTGCCGACGCCGCCGCGTCTGTGGCTGTCCACGGGGATCCGTGCCCTTGACCACGCCGTGGAGACCATCTGGGCCCCTGAGCGGGACCCACTCACCCGGCTGCTGGCGCTGGAGGCCATCCGGGGGCTCCGGCACAGCCTGCCCGAGAGCCGGCGGCGACCGGATGACTTGGCGGTGCGGGAGCGAGCGCAGGTCGCGGCATGGTGGGCAGCGCTCGGTCTGGCGGGCAACACCATGGGACCGAGCCATCACCTGGGGCGGCTGCTGGGGGCGACCTTCTCAATCGGCCATGGGATCACCTCGTGCGTCTTCCTGCCCGCCACCATCGACCACATGGCGGCGACCGACCCCAGTTCGGTGGCGGTGCTGCAGGACGCATTCGAGGTCGCCGGCCCGGAGCTGGTCGGAAGGGCCTGTCGGGCCTTCATACAAGATCTGGGTTTGCCGACCTCGCTAACGGAGGCGGGGCTCCCTGCCCGGGATCTGCCGGGGTTTCTGGCGATGGTCCCGGAGGATTGGCGCCCCATCGCCACCGCCTGCGCCTGATTCGAACCGCCATCAGGGCTCGGCAGGGGCCACCTGGACCAGGGGAGGAGGTGCCCCCTTCACCCGGATCCGATTGGCCAACACCGACCCCAGGAGGATCAGGGCGAACCCCAGCCCGATTCCGGCGGTGAAGCGCTCGTGCAGGATGGCGACTCCGAGGAGGACCGCGACCGCCGGGTTCACATACGTGATGACGGTGGCCCGGATCGGGCCGATCTCCGCGATCAGCTGGAAGAAGAGGATGAACGCGGTGGCGGTGCAGACCACCCCGAGCAGCAGAATCGAGGCCAGCGCCGTAGCCCGGGGGACAGCGCTGGGAGCGGTGAGCAGCGCGAAGGGCAGATAACCCAGGGCGCAGAGGCCCAGGGAGCAGGCCACCACCCCCAGGCCGGGAAGGTCGGCCAACCGTCTAGCGAGGATCTGCGGCCCCATCGCGTAGCACACGATCACCACCGCCATCTCCAGTCCCGCCGCCACAGTCATGGTCCGTAGATCGAACCCGAGGACCGCCACCACCCCGACGAGCCCGATCACGAGTCCTAGGAGCTGGGCCCGCCCCAGGGCCTCCCGCCGGCCCAAGAGGGACACGATCACGGTCCCCACCAGCGGCACGGCCGCCACCAGCAGGCCAGAGAGTGAGCTGCTGATCCGAGTTTCCGCCTCGGAGAGCAGCACCCACGGCAAGGCGATCTCGATCGCGGTGTACGCGAGCAGGGGCCGCCAGCGCCGGAACACCGGGGTTACCTGGCCTCGAGCCAGGGCGATCGGCAGCAGCAGCACGGCACCCACCGCCGTGCGGCTGAAGACCAGGAAGACCGGGGAGACACTCTCCACGGACACGCGGATCAAGAGGTAGGGAAGCCCCCATATGATCGACATGGCGGCGAACAGCAGCCACCCCCGCTTGGTCATGTCGTTGATTTTGGAGATCGGAGACTGCGGTAGCTGGTCAGGAACGGACAACCCGGTGCCCTGGCCGTGCCGTGAACCGCCGGAGCGGGCTCGGCGAACCGTCCGGCTCCCCCTGACCTCCTACGGGGCACCCCGGACCACGGCGATCGCCAGGCCGTCGTAGCCCTTGACCCCTACGGTCTGGATTGCGGTCGCGGACAGGCGAGGATCCGAGCCCATCGTCTGGAGCATCATGCGCGTGCCGATGACCGCAGCGTCGGTGCCAGACTCGTCGAGCACGGAGCCATCGCGCACGACGTTGTCCACGATGATCGTGCTGCCGGGTCTGGTGAGCCGAAAGGCCCAGGAGAGGTACTCCGGGTTGGACGGCTTGTCGGCATCTATGAAGACCATGTCGAAGGGATCAGCCTGCTCCGCCTCCAGCTGCGGCAACACCTGCAGCGCGGGACCGAGCCGGAGGTGGACCACCTCGGTGAGGCCTGCTCGCTCCAGATTCGCCCACGCCACCTCCGCGTGCGCCGGTTCGACCTCGATGGTGACCAGGGTGCCGCCGGGCGGGAGCGCGCGACCGAGCCAGATGGTGCTGTACCCGCCGAGCGTCCCAATCTCCAGGATTCGCCGGGCGCCGGTGGCCAGCGCGATGATCTGCAGCAGCTTTCCCTGCGCGGGCGAGACCGCAATCTGGGGAAGGCCGGCCTCCTTGGAAAGCCTCAGCGCCTCGTCGAGGACCGCGTCGGAGCCGACCACGGTCGCGGCGAGGTAACGGTCGACCGCGTCCCAGATCGCGTCATGCACGGAGAGAGTCTACGGTCGTGGGTCACTCCGTGCGGGACGAATCCGCCTGGGCGCTGCCGCGTCGAGACCGAAGTTCCCGAACCGGCTCCAGCCGCTCGGGCGGGCGCCCGTGCCCCCAGCAGGACTCGAACCTGCGCACCCGGCTCCGGAGGCCGGCGCTCTATCCACTGAGCTATAGGGGCGAGGGGCGACTAGAGGATGGAGGCCGATTGGAAGCGGTTGCCCACCCTCACGCCCAGGACCAGCCTACTCGTCCTCGTCGCCGATCGTGAACATCAGGCCGTCCTGGACGTCGTAGAGAGCGTCCATCCACTCGGCGATGGTCACGTCCTCCGCCCGCCGGTGACTGAGGACATGTCCCTCCCGGGTCAGCAGCTTGCGGCACTGGGTGCGGAGGGCGACCGGAACCGTCACTTCGTCCGCGATGTTCAGCTGTTCGAGTTCGTTGAGCAGGCGGTCCACGAACAGGATCTTGTTGCGACGAGCATTGCGCTCCTGGCGCGAGATGTGGTCAACCTCGTAGAGCTTGGAGATCTCGTGCGACGTTTCGGCAATGGTGGGCAAGGTCATTCCCTATGGAGTCAATGGGCGGCTGACGTCATGCCTGCCTGGACCGGTATCCCCGCAGGCTGGGTCCATCGTAGGCCGCCCAACTGGAATCGTCAATACAAGGCCAGACCTGGGGGCAAACCCGGCTGGGCCCTGAAGCCGGCAGGATTCCGGCAGGCTGCGGGCGGTTCCACCGTGGTCGGCGGCGTCACTGCAGCTCCTGACATGCGCTGCCAGGCGGGGAGTGCCGGCTGGGAGTCCGGACCGAGCCTCCCTCCCCCAGGCCCAGATCCCCGGCCGGGATGAGGGTCTCGCCGGTGCCTGTCCGCAGTCTTAGCCGACCCTCCGGATCCACACCGACAAGCTGCCCCTTGACCAGGAGGCCACCCACGTCCACCTCCACGGATCGTCCCACCCAGACCAGCCGCCGCCCCCAGTCCTCCGCCATGCTGGCGAATCCGCCCTCACGCCATTGGCGGTACCTCCGATCGAGGCTGGAGATGAGCTGGAAGGCGACATCCCCAAAGTCCAGGGCCGGCCCCTCGAGGTCCAACGCGGTGCCCGCGCCCGGGGGGCGCTGGGAGGGAGCCAGTGCCCGCCAGGCGACGTTGCAGCCGATCCCGACCACCGCAGCCGGGGCAGTCAACCCGTCCGGCACCTCCACCAGGACCCCCGCCACCTTGCGCCCCTGGATCAGGCAGTCGTTGGGCCACTTGAGCTCCGTTGCGGGGCCACCGGCCCTCTCGATGCCCTCAGCAACCGCCAGCCCCACCGCCAGCCCGAGGCTGCCTTCGCGCACGAGCGCTCGCGGGGGGCGCAGGACCGCCGAGAACATCACCGCGGTCGCGGGTGGGGCGAGCCACCGCCGACCCGCTCGACCGCGGCCCTCCGCCTGCACATCCGCCAGGAAGACCGCCCCCTCGTCGACTCCCACCGCCGCCGCCGCCAGGGCCAGCTCCTGCGTGCTGCGCACGCGGCTGAAGCCGTGCGCGTGGTAGGCGAGACCCGCAGCGGTCAGACGCCAGTTGAGCCGGCGAGCATCAACTGCGCGCTCAGCCACGCCCATGCGCCTCCAGCGGGGCGTCCAAAAGTGGTGCTGAGACGGTGATCACTCTCGTATACTGCGGCGTCGTGGAGAACTGGGAGCGGATAGAACTCTTCAGCTCCTTCCTGAAACTGTCCGGCGAGATCGAGGTGGTGCCGCCGCTGCGCTTGACGGATGTGGTCAATCGGATGACCGAGTACCTGGAGGTGCGCCAGCTGACCCTGGACCCGCTGGCGAGCACATATCCCGTCATCAGCACCGTGGAAGAGTCCGCGATGGTGTCGAAGCGATCCATCCTCATAATCGCCCCAACTGGCGGAGCCACCCCCGACCTGGGCGGACGGCGCGCGCTGATGGAGCAGAAGGTGGCGCACCAGGTGGCCCTGACCATCGACACCTTCTCCTTGGTCTGTGAGGTTTTCCTGGAGCCGCGGCTCAGCCTGCGCGAGACCCTCGAGCGCAGCGTCGACGACTTCCTCGCCGTGCGCAATTTGAACGCCGTGTGGTTGCCCGCGCTCACTCATGAGCGGGTCACGGTCCAACGCCCGTTCGCCCTGGTGCACCCTCGCCAGATCCTAAGCTTCTCCGAGCGCGGATCCACGCCGCTCTGAGGTGACGGGGCAGGCATCGGTTGCCAGGGTCCGGGACGCGGCCACCGTGGTTCTGCTGGGGGACCCCGCCGGGGCCGGCCAGGCGCCGACGGTCCTGCTCCTGGAGCGCCCCGCGCACGCCAGTTTCGCCCCCGGTAGCCTGGTGTTCCCCGGCGGGTCAGTGGACGAGGCCGATAGGGATCCCGCGTGGGCGGCCTTGAGTCAGCTTCCCGACGACGCGGGCTTCGATCCGCGCGCTCCGCTGGCCATCCGGATCGCCGGAATCCGCGAGACCTTCGAGGAATCCGGCATCCTGCTGGCGCGCCGCGACGATGGCGCGCCGCTGACCGACGCCGACTGGAGCGGCATGATCGAGATCCGCCATCGCCTGCGCGCCGGGGGCGCCGCGATCTTCCGGAGCGAAATGGCCGCTCACGGGCTGAAACCCGACGTGCGATCGCTCAGGTTCTGCGCCCACTGGATCACCCCGGAGGGCCTGCCCCGCCGTTTCGACACCCGCTTTTTTATGACGGTTCTTCCACCGGGCCAGACCGCTCAGGCAGACCCTCTGCGTGAGCATGTCTCGCTGCAGTGGGCCGATCCCGCAGGTGCCCTGGCCAGTGCCGAGGAGGGGCTTGCCCAGCTGCTGCCACCGACACGGGCGGTGCTGCGGCAGGTGGCCCTGGCTCGCTCCGTCGACGAGGCTCTGTGCCGGGCGCAGGAGGAACCGATCGAGACCATCCAGCCGGTCCTAAGAGATGTGACCGAGGAGAATTTCCCAGGGTTGGATGTCTCAAGGTTGGATGGGAGGCCCCCGCAGGATTGAGGAGCCGGTATCAGCCGCCTCGTCCGGCCCAGATGATCGGTCCACGGGGGACAAGCGTCCCACGGCTCGCGCTCCCGCCGGGGATGTCGGCTCGCACGAAGATCTGGGAAAGCTGACATGAGGCGGGATGTGGTCCGGGACTCCATGGAGTCCGGCAGCCGCCCGGGCCGGCCGTACGGTCGGGCGGTGACGGAGGGCCGCCGCCGGTCGAGGGGCGGCGGTCAGGTGCGACCGTGCTTGGGCTCCGGGAAGTAGGGGCGTCAATGAAATCGGGACAGTTCGAGATGGTCCGAGCGGCCAACCCCGGCCCCCTCACGGGTCCCGGCACCAACACCTGGATCTACGGCTGGGAGGAGGTCGTGGTGATCGACCCGGGCCCGCTCCAGATGGAGCACCTCAGCAGGATCGTGGCGACCGCTGGGCGGATGGGGCGGATCACCGCTTTGGTCTGCACCCATCACCACGAGGACCACGTCGAGGGAGCTCGGGAGCTAAGCCGTCTGACCGGGGCGCCGCTGGCGCTCTTCCACACCCGGGCCCAGCAGCTGTCTGACCTTCCCCTTCACGACGGTGACCGAGTGCTGGCCGGACGCTGTGAGCTGTCAGTGGTGCACACGCCCGGGCACGCGTCCGACCACATCTGCCTCTACGCGGCTCGCGATGCCATCCTGTTCACGGGCGACCACGTGCTGGCGGGGACCACCAGCGTGATCTGGCCCCCGGACGGGGACATGGACGACTACTTCACTTCGCTGGCGAGGGTCAACTCGCTGCCGGCGCGAATGCTCCTGCCCGGGCATGGCGACCCCATAGCCGACCCGAAGGAGGCCGTCCGCCGCCTGATCGATCACCGTCTGGAGCGAGAGGGGCAGATCCTCGCAGCCCTGGGACGCGGCCCGGCGCGCCCGGAGCAGCTGGTGCCGCACCTCTACTCCGAATATCCGAGGGAGGTCTGGGCCGCGGCTGCCAAGACCGTGTTGGCTCACTGCCTGCGCCTGGAAAAGCAGGGGCGGGTGTGGCGGCAGCAGACTGACGCCGGGCCGGAGTTCGGGCTGTGCGACCCTGAGTCGACGCTTCCCTGACCCAAGCGGAGCGAGCTCGCGGTCCGGCCGAGCTCAGCCGAGGTGGAACGGCAGGTGGGCCAAGGTCCTGGTCATGACCCCGGTCGGTCCCTTGGGCACCAGGGGGGTCAGCAGTGGCTCGGCATGGTATGAGGAGGCCGCGATGTCCAGGTGCACCCAGGGGTGGTCGCTGACGAACTCGCGGATGAAGATGGCGCCGTTGATGGTTCCCGCGGCGGGGATCCCAGCCGTGTTCCTGATGTCGGCGATGTCGCAGGTCAAAGCCACGTCGTGCTCGGGAAGTAGGGGCAGCTCCCAGACCCGCTCGCCTGCCTCCAGGGCGGCGGACCGCACCGCGGCGACCAGGTCGGGGCTGTTGCCCATGGCGGCGGTGACCGGGTGTCCGAGCGCGATCGAAACCGCCCCGGTCAGGGTCGCCACATCAACCACATGCGTGGCTCCCTGGCTGATGGCGTAGCAGATCGCGTCGGCCAGCACCAACCGCCCCTCCGCATCGGTGTTGTTGATCTCGATCGTCTTGCCATTCATCGCCGTGACCACGTCCCCGGGCTTGGTGGCACCTCCCCCCGGCATGTTCTCCGTCAGCGGTGCGACCGCCATCACCTCGATGTGCGGCTCGGTCTTGGCGATCACGCTGATCGCCTGCACGACCGCTGCGGCCCCGCTCATGTCCGACTTCATGGTCACCATTCCCGGGTTCGGCTTGAGGGAGATGCCTCCGGTGTCGAAGGTGATTCCCTTGCCCACCAGGGCGAGCACCCTTCCACTGCGGTCCGAGGCGCGCGGCCGGTAGCGCAGTGCGATCAGCTTCGGAGGCTGGTGGGAGCCGCGCGCCACGGCCAGCAGCGCACCCATGCCGAGCTTTTCCATTTCCGGACGGTCCATCACCTTGAGACTGAGACCCCCATCCTTGGCGACCCGCTCGGCCACATGGACGAAGTCGGTCGGGGTGAGATGGTTGCTGGGCCGCCACTGCAGTATCCGGGTGGCATTGGTCGCGTCGGCCAGCCGGGCGCCAGCGGCCAGCGCCTGGGCCAGGTCCGACCCGGTGCCCAGGCCGACCACCAGCACTTCGGTGATCTGGGCGGTGGACTCGGCCTTCTTGAACTCTCCCAGGTGGTAGTTGCCGAGGCCCACGCCCTCGGCGATGGCGCGGGCTGGTGATTGCGAGGTCTGACCGGTCACCGGTGCCGCCAGCGCCTCGCGGACATTGCCGTCCACCACCACCGCAACTCGCGAGCAGTACGGTCGCAGATCGCGGGCCGCGAACTGCAGGGCATTGCGCAAGCGATACCCGTCGAGCTGATCGGCCCTCCCCAGGGAGAGGAACAGCACCCGAGGTGCGGCGAGCCGGCCCAGGCTGGGCATCAGCTTGCGCTCGGGGAACTTGCCGGTTGCCTCGCCGGCGGCCAGCATCCCCTGCCACACCCCACCCAACGCGCGATCGAT
Source organism: Candidatus Dormiibacterota bacterium (assembly GCA_027319585.1). Taxonomy (GTDB): domain Bacteria; phylum Chloroflexota; class Dormibacteria; order Aeolococcales; family Bog-877; genus AG-12. Next base: position 23,544 of record DAHVMY010000003.1, on the reverse strand, counting down.
CTTCCGGCCATGCTCGCCTAGGGCCTCTCCCTGAAGATAGGGCACGATCAGGCAGTCCGCGTCGATCTTGGTCACGTCGGTCGAGATGGCGGTGGCTTGCACTGGCTACTCTCCTTGGCTTGGTTGGGGCTGCCGATCCGAGCTGGCGCCCGGGGCGAGGGCCGGAGGCACTCGCCTTCGGCCCAGCCCGGCTCGGAGCTCCTCGACATCCTGCTCGGTGAAACGGAGTCGGCCGATGGTGTCCTCGGCCGAAGGATGAGCGCGGCCCTCGCGAATCCAGTTGACGATCACCTGGGGTTTGACCCCCAGCCGCGCCGCCACCTCGACCGGTCCCATGAGTTCCCCGGCCGGTGGCACCGCAGGGGCCGGTGGCTCGGGCCTGCTCTCGGCCTCCCGGTCAATGGTGGGGGTCAAACCTGACCTGTTCGACCTCTGGCAGCCACCCCCGGATGGCATCCGCCAGCGTTGCCCGCAAGGAAGAGGTGAGCACCGTAACGTAGTTGGACGAGGGATGGGCTTGCACCACCACCACCTCAGGGGTCGGCCGGGTGACGAAGATGCTGTCGGCCCCAGGGCCGGACTCAACCACACCCCGCACCCTGGCGGTCAGTTCCAAGTCATCCACGGGTCCAATGATCGCAGATTGATCGAGCCGCCCCGCCCTCCAAGCGCACGGCTGCCTCGACGCTCGGCAGCCCGTTTGCGGTACGAGATCGGCTCCGGCGGCCGGCTCGACCGGGTCCGCCGCGCCCGTCGGGGTGACGACTCCGGTGAAGGAGGGGTGAGATTCGGCATAATCGCGGCGTTGGCCGACTTCGTCCCCGTTTGCAACGCAGCTGACATTCCCGCCGGCACAGGCAGGGTGGTCGACGCTGATGGCGTGGAGATCGCCGTGTTCAACACCGATGGGGTGTATCACGCCCTGGAGAACGCCTGCGCCAGTGGCGGCTCGATCGGTGAGGGCCAGTTGCGCGGCTACGTGGTCACCTGCCCCTTGGACGGCGAACCGTACGACGTCCGGACCGGCATATCCCCGGTGTCGGACGCAATCTTCGTTCGCCACTTCGACGTCCGGGTGAGTCCCCGGGGCGAGGTGCTGGTCCGCTTGGAGCCCACCGAAGATGAGGATGAACAGCTCTGAGCCAGCGCCTGGCCGCGATTGACGTCGGCTCCAACACCATCCATCTGCTGGTGGCGTCGCTCGAGCCGGAGGGGCTGACGAGAAGGCTGCACCATGTGGAGATGGTCAACCTTGGCCATGAGGTCGCGGCTCGGGGACGGCTGGGTGAGGTCCTCACGGCCACGGTGACCGAGTCGGTGCGGGCGATGGTGGAGATGGCCAGAGATGACGGCGCGGAAGCGATCGGAATGGTGGCCACCGAGGCGGTGCGCAACTGTGCCGACTCCCAGCAGCTGGTGGCTTCGGTTCAGGAGGCGACGGGGCGGACGCTCCGGATCCTGACCGGGGAGGCGGAGGCCCGCCTGAGCTACCTCGGCGCCACCGCCTTCAAGGTGCAGGCCGGAGAGCCCGCGATCGTGGCGGATGTGGGCGGGGGCAGCACCGAGGTGGTTCGCGGAGTGGGCACGCGCCCCCAGCAGGGGGTGAGCCTCAAGCTGGGTTCCGACCAGCTGCTGACCATGGTGGGGGCCGCTGATCCGCCCACCAGCCAGCAGCAGGCGCACGCGGCCGCCCGCGTGTCGATGATGCTGGAGGGAGCTCCGCGGGCCGACCCCTTCAACCATCTGCTGGCCACCGGGGGCACGGCCTCCAACGTCCCGGTAGTACTCGGGCTGCGACCCCCGGCCTCCGAAGAGGACGGTGATGCGCTCCGGCCCGAGGTCGGCGCGGCCTGGCAATTTCTCACGCGCAGCCAGATCGCTCAGGCCCTGGAGTTGGTCCTCACTCGCCCCAGCGACCAGCTGGCGTCGGAAACCGGCCTCAGCGGGCGCCGGGCCAGACTGATGGCTGGGGGCCTGATCATCCTCTCGGGGCTGCTGGAGCGCTATCAGGGCGAAGGGGTCACGGTGACGGAGCGCGGGCTGCGCGACGGGGTGGTCCTGGCGGTGGCGGCTTCCCGCACTCGACGCCCTACCCGCACCGGCTGAGAAGGTCAGGCGATCCCGGGTCATGGCGGGGGCTGAGGGGTGTCCTGTCGCCTCCGGGCCCGTTCGGCCGCAGCCGCCCAAGAAGCCGGCACTCGCCCGTGCCGCGGCGGGCTCGATGGGGCCGGGCGACCGGGGATCGCTCCCCTTGGTCTAAGCTGGAGCCATGGCCCTCTTTGACTTCCACACCCACACCTCGATTTCCGATGGCCATGCAGCTCCGATGGAGATGGCCCGGCGCTGCCAGCAGAACGGGTACTCCGCCTACGTCTGCAGCGACCACGTGGATGAGGCGACCGTTGAACGCCGGGTCCCAGAGATCGTGGCGGCGTGTCTGCAGGTGACCCGTGAGCTGGACCTCCCCGCTGTCCCCGCAGTGGAGGTGACCCGAGTCGCTCCGGATCGCGTCGCTCGGGTCGCGGCCCGGGCGCGCTCCCTGGGCGCCCGGCTCGTGGTGGTCCACGGCGAGACCATCGGGGACTTCCCCCAGCCAGGGCTGAACCTCGCCGCCGCCCGCTGTCGTGACGTGGACATCCTGGGCCACCCCGGGCTGATCACGGAGGAAGCTGCGGAAGCGGCCCGGGAACAGGGCATCCACCTGGAGATCAGTGCGGCCGGTCTGCATGGAATGACCAACGGACACGTGGCCAAGATCGCGGCCCTGGTCGGCGCCAAGCTGGTCCTCGATTCGGATGCCCATCGGCCTGAGGCCCTTTTGACCTCCGAGCGACAGCGACAGCTGCTGCAGGGCAGCGGACTGGACATCGAGGAGATCCTTCGGGTGTCTCAGCGCGCCCCCCTGGAGATCCTCGCCCGCAACGGCATCGAGATCACCGTCCCCATCCCGGCGCCCTGATCCGGGTGCTCCGTAGGGGCTCGACCGCCCCTCAGCCTGGGGAGGGAGCGCTGGACGGGGAGGGGGGCGGGGGCGCGGACGGCCCTATCGGAGGCGGGGTGAGCTTCGACTTGTGATCCTTCTTGTGCTTGGGCGTCGGAGCCGAGGACGGGTAGTAGGGCGGTGGAGCGTAGGCTGAGTAGCTGGGGCTCGGGGTGTTGGTGGGCACCGACTCGATGTCCTGGAGCTCAGCCACGACCAGGGTCTGGTGGGTACCCACCGCGAAGGTGACGATCACGGCCTCTCCTGGGATGAGGCTGCCGAGGGTCGCCGGCCGGCCGCCTCGGGTCAGCTTGGAAGTGGCGGTGACCGTGGCCTCGACCGGTGAGCCGGAGGCGGGCTGAATTCCAATCAGACTCTGCGCCACCGAGACCGCCAGGATGGTGCCGTCCACAGGACTTCCGATCGGGACAGATGCGGCAGGGGTCGTTGAGGGGGCGAGCCGCGCGGCCCGGTGGGCAGGAGGGCCGTTGCTGGCAAAGATCGTGAACCGCGCCGCCAGCAGGCCCGCTGCGAGCAGACCCAGGGCCACCAACGCGAACAGCCCAAACACTCCCCGGGACAGCCCCCACCCCAGGCCGCCGCGCCGCTGCTGGCGTTTGACTCTGGCCCTCGAGCGGGGTCGGCGCTGGGAGCGACTCCCCTCTTGGGCCTGTGCCTCAGCCACGAACTCTCCTCCTTTGCCCCTGGGCCGACAGCGAACTCACCGCCGGCATCCCATCACCGCTGGCGGCCGCAGGTCCGGAGTCCCGGAGTATAGACGAACAGTGACGCCAACTCCGGCCAGTATCATCAAATCCCACGATGCCCTCTGAATACGATCACGCTGCCCTGGAGATGAAGTGGCGCCAGCGCTGGCAGGGTAGCCACATCTATGAGCCTGACCTGCTGACCGCTCCGAATCCGTACTACAACCTCATGATGTTCCCCTATCCCTCGGCGGAAGGGCTGCACGTGGGCAACATGTACGCCTTCGCCGGAGCCGATGCCCACGGTCGCTTCCAGCGCATGCAGGGCCACCAGGTGTTCGAACCGATGGGGTTCGACGCCTTCGGGATTCACAGTGAGAACTTCGCCCTCAAGGTGAACCGGCATCCCGCCGACCTGATCGCCGGCAATGTGGCCAACTTCCGCCGACAGCTGGAGCGGCTGGGCGGGCAATTCGACTGGAGCAAGACGGTCGCCACCACCGATCCACGCTACTACCGCTGGACCCAGTGGCTGTTCTTGCAGCTGTGGAAGGGCGGACTCGCCTACCGGGCTCGGCGCAACGTCAAGTGGTGCCCCACCGACCTCACGGTGCTGGCCGATGAGCAGGTGATGGGGGACGGGACCTGCGAGCGCTGCGGAACATTGGTCGTCGAGCGGGAGCTGGAGCAGTGGTTCCTGCGCATCTCCGCCTACACCGACAAGCTGTTGGCGAATCTGGACTGGCTGGATTGGTCTGAGAGCACCAAGCTCCTGCAGCGGCACTGGATCGGCCGCAGCGAAGGGGCACACATCGACTTCCCCATCGAGGGGCAGGAGCCGCTGCGAGTTTTCACCACCCGGCCGGACACCATCTTCGGTGCCACCTTCATGGTGCTCGCACCCAATCACCCGCGTACCCTCTCCCTCGCGTCACCGGAGCGGCGGGCCGCCGTTGCCGACTACGTCGCCGAGGCGGCGCGTCGGCGCATCGCGGGAGTGCGCAACGACAGCGACCAACCCCAGGGCCTCGCGCTGGGACGCAACGCCCGCCATCCCCTGACCGGGGCGGAGATCCCGCTCTTCACGGCCGAGTACGTGCTCTCCGACTACGGCACCGGGGCGATCATGGCGGTTCCTGCCCATGATCAGCGCGACCACGCGTTTGCCACTGCGTTTGAGCTCCCCATCATCCCGGTCGTCACCGGGGAGTCCCGGGACGGCGCTCACAGCGGCTCGGGCACCCTCATCAACAGCGGTCCGTTCGACGGCCTGGGAGCGCCGGATCCGGCTCGGGAGATGGTGGTCGCGGCGCTCACCGAGCAGGGACTGGGGCAACGCCAGATCACCTACAAGTTGCGGGACTGGGGCATCTCGCGGCAGCGTTACTGGGGGCCACCGATTCCCGCCATCCACTGCCCGGTCCACGGGGCGGTCCCGGTTCCCGAGTCGGAGCTGCCGGTGCTGCTCCCCCACATCGACGACTTCCGACCGCTGGGGACGGGCGAGTCCCCACTGGCACGCGACCCAGATTTCTACAACACCACCTGTCCGGTTTGCGGGGGACCCGCCAAGCGCGAGACCGATGTCTCCGACAACTTCCTCGACAGCGCCTGGTACTACCTGCGTTACCCGTCAGCGGACCGCGACGATGTCGCCTTCGACCGCGCGCTCACCCGGCGTTGGCTACCGGTCGACACCTACATCGGGGGCAATGAGCACGCGGTGCTGCACCTGCTCTACTCCCGCTTCATCGCCATGGCGCTCCATGACCTCGGCTGGCTTGACTTCGACGAGCCGTTCAAGCGCTTTCGGGCGCACGGCATGATCACCAAGGACGGCGCCAAGATGTCCAAGTCACGCGGCAATGTGGTGGTGCCGGACGAGTACATCGAGCGATTCGGCGCGGATGCCTTTCGGCTTTACCTGCTTGCCATGGGACCGTTCTCGGAGGGCGGGGACTTTCGCGACACCGGCATCAATGGCCCCCAGCGGTTCCTGAACCACGTATTCCGCCTGCTCGCACAGGTGGAGGCACCGGGGACTGCGGAAGTCGAGCCACTGGAATTGGCGCGGGCCCGGAATCGCTGCATCCGCGATGTCACCCGGGACACTCCGGAATTGAAGTACAACACCGCCATCGCCGCGATGATGACCTTCGTCAAGCACCTCCAGGCGGCCGCCCCGCCGGTGCCTCGACCGGCCATGGAGACATTGGCACTGCTGCTGGCCCCTTTCTGTCCCCATGCGGCGGAGGAGATTTGGGAGAGGCTGGGAAACCCCTACTCGGTGCACCAGCAGCCCTGGCCCACCGTCGACCAGAACATGCTCACCCGGGATCAGGTGGTGGTGGTCATCTCCATCAACGGCAGGAAGCGAGACCAGATGGACGTCCCTCCCGGGCTCTCAGAGGACGAGCTTCGGCGCCGGGCCCTGGGATCGAAGCGCATCCAGGAACTGCTCGATGGCAGCACCCCAACCAAGGTGTTCGTGGTCCCGGATCGCCAGGTGAACCTGGTGGTCCCCCAGCGCTGAGCTGGCCGCCCTATGGCGGCTGGGCAATCGCCGCCGGCGTTTCGCCACTATCAGCCCGGACTCAGGGCGGATCGAGAAGCAACCGCGTTCGGCCACCGTGCCCGCGACCCGCCCGCGGATCTCGGCTTCAGCGCCCGCCGGGAGCTCTCCCCCGCCCAGCGACCGGACATAGTCGACCACCAGCGAGGGATCCGCAACCCGAAGCTGGTTGCGGTGGCGGATCACTCGGATGGCCGTGAACCAAGGTTTGAGCTGGCCTGGCCCATTCACGAGGTCGAAGCCGGAGGAGGCGCGGGCCGCCTCAGCGCGCAGACCCACCCGCTGGAGAAGGTCATGCAGTTCGGCCATGTGGGCCGGCCCGTTGGTCGCCGCCACCAGCGCACCCCCGGGGGCAAGAACCCGGGCGATCTCAGCCAGGCCCAGCTGGCGTTGGGCGACGTGGTAGAGCATATGGTTGGCGATCACCAGGTGGAAGGAGCCGTCCGCGAAGGGGAGGGCGGTGACCTCAGCGCCCTGGACGTGGATCGACGCGTCAAGGGCGCTGGTGGCAGCTCTCGCGGCGGTGACCATCCCGGCGGATCGGTCAGTGAGGGTGATCCGCCACCCCGCAGGGATCCGGTCGGCGTTTTCCGTCCAAAGTTGGGCCGGGCCGCAGCCCACCTCCAGAACGGGGCCCCGGCAGCCGGCTACCAGCAGACGCTGAAACACGAACCTCTGCCAGGGGGTCTTCGCCGTCGAGGCCACCTGGTGCAGCCGCTGGCGGCTCGCCAGATTCCGGCTGTCACGGTATTGCGCGTCGAGCCAGACGCCTTGGTCGATCCGCGGCACCGCCTCCATTCTAGGACCCCACGGCTGCAGTTGAGCCTATTCTTGCCTGGGACGGCCCGTAGCTCAGTTGGTTAGAGCAGGGCTCTTATAAAGCTCAGGTCGTGGGTTCAAGTCCCACCGGGCCGACCGTTTCTGATCTCAGGACGTGCTGCCGCACTCCGCGCGGAGCGGCTCCCGACGCTTGCGAATCCCCGCAGGAGGCGTCTGGGCGGTGCTCGGGTGCCGATGGGGGGACCCGAGCACTCTTCCGTGGGGGGGACTGCTATCCAACCACAGGGGACAGCGTTTGGTAGGATTTACTACTGGTATTACGTGTCAGGAGAGGAGATGCGGCTCAATAGCAAAGGGCAAGTGACGATCCCTGCTCCCTTGAGGGAGAAGCATGGCCTCCGTGAGGGAGACGAGGTGAACGTCGTCGAGGCCGGGCATGAGCTACGCATCGTCCCGGTCGATCCTGGCCAGACTCGTGGACAGCGACTCGTGAACAGGATGCGTGGCCGCGCCAGCACTGCCATGAGCACGGACGAGCTGCTCCAGCTGCTGCGTGGTGAATGAGTCACCCGACCTGGAGACGGCTCGGGTCCAGAGCCCCGTCGCGTTGGTGGACTCGAGTGTCCTGCTCGACATCCTGACGGACGACCCCGCGTGGGCGGCCTGGTCCGGGCAAGCCGTTGCCCGGGCCCGCGAAGAGGGCCGATTGGCGATCAACCCGATAATCTATGCGGAGATCTCAGCCGGGTTCGACCGGATCGAAGATCTGGATGACGCCGTTCCCGAAATCGACTTCGCCCGCGAACCGCTCCCCTACCAAGCCGGGTTCATCGTCGGTAGGGCTTTCCTCGCCTATCGCAGACGAGGCGGAGAACGGCGTTCGCCACTCCCGGACTTCTATATCGGCGCGCATGCGGCCGTGTGCGGGTACCGGCTGCTGACAAGGGACGGGGCTCGATATCAAACGTACTTTCCCTCGGTCCATCTGGTGACTCCGCCGCCCTGAGCCGCGAGCCAGGCGACCGTCCCTCACAGCTTCGGAGGGAAGCCGGGTGGCTCGACCAGGTACCGGGCGCAGGCTTTTGGGGCAGACGCCGCCTCCGCGGATGCTGGCCGTAACCAACGGGTTCCGTGCTGAGAGGGCAAGTTGGCGGCCTGGCGGGCTGGGCTCGAACCTGGCAATCCGTGACTTGGCAATCCAGGCTTGTGCCGAAAGGTGGTCCCGCCCCGAGAGCGCAAGGCGCCATCTGAGCCTGGTCCTGGATCCATCGCGGGACGGGGTCATCCGTCAAGACCACCGGCCGGCGCCGCCTCACCCGCGGTGGCGATCCTCAAGCGAAGCCGGCTCTCCGCCACATTGTCATGGTGCCGCTTGCCTCCCACCAGCCGAATGGGGATCACATGGTGCGGCGCATCCACGACCGCCTCTCCAATCAGGAGAACATCGCCGGCCTGAAGCGTTGGATCGCCCGAGAGGTGTACCGGGGGCTCCTCTCCACCCAAGAACCCGTATGCGCCGCTTGACAACGCACAGGAGCGTCCCCACGAGAAAGGTCGACCGGCCGCTGCGGGGTGGAGTCGCCACGTTGTCCATCGCTGGCACAAATCGCCCAGAAGCTGCGTCCAGGGGGATGACTCCGGGGGCTCAACCCAAGTTCCGCTCAGGCGGGACCGGGCGCTCGCTCCAGGACTCGAGCGCCTGGGATGAACAGAACCAGCCCACACAGCGCCGCGAGGACACCGCTGAGCAAGAACGCCTCTCTCGCCCCCACCGTGGCTGCCGCCACCCCGCCGAGCAGCATTCCCAGCGGCGTTAGGGTCCCCACCATCAAGTACGACGCCGAGGACACCCTGCCCATCAGCGCCAGCGGTACAGAGGTCTGAAGTTTGGTGAAGTAGAGGACGTCGCCGTACACCACCAGGCCCGCAGAACCCGCGACCAGTAGCGCCACCAGCCCAGGATTGGGTGCGAGTGCGACTAGAGCCAGCAGCAGTCCGGAGGTGCTGTACGCCACCCACATCACCTCCAGAAGGTGCCTGGGTGAACCCAGGCGGGCCACCACGATGGAGGCGACGACCCCTGCTGCTCCGGCGCTGGCGTAGACCAGACCAAGCGCGAGCGGGGTGGCATGGAGGACGTGCCGCACCAGAATCGGCAGGAGCACGAAATAAGGACCCATGCCGACTAGGTTCGCGATCGCGGCGCCGATGAGGAGCAGGAAGAGCCAGCGCCGGGAGGTGATGAAACGAATGCCCTCCCGAGCTTCAGCCACCATGGACTTACCGCTTGAGAGCGCGGTGGCGCGGTGGCGGAGGGCGCCCAGCGCCGTGGCGGAGATCAGGAAGCTGGCAGCGTCGAAGGCGAACGCACCCACGGTGCCCACCAGAGCCACGGCCAGGCCTCCAAGAGCTGGGCCAATGAGGTTGACCGAGAGTTCGCTGCCGGCACTGTTCAGAGCGTTCGCCTGGGTTAGTGCCTCCGCCGGCAGGATCTCCGGCACCAGCGCCAGGAAGGCCGGCCCCGAGAAGGCGTCCGCGGTACCGAAGACCAGCGCCATGAGAATCATCTGCCATAGCGTGATCAGGTGCAGCAGGGCCAACAGAGCGACCGCCAACACCGCCGCGCCCTGGACCAGGTCGCAGAGGATGAGGGCGATCCTTCTGTTAACCCTGTCCACAACAACCCCTCCGAGCAACGACAAAACGACGCTCGGGACCGCCCGCGCCGCCAGCACGTAGGCCAGGCCGACGGGCTGGGGATCGACCCGAAGCGCCTCCAGGGCGACTGCCACCGTGAAGACGCCGTCACCGAGGCCGGACACGAATCGTCCAGACCAGAGCAGGCTAAAGTCCCGCTCGCGCAGGGGCAGACCGACTCTTGTCCAAGGCACAGGACGCACAACCATGTCGCATGGGGCGCGGCCACTGCAAGTCTGATCTCCACCGCAGAGTTCAGCCACTGCTCAAGACCGCGGTACACTGGCATCGCCATGCACGATGTGGTCTGTCCGCCTCTCGTTGCTCGGCACTGCACTTTCGGCGGCGGCGACGGGGCCCGGGGGGGAGCGCAGCTCTCATCGATTGACCTCACCCGCGGCAGCTGGCGCCCATGAAACGCATCGACCGGTCATGAGTCGCGCGGCGAACGCCCCCCTGCGAGACTTCACCGATGCAGTTCGCATGCGAGGGCCGGAAACGTCTGACCGACCACTGCAGCGCTGGGCCGACCGCCCGATGAACCGCGTCCAGTTCTGCTTGCGGGTCCGACAAGGATGATGCGCAAGCACAGAGCCGAAAGCCCCAATCCGCCGGGATTGCGCCGATACCAATGGAGCCATTGCTTCCTCGACTGGGAGCGCTCTCCGGGTCGCTCAAGTCTGCTTCGCCACTGACTCAAGTGGTCCGAAAGCTAAAGGTCGGCCTGGTACCATCCCCGGAATGCAGCCGGCGGATGTCTGGGACGCGGATACCGCGCGAACATATGACACGCCGGGCGAGGGAGTGTTCGCTCCGGAGGTGTTGGCTCCAACCGTCAACCGCCTTGCTGACCTGGCAGCAGGCGGGAGAGCCCTTGAGTTCGCGATCGGGACCGGTCGTGTTGCGGTGCCACTTCGGCAGCGGGGAGTCTTGGTCACCGGCATCGAACTCTCCCAACCGATGATCGACGAACTCCGGAAGAAGGTCGATGCGCTCACGATCCCGGTCGTCGTGGGCGACATGGCCACGACCCGAGCGCCTGGGAGTTACGCGCTGGTGTACCTGGTCTACAACACCATCTCGAACCTGTTGACGCAGGTCGAACAGGTGGCGTGCTTTCGCAATGCCGCCCGGCACCTCGTCCCGGGGGGCTGCTTCGTCATCGAGCTGATGGTGCCGGATCTGCGCCGGCTGCCGCCGGGCCAGTCGGCCGTGGTCTTCCAGTCAGACCCCGGGTACATCGGCGTCGATACCTACGACGTGGTCCAACAGCATCTCGTTTCCCATCACTTCACCTTCACCGCCGGCCGCGAGGCCCGAGTCGAGCGCAGCTCTCATCGATTCATCTGGCCGGCGGAGCTCGACCTCATGGGAGAGCTTGCCGGCTTTGAACTGGAGTCGCGAAACGCCGACTGGTCGGGGGGGCAATTCACCGACGAGTCCACGTCACACGTTTCGGTCTACCGGCTGAAGGACGGACAGCCCAGCATCTGAGCATTTGGCCCGCGTCCCAGGTGCGGCGACCGATCCTGCTCCCGCAACCCAACCCGGCCTGTGTGTCGTCCGGCGCCGGCAGCTTGGGCGGGACGGACCGGCCTCTGCCGGCGCCGAATCGCCCAGCCTGTTACCCGTGCCCACCCCACACCGACCGTCTCGAGGTGACCGCGCCGGTGGCGCGTGCTCCGCACCGGGATGCCACCACCCAGAGCCACGGCCAACTGTCTGGACACGACGCTGGATGCGGCGGCGATGAAGTCGCCGGAATCGGGACGGCTTTTGGTCATTCGGTCGCTGGCCCGGCACCGATGGGCGGGATCCAGACAGGAAGGGCTGCCGGTGCTGCTGCGCGATCGAGACGAGTCCACCACCTCGAGCGGGGCACCGGCACTTGCGGCGGAACCCCTGAGCCGCCCGTCGCGCCCATGCGCTGCTCACCGTGATCCATCTCGAACCGGTCTCCACCCCGGATCTGCCAGAATGTCAGCATCGGGGCAGGGGTGGACGGGGAGGCCCACCTGCTGCCGGATCCGAGCTGTGCGGTCCCGGCCGACGGCCGCCATGGAGAGCTGGCTTTGTCTTTGGTCCTCATCCTGACTGAGGAGCGCTTCCGAGAGGAATTGGAGGAGCTCGCGGCCCACGCGGGATTCGCGGTTGAGCCGGCCGATGTCCCGGCTCCGGCGCTGGAGCCGCACCTGAAGGCACGGCTTGGGTCCTCTCCCGACCTGGCCCTGATGGTGAGTGAACGCTTCAATCCAACTCTGGGCCGCGAGTTGGACGATCGTCAGGTCCGCTACTGGTTGGTGCAGGTTGGTAGCCCCACGGGAGCAGCCCTGCGGCCGCCCACTCGCCAACCGCATCGCCACCTCTTGGGGCTCAACGCATCGACCAAGGCTTACCTGGCACAACTCCTCGATGACTGGCGGGATCGCGCGATGGTGCGCGTGGACTGCTTCACCTTCGGATTCCGGGATGGCCTCCCCGAGGAGTCGGACTGGGTGCTGGACACCCGTTTTCTCGACAGCCCCTACTGGATCCCCGGGATGCGCGAGCGGAGTGGTCGTGACCCGCTGGTTCGCAGCCACATCATGCAGCAGGCCGGGGCCCAACGCCTGATCGAGGGCTTCTTGCCCATGCTGCTCGACCTGCTCGACCTCTACCAGGCCCAGCGTCGCTCGGTGCTTCGAGTGGCGGTGGGCTGCACCGGCGGCAAGCATCGGTCCGTCGCGATCGCCAGCGAGATCGTGGACCGCATCAACGCCTCGGGCCGGGCCACCGCCCGGCATCTCGACCGCCCGCCGCTCCACCTGCCGCAGGCTCTTGACTGATCCCTCGGGCGCGGGGATGCGCTAGCCGAGCGCCTGCCGCAGACTCCCACGACCGCTGATCGCCGACTCCTGCAAAGGGAGGGGGACCACCGAGCGGATCAGGGTTTCGTAGGCGGATCTGACCTCGGGGTGGCGCAGCAGCAGGAGATGGGCATACTCCTGCACGACCGGCCGCGGTGGACGGGCCAAGCGGAGGTGGACCTCCTCCGGAAGATGGTTGGCCTTGCGTCCGTTGCAGCGCTTGCAGGCCACGACCTGATTCTCCCAGCTGTTGGGATCCCCTCCGCGCGACACCGGAATCACATGATCGATGGTCAGCTCCGCGGGACCGGCCCGGAGCCCGCAGTACTGGCAGGTGTGGTCATCGCGCAGGAGCAGGTTGCGCCGGTTGGCGCGGATGAGACGGCGCGGCACCATCACGTTGCGCAGCAAACGGACCACGATCACGCCCTCGCCCAGACGGCGCTGGCTGATTTCCCACTCCACCGCCGCCCGATCCGCGTCGTCGAAGAAAGCCACTCGCTCCTTGGTCAAGAGCACCACCAAGCGGCGGCGGCTGATCACGTTGAGGGGCTGCATGGAGGCGTTGAGCAACAGCACCGGCATGGTGCCATTGTGCGCGCTCGCGGCTGCTTACCGCGATCGTATCCCCAGCACGTCCCGGAAGGCGTGTAAACCACTGGGCAATACCACCCCCGACCCGTAGAGGACCACGAGCACCACCGCCGCGACCAAAATGCAGACTGCGATGTAGCTGGCCACCGAGGGTCCTGAGGTGGGAGCGGGCAGCTTCGGTGCGGCCAAGCGCTAAGAGCCCTCAAATTCAGTGATCGACCAGCTGGAGTCTCCCGTCCGGACCTGCACCGAACGCCAGCGGGTCTGGCCGCCGGGTTCCCAGCTCAGCATCCGTGGCAGTCGCCGCACCACCTCCTCCCGCTGACGCGCAAGTTGAGTGGGCTCGCCACTCCCCTCGGCTCCGAGTAGGCGGCAGCAGCGGTCCAGGGCGGCCTCCGGCGAAGCCGCCTCCACGGCGATGACGGTGCCTCCCGCCAACCGCGGCAGCGCTCGGAGCACCGTCGCCAGCTCGGAGTCGGCGACGCCCGCCATCACCAGCGGGTCGGCCGCCATGGCGATCGCCATCGACGCCTCGTCCGCCGGCGACAGCTCGCCCCACCCGCCCGGGAACCCGGGCTCGTCAGTGTCGGCGAGAAGCCACGGGCGCAGGCCGCAGCGGCGCAGCGACTCCGCGAAATCCCGCAGCACGCGACCTGGGTTTCGCCCGGCGAACAGCGCCGCGCCGCCCGCCGCCACCCAGTCGCCCACCGCTCGGCGAATGCCGTCGGTGATTGTGGGAGGCGGGACGGAGGTGACCCCCATCGTCGCCCGGCGGGCGGGCGGAGCTGCGGCGAAGTCGATGGCCAGGTCACCGACATACCCCCAGCCGGAGCTGGCGTCCTCTCCGAGTCCGAGGACCGCACGGGCGGCGACCTGGAGTTCGTCCACGTCGGACGCCGACAGAGGCGGCCCCTGGGAGGTGGTGGAGCCGGGGCGGTGGACTGTCAGGGGAGCCCCCGCCACGATGCGCACCGAGGAAGCGCCTTGTTCCAGATGAACTCGTGCCACCGGTGGTGCCCCGGTGAGGTCAGGGGCCCAGTCCAAGCCCGGCTCGGCGACGAGTGAGAGCTCACCGGATCGGGACGATGGGGGTGGAGGCACCTCCCCGGCGACGAAGGAGTCGCGCCAGTCCGTCGGGTCCCTGGGGATGGCCGCAGGGGGCGCGGGACGGCGGGACGGGGCGGGGACCAGGGTCAGCTCGACCGAGGCGACGCGCAGGGTACCCCCCACCGGAAGAACTCCCGAGCCCCCAGATGGAAGCCGGCGGCCATCGATCCAGGTGCCGTTGGCCGTATCGAGGTCGCGGACACCGACGCCCTCGGCTTCGGGATACAGCTCGCAGTGGCGCGCCGCCACTCGGCCTTGCGGATCGAGGTGGGTGACGTCGACATCCGGCACCCCGCCTGCGGGCGTGGTCCGCCCCAACACTATGGGGAACCGCTCGAGCGTCACCGTGGCGCCGTCGGCGGCGCGCAACGCCAGCTGAGCGCTCAAGGCGACCAGCCCGACATCCGGGCTGACACGCTCAGCCGACTCCCCGCGCCCTGAGCTCCGCGCTCAACTCCGGCAGCACCTTCACCGCATCGCCGACGATCCCGAGGTCGCTGAGTTTGAAGATGGGCGCGTCGCGATCCTTGTTGATGGCCACGATGTGAGCCGCGCCCTTCATGCCCACGGTGTGCTGCATCGCCCCGCTGATCCCGCACGCCAGATAGACGTCCGGCTTCACCGTCTTACCGGTCTGGCCCACCTGCCGCGAGTACGGAACCCAGCCCGCGTCCACGACAGCCCGGCTGGCTCCGACCGCTCCGTGCAAGAGCTCCGCTACCTCCTCCACGAGTCGGAAGTTGGTCGGGTCCTGGAGCCCCCGACCTCCGCTCACCACGACCCGGGCGTCCTCCAGCTTGGGTCCCGAAGCTGGAGCCACTACCGATTCGAGCCTCCGCGCTCCCCGGGGCGCGTCGGCGGGGAGTGCCACCTCCACCACCCGCGGCTCCCCTCCAGCGACCGCTTCGGCCGGGTAGGACTTTGGACGCACCAGAACGCACGGGGTCGGACCCTGGACTCGGGTGGTGACGTTTTGGGTCGCACCGAAGATGGAGGTGAGCACGGTGAATCCGGCGTCGCTGGAGTTAACCGCGAGCGCGTTGGCGACCACGGTGAGCCCTAGGCGAGCCGAGAGCCGGGCGCAGATGTCCCGCCCATCGTAGGTCGCGCCGAAGAGCAGCAGGTCCGGTCGGTGGGCCAAGACCAGGTGCGCGAGGACAGCCGCGTGCGGTTGCGCCACATGGTTGCCGTACTCGGGGGCACTCCCCAGGTAAACGGTGCTCGCCCCATACTCTCCGAGCGTCGTCTTGGCCCGCTGCGCCTGGGGGTCCAGCACCACCGCCTCGAGCTCATCCCCCAGTGCTCGAGCGCCGGACAGGACCTCCAGAGAGACCGGGCTCACCTGGTCCCCGGCCATCTCCGCGAAGACCCAGATCTTGGACATCTCAGATGACCTTCAACTCGGCGAGATAGTCGGCGATGATCTGGGCGGCGGAGCCGTCGTCCTCGATGATCCGCCCGGCCTGGCGCTCGGGGGCGCGCTCAACGGCAATCACGGCCTGCTGGCCCAGTGCGAGCTCGACCTGCGCGGGATCCAGCCCCAGGTCGGCCAGCCCCAGGGTCTCCAGGGGCTTGGCCTTCGCCCCCATGATCCCCTTCAGGGTGGGGTAGCGAGGCTCGTTGATCCCCCCGGTCACGGTCACGACGCAGGGGAGCGCAGCCTCGACCACATCATGTCCCTGCGGCGTCTGGCGATGAATCCGGACCAGCCCGTCGGCTAACTCCAAGTGCTTGGCGAAGGTGAGCGAGGGCCAACCCAGCAGCTCCGCCACCGCCGCCGGGACCGTGCCCGTGTAGCCGTCCGTGGACTCGGTGCAGGCGACCACCATCTCGGCTCCCGAGTGGGCGACGGCAGCGGCCAGGACTCGAGCCGTGGTGAGGGCATCGGCTCCGGCCAGCCGCTCATCCAGGAGATGGATTCCGGAGGCAGCCCCCATGGCCATGGCCTTGCGGATGACCTCCACGGCCCGCTCACCACCCATCGAGATCGCGACCACCTCGCCGGCGCTGGACTCGGCCAGCTGCAGCCCGGCCTCGACCCCGTAGGCGTCTCCGGGGTCCAGCACCACCTCCACCCCCTCCCGTACCAATCGATGGCTGACCGGGTCGAGGGCACCGGCTCCCGACGGGTCGGGAATCTGCTTCACAAAGACCGCTACCTTCAACAGCGCCCACTCCGTCTTGCGGTTGCTTCAATGGTCCATCTTATCGGGACGCAGATCGGCCGCGGCCGGGAATGCCCGGACCCAGACGTATAATCGCCAGGCCCCCTTGGGGGCGGTCGAGCCCGTTCGGGAAGAGGGGGCTCCATTCAGGCCCCGTGGTGTAGCTGGCCCAACACGCCACCCTGTCAAGGTGGAGATCGGCGGTTCGAATCCGCTCGGGGTCGCCAGCTTGTCGTCGTGGAGGCCAGGCGGGCGTGCCAACCGAGTGGGCCCCGGCTGGGAGGAAGGGGGCTTGCGGCTACCCACTGGTCCTGACGGAATCCGGTGCCTATCACCAGCGCGGTGACGGACGTCGTACCCAGGTTCAGCCGGCGACCGGAGATCCGCCCCTGAGATCGTCCCGCGAAGGGGGTAGCTTGTGGCCAGGAGACCGCTCGGCCATGGATGACTAGCATGGCCTGGATGTCGGTGCATCCCCACGCCTATGCCGGTTTCTCCAGCGCGGCGGCGAGCTATGAGCGCGGGCGCCCCGGCTATCCGCCGGCGGCCGTCAGCTGGCTGGTGGGGCAGCTGGACCTGGGGCCGGGGCGGACCGTGCTGGACCTGGGGGCCGGCACCGGCAAGTTGACCAGGGAGCTGGTGGCCACAGGAGCGTCGGTGTTGGCGCTGGAGCCGGTCCCGGAGATGGCGGCCGTGTTGCAACGGTCCGCGCCCTCGGCCCAGGTGGTCACCGCCACCGCCGCCGCCACCGGCCTGGAGACCCACTCGGTTGATGCCGCCACAGCGGCTCAGGCCTTCCATTGGTTCAGTGACGAGCCGAGTCTGCGGGAGATCCATCGAGTCCTGGTCCCCGGCGGCCCTCTGGGGCTGATCTGGAACCACCGGGACACCAGCGCTCGGCTGTGGGCGGCGATCGAAGAGGTCGTCGAGCCTCACCGCCATGGCGAGCCCACCTACAGGGACCGGAAGTGGGCGGCGGCGCTGGCAGCGAGCGACCTCTTCGGCGATCCGCTGGGCCGGGTCTTCGAGCACAGCCAGGAGCTGGCGCTGGAGCAGCTGGTGGACCGGGTGGCCTCGATAAGCTTCATCGCCATCCTGGACGCAGGGACGCGCCAGCAGGTGGCAGAGCAAGTTCTGGCCCTGGGCAGAGCCGCGCTGGCGAGATCGGGCGGGCATTTGGCGCTGGCGTACCGCACCGAGGTGTGGGTCACCCGTGCCATCCCCTGACCGCGACCCCCCCTCCTCACCGCTGCCCAAGGCGTTCCTGGAGCGGCTGGCAAGCGGTGAGGAGGTGCTGGTCTCGTCTCGCGGGCGCGGCCACACCGGCTCGGTGCGGATGTGGTTCGCGATCTCCCCGCGGGGCTACGTGTACCTGCTCACCCCGGCCTTCAGCCTCAAGGCCCAGCGCTGGCGGGAAGACCCTTGGGTCAGGTTGATGATCCCTGGGGAGGGGATGAGCGTGGTCGGTCATGTCCGGTCGATCGGGATGGAGGAAGTCGGTGACGACCTGCCGCTGATCCTCAGCCGATTCGCGCTGGCGGGGGCCGTCACCGCCGAAGCCCTGACCTGGATGCTCGAGTCCGGCTCGCACCTGCTGCTGCGGGTGGAGGCCAACGACTAGAGCTGCGCCCGGTCCGCCGCCAAGGTTGCCCTGAGCAACGCCCTAGTGCCGTCAGCCACCTGGTCCGGCGCGGTCCATTCCTCCGGGCAGTGGCTGCGACCACCGTGGGAGGGGACGAAGAGCATCCCCATCGGTGCGATCCGCGCCAAGTGCGCGGCATCGTGGCTGGCGCCTGACTCCAGCTCCATGGCAGTAACCCCCATCTCGTCCAGGGCTCCCCGCAGCAGCTCGCGCAAGCGAGGGTTGCACGGGACTGGGGGCTCGCGCGAGAGCCAGCCCACCCCGGCCTCGACCGCTCTGGCGCTGGCGACCTGAGCCACCACCTGTTCCAATGTCTCGCCCTGCTCGCGCAACCACCTAGCGCTGGTGCTCCGCATCTCCACTAGGAGCTGGGCCGAGGCGGGGATGACGTTCGCCGCGTTCGGCTGAACCACGATCCTCCCGGTGGTCGCAACCCCGCGTTCCTCCTTCCCGCGCCGGCCGAGGCTCTCCACTCCCAGCACGACCTCGGCGGCCGCGACCAGGGCGTCATGACGATCGCTCATGGCGGTCGTGCCGGCGTGGTCGGCCGCTCCCACAAGATCGATTACCGCCCTGGCGATGCCGACGATGGCCGTCACCACCCCCAGCCGTGAACCCGCCTGCTCCAGCGCTCTGCCCTGCTCGATGTGGAGCTCTAGATATGCGTGGACCGACCCCTGATGCCAACGCGCTGAGGCGACGTTGGCGGGGTCTGAGCCCGCGGCCTGCAGCGCATCGGCGAGGGTGCGCCCCGAGTCATCCCGCAACCCGAGGTGTTCTTGGGTCAGGTGCCCAGTCACGGCGCGACTCCCGACGCAGCTCAGGCCGAAGTCGTTCGGTTCCTCGCCGAGGAAGTCCACCACCCACAGGGGGTGCCGCAGGGAGGAGCCTGCTAGGCAGCGGGCCACCTCGACTCCCGCAGCAACCCCAACCATGCCATCGAAGCGCCCCCCGCCGGCAACGGTGTCGGTGTGCGAGCCGATGACCAGGGCGGGCAGCGCCGGGTCGGTCCCCGCAAGCTCGCCTATGAGGTTGCCCACCGCGTCACGCCTCACCCGCAGCCCTGCCCGCTCCATCAGGGTCGCGACCAGCGTCCGAGACTGCCGGTACGGGTCCGTGAAAACCCTCCGGGTCCAGCCTGGAAGCCCCGGTTCCACGTGCTCGGCCAGCGCCATCAGGTCGCCCCACACCCGCTCCTCGGTCACCTTGGCGGAGAGCTCGTCGGAGGTTGTGGCAGGCACGGTCGCAACCGTACCAGCAAGCTCGGCTTGTCGGCGCGACCACCGAACTGCTTTCATGATGGTGATGCCTGACCGCAGTGACGCGCTGGCCCTGCTCTATGAGCACACCAAGGGGGATAGCCTTCGCCGCCATGGCCTTGCCGTGGAGGCGGTGATGCGGCTGGCGGCCGCCAGAATCGGCGGGGATGTCGAGGAGTGGGGCATCACCGGCCTGCTGCATGATTTCGACTACGAGGCTCACCCGAATGAGCATCCGTTCTGGGGCCGCCCGGTCCTGGAGCAGCACGGATACTCGGAGGAGGTCGTGCTCGCCATCCAGGGGCACGCGAACTTCAGCGGGGTCCCACGCGAGCTGCCGATGGCCAGGTGGCTGTTCGCGCTGGACGAGCTCACCGGGTTCATCATGGCGGTCGCCATGGTGCAGCCGGGCCGCGAGGTGGCGCGGGTGCAGTACCCGTCGGTACGCAAGAAGTTGAAGGACAAGGCGTTCGCACGCAGCGTCAGCCGCGATGACATCCAGCAGGGGTCGAGCGAGCTCGGGGTTGAGGTGGAGGAGCTGGTCCCCTTGGTGGTGGCCGGTCTCACCCCGCTGGCCGCCGAGCTGGGACTGAGCTGAGTGCATCGTCGGCCGGTTCGGCGGTCGCGAACTGGAAGAGCACCGCGCCGCCGGGGCGCAGGGACGGCGTAGGCGGCGGAGGTCGGGACGGCGACCGGTGAGGGCCGACTGGCCGGTTCGGTTTGCCTATACTCGGAGCGACCCATATTGGGGAGGTGGCTGAGTGGCCGAAAGCGCCCGCCTGCTAAGCGGGTGACGGGGCTTAACCTCGTCCGAGGGTTCGAATCCCTCCCTTCCCGCCAGATTGGGCCGCGCGCACCCCGGTTCTAGATCTTGAGACCGCGCGGCTCGAGGTTCTCGGCAATCAGACCTCACGCCGGCTGAAGCTGAACAACGCCACGCCACGCCCACCACAGCGGTGAGCCACACTGCCACGTAGGCGAGGTATCCCATCGTCGGACCCGAGCTGACCTGGAAGGTCGACCCCAGCCCGTGGGCGGCAGCGGCCTCGTAGCTCAGGGGCTCGATGGCGAAGACCGCGGCCCGCCACATGCCGTCGGTGGGCAGCAGGAAGTGGGTCACCACCCCCACGTCCGAGATCGCCTGGTTGCGGAATACCTCACCGAAGGCGCCGGCCACCCCGCCCAGCCACATGGTTCCGAATGCGATCACCGATATGACCGCCGCGGTGATGGTCGAAAGCCGGGTGCTCAGCGCCAGGGCCAGGGTGAGCAGGCAGGCCCCCTCGACCACCAGGGAGGCCTCCGCCGCTCCGACCTGCCGCGGCAGGTAGCCGGTGGTCCAGTCGACCAGCAAAAAGACGATCGTGGTCGACCCCGCGGCGTAGACGGCGGTCGCGGTAACCAGACCGACCCATCGGCCCAGCAACAGCTGCGAACGCAGGAGCGGCCGTGCCAACAGCGCCTGGGCGACGCCGGACTCGAGGTCGGACGCGATCGCCGGGGCGGCGACGAACGCGCAGCTCAGCGCCAGCACGAAGCTGAACATGAACATCACCAGCAGGAGGAGCTGCGCGGCGGCCAGCTGCACCTCGCCGGGGGTGAGCGGCTGACCGCCGAGGTGCAGATGGGGAACCCGCGAGAATCCCCAGACCGTCAACGCGATCACGACCCCGGTCAGCGCCAGCAGGGCGTGCACCAGCCGCCGCCACAGCAGTTCGGTCAGGGTGAGCCGCGCAATCACCCAGGTCGCCGTCAATGCTTCCCCACCAGCTCCAGGAAGCGCTCCTCGAGTGGCCGCGCTCCCGGCTCCACCGCGTGGATTAGGCCGCCGGCGGCCACGATCGCGCTCACCAGCGCGGGGATGTCGGCATCGGGCACGCTGTTGAAGATGAGCCACTCCCCCTCGCGCTCGAAGGGGGCGCGGTCACCGAGAAGCAGCAGCGCATCCGCGCTGAGGCCGGAGCAGTGAATCCGCACCCTGGGCCTTCCCAACAGATCACTGAGCCGGCCCTCCGCGACCACCTGACCCCGGTCCACAATGGCCGCACGGTCGCACACCTGCTCCACCTCGGAGAGCAGGTGCGAGTTGAGAAACACGGTCACGCCTTGCGCTCTGAGGTCGCGCAGAATCTCGCGGACGTCGTGACGACCGACCGGGTCCAGGGCCGACGTGGGCTCATCCAGCAACACCAGCTGGGGATCTCCCAGCAGTGCCACCGCCAAACCCAACCGCTGCTGCATCCCCTTGGAGAAGGTGTCGACCCGGCCGCTTGCGCGATCCGCCAGTCCCACCGTCGCCAGCGCCCGACGGATGGCCGTGGGCTGGAGCGAGCGGGCGATCCCGGCCAGCGCGCAATGGAGCCGCAGCACCTCCTGGGCAGAGAGCCAGCCCTGGTACCGGAACAGTTCAGGCAGGTAGCCGATCTTCCGGCGGGCTCCCAGCGACCCCAGGGGCAGTCCGAGCACAGCCGTTGCCACTGGGTGAACTCTAGTAAGCCCACGGCTGTGGCACCCCTCGCGGGGTTCCTCCCCCATTGCTGGGTTCGGTTCTGGCCTCACCGCGAACCGCCCGCGCCGAAGCGCTGGTCTTACATCCACTCCCCGGGTGCCCGGTCGTCCGAGCATCCGAGCCGTCGCCTGTACCATCCCGAGATGGCCCGAGAACGGACGGGGCCGTGGCTCCAACTGAGCCACAACTGGCATGATCCGGCCAGTCGCGGAGGTTCTGGGCCGCGTTGACGTCCCGGTCGACCAGTTCCCCGGTGACCGTACACACCAGCATCTTGTCGAGCTTGTGCTTCGCCACCAGTCGGCAACCGCAACCGTGGTGTACCTGGCTGGAGGGAAACCAGCGCTCAGCGACGCCGAGCTTCGACCCGACTCGCTCGACCTTGTAGGCGAGCATGGGTCGGACCTGACCCAATGCGGTGTCGCTGACCGAGCGCCGGAACGCCCGTCTACCCATGCCGGCTTTCATGGCCGCGAGATCGAGATCTTCGACCACGACTTCGTCGTAGGTGTCCACCAGCCAACGCGTGAACTGGTGGTGGGACTCCAGGCGCAGGTTCACGCACCTGCGGTCGAGACGGGTGAGCTTGGCTTTCGCCGCCCGATGACCGCGAGATTCTGGGATGCACCTGGCAAGCTGCTTCCCCGTCCGGCGCCGCTCGGCCAGGCTGGCTCGCAGTGGCGCCGGGTTGGGGAAGATCGTGATGACGCCCTGGGTGTCGGCGACGGTGGCGAGATCTCTCATGCCGAGATCGACCCCGGCTCGCGACCCCGGCCGCGTCGGAGCCCGGGAAGGACTCACAACCTTGGTCCGAACCGCATAGTTCACCGCCACGAACAGCCGTCCCCAGCGCTCGGAAAGAGTCATCGAGATGAGCCGAGCGTTGTCTTTGGCAAGGTGGCGCTCGACCCGGCGGGTGTTCTCCTTGGAGCGCAGAGGGCCGATGACCGGGACGACAATGGTCCTACGGTCGGGCTCGAAGTGCATCGCCCCGGTGGTGAAGCGCACTCGGGGCCGATCGCGATTGCGAGCCTTGAGCTTGGGGAACCCGACCTTGCGCCCCTTGCGCCTGCCTTGCTTGGACGTTGACCAGTTCTCCAGCGCCTGCACGAGATCTGCGATTCCCGAGGCATAGCACTCCTTGGAGTTCTCGGCCCACCACGGAGCCACCTCGTCTTTGACCTGGTTCCAGCGCTTGCGCAAAGCCAGGAGCGTCCAGGGCACCGACTCGTGCTCCGGATCGGCCTGCTTCGCGTCCATGTCGGCTTTCACCTGGCCGAGACCCCAGTTGAAGGCGTAGCGTCTGGCCCCGAAGTGCGAACGCACAAGGGGAGGTTCCTTGGGCCACTGCACCTCGAAGCTCGCCCCCGTCACGGTCCAGCCCGAGGGTACCGGGACGCCGTCATCGGTGAACAGACCGAACAAGACGGTCACGGCCTCGACGGCCGCCCGGTGAGCCTCGAAATCACCGCTGAGCCTTACCCGGCGCGACAGCTTGCCCGGCTCTTTGGCAGGCAGATGCGCCCCCCCGGTGACACTGGCGATCCTCGCCGCTTCTTTGGCGGTGCGGGCCTCCACTGTCACACCAGCACCTGCGCACGCCATGGTGGTCATGAGTCGCATCCGATCCCGGTCACCGCAGCGGTTAATCGCGCCGCCCGCTTCTTCGCTGCCCGGCGGCCGTAG
>DAHVMY010000039.1:0-15320 GCA_027319585.1 Candidatus Dormiibacterota bacterium | reverse complement strand
CAACGGACCTGCCGGGCTTGGCACACCCGACGGCGTCGGCGCCTTCTCCGGTGCCGCCACCCTGGGCTTCACTCTCTCGGCA
Source organism: Candidatus Dormiibacterota bacterium (assembly GCA_027319585.1). Taxonomy (GTDB): domain Bacteria; phylum Chloroflexota; class Dormibacteria; order Aeolococcales; family Bog-877; genus AG-12. The sequence goes on along the minus strand of DAHVMY010000039.1, from coordinate 15,238 downwards.
ACACCCAGTAGTCAGACGGTGAACCAGGGCGCCACCGCCCCCCACAGGGAGATGAACACCAGGAGGATTGCCAGTCGTCGCAGCGACCGCCGCCGCGGGCCACGCGTGGAGACCTGGATGACGATCAAAGCGGCCGCCGTTGTACCCAGGAGAGCCCAGGCCATCCCCTGAGGGAGCCAGGGGAAGAACCAGGGAAACCCGCCGACGATGCTGGTGAGGGCGGGGGAGACGGTGCTCAGCATGAACGGTCCGAAGGTGAGCACCCCCCAGAGACCGAACACCACGCTGGGCACCCCGGCGAGCAGCTCCAGGAGGAGGCCGACCCCACCCTGGGCCCACCTGGGCACCCACTCGGTGAGCATCAGCACCGCCCCCACCGCGATCGGCACGGCCAGACCGATGGCGATCGCGGAGGTGACCAGGGTGCCCAGCATCTCTGGGAGGAAGCCATAGGCGGCCCCGTGCGGGGCGGCGATCCCGTTGTGGATTGTGGGCGCCAGGTAGTAGTTGCCAGGGCTGAAGTAGGTACCGAAGAAGCCGGTTCCGCTGAATACGATGGCCGGAACCGCGGTCAGCGCCATGACCACCAGGATGAAGACCAGAAGCGCGGCGGGAACGCTGCCGAAGACTGCCGTCAGCGCCTGGGCGACAGCCTGCCCGATGGCCGTCTCGCGCTCCCGGCGCCTGGCTCTGAGGGTCGGCGGCGGACCGGGGGTCAGGCCCCCGGCCCGCCGTCTCAACAGAATCACCAGTTGGTTCCCACTCACTCGCTGGACGGGATGAACCGGCTATCCCGTGATGCTGTCCACTTCGGCGTCGACTCCGGGCAGGGCGTTGCTGGGCAGCGCGATGAAGCCGACGGTTCCCAGGTTGGCGGGGGTCGCGCCCCCGGTTGGAGAGAGCGCCCAGGAGAAGAAGTCCTTGATCGCGGTGGCCGTGGCCGCCGACGTCTGGGTCTTCTTCACGACCAGGTATTCGAAGTTGACGATGGGGTAGGAGTCCGCTCCCTTCTGGTAGATGAGCGACACGGCGAGGTCGGCGGGAATCCTGCCCGCCCCGGCGCTCACCGATGAGGCCATGTTGGTGCCGGTGGGCAGGACGAAGTTGCCGGACTGGTTCTGCAGCAGCGCCTCACCGAGGCCAGCGCTCGATGCCTGGGACTCCACGCTCACACCGATGTAGGCGACGCAGCCGGGGTTGGCCGAGCACGCCTGGACCATGGCGGGGTTGCCGTCGGCACTGACCTGGCTTGCCGTCGGCCAGCTCACGAGGGTGCCGAAGCTCGGCCCGCTGGCCCAGGCCCTGTTGGTGTCGGAGAGGAACGAGGTGAAGATGAAGGTGTCGCCCGATCCGTCCACCCGGTGGATGGGCACGATCGGCAGGTTCGGCAGCTTGGCGCCGGGGTTGAGGGCGGCGATGCTGGAGTCGTTCCAGTTGGTGATCTTGCCCATGTACATGTTGGCGAGGATGCATCCGCTGAGGTGCAGCCCGGTCTGCCCGCTGGGCAGGACCAGGCCGGGGACGTTGTAGTTGACGGCCTGGGCGGAGACCGCAATCGGGATGTTCATGAGGCCGGGGTTCGCCGAGAACTGCGAGGAGCTGAGAAACGCGTCCGAGCCTCCCATCTGGACGTTGCCGGCAATGGCGTCCGTCTGCCCCTTCCCGGAGCCCCCCGAGGCGGGGCTGAGAGTGATGTTCGAGTAGGCCTTGGGCAGCTCGGGACCCAGCGCCAGCAGATAGGGGTAGATTAAGGAGGACCCGTCCTCGTGGAGGGTGACCGGGGCGGCGGGATTGGCCGTCGGGATCGATGCGGCGGAGGTGGGGGCCGGGCTGCCGCTGGGGGCGTTGGCGGCCCCGCTGTTGGCAACCGCCGAGGTCTTGCAGGTGAGGGTGGAAGTCTTGGCCTGGGTCGTCTTGGCCTGGCTCCCGCCGGTCGAGGTGGAGGTCGAGCCGCAGGCGGCCAGGGCCAACCCGCTGGCCACAAGCGCCGCCGCAAAGAGTGTGGGTCGTCGAATGGTCATGGATATCCCCTTGGGTGGATGAACTCTGGGTGCGGATGAGGGCTGCTGGGCCAAACTCACCCGATACGGCCGCTGATATAGGCCCGGCTCCGCTCGTCCGCCGGGTTCTGAAAGAAGGTTTGCGCCGGGGCGGACTCGACGACCGTGCCCGCCATTAGGAACAGCACGTCGTCGCCGATCCGGTTCGCCTGAGCGAGGTTGTGGGTGACGATGAGGACGGTGACCCGGGCCGAGAGCCGCTTGATGAGGCCCTCGATGTGGTCGGTGGTGTCGGGGTCGAGCGCGGAGGTGGGCTCGTCGAGGAGGAGCACCTCGGGTGACAGCGCCAGGGTGCGAGCGAGACACAGCAACTGCTGCTGGCCGCCCGAGAGCTGGAACGGTGAACTGTTGAGCCGGTCCCTGACCGCGTCCCAGAGGCCGACCAGCGTGAGGTGTTCCTCGACCAGGGCGGAGACCTGGTGACGGCCCACCAGACCGTGGGCTCGCGGGGCCAGCGACACGTTCTCGGCGATGCTCTGGGGGAACGGATTGGCCCGCTGGAAGAGCATGCCCACCCTGCGGCGCAAGCCGCGCACGGCCACCCCGCGGCCGTAGACATCCTCCCCGCCGATGGTCACCGATCCGGTGACGCGCATCCCCGGCGTGCTGTCGTGCATCCGATTGATGGAACGCAGCAGGGTGGTCTTACCGCACCCGGTCGGCCCCACGATCGCGGACACCGCACTCCGGCGAAAGGTGGAGTTCACGCCGCGGAGCAGCTCCTTCTCCCGGTAAAGCACGTGCAGGTCTCGGACGTCGACGGCGCCATCAGCACCTGCCGCGACCCGCTGGCTCCCCGTCCCCATCGCCCCGGCCGCCCTGGTCACCACGGGGCGATCGTAGGGAGCCGAGATTATGTCCGCGCTATGAAACCACTAAGGAATATTTATCCCCAAAAACCCAGCGGTATCAGTGCTGCGCCGCGGACTCGCCTGGTGACTTTCAGCACGCGCGGCACCCGCTTCCCCGGGTCCGGCTGCGCGGCTGACGGCGGCTCACCGTGGCTGCGGACCGGGGGGCGCGGCTCAGCCACCATCTGATCGCAGGTGGCACTCCCGGGCACGGTGCCGGCGTCTTCCTCCCAGGGGGCAGGGCCTGCTGCCCTGGGCCGGGCTCACTCCGCAGAGCCGCCCATCCCAGGGGACGGACCGTGCCCTCCCTGGCGGAGGATGCTCTCGATCACGTCATGACCGGGGGGTCGGCGCGAGTGGGCCCGCCGGGAGCTGCTGCGCCGCCGCTCCTGGCGGGGGCTGAGCATGTGGCTCTCCTGCTTGCGCCACACCCGCTCGATCAGGACTCTAATCTCGATCCCGTCCTCCACCGGGATGTCATGAGCGGCCAGCGACCGAACCACCCGCTCCGGCAGCTCCGCCACCTCGCTGAGGTTGAGCTGCTCCAGAGCCTCCAGGATGTCGTCGAGGCGGCGCAGGTGAGCGCGCCGGTCGGTCATCTCCTCGGTGCCCATGATCACCGGGGAATTATCAACTATATCCCGAGCCGACGCAAAGTGAGCCCCCAGCGCGGATTCAGACGGGCTCTTGCGTGAGCTCCGAATTCGACTCCTCGTAGAAGCCCAGCCGGGAGATCCAGCTCCGCACCCCGGACGGCGCCCACCAATTGGCACCGCCCAGAAGCCGCATCACCGCCGGCACCACCACCCCCCGCACCAAAGTGGCGTCCACGGCGACCGCGATCGCCATCCCCACCCCCAGGATCTGGATGTCGAGCACGTGGCCGAGGGCGAAGGCGGCGAAGACCGTGATCATGATGAGCGCAGCCGAGCTGATCACGCCGCCGGTCGCGGCCAGCCCCTCCGCCACCGAGCGCCGGTTGTCCCCGGTGGCCAGGTAGCGCTCCCTGATCCGGGTGAGCAGGAAGACCTCGTAGTCCATCGAGAGGCCGAAGATGATGGCGAACATCAGCACCGGATCGGTCGCCGTGATGGAGCCCGGTGGGGTGAAGCCGAGCACGTTGGAGAGGTGCCCCTGCTGGAATATCCAGACCATCGCCCCGAAGGCGGCGCTGATCGAGATCATGCTCATCAGGACGGCCTTGATCGGCAGCACCACCGACCCGAAGGTGAGGAAGAGCACCACCATGGTGACCGCCACCACCAGCAACACCGCCCACGGAATGGTGGCGGCAAAGGCATCGATGAAGTCGACCGATTGGGCCGCTCCCCCGGTGAGCAGGGTCCTGGCCCCGGGTGGAGCGCCGACGGCACGGAGGTGATGCACCAGCTCGGCCCCGGCCCTGGAGTCGGGGCCATAGCTGTTGGCGACCTCGACCTGCGCGATCGGCCCGGCCAGGTTGGAGTCGATGTAGGAGTTGAGCGCAGCGGGGCGCTGGGCCGGGGACAGCTGGAGCAGCTGCAGGTACCGGCCGCTCGCCATCCCCGGCGGTGGGGTCAGAACCCCCTGGAGCGCCTGCACCCCGCGGACCGCTCGCAGCCGGCCCAGGTAGGCGCCGAGCTGCCGCTCCTGGAGCGCCGACAGCCTGCCGGCGAGAGAGTGGCGGTAGTCCACCACCAGGGTCATGTCGTCAACTCCGCCGGCCTGCGGGAAGTCGTAGTTCAGCAGCGCGTACCCGGTGCGCGCCGGCCCCTGTGGGATCTCGCTCACGCTGCTGCCGGTGGAGAGTCGCAGGCTGAGGAATGGGGTCCCCGCCGCGAGCAGCACCAGGACGGTGGGGCCCGCGATCAGGATCGGGTGCCGCATCACCCGCTCGGCCACCCACCCCCAGAAGCTGGAGTGATGGTCGGCGGGACGGGCGGCCCGGTGCAAGCTCCGGCGGACGCTGAACCGGTTGATCCGGGGGCCCAGCAACGAGAGGATGGCGGGGAGGGCGGTGAGGGCGAACAGGAGGGTGCAGGCGACCACCACGACGCCCCCGATTCCCATGCTGCGCAGGGCCGAGGCGGGAAACAGGGTCAAGGAGCTCAGCCCCACCGCAACCGCGGTGCCGGAGATCGCCACCGCCTTGCCCGCACTCCCGGTGGCGGCCGCGACCGCCTGCTCCACCCCGGAGTGGCTCAGCTCCTCCCGGAAGCGCTTGACGAAGAACAGTGAGTAGTCGATCGCCAGCCCCAGCCCGATGATGGTGGCGACGTTGGTGACGAAGATGGACATGCCCAGGTGGGCGGCCAACAGGCTGATGACCGCCAGCGCGGTCGGGACCGCCAGCCCGGCGATCACCAGCGGCAGCAGAGCCGCGATCACCGACCCGAACACCACCAGCAGCAGCAGCAGCGAGACCGGCAGGGCGATCACCTCGGCCCGCTTCAGCTGCTGCTCCAGGCCGCTGTTGTAGAGGGCGTCGATGGCGGGGGCCCCGGTGACCCACATGTGCAGGCCCGGCGGGGGCTCGATGTAGGAGGTCAGCGACTTCAGCTGGTTGGTGGCGGCGGTCTCCCCCAGCTTGAGGTGGATGACGGCAAAGGTGTCATGGCCGTGGGCGCCGATGAAAACCGGGTCCTTGGTGTTGCTGTAGTCGAGCACACTGGCCACCTGGGGGCGCTTGGCCAGGCGCTCGAAGCTGCGGTCGACCGCCTGCTGCACCGTGGGACTGGCAGCGTTCGCGGTCGGGCTGCGATAGACCAGCAGCAGCTGCGTCTTGGCGGCTCCGAAGTGCTGGGCGAGCAGCTCGGTGGCCCGCTGGCTCTGGGAGCCGGGCACCGAGAAGCCGCCCGCCTCGAGCTGGCCCCCGAGGGGGACGGAGAGCAGGAGCAGGACCACCATCAGTGCGACAGCCGCCCCGGGGATCACCCTGCGGTGCCGGTAGGTGAAGCGTCCCAGCCGATGAAACAAGCGCCCCGCTCCTAAGCTGCCGTGGCTCCTGGGAACAACATGAATGAATATTCATTCATGTAGACTCAAAGCATATCAGGTGCCCGACGGGGGGCGCTCCAGGAGGTTTCGCCATCATCTCGGAGGGGCTGTCGGAAAAGAGCACGGCTCATGCTGACCAGGTTCGCCGCCGGATCCTGGAAGGGGCCAAGCGGGCCTTCGCGCGGTCCGGCATGCAGGGCACCAGCGTGCCTGAGATCGCCGCCGAGTGCGGGGTTTCGGTTGGCCTGCTCTACCGCTATTTCACCAGCAAGGCGGAGCTCTACACCGCCATCTGCAGCCTGGAGACGAAGGCGGAGGCGGAGGGACTGCGCGCGGAACTGGAGCTCATCTCCGACCCCCGGCTGTGGCTGGAGCATGCGATCGACTTCTACCTGGACCGGTTGGACGCCGAGGGCGGCGCGGGGCTGCTCCTGGGCGCGATGGCGGAGGCTCCGACCAATGAGGTGGTCCGGGCCTCCCTGCGCCTGCGCCGAGAGGTGATCACCTCCTTCGTCGAGTCCTTCCTGGCGGCTCGGATCGCGGCCAAGGACCTGCCCGAGGCGATGCCGACCGCCGCCCTGGCCCGTGCCATCGCCATGCTCCTGGACGGGGTCGTCATGGAGTGGGCGGTGGCGGGTCCGGAGTTGGACCTCGCTCAGGTGCGGGCGGCGCTCTTGGCCCTGGTCACCCGCGTCACCTCCACCGGCGCTCAGCCGGTCAGGCCGGCCGCGGACAGCGCCTGAAGCAGGTCGGCGAGAAGGTCGGAGCGGTCCTCGATGCCGACCGACATCCGGACCAGGCCGGGGGGCAGGTGCTCCTCCCCCTGCCAGCGGCCTCGGCGCTCCAGCAAGGACCCGACCGAACCCAGGCTGGTGGCGTTGGCCCAGACCGTGGTCGCGGCGCAGAAGCGCTCGGTGGTTGGGGCGTCGGCTCGAAGCTCCATGGCGAGCATGGCGCCGAAGCCCGCCTGCAATCGGGACTTCGCCAGCTCGTGCTGGGGGTGGCCGGGCAGCCCGGGGTAGAGCACCCGCTGGATCGCCGGATGCTCCTTGAGCCTCATCGCCAGCCAGCTCGCGTTCCCCATCTGCCGTTGCAGCCTCACGTCGAGGGTCCGCAGCCCCCTGAGCGCGAGCCATGCCTCCAGCTGCCCGGGACAACCCCCACGGCTGGTCCGGTGGTGGCGCAGCCGTTCGGCGAGCGCAAGGTCGCGGGCCAGAACGATCCCCAGGATGAGGTCATCATGCCCGCCGATGTACTTGGACGCGGAGTGGATCACCAGGTCCGCGCCGAGCCCCAGGGGGCGGCACACCAAGGGGGTCGCCATGGTGTTGTCGACCGCCAGCAGAGCTCCGCTTCGGTGCGCCACCTCGGCGCAGCCCGCCAGATCCGGCACGGTGAGCAGAGGGTTGCCCAGGGTCTCCACCAACACCAGGGCCGCACCCCGCACCGCGGCCTCGACCTCTGCCAGATCGGTCGCGTCGACGAGGCGGACCTGGCAGCGGCCCCGCCGGCCAAGCTCCTCCAACAGCAGCCGGCTGCCGGTGTAGGAATCCTTGGCCACCACCACCGCACCCCCATCGGGCGCCAGCTCCAGCACCGCCGCCACCGCGGCCATCCCCGAGCTGAACGCGATCCCCTGGGTCCCCTCCTCCAGCTCCGCCACCGCCTGCTCCAGGAGTGCCCAGGTCGGATTGTGGTCCCGCCCGTAGCTGAGGCCGGACGGGTTGGCGTGATCGAAGGTGGCGGAGACCACCAGTGGCGGGGTCAGCGCTCCCGTCTGAGGGTCGCGGAACCGCGAGCCATGGACGACCCTGGTGGCGACTCTGAGCTCCTGGGGCAGATCCTTCAAGCCCGCTCCTCTCGCGCCCGCGCCAGCACCGCCCTCGCCATCCGCAGATTGGCCTCGTCCACCATCTCCTCTCCCAGCCGTGAGGCCCCTCCCTTGGCCGACACCACCGCCAGCATCTCCCGGGCGCGGGCGACCTGTTCCGGCGAGGGCGCGAACTCGGAGTTGATGGTCGCCAGCTGCTCGGGATGGATGGCCCACTTCCCGTCCACGCCCAGAGCGACCGCCCGCCGGCAGGCCTGCTCGAGGCCGACAGGATCCGCCAGCCTTGAGTAGGGCCCGTCGATGACCTGCAGGCCGCGGGCCCTGGCCGCGACCGCGATGCGCGTGAGGGGGTAGTGCCAGACGTCACCGGGATAGCCCAGGGCCTGGCCCCCGATCACGGTCTGGGGCATCCCCATGTCGGCCGCGAAGTCTCCCGGGCCGAAGATCAGCGCCTCCAGCCTGGCGGAGCTGGTCGCGAGCTCACTGACCGCCTCCAAGCCGGCCGCGGTTTCGATCTGGATCTCGATCCCCAACCGCGGCATTCCCGGAGCCTCCAGCGCGTCGAGGCAGTGGGCGACGAAACCCACCTCGGACGGATGGGAGACCTTGGGGACGACCACGGTGGCCAGCCGGCTGCCGACCCTGGGAACTATTTCGAGCAGGTCCTGGAGCGCCCACGGTCCCCCGACCGCGTTGATCCGCACCGCCACCGACCGGCCCCCGAAGTCGAGCGACTCCAGCGCGGCCGCCAGCTCGAGGCGGGCCCGAGCCCGGCTCTCATCATCGGCCGCGACCGCGTCCTCCAGATCCAGCACCACCCCGTCGGTGGGTAGGGTGGCCGCCTTGGCGACCATCCCCCGCTTATCGCCGGGACAGACCAGGATCGAACGGCGCACACCGATCACTGGAGCGGATCAGGCCCCTCTTCCGCTGGCCCTCCCAGCCGCCTCATGAGATCCTCGATCAGGCGGCGGGCCTCGGGGTCCTCCAGCAGCCGCTCCTGGAAGGCCTGGGCCGCGTGACGGATCTGGGGGTCGTCCATCAACCGCTCCTGCATCTTGGAGAACTGATCCATCATGTCCTTGGCCGCGGTCTCCTGGGCCACCTGGAGCAAGACCGGCTGCGAAGCCGCCGCCGCCACCGCCTCCAGCTGCTGGCGGATCATCTCGATCCCTTTGCAGCCGAGGCACTCGCCCTGCAGTTGGCAGTGGCAGAGCTGGCGCTTGAGCTGGTCGAGCTCGCGGTGGATCCCGCTCAAATCGATCGGTCCGTTCACCATCTCAGGTTACGCCAGCGCGGATCAGAAGATCGGTTGGAGGGGGCGGCGGGCCCGGATCAGGGCGTGCCAGTAGCGGTGATAGAAGCGGCCCTCCCGCCACTGCGGACTCAGCTGGCCCGCGATCGCCGCGGGGGCCGTCTCGTAATAGTCCAGCAACCGCTGGCGATCCTGGGAACTCACCCCGGCCACCTGGAACCAGTCCAGGATGTCCTTCTCCTGCTCGATCCGCTCGGCATGCTCGACCGCAAAGCCCATCGCCTGGAGCAGGGCGCGCCACTCCTCCAACGCCCGGCTGCGGACGTGCGACGGGTCCCGGCCCACCTCGACCACCTCCAGCCAGTCGCGCACGACGGGGGGCGGGGAGCAGTCGCTGACCGCGAAGGCGCCGCCGGGCACCAGCACCCGGTAGGCCTCCGCCAAAGCCGGGATCAGCCCCCGAAAGTGATGGGGCGCCGATCTCACCAGCACCCGGTCGAAGGCCTCCGCCGGGAACGGCAGCTGCTCGGCGTTGGCGCGCACGAAGGTCACGTTGCGAACCTCGCGGGAGGCCGCCAGCTGGCGCGCCTGCTCCAGCATCTCCTCGGTCAGGTCGAGGGCTACCACCTCGCGCACCAGCGGCGCGGCGGCCAGGGCGACATGCCCCGCCCCCGTGGCCACGTCCAGCACCCGGTGGTTGGGCTTGAGATCGCAGATGGAGATGAAGCGCGCCAGCGACACCGGATCGGAGTGGGTCTGACTGGTGCGGTACGCCTCAGCGACACGGGCGAACTGCTCCCGGCTGTCGCCGATCTCCCGATCCGGTCCCGATGCCGAGCCCGGGGTCACAAGGGATAGCCGGCCAAGAGCGTCTCCAGCGGGATCGGCTCCAGGGAATGGGGTCCCCCGAACCGGACGTCGATCTCGGCATCCAGATCCTTGATCAGCTCCCGAAGTGGCGCCAGGTCCTCCTCGGGGATGGAGGCACCCGAATAGGCACCCACCAGCCGTCCCTCGTCGAACAGCGCCACCCCCGTGCCCGTTGCCGCCTCGACCACGAGCCCTCCCGAGGCCGAACGCTTGCTGAGGAAGCTGCGCAGCCCATCGAGGTCGACGAACATCGCTCCCAAACCGGAGAAGTGGACCGGCGCGTGCAGGAGCAGCCCCAGCCCGCGCGCGATCTCCGCGGGATAGGTGATCACGGTGATGATGTCCTGGCTGTTGGGGAAGGCGGGGAAGGAGACCCTGGTCGAGGTGCTGAGCCGCCCCTGGGCGTCAGAGGCGACGGCCACCACATAGCCCTCCACCAGCACGATGTAGGTGTTGCGCCCATCCTGGGAGGCGACATGCATGACCCCGGTGTGGCCCTCTCCGGCGAGATGCCGCAGCAGCCTGGCCGGGTCGGTGAAGCCGACGCTCAGGTTGTGGAAGAGGAGCTCGCCCTCTGGGAGCGGGAACGTCCGCGCGCCCTCCACCACCGGCTCAGGGCCACCGGAAGGCTCCGGGACCGACTCGCGGCCGGCCCCCGTGGGAGAGACCTCCCAGGCGGTCTCCGAGACCGCCACCACCTCGGGCAGCTGATCAGGTTCGAACGGCTGCAGGTCACCCGGTTCGTCGGGTGCCGCCTCGACGGGCGCCTCCATCTCCATCCCCTCCTCACTGGTCGGCTCGACCTCGGGCAGCGAATAGTTCCCCTGCCCTGACTCCTCGGCCCCCATGGGCGCGGTCGTCTCCGCTGCGGGGAACGACTCGTCCCCCTCCTGCTCAGCGCGCGGCGCCCACAGCTGCTCCCCCTGGTCACCGGCGGCGGGCCACGCGTCGCCCGCCGCACCTGGTGACTGGTAGGTCGGGGCTGGCGCCTCCTCCTCCGGTTGGCCGAACCCGCCGGCCCCCCAGGGAGAGGCTCCGGCCTCCTCCGATGTCGGCGCCGGCTCGAAGGTGGGGAATCCACCGCCGAGCATGGGGCTCGGGGTCCACGCCGGAAGCTCTGGCGCCGCCCCGCTGTCGGGTTGGAATGAGAAGGGGTCGGTGAAACCCCCGCCTGACCACGGATCGGCTACCTGGCCCTCCGGCTCTGCGGGCGCACCCTCCGCCGTCTGGGCACCGCCATCCCCGGCCTGGTCCGATGCGGCCGCTTCGGGGCCGGGCTGCGGCACGAGCGGGTCCCGGCCCGAGGACTCCTCATCGGCGGGAGGCTCGACCGGGGGCTCTTCCGCCGGGGCGGGATCGGATCCCGCTTCTGTGCGGTCCCGCTCCTCATCCCGGCGGCGCCCGAAGACTCGGTGCACGTTCAGCTCGCCGGGCGGGATCGGCTGCGGACGGTAGGCCCCCTCAAGCCCGGTGGCGATCGGGACCGGGACCAGACGGCGCTGCCCGAGCGCCGCCTCCAGCAGATCTTGCAGACGCCGCAGGAAGCCCGGGCCCCCGGTCGGGCCGTGATGGTTGCCGGCTCTGCGCTGGCTCTTGTTCATGGTTTCAACTCCTGAAGCGGGAGTGCTCTCCCCGCTGGTGAGCAACAGACTCCCGCTCGGTGAGGCGCCTCACCTGCGAAGTGTACGCAAGATCCGGCACCTTCGGACCATCAAAGGTGGCCGGAATCGGCAGCGGTCAGGCGGGGGTCGGAGCCGCAGCCGGAGCCGGACCGGCAGACTCGGCCCGGTCGAAGCCCAGCCTCCGCAGCCAGAGCTCGGGCTGGCGCACCTCGCGCCAGCTCGGTAGCGTCTCGGCCGACGCCCATACCGCATCGAGGGCAGGCTGGCCGCCCCGGGCCTGGATCTCCCGCAGGAAGCGCTCCCCCTGCTGGTACTGCTGCAACTTCAGCCCGACTCCGGAGATCAGAAGGATCAGCCGCTCCAGCGCACCGGTGGGTTCGTGGCGGCGATGAAAGGCCCGGTCGAGCGTGTCGAAGTCGGGGATGTGCTGCCGGCCCACCTCGCGCATCACGAAGTTGCCGTGGCCCTCGAGCACCGCCATCACCGCCTGGACCTTGCCGACCAGGGCGATCTGGGGGCGGAGGTTGCGCGCAGTGTGCAACAGATCTTCTATTCCGTTGAGCCGCCGGCCGCCCGGCAGCCGGGTCAGCTCCTGCACCATCCCGGTCAGGTGCGGCGCCAGCCAGGGGTGGAGCTCGAACTGCCACGCGTGGGTGAGCTCGTGCAGCATCAGCCAGCGGCGCAGGGAGTCGAGCGGGAGCTCCGACTTGCGCTGGAACTCGCGAACATTCGGCTCCACGATCAGCAGCGCGGGCTGTGGCAATCCCTCGCGGTCGGTGCCGGGGAAGCTGAGCACGGGGTCGTACTGGCCCAGCACCCGGCTGCCCATGTACCCCAGCAGGGTGCCGAGGTAGAGGCTGGTCGGGACGCGCATCAAAGCGCTGGAGCGCAGAGGGCCGAGTTTGGCCTGGGCGGCCTCGATGGGCTGAACCATCCGGCGCATCATCGCCAGGTTCTGGTCCAGGAAGCCCCGTCGCCCCACCACTCTCACCCTCCCGAAGCTGTTCGCCTGTGCCGGGGTGCCACACGCGCTGGCGATCAGAGGGATCAGCTCGGCCACCAGCGGCTCGTACTCCGTGGCCGCCTGGTCAGCCTCGTCCAAGCCATCGGGACCAACCCTCTGGTAGGCGGTGCGGCGTGCCAGCTCCCAGTCGAGCATGGAGTCGTCGGAGCCGGGTCGCATCTTGGCGACGCTCCGTTCGGCGGCGATGGCCACCCCGGCCGCCACGGCGGACCAGGCCAGCACCGACTTCAGGTCGGGCATGCGAGGATCATAGGCCGATCCGTCAGCCGGAGCGGCGCCGGAACGCGAGCTCGGTTCCCACCAGCTCGAATCCCAGCCCGTAATAGAGAGGTGCGAGCTCGGGATCGCCGAAACACAAAACCGGCGTCATCCCGTCGGTCAGCGCCGCCGCGGTAGCCGCCAGCACCACCGCGGTCCCAGCCCCGAGGCGGCGCCGGCTCGGGTCGGTGGCGACGCCGCCCACCTCCACCACCGTTCCGAATACCTTGGTCCAGCGCGCCGCCGCCACCACCTCGCCATCGATCTCCGCCACCCAGGTCCGCTCCTCGGCGACCCTGACCGCCCAATCCGCGGGCGACTCGAGGCGCATCCAGGGAACCGGGTCGTAGACCCGCCACAGCTGGTCCGCGTCGGCCGGACCAGCGGGCCGGACTGCGGGCAGGGCGCGCCCGGGGACCCTCAGGCTGGCGGCCACGGTCATCTCGCGCCGATGGACCTCGAAGCCGTGGTCCAGTGGGTGGGGTAGGTGTGCCTCCAAACAGGAGATCCGGTCGAGCACGGCAAGGCGCGCCTGCACCAGGCTGGCGGCGGCCGGCACCTCGGAGGAGTTGGGGACGAACAGGTTCAGCCGGCTGCCCGTGACCAAAGCGATCGCCCGGACCTCGGACGCCGACCCCAGGGACGCCAGCAGCTCGAAATCCGCCCGCCCCGCCTCCAGCCGGCGCAGGGTGTCCCCGCAGTGCAAACCCGCCCAGCCCTGCGCCAGCAGGAACGTCCCCACGGCGTCTCTGAGCTCTCGGGAGCGTACCGGCCGGAAGCCTCCCGGGGGATTGGCCACTGAGCTCATCTACCCATGATCGCCGACCACCCGTCGGGTCTGCTCTGGCACTTGCTGGCGCCGCCTGCTAGCACTCGCCGCGTGTGAGTGCTAAAATGGCGGCACCGAGTGATCAGCCGGATCATGTGGGGAAATTAGGAGAGGAAGCATATGCCCAAGCAGTTGTTGTTCGACACCGAGGCCCGAGCCGCGCTCAAGCGAGGCGCCGACAAGGTTGCAGACGCGGTCCGCATCACCATCGGCCCCAAGGGTCGCAACGTGGTGCTGGACAAGAAGTTCGGCAGCCCGACCATCACCAACGACGGGGTGACGATCGCCAAGGAGATCGAGCTGGAGGACCCCTTCGAGAACATGGGCGCCCAGCTGGTCAAGGAAGTGGCGAGCAAGACCAACGACATCGCGGGTGACGGCACCACCACGGCCACCGTGCTGGCGGCCGCGATGATCAACGAGGGCCTCCGCCACGTGGCCCACGGTGCCAACCCGGTGCAGGTCAAGGCCGGGATCCAGAAGGCGGTCGACCTGGTCGTGGCGGACATCAAGAAGCACTCCGTGTCCATCAGCGAGCGGGAGAAGATCGCCCAGGTGGCGTCCATCTCCGCCGCCGACCCCGGCATCGGGGAGACCGTCGCCGACGCGATGGAGAAGGTGGGCAAGGACGGCGTGATCACCGTGGAGGAGTCGAAGGGCATCGAGACCGAGCTCGAGCTGGTCGAGGGGATGCAGTTTGACAAGGGCTACATCAGCCCCTACATGGTCACCAACACCCAGGCCATGGAGGCGGTTCTGGAGGACCCCTACATCCTCATCACCGACCGCAAGATCTCCGCGATCGCCGACCTGCTGCCGGTGGTGGAGAAGATCCATCAGTCGGGCAAGCCCCTGGTGGTGGTGGCCGAGGACGTTGATGGTGAGGCGCTGGCGACCCTGATCGTTAACAAGATCCGGGGCATCTTCACCGCGGTCGCGGTCAAGGCTCCCGGGTTCGGGGATCGCCGCAAGGCCATGCTCCAGGACATCGCCATCCTGACCGGTGGCACCGTGATCAGCGAGGAGCTGGGGCTCAAGCTGGAGAGCGTCCAGCTGGGACAGCTCGGCCGCGCGCGCCGGGTGCAGGTCACCAAGGACGACACCACCATCGTCGAGGGCGCTGGGAAGTCGGACGCCATCAAGGGCCGGATCGAGCAGATCAAGGCCGAGATCGACAAGTCCACCAGTGACTGGGACAAGGAGAAGCTCCAGGAGCGGCTGGCCAAGCTGGCCGGCGGGGTGGCGGTGATCAAGGTCGGAGCCGCGACCGAGACCGAGCTCAAGGAGCGCAAGCACCGCATGGAGGACGCGGTCTCAGCGACCCGTGCGGCGGTCGAGGAGGGGATCGTCCCCGGCGGTGGCACCGTGCTGCTGCTGGCCCAGGAGGCGCTCAAGAACACCAAGCTCGAGGGCGACCAGCAGATCGGGGTGACCATCGTGCGCCGCGCGCTAGAGGAGCCGGCCCGTCAGATCGCCAACAACGCCGGCGCCGAGGGCTCGGTGGTGGTCGAGAAGGTGCGCAGCCTGCCGGCGGGGCAGGGGTACAACGCCGCCAACGGCGAGTACGTGGACATGGTCAAGGCGGGGATCATCGACCCCACCAAGGTGACCCGGTCGGCGGTTCAGAACGCGGCCTCGATCGCGGGGCTGCTGCTGACCACC
>DAHVMY010000038.1:0-16000 GCA_027319585.1 Candidatus Dormiibacterota bacterium | reverse complement strand
GCAGATCTTCACCCGGCCGGTGGAGGACCGTCCCACCCTCTTCTTCGAGGTGATTCAGCGCAAGGGTTGCCGTGGCTTCGGCAAAGGGAACTTCCAGGCCCTGTTCCAGGCGATCGAGCAGGAGCAGGAGGCTCGCGGGAACCTCTGAGCCATGCCCGCATCCGTGAATAGGGAGGAGGCCGCGGCGTCCGCGGTGGGCCCTGCGCCTGTCCGGGGTCCCCTCGCGGTCGCGACCGCCCGCCGCGAGATGCTGGAGGCGGTCCCGGTGCTGCCGACCGAGCGGGTGCCGGTGGCCGGCGACGCGGCGGGCAGGGTGCTGAGCCAGGCCGTCGAGGCGATGGTGCTGCTGCCGCCGTTCGCCAACAGCGCGATGGACGGCTACGCGGTCAGGGCCGCGGACATACCCCGGGTCCCGTGGCGTCTGCCCGTTAGGGGCGAGATGCGGGCGGGGATGGCGCCGGGCGCGGTGGTGGTCGAGCCGGGGTCGTGCGCCAAGGTCATGACCGGAGCTCCGCTCCCGGAGGGAGCCGACGCGGTGGTGCCATATGAGTGGACCGATCGCGGGTCGGAGGAGGTGCTGATCCACGAGCGGCCCCGCCGGGGCAACGCGGTCCGGCGTGCCGGAGAGGACCTGTCGCCGGGCCAGGCGGTGCTCCCGGCGGGGCATCGGATCCGCCCCACGGATCTGGCACCCCTCGCCGCCTCCGGGGCCGGTGAGCTGGCCGTCGGGCGGCGCCCTCGGGTCGCCCTGATCACCACGGGGGACGAGATCCGCCGCCCCGGGAGCGCCCTGCAGCCCGGGGAGATCTACGACACCGCCGGCCCCGCGCTGGAGGCGCTGGTGGCGGCCGCCGGGGGCGAGCTGGTGCTGCGCGAGACCGCGACCGACGACCCCCGGCAGGTGGAGGCGGCGCTGCTGCGCGCGGCCGGCGAGGCCGACGTCCTGGTTGGTGTCGGGGGCATGAGCGTGGGTGACCACGACCACGTCCGAGCGACGGTGGAGCGGCTGGGACGGCTCGCCTTCTGGAGGGTGGCGATGCGTCCCGGCCGCCCGATCGCATTCGGCAGCCTGGACTCCGCGGTGTTCCTGGGCCTGCCCGGGAACCCGGTCTCCGCCTGCGTGACCTTCATCCTCTTCGGTGCCCCGGCGATGCTGGCGATGCAGGGGGCGGCCCACCCGGAGCCGCCCACTCAGCCCGCCGAGCTGCTGGAGGACGTCGAGAAGCCGGAGGGGCTTGAGACCTTCCACCGAGCCGTGCTGCGGCCCCGCCCCGGCAAGGTGCCGGGGGTCAGGCTGGCCGGCAACCAGAGCAGCGGGGCGACGCTTTCCCTGGCGCGGGCGGACTGTCTGGTCGTCCTGCCCGCCCGGGGGGTGACGGTGCCGCGCGGTACCGCGGTGGACGTCATCCCACTGGGAGCCTAGTCCAACTCCAGGTCGTCCCCGGCGCTGCCCGCTGCCGCCGCCGCGTCCTTCGCCGCCTGCAGCACCTTGAGCCGCCCCTCGCGAGCCATGCCGGCAGCCGCCCGGCCCGCCAGGTAGGCCGCCAGGGGTGCGAACTGGCGCGCTCCGGAGGTGTGGGCGGCTTCGCCGGCCAGCTCCAGCACCAACTTCGCCTCCTCGGTTCGCAGCACGGTGTCGCCGGCCCCCAGAGCCTTCAGGTAGCGGTCGAACCAGCTGTTCATGAAACTCCTCCTTGGTGGCGAGCGCCGGCCAGCAGGCTCGCTGCCGCCAGCTCCTCCGGGGTGTTGCAGCCCTGAAATGATGAGCCCTGGGGGTCGAACCTTCGCCATTCGGCCTCCGCCACGACCAACGGGTCGAGCCGCAAGATGGCCAGCTGCAGGGAGATCCCGCGATGGGCGGGTGCGAGCCCGGCCGCCGCCTCCAGTTGCGGGGCGGCCCCGGTCCGGTAGACCGCGAAGAGCGGTTCCAGCTGCCCGCTCCTGCGGCAGACGACAGCGCCCGAGCACCTCCGGGCACGGGCCCGGCCCAGCAGGTGCTGGGCCAGCTGGGGCTCGACCAGGGGGAGATCGGTGGCCACAGCCAGGACGTACTCGGTGGTTGCCCCGCGCAGCCCGGCCACCAGCCCACCCAGAGGTCCGGCGATCCCGGGGGCATCACCCACCAACCGGCAGGACAGCTCAAAGGATGCCGGTCCGGCGACCAGGCAATCCGCCGCCAGCGGCCGGAGCAGATCGTGCACGCGCTGGATGAGGGGCGGGTCCAGGGGAGAGGGGAAGGGGATCGACGCCTTGTCCCGCCCCATCCGGCGGCTGGCTCCGCCGGCCAGCAGCAGCAGGGTGAGATCCTGGTTCGATCTCACTGGGCGCTGCGTCTGTCCACTCGCGCGCCAAGCCGGAGCCGCTCCGGGTGGGTGTAGACGTTGGCGGTGCCGCCGCGGGCGAATCCGACCAGGGTGACGCCCAGCGCATCCGCGGTCTGCACCGCCAGCGAGGACGGCGCCGAGATCGAGACCAGCACGGCCAGCTGGGCCGCCGCCGCCTTCTGCACGATCTCGAACCCAGCTCTGCCGCTCACCACCAGGCAGCAGTCGGACAGCGGCAGGCGATCCTCCAGCAGCGCCTGCCCGACCAGCTTGTCGACCGCGTTGTGGCGGCCGACATCCTCGGCCACTGACATCTGCTGCTCACCCCAGGCGACGACGCCCGCCGCGTGGAGACCGCCGGTGGAGCTGAAGACAGGTTGGGCGGCTGCCAGTCGGCGAGGGAGCGAGAGGATCTCCTCGAGGGGCCAGGTGCGGTCGCTGACGACCGCTTCCTGGAAGCGTTGCAGCGCCTCCAGGGTGGCGCTGCCGCAGATGCCGCAGGCGCTGCTGGAGGGCAGGGTGCGCTGCCACCCGAGGCGGCCTTCAAGGACCGGTTCCTGGAGTTGGACGTCCACCAGGTTCTCCGCCCGAGGGTCGGGCTCCAGTTCCAGCGTGGACCGGGGCCAGGCCACCTGGCCGCTGGGTGCCAGCCTCACCCGTTTCACGTCCCCCAGCCGTCGGATCACCCCCTCTGAGTGCAGGAGTCCCAGTGCCAGCTCCAGATCCGACCCTGGGGTACGCATCAGGATGGCCAGCGGCTCTCGGTCAACCATCAGCTGGAGGGGCTCCTCCCGAGCCACCTCGTCGCCGGCCCGAACGCTGCGCCCGCCCTCCAGCCGGGTGATCTCAAGCCGTTGCTTCGGGCCGCGCGCAGGCGATCGGGTCTCCATCATCCCCGGATCGTACGCCCCGGGTGGCTACTCGTCGTGGGGGCAGCTGCCCACCGGCTCGCCGTGGTGGCAGCCGCAGCGGTCGACCGTCTCCTCGATCAGGAGCTGGCCGTCAGGGAACTCGAGGCGCGGGCCGGGGCTGGGATCCCCCGGAGCCAGCCGCCGGGCTCTGAGGACGTAGCAGACGCGGCCGCCGCAAACGGTCGCCGCCAGCATGTTGGGGTTTCCGGCCCGGACCAGGCGGTCCGCGGTCACAACCGAGTCCACCCGGTCGATGCGGCGGTGCCCCACCGAGGTGAAGTACGAGCCCAGGCTAAGATCCATCGGCCGGCCGGGGTCGCCGGCGAGGGCGGCGCGGACCGTAGCCGCCACCTGCCCGGCCCCGGCTCGGCTGACCCGCTGGGTGAGGGTGCCGGCGGTGTCGTCATCCCGGATGGGCACCCTGACCTGGGCCAGCAGGGGCCCGGCGTCGATCCGCTCCGCCACGCGCTGGAAGCTGATCCCGGTCTCCACCTCGCCGTTCACGATCGCCCAGTAGATCGGCTCCGGCCCGCGGTACTTCGGCAGCAGCGAGGGATGCACGTTCACCCACCCAGCCCGGGCCAGATCGAGGGCCTTGCGCTTCAGGATCTGGTCGAAGCTGGCGACCACGAACAGCTCTGCCCGGAGGCGGCCCAGGGCTACGAGCGAGTCGTAGTCGTTCACCCGGGCGAGCCGCAGCAGTGGGATCTGGAGGTGGTCGGCGATCTGGCTGAGGGCGTTCTCACCGGCGATGGCTGGATTGGCGCCCAGGCTGGTCGCGATGCCCGCCACCCGGACGCCGTCGCCCAGCAACGCCAGCAGCATGGCCAGGCTGTAGTCGGAAGGGAAGCCCAGGAAACCGACGGCCGGCAGGGACTCGTCCTGGGCCACGGTGGAGCCGGCCGCAGGGATCGGGATCCGCAGGTCCGGCACCATTCGGAACTCGGCCTTCGCCCAGAGCCACTCCTCGACCGTTCCCAACCAGGGGCTGAGCGGAGCGGTGGGCGAGGCGGCGTTCAGCTCGGGCACTGGCGACCATGGTATCGAGGCGGGTCGGCGCGGCTCGAGCAGTCCGTCACCATTTCGTTGACTCAGCGCTACGCAGAAGCGCCAGCCGGCTGTCACACTTCCAGCAAATGTCGATGGACAAGGGAAGCCTTGGGGCTCACAGCTCAGTTGATCAGGGGATCTCCGACATGGCCCAGGCGTGGATCCATCTCGCCCGCGACATGGCACCGCAGGTGCCCGAGTTGCCGGCTGTCATCGAGCAGGAGGTGGCGACCCTCTCCAACCGGGAGCTGACCGAGGAACTCCTTACCCAGATGGCCCGGTCCATCACCAGAAGGGTGGAGGAGGCCGGCCATCAGGAGCTGGCCGCCTCGCTGCTGCGGCGGATGGGCAGGGCGATTTACGAGCTGCTGCTGCTGCTCGCCACCGAGGAGGAGCTGCGGGCAATGGGGATGCTGGTACAGGCCGCCCAGGCGGCACCCCCGCCGGTTGCGGGCTGGACCGCTCCGCCCCCTCCGAGCACCCCACTGGCTCCCGAGCCGGAACCGCAGAAGGGGACTACGGCTCCTTCGTTCCAGGCCCCGCCCTCCAGTCTGCCCGCTCCGGCGGACCTTCACAGGTTCGAGCCGGCGGTCAAGGCTCCGACGAAGCCAGAGCGCGACGGCCAGCTCGCGGGCACTGGGGCGATCGGCCCCACCGCGCGTCCGGCGTCGGCAACCAGCACGCCCCAGCCTCCGAGTCCAGCCCATGGCCCGCTACCTGAGGGGAAGGGCCCGGTCGGGCGACCCGGCGAGGGCATCATCCCCGCAGCCAAGGGGCCGGGAGTCGGTGCCTCGGCGCAGCGCACCAGCGAGGCGGATGCACCGTCAATCGGGCCGGCCGCCGCGGGGCCGACTCCAGCTTCCGCGAAGTTGCAACCGGCCACGCCGGCAGCGCAGAGTCCATCGCCCCCGGATCGATCGGTCCAGGAAGAGGGCTCGAAGGGTGCCGTCCCAAGCCCAAGAGCTGTCGTTCCAGCGGGAGGAGGAGCGGCCGCACCGGCAATTCCGAAATTCCGGCCCTCCTCGGCGCCCACCGTCCCCTCCGCGCCGACTGCGAGCGGGAGTAACCCTCCCAGGGTGCCCCCTGGCGCACCCGTCTCGAATGTGGCGGCCAGTCCGGCACGAGTTGCCCCGGTCAATGCCATGAGGCCCCTCGCTCCGGGAACCGGTCGCCCCATGGCGGCCTCGACACCGACCAACGACGTCCCTGGGGATACCCGGTCCGCCCCTCTACCGGCGGTGGCACCCCCTGGAAAGGGGCAGAGGCCGCAGTCGTCGACGATGACCGCGGGCCAGGCCGCCAAGGTGGAACCCCCGAAAGCCCAGGCGGCCCCGGCCTCGGAGACCAAGGACGAGCCCCCCGGTGCCCCAGCCTCCGCCGATCCTTCGACGCCGGCGCAGCCGAGCTTGTCATCGGCGCCTCCTTCCGGCCCTACGTCCGCGGGGCCGGGTGAGGCGAGAAAGGACGATCCCCCACCGATTCCTCCGGCTGGGACGCGCCCCGACCCCCTGGGGTCGACGAAGGGGGAGGGTGAGTCCCTGAATATCTCTCACCCCGAGCCCTCGATCTCCAGCCGCCCGATGGTCCACCGGAATGGCTCGGACGAGGAGGAGGTGGCCCTGTGGGGCTTCGACCCGGCGGCCCGCGAGCCTGCAGAACCGGAGTCTCCGCCCGCGCCCCTGCCGGACTCCGTTCCCACCTCCCCCGACTCAGGCCCGTTGATCGCCGTAGAGGCGACCGCCGTCGCCCCCAGCGCGGTCCCGGCTCTGGTGGGGGCGGGGACCCTGACGGCGCGGCCGCGGCCGAACCACGGCTGGTCGGTGCGGCTCTCGCCCAAGGCGTCTGAGGAACGGGAGCGGCGGTTGCAGCAACGGCAGGCCGAGCTGCCCGCCGTGGTTGATGCGATCGTCGAGCAGGTGCATCAGCAGCGGCGCGCGGTGTCGGACCGCGGCCTCTCGCGGCAGGCGGTCCGGGCAGCGGCGGAGCAGACCGCGCCGTCGGATCTGCCATCTGCCTCCGTCACCATGGGTGAGCTCCTGGATGCCAAGCGGCTGGCCGATGCCGCGGCGCTGGCACTCCGGGTCACGGAGGCCTTTCCCGGAGAGGTGTCGGCGGACCTGGCCTGCCGGGCGGGAGAGGCCTGCCGCCAGGCCAAGGACGCGGATCTGGCGGCGCTATGCTTCACGACCGCGGTGCTCGCCGCACCCCCCTGCGAGGCGGCCTGCTGGCAGCTTGCCGGGATGGCCCTAGAGCAGCGCGATGCCCGATTGGCCCCGACCTGGCTGGAGTTCCTGGCCCGGCTTCTCAGGGTGAGAGGGGCCGACGAGGATGCCATCGTGGTCTATCGCCAGCTCCTCAACCTGGCGCCCCGCCGGCACGATGTGCGCGACATCCTCAGAGTCGCCTCCCTGACCGGAACCCTGCCCGACTGAGCTGCCTCAGGGCCGCTTCACCACCCGCAGCCGCCGCCTCGGGCGGACCCGCCCCGGCTCCTGCTTGGGCACCACGCTGATGCTCCCGTCGCTCTCCATCTCCACCAGCTCGGAGTCCCTGACGCCGCTCACTCCGTGTTCGCGAAGGGCCATCTCGGCCTCTTCCTGGTCGACGCCCTCCTTGGCCAGGGCTCCCGGGATCCAGCTGCCGTCGGCGGCCAGCACCCGGGGCGGCGACTCCAACAGGTGGCGGAAGCGCGGGCTGCGGATCCGGCACCAGTTCACCGTCCAGTTGAGAATGAACAGGGTTGCGATGATGATGAAGCCGCCCAGGAGAGAGCTGTCCGGCCCGGTCATCGCGGGCTGGACCGCGTTGGCGACCAGGAGCACCAGCACCAGGTCGAAGATGGTCATCTGGCCCAGCTCGCGTTTGCCGAACAGGCGCAGGGCGATCATGAGCACGAGATATATGGCCACAGAGCGCAGGATGAGATCCCACACGGGAATGGCGAGGTGGGTGAGGTCCATCGGGAATCTCCTTGGCTTATGAGGTTGCAGGCACTGCCTGCGCAGGAAGTGCGCCTATCGTGAGGCATGGGAGGACGAGGCGCTGACGCCGACCGCGGGAGACTCGCTCCTGGTCATCGCCCACCGGGGTGGGCGCGGTCCGGAGCGCGAGAATTCAATCGCGGCGATCCGGCGCGCCGCCTCCCTGGGCGCGGACATGGTGGAGTGCGACGTTCGTGCGACCGGCGACGCCAGGCTGATCCTGATGCATGACCGGGTGGTCTCCGGGCGACCGGTCGAGCTCACCGAACTGGACGCCCTCACGGCCGGCCTGGGCTACCGGCCGGACCTGCTCGAGGAGGTCGTGTCCGCGCTTCCGCCCAACCTCAGCCTGGACGTCGAGATCAAGGAACCCGGCTATGAGGCGGCGGCGCTGGAGATCCTCACCGGGTTAGAGCCCGAGCGGCTTCTGATCACGTCGTTCGAGATGGAGGTACTGCGTGAGCTGCGGCGGATCTCTGCTTCAGTCCGGCTCGGGCTGATCGTCCCCGCCCGGGAGCCGTTATCGCTGGCCCTGCGCCGGGCCGCTGACTGCCGGGCCGAGCACTTGGTGCTCCATCACCGCCGGGTCAAGAGCCGGGCGCTCGCGGCCGCCACCGCGGCCGGGCTCACGGTGTTCGCGTGGACGGTCAACTCCCGCCACCAGCTGCGCCGCTTCCTGCAGGAGCCACGGCTCTCTGGGGTCGTCACCGACGCCGTCGAACTGGCCGTGTCGCTGCGGCGGGAGCTGGCGGAGGCCAGCCGACATAATTGACTGCCGATAAGCAATAATGAGGCGTGCCCGGCCGGACTCCGACGCAGCCCCGAACCGCTTCTGAGGTCCAGGAGGGCGTTGGCCTTCGGGAGGCGGCTCGGCTCCGCGCCGCGATCCTGCGGCTGGGGAGGGGGCTGCGGAGCGTTGAGGTGCCCGGCGGGCTCACCCCTTCCGAGTTCTCGGCGCTGGCGGTGGTGGTCAACTGCGGGCCGCTGCGTCCCTCCGAGCTGGCGCTTCGGGAACACCTGAACCCGACCATGCTTTCGCGCATGTTGAGCCGGCTCACCAGCGCGGGGGTGGTGGAGCGCGGGGGGGACCAGACCGATGGGCGTGCCTCGCTGGTGGCCGCGACCCCCCAGGGACAGCGCCTGCACCAGCGCTTGCGCTCAGAGCGGGCCCGCCGCCTCGAGGCGGCGCTGGCAAGGCTTGAGCCCGACGAGCGTTCCTCGGTGCTGCGGGCGCTGGACGGCCTAGAGCGGCTCGCGGAGCTGCTTCGGGAGGATGTGCCCTGACCGCGAGCCGGCGCGGTTGGTGGTCCGAGCTGGGCAGCTGTGGCTGACCGGCTGTGGGCGACCACCAGGCGCGGCCTGCGCTGGCTGTGGCCCACCTGGATCGACTCGAACCTACGAATCGTCCTCTTGGCCCGGATCAGCATGAGTGCCGCCAGAGGGATCGCGGGGGTGGTCACGGCCCTCTACCTGGCCGCCGAGGGCTTCTCGGCAGTTCAGCTGGGAGTGCTGTTTCTCTGCGTCACCGTGGTGTCGGCGGTGATGGCCGCAGTGATCGGGCTGATGTCGGATCGCTGGGGCCGCAAGCTCTTCCTGGTCTCGATCCCGATGCTGGCAGCGTTGGCGGCCGCCGTCTATGCCTTTGACCGATCCCCGGTCGTCCTCTTCGTGTTCGCTGCCCTGGGGACCTTCGGCCGGGGTGCCGGGGCGGGAGGCGGCAGCGTCGGCCCGTATCAGCCCGCTGAGTCGGCGCTGGTGGCTGAGAGCGCGCCGGGGTCGGCCCGCACCGCCGCCTTCGGCAGAATCGGCTTCGCCTCCTCGCTGGGCGCGCTCTGCGGTGGTCTGCTGGCGGCGCTGGCCCAGACCCACGGCCACCTGACCCCGGCCTCCGCGACTGCGGTCTACCGCCCCGCCTTCCTCGCGGCCGCGGTGCTGGCGGCGGTCGCGGGCCTGATGGCGATCGGGCTGCACGAGGCGCGCCGCGTTCGGGCCCCGGCTCACGGTCGCAACCGGATCCGCTGGCCCCGCAAGTCCTGGCCGGTACTCTGGCGGTTCTGGGTCACCAACGGGGTGAACGGGTTCGCGATCGGGATGTTCGGCCCCTTTGTCAGCTACTGGCTCTACCTGCGCTACGGGGCAACCCCGGCGGAGATCGGGCTGCTGTTCGCGGTCGTGAACTTGGGCTCGCTGGTCTCCACTCTGTCCGCTGCCGGGATCGGCAACCGGTTCGGGACCGTCACCGCGATCGTGGTGGTCCGCGCGGTCACGGGGGTGCTGCTGGTGCCGATGGTGCTGGCTCCCACGTTCTGGCTCGCCGCGGTCATCTACTTCATTCGCATGGTGGCCCAGCGGGTCGGGCTGCCCCTGCGCCAGTCGTTCACCCAGGAGGTCGCCGATCCGGGCGAGCGGGCGAGCCTGGCCGCGCTCTCCAACCTGCCGGCGCAGGGGACGATGGCCGGCAGCCAGGTGCTGGCCGGATACCTCTTTGACGAGGTGAGCCTGGCGGCACCGTTCGAGGTGGCGGCGGTCTTCCAGTGCCTCAACGCGGTCCTGTACGCGTTCCTGTTCGGCCGTCCCCGACGAGCCCGCGCTGGGTCTCCCGAGCCGGCCATGTCGGCGGTCGACCCCCAGCTGGAGTACGGTGAGGTCGTTGCCGACCCCGAGCTGGAGCCAGTGCCTCCGGCGTCGTCGCCGAGGGCGACTGATCCCGACCGGCGCGGCTGAGTTGCGGCGGGGCTTCGCGGCCGGAGGTGCGGGCCGCCTCGGTGGGAGCTGAGCCGAGGCCTCGAACACTCCGGGAGCGGGATTCGGGTCCCCTGCAGGGGTCAGGGTTGGTGGAGCTTGTCTTACGCACACCGGTTTGGTACATTTGTTCGGGATGGAGATGAACCGCGTCGAGGCTCTGCCGCAGCCGGTTGCTCCCGGCTGGCCCGACGTCGTCGACCGGCCCTCGGTGCAGGAGCTGGTGGTGCTCGACCGCGAGCTGCCGGCCAAGAGCGCCGATTTCGGTGCTGTCCCGCCGCAGCTTCATGAGCAGGTGGTGGCCGGTCTGGAGCGCCGGGGGGTGGCCCGCCTCTACACCCATCAGGCCGAGGCGGTGGGCCTGGCCCTCGCGGGCAAGGATGTCGCGGTCGTGACCCCAACCGCCTCGGGCAAGTCGCTCTGCTACCTGCTGCCGGTCCTGGATGCGATCGCGCGCGACCCCGACGCCACCGCGCTTCTGCTCTTCCCCACCAAGGCGCTCGCTCAGGACCAGCTGCACGAGCTGCGTCAGCTGGGGGATGCGATCGACATCGAGCTTCGCACCTTCACCTACGACGGTGACACCCCGCCCGGGGCGAGGACCGCTCTGCGCCAGAGCGGTCAGGTGGTCCTCACCAACCCGGACATGCTGCATACGGGGATCCTGCCCCACCACACCGCCTGGGTGCGGCTCTTCTCCGGCCTGCGCTACGTGGTGCTGGACGAGCTGCACACCTATCGCGGCGTCTTCGGCAGCCACGTGGCCAACGTCCTCCGCCGGCTCGACCGGATCTGCGCCTTCTATGGGGCCCGGCCGACGTACATGTGCTCCTCGGCGACCATCGCCAACCCCGCAGAGCTTGCGAGCCTGTTGCTGGGGCGCCCGGTGCAGGTTGTCGATCACAATGGGGCGCCCGCGCCCAGCCGGCGATTGCTGGTCGTCAACCCGCCGGTGGTCGAGCCCCGCCTGGGAATCCGCCGCAGCGCCAGCCTGGAGGCCAGGAGGATAGTCCCGGACCTGGTTCGCGCCGGCGCCCAGACCATAGTCTTCGGGCAGACCCGCCTCCAGGTGGAGCTGCTGCTGAACTATCTGGAGCGACAGCTCTCCCTGGACGGACGTGGTGTTGGGGATGAGGGGGTGGACAGGGTGCGCGCGTACCGGGGCGGCTATCTGCCGCTCGAACGACGGGCGATCGAGGCCGGGCTGCGTACGGGCGCGGTGCGGTGCGTGGTCGCCACCAGCGCCCTGGAACTGGGAATCGACATCGGCCAGCTGGATGCGGCGGTTCTGGTCGGCTACCCCGGCACCATCGCCAGCCTCTGGCAGCGAATGGGCAGAGCCGGGCGCCGCTCCGGAGCTGCCCTGCAGATGCTGATCACCGGCGGCGGACCGTTGGACCAGTTCCTGGCGCGGCACCCGGAGTACCTTTTGGAGCGATCGCCGGAGCGAGCCTTCGTCGACCCGGACAATCTCCTGATCCTGGCCGGCCACCTGCAGGCTGCGATCTTCGAGCTTCCGCTCAGGGACGGCGAGCCCTTCGGGGGAGCGGACGTCGCCGGACTGCTGGAGGTGCTGCAGGAGGACGGCCTGGTGCATCGGGCCAACGGCAGCTGGCACTGGGCGGCCGACGCC
This sequence comes from Candidatus Dormiibacterota bacterium, assembly GCA_027319585.1. Classification (GTDB taxonomy): domain Bacteria; phylum Chloroflexota; class Dormibacteria; order Aeolococcales; family Bog-877; genus AG-12. The sequence goes on along the minus strand of DAHVMY010000038.1, from coordinate 4,359 downwards.
TTCCCCGCCGACGCCATCAGCCTGCGGACCGCGGCCTCCAGCAATGTGGTGATCATGGACACCTCCGCCAGCAGTGGATCGCCGGCCCAGGGCCCCCAGGGAAGCTGGGCGGGAACCGGGGGCGGCCGGGCCGGCGCCGGCGCCAGGGTGGTGGGTGAGCTCGACGAGTGGTCGGCTCCCCTGCTGGTCCACGACGACGCGATCTACATGCACCAGGGGCGCCAGTTCCACGTCGAGCGGCTGGACTGGGAGGAGCGCAAGGCCTACGTCCACCCGGTGTCGGTCGACTACTTCACCGACGCGGATCTGAGGGTCGGACTGCAGGTGCTGGAGCGGTTTGCAGGCCCGGTGCCCGACCCCGGCGGCGCCACCGCCAGGAGCCACGGGGAGGTGCGGGTCAGCGTGCTGGCCGCGATGTACCGCAAGATCAAGCTCCTTACCCACGAGACGGTCGGGTCCGGACCGATCCGGGTCCCGGAGCGGGACCTGCAGACCACCTCCTACTGGTGCTCCTTCCCAGGCGTCGGCGCGTCCCGGCGCGTGGGGCTCGGAGCGGGGCTGGAGGCGGTGGGCCATGCGCTGGGACAGATCGCCTGCCTGGTCTCCATGTGCGACCGCCGCGACCTCGGCGTGGTCACCGAGGTGAGGGCCGCCCTGCGAGCGCTGCCCCCGGTGGTGGACCGGCAGGTCGGCCAGGAGGAGTTCGAGCCGGGCCTGAGGCCCGCTGCCTCAGGAGGACTCGCTCCCCCTCCGGGAGAGGACGGGCCGTGCGTCTTCATCTACGACGTGCACCCTGGCGGGGTCGGCCTCAGCGCCCGCCTCTTCGATCTCCACCGGCAGCTCCTGGAGGGTGCGGCCGCTCTGCTCAGGGAGTGTGACTGCTCCTTCGGATGCCCCGCCTGCGTGGGCCCGGTCGCCGGATTGGAGCAGGGCGCGAAGGCCGCCGCACTGGAGTTGCTGGGGGACGCGGGATGGTGAGCCAGGGCCTGCGGCTGAGGTTGGCCGCACTGCAGGGTGACCCATCGTTCAGGCTGGGCCCGAGACAGTCCCGTGGGCTGGAACCCGACGCCACCCAACCGTCGCTGGGCGAGCTGACAGAGAGTGTGGCGCCGCTGGGCTTTCTTTGGGATCCGGTTCGGGAGATTCTGGTCCGGGAGGTGCGGGTCCCACTCTCGGAGCTCGGCCTGCGGCCGCCGTGTCTCACCTGGGAGGTGCTGGCCCCGCTCGCGGAGGCGGTGCCGCATCGGGGCCCGGTGTCACTGCTCAGCTTCGACCTCGAGACCACCGGCCTGCAGAAGGGGGCGGGTACAGTGCCCTTCCTCTATGGCTGGGCGTCATACCGGGAGGGGATCGACTCGATCCAGGTGGAGCAGTGGCTGCTCCCGGAGCTGGGGGAGGAGGCCCCCTTGGTGCGCGCCGCGCTGGCCGAGATGTCTCAGGCGGCGCTGGTGCTGAGCTACAACGGCTCCAGCTACGACCTGCCGCTTCTGCGGGCACGGATGGTGATGGCCGGGGTGGATCGCCCCTGGCCTGCCACCGCCCATCTCGACCTGCTTCCGGTCGTGCGCCGGCTCTTTCGCCACCGTCTGGATCGGTGCACCCTGCGGGTGGCTGAGGAGGAGCTGCTGGGCCAGAGGCGACCGGCCGACCTGCCCGGTCGGGAGGCCCCCGAGCGCTATTGGCAGTTCCTCCGGTCCGGCGACGCCACCCCGCTGGCAGATGTGGTGCGGCACAACCAGCAGGACGTGCTCTCCCTGTTGGCCTTGGTGCAGCGTCTCGGGCGGCACCTGGAGCTTGAGGGGGCCGAGCCCAGCGACTGGTTGAGCCTGGGGCGCTTCGTCGAGTCACGGGGCGATCTCGCCGGGGCGCGCGTCGCTTACCAGAGGGCCGAGGAGGTGGCCCCATTCCCGCTGGATCGGGCGGCCGCGCTGCGCAAGGCGAGGCTGCTGCGGCGGGAGGGGAGGGCGGCGGAGGCGCAGCAGGCGTGGCAGTCACTCTGGGAGCGCTGGCGCGACCCGGAGGCGGCCGAGGCTCTCTGCGTCGACCTGGAGCACCGTCAGCGGGACGTTCCGGCGGCGCTCAGCCTGGCGCGGGATGCGCTCCGGGAGGCGCCGGTCGGCTGGGATCAGCGGTTCGCCAAGCGCATCTGGAGGCTGCGCAGCCGGCTCGGGGATGACCCCTCAGATCCTGAGCCGATGCGCTCGCATCGAGTCTCCGGCGAGTCGGAGCGCCCCTGGGCCACCTGGCTTCCGGGCGGCGAGTCGTACGAGGCCTGGCTGATCCTACGGCGGGGAGCCCGGCCCGTCGGTAGGTCTGAGCCCGGCCGGGTCGTGGCCAGGGCGGGATAGCGGGGGGCGCTCGCGCGGGACCATCGCCTCGATGAGGCGGTGGAACTCCTCCTCGGCCGCCTGCCTCTGAAACAGCAGCCGCAGGCGGGTTAGCGGGTCTGACATCGCGGCCGCCACCTCGCGCTCGGCCAGCTCGCGGACCAGGCGCAGATCGGCTATGGAGGTATCCGACGACTCCAGCAGTTCCTGGATGAGGGTGATCGCCAGCAGGTCGTGGCGGTTGAAGTGGCGCCGCCCCGCGGGGTCCCGGGACGGCTTGACCACTCCACTCTGCTCCCAATAGCGGAGCACTCGAGGGCTGATGCCGACCTGACGGCTCGCCTCGGCGATCTGCCGATCGCTCTGGTCACGGCTGGCGGACTCCTCAGGGTCATGACGGTTATGTGGCACTGTAGTCTCTCTTGTCCTACTTCACGATGAGGGTATACTTGACATGATCATGTCAAGTCTTGTCATCCTCCTGCTGCTGTTCGCCGCCACCTGCGGGGCCGCGCTCCTGCGGCCCTTGCGGATCGGGGCGGGGTGGTGGGCGGCGGCGGCGGCGGTGATCGCCGTCTCGACCGGGCTGGTGCCGCTGGCACGGGCCTGGGCGGGCCTGGGCACGACGGCGAATGTGCTCGCCTTCTTCGGAGGGCTGATCCTGCTCACCGCGGTCCTCCACCGGGTGGGGGCGCTGGAGCTATTGCTCGACCGCATGGAGCGGTGGAGCGGCAGCAGCCCCCGGCGACTGCTGGTGGCCACCATGGTGGTCACGGCCGGCGTCACCGCCATCTTCTCCAACGACGCGGCGGCGTTGCTGATAGCGCCGTCCCTGGTTGGCAGGGTGCGCGCTCGGGGCCTGGCGCCGACCCCCTTCGTGCTCGCGGTGGCGATCGTCGCCAACTCGGCGTCACTGCTCCTGCCCGTCAGCAACCCGGTCAACCTCCTGCTCCTGGATCGCGATCATATCCCGCTGGCGCATTACCTGGTTCAGGTGACACCCGCGGCCGTGGTGGGCCTGGCGCTGACCGGCCTTCTCATCGCGGTGATGAGCTGGCGGCGCCTCGGGTCGGGCCGGATGCCGGCCGTTCCGGCTCGTGACCAAGACCGGTCGCTCCTGTTGGCCGTGGCGGTCATCCTGGCCGGCCTGGCCGCGGTGGACCTCGCGTTCGCCGTCCTCAACCTCCCCCTGGGGCCGCCGACCCTGGTCGCGGGTGCGCTGGCGGCTCTGGGTATGTGGCTTCGGGGCGGGCGGAAGGACGCCGCCGCCCTGCGCTTCGGCCCCTGGGCGCTGCTGCCGCTGGTGGCGGGGATGGCGGTGATCGCGGCGGGGTTGGAGCAGTCGCACGTGCTCGGCGAACTGTGGGCCACCATGGTCACCGGCGGCACCGGCCTCTCCACTCAGCTGTGGGTCGGGGGCCTGACCGGCCTGCTGGCGGCAGCGGTCAACAATCTTCCCGCGGCCTTTCTGGTGAGTGCCGGGCTGGCGGCCGCTCACCATCTCGGCTCGATGGTCGTGCCGGTCATCGCCGGTGCCGACCTGGGGCCGAATCTGGCCCCGATCGGGTCGCTGTCGACCATCCTCGTCTTCAACGCCGCCGGCCGCCGCGGCGACCGCCCGACCTGGGGGGCGTTCTGGCGTCTCAGCGGGGTGGCGGGAACCGTCGGGCTGGTCTCCACCCTCGGCCTCACCGCCCTGGTCCGGTGAGCCAGGTCTGGTATCCTCACGATCGCCGCGGGAGTGGCGCAGTGGTAGCGCGTCTCCTTGCCAAGGAGAAGGTCGCGGGTTCGAATCCCGTCTCCCGCTCCACCGCCATGAGGGGGCATGGCGAGCAGCACCCAACGCCACACCCCCTGGCACGGTGTCGGCACCGTTCGGACCCGGCCCCTGAGGCACCTGAGGGCCGCCATGGCAGCTGGTGACAGGCTGCGTCCGGCGGCGGACCTCAATCTGCGGAACACAACATCCCGGTCAGCACTCGCGATCGCCACCGGAGGTGCGGCTGGCGAGTCTGGGAGCACGGGATCCTCG
>DAHVMY010000037.1:0-16225 GCA_027319585.1 Candidatus Dormiibacterota bacterium | reverse complement strand
CCTGGCCAACCAGGACGGCACCGGGGTGGCCCCACTCACCGCCTTCGACCGGGCGGCCCCCCTCGACGCCGGCCCCCCCAGCTTCGTGGGCAGCTGATCACGCCCGACCGCTCCCTGGACCCGGCTCGGTACCCTGCCCGCATGCGGGTGGTACAGGGTGGAGCGCGGGGGAGCTGGCGGTGAGCGCCCAGAGCGTGCCGCCCAAGCTGCACCCGGACGCTCCGCTCACCGCCGCCCGGGTGTGGTGGCATGCTTCCCGCCCCGCCACCCTGGCCGCCTCGGTCTCTCCGGTCGTGGTCGGGATCGCGGTCGCCGCCCACCTCGGTCAGGTCAGTTGGGCGCGGAGCCTGGGCGCCCTGGTGGTGGCCGTCGCCCTCCAGTTCGGCGTCAACTACGCCAACGACTACTCCGACTTTCGCCGCGGGGCTGACTCCGCCGACCGGGTCGGGCCCCCGCGGGCGGCGGCCTCCGGGGTGGTCTCACCCCGTCTGGTCCTCTGGGCCGCCTGGCTCAGCTTCGCGGTGGCGGCGGCGGTCGGGATCTGGCTGTGCGCCGTCTCCTCCTGGTGGCTGCTGGCGGTGGGCGCAGCCTGCATCGCCGCCGCCTGGTTGTACACCGGGGGACCGTGGCCCTATGGCTATCGCGGCTTCGGAGAGCTGGCGGTGTTCATCTTCTTTGGCGAGGTGGCCACCTGCGGCACCGTCTTCGTGGAGACCGGGAGGATCGGCGTCCTGGCGCCCTTGGCCGCGATCCTACCCGGAGCCCTGGCCGCCGCTCTGCTGCTGGTCAACAACCTCAGGGATGTGGATCAGGACCGCCGCGCCGGCAAGCTGACCCTGGCGGTCCGGCTGGGGCCGCGGCGTGCCTACCGCGCCTTCCTCGGCCTGCTGGCGCTGGCGCTGGTAGTGCCCCTCCTGATCGCGATCCCCGGCATCGAGCACTTCACGGTGTTTCTGCCCTGGATCCTGGTCCCAGCGATGGAGGCTCCGGTGCGCAACGCCAACTCCGACGACCCGGCGGTGCAGATCCGCGCCCTCAAGCAGATGGGGGCTCTGCTGGCGGGCAGCTCCATCCTGCTGGCCGCCGGCATCTGGGCCGGCTGACTACGCCTGCTGGCAGACGGCCGCCAGCGCCGGCGCCAGCCCGTACTCGGGCATCAGGATGTCGACAGTGCGCTCCCAGGAGAAACGCTGAGCCCTCCGCCACGCGGCCTGGCGCATCTCCTGAACCTCCTCGGGAGGTGCCGTGAGCACGCTGCGGATCGCCTTAGCGTAGTCGGCGGGATTGCGGCTCGACACCAGATATCCGCTGTGCCCGTCCGAGACCACGTCGCGCAGCCCTCCGACCGCCGCCGCCACCACGGGCGTCCCGCACGCCTGCGCCTCCAGGGCGACCAGCCCGAAGGACTCGGTGTGGGATGGCATCACTACCACGTCGGCCAGGCAGTAGAGCAGCGCCAGCCGGTCCTGTGGCTGGGCGCCCAGGAACTGGACCCGGGAGTCCAGGCCCAGCGCTTCGACCCGAGCCTGCATCTCCTTCAGCTGGCCCACCCGGGCCCCCTCGCTGCTGGCCTCACCCACGAACAGCAGACGGGCGTCCACGCCTCCCTGCTGGAGGATCGCGAAGGCATCCAGCAGCGTGTCCGGGCCCTTGAGCGGCTCCAGCCGCCCCGCGAACAACACCACCTTGGCGTGGCCGAGCCCCATCCGTGCCCGCAGCCGCTCTGGGTCCCGGGGCTGGAACTGGATCAGGTCGACCCCGGGAGGAGCCACCACACACTGTCCCGCAGGCGCCCCATACATGTGCATCAGCGCCTGCGCCTCCGCCCTGGTGTTGGCGACCAGGCGGGCGCCGCTCGCCACCGTCCTGCGCTCTGCGAGCAGACGCTCTGGCCCATCACCGTCGAAGCCGAGCTCCGCCTTGACCGCCGCCAGGGTGTGGGCGGTGTGCAGCCAGGGCAGCTCGAGGTCGCGCGCCAGCTCACCCCCGGCTTCCGCGGAGAGCCAGTAATGGCTGTGGATCGCCACGTAGCGGCGCTGGGCTCGCCTCATGAACGCCCTCACTCCCTGCAGATACCCCGGCCTGGTCTCTGACAGGTGGTGCTTGGGCAGCGCCCGCCGCGGGCCCGCGTCGACGGCGATCACCCGACTGCGCGGCCCCATCGCTTGTTCCGTCGGCTGGTCCGGATCGCTCCGACGCACGAACACGTCGGTGTGCACCCCGCGCGCGCCGAGCTCCTCGCACACCGCGCGCACGTAGACGCTGAGCCCTCCGTTCTCGCGCTTGCCCAGCCGCGCCAGTGGCGAGGCATGCAGGGACAGGAACGCGACCGTCTCCTCGCCGTGGGCGGGGTGCGGGGCGCGGCTCATCGAGGATCCTGCATCCTAAGGCGCATGAGCCGCTGGTCGTGCGCCCCCAGGTGGTACTTGTAGCCCTCGTCGCCGCGCAAAAGGTCGGCGCGGGTGCAGCCTTCGGAAATCGCCCCTCGGATCCCCTCGGCCACACACAGCAGGCCCGGCGAGAGGGCGGCGAACCTGGGGTCGTACCCGGAGTTGTACAGGTACCAGGTTCGGCCCACGGTGAACGCGAATATCCCGGCCAGCTGGTCGTCGCTAGCGGTCAGCACGAGCAGCCGCAGCCATCCCCGCTGCTCGAACCGGGCGGCCACCACCTCGAAGAAGCGCCTGACCTCCGGAACCAGAAACGCCGCCTTGTGCCCACCGCTGGCCGCGAGCAGCCGCAGGAAGTCCCGGAGCGCCCGGTCCAACCCCAGCTCACCCGTCCCGACCAGGCGCCAGCCGGGCCGCTCCACCCCCAGCCGGCGCAGCTTTCGCCGCAGTTCGTGGCGATCCTTCTTGCCCAGGCTGAGCGCCAGATAGGAATCGAAGTCACCCGGCAGATCCAGCCCCGGACAGACCTCCTCCGCCTCCTCCTCGACCGCCCAGCCGAGCGCTGCCGCCTGCTGTGAGAGCGCCAACAGGGCCGGCGACCCCTCGGGCAGGAAGTGCAGGTCCAGCCTGCTCACCCCCTGCGAGCGGGCCCACTCCAGCGCCGCCTTCGCCACTTCGTCCTCTCGTCCTGGTCGGTGCAGGTACCCCATCCGGTCAGAGAGGGTGACCCCGCCCGCGAAGACCAGCACCCCCTTCTCGGACATCGCTTCGCAGAGCGGCACCACCCCGATGGTGACACCGTGCTCCTGGACCACCAGGTGCTGGGGTCGGACACCGGCGCCGAAGACCTCCCACCAGGACTGCTGCCAGTCCCAGCTCAGGAACGGGTCGAGGGGATCGGCGAGTTCCTCCAACTCCCGCCAGACGGGCGCCAGTGCTGAAAGCGCCTCGCGGGAATCGACAACTTCCACCGTCACCCCCGCAGTGCGGAGGTCAGTCTGCGCTGGCGCCCCTACGGGCGCCGTACATGAGGGGCCGATGCTGATCCACCCTATTCCTGGCACACGGACGCGGGCCCTTCCCCCCGCGACCACTGGCCTCACTCTACCATCCACCAGAAGGACTCTCTTGCTCAATGAGTTGACGTTTGCCTGAGCTGGGCCCGGCCGAGGTACAGATCTGGGCCACCTCGACTGGCGGCGGGCATCGCCGGGTCGCCGAGGCGTTGCGGCTGGCGCTGCTGGCCATGGCTCCTCCCGGGCTGCGGGTGGCGATCGATGATCCCCTGCAGCTGGGGGCGCTGCCCCACGCCCAGCTCCTGCTGCGCGGGTACGGGCCCGTGGTGAGAACCTCGCCTACCCTCTGGGGGAAGCTCTTCGACGTCTTCTCGCTGCCCCCGGCCCGGATCGCCCTGGAGCGCTTCCTGCTCAGTGGCGTCGGGCCGGCGATGCGACAAGCGACCATGGCCCGCCACCCCGGGGTCGTGGTCAACTGTCACCCCCTGCTCGGCCCCGGTGCCGCCCTGGCCGCCGGCAGGATATCGCCGCCCGCTCAGCTTGTGACCCTGATCACCGACCTGACCGTGGTCCATCCCGGCTGGCTCTCTCCCCGCACCGCTCGCTTCCTGACCCCGTCAGCGGTAGCGACAAGCTGGTGCGTGGACCAGGGGGTGTCGGGCGCGTCGGTGGTGGAGGTTGGTTTGCCGGTCGACCCCCGGCTCCGCCACGGCTCGCCCCCGGAGCGCCCCGCTAGACGGGCGCGCCTCGGAGTGGATCCCGACTTAATCTGCGTCCTGGTCGGAGGCGGCGGCGAGGGTGCGGGCCGCCTGCTGCCCCTGGTCACCGCTGTGGGCCTAAGCGGGTTGCCGGTGCAGCTGGTGGTGCTCTGCGGCCGCAACCGGCGCCTGCTGCGGGCGGTCCGCCGCCTCCGGCTCGGTCTTCCGCTGCGAGCCCTCCCATACCTCCAGGACCCCTCCCCGTGGTTGCTGGCCAGCGACATCTACGTGGGAAAGGCCGGGCCCAGCGCCCTCGCCGAAGCGGCGGCCGCCGGTCTGGCGATCATCGTGACCGACGCGCTCCCGGGCCAGGAGACCTCCAACCGAGAGCTTCTGGTGAATGCCGGGGCCGCCCTCAGCGTGGCCTCCCCGGCGGAGCTGGTGTCAGCTCTCACCACCCTCGCCGCCGGGTCGACTGACGCTCTGGCTAAGATGCAATCTCGAGCCCGGGAATGGTCACGGCCAGATGCTGCGGACCGGGCGGCCGCGGAAATCCTGGCCCTGATGCCACCGCTCAGCCCTCACTGACGAAGCGCAGACGCTTCAGCGGCGGGGCATCCAGCTCCACGTTCACCGCCTCCAGCATGCGCACCGACTCCATCTGCAGCTGATGCGCGATCGCCGGGTGGGCGCAGGCCACCACCAGGGTCGCACCCTGAACCGCCACCACCCGGACGTGGTCCCGCAGGTACTCCCCGCATGCCTGCTTGAACGCGGCCTCCACCCGGGCCTGCCGAACCTGGCGGCTCACCCCCATCTTGCGCACCACCCGGGGCAGGATCTGGTCGATGCCCTCCATCGCGGCTAGCGCTCCCCATCCCAAATGATCGTCCCCCCGCTGACCTGGACCACTCGGGAGACCGGCATCTCCGCGCCCACCCCGTGGTCCTCGGTCGCCGTCAGCAGGGTCTGCTCGACTCTGAGGTCCGTTCCCAGTCGGGAGATGAGTCCATGACGGTGGCGTTCGTCGAGCTCAGACAGCACGTCGTCCAGCATCACCAGCGGCAACCTTCCCGAAGTCTCGGTGTGGATCCTCACCTCCGCCTCCTTGAGGGCCAGCACGATTGTCCGCTGCTGTCCCTGGGAGGCGAACTGCCGGGCCGCCCGGCCGCCCATGATCACCTCAAAATCGTCGCGATGGGGCCCCACCAGTGACTGTCCCCGTGCGATCTCCTCCGCTCTGACGTCGCGCAGCCTGGACCGCAGCAAATCCTCCTCGCACCAGGACTGCGGGGAGTCCCCTCCGGGCCTGTAGATGAGCTCCACCTTGCCGGACTCCCCAATCGCACGGACCGCCTCCTGCACCACCGGCTCGGCCCGCTCCAAAAAGCGCCGCCGGTGTCGCATTACGACGGCTCCGTGCGCGATGAGAGCCTGGTCCCACGGCTGCAGCAGGCTGGCATCCTCCCCCTCCCGAATCCGCCGCAGCAGCCGGTTGCGCTGCTCCAGCACCCGCCGGCACCGGATCGCAGCCTCCGAGTACTCCGGGCTGATCTGGCTCAGCGCCACATCCAGCAATCGGCGCCGGGGATCTGGTCCGGACTTCACCAATGCCAGATCCTCCGGCCAGAAGACGACCACTCCCAGCTTGCCCAGCACCGTTCCCGCGGGCACCTGACTCCCGTTCTCGCGGAGCGTCCTGGTCCACCTCCCCGAAGGTCCCTGACGCTGGGCGCGCAACTCCAGCACATCCGCCGCCCGCCCCGGCTCCAGGGTCACCGACACCCCCATGTCGGTCGCCTCGAAGGTCGCGCACTCCCCCAGTGATCCCGTCCTGGGAGAGCGGGTCAGAGCCACCGTCGCCACCGCCTCCAACAGACTGGTCTTGCCCGAGCCGTTGGCGCCCAGGATCAGGTTCACCCCGGGCAGGAGGTCTACGGTCGCCTCGCGGTATACCCGGAAGTTGAGGAGCCTGATCTGGGAGATGTGCACAGCCGGCGCCCTTAGGCGCCTAGAGCGCCACCCGCACCGGCATGATGATGTAACGGTAGGTGTCGTCCCCCGGAACCCTGATCAGGCCGGGCGCCAGCGGCCCGTTGAGCACGAACTCCACCTCCGGGCTGTCCAACAACCCCAGGACGTCGGAGACGTAGCGCGCGTTGAAGGCGATCCCAACGCTGTCCCCCTCCAGGGTCGCGTCGATCGTGGCCACGTTGTCGCCCACCTCGTTGGTGTTGGCGGAGAGCACGATCTGACCGGGCTCGCAGCGCAGCTTGAGGACGTTGGCGGCGTCGCGTGCGAACAGCGCCACCACCCTGGTGGTCCGGCGCAACTCCTCGGTGGAGGCCCGGACCAGCGACTGCGACCCCTGGGGGATCACCTTCTCGTAGGTGGGGTAGCCCCCGTCGATGAGCCTGGCGGTCACCTCGTATCCGGGGATCTGAAACCTGACCTGGGAGCGGGCGCCGGATACCCTCATCCCCACCGACGCCGGGGTGGACGCCACCGGCTTGAGCAACCGCGCCACCTCCCCCAGCGCCCGGGCGGGGATGATCACCGAGAACTCGGCCCCAGACCCCTCCTGCGCCAGCTTCAGCCGGCGCACCGCCAGCCGGTGCCCATCGGTCGCGACCAGGTTCACGTCGCGTCCTTTAACCTCGAACAGGACCCCGGTGTAGACCGGCCTGCCCTCGTCACCGCTGGCTGCGATCACGGTCTGCTCGATCGCCGCCAGCAGCTCCTGGGGATCCAGTTCGAAGGACTCCCCATCCGCCACCTCGGGCAGGGGCGGGAATTCCGCGGCGTCGATCCCTCGGATGTGGGCGTCGAAGCGACCACTCTGCAGCCTCACCGTCTGGTGCACCGGATCCAGCTCCCAGTCGAGGGGCTGCTCAGGAAGCGCGGAGATGAACTCGGACAGGATCCGAGCCGGCACCGTCACCTGGCCGGAGGCCACCACCTCGGCGGTGAGGGTGTGGTGGATGGTCAGGTCCAGGTTGGTCGCGGTCAGCTCCAGCGCCCCCTCTCTGGCCTCCACCAGCACGTTGCTGAGGATGGGCAGGGTGTTCCTGGTCGACACCGCCCGGCTCACCGCCGCCAGGCCTGAGCTCAACTGTTGGGGCGAGACCGTGCATTTCAAATTGGGTGCCTCCTTGTCGACGATGCGCCCGGGCCGGACCCACTCCACAGGGCCACAGCGGACGGGGACGAGATTTTGGGAAACGCAGTCATAGTAGGGGAGTTCAGCCTGGGGAAATCGCCCTTGGACGATCTCGAACTGGCGGTGGACATCCTGTGGATTGGGGGCCTGGGTTCGAAGCGGTTATCCACCAGGGCCGTGCTGGCAGCCGCAACCCCCAGGTGCAGCTGCCTTGTCCCCAGGGGATCTGGACAAGCTGTGGGTGACATCAGCTCGACCGCAGCTGGTCGCGGAGCCGGGCGATGTCCTCGGCCACCTTGGGATCCTCCTTGGCGTCGTTGGAGATCTTCTCGTAGGAGTGGAGCACGGTGGTGTGGTCCCGCCCCCCGAAGGCCAGCCCGATTGCGGGCAGGCTCATGGCGATCTCCTCACGGATCAGGTACATGGCGATCTGGCGGGGAAAGACGATGTGCTTATCCCGCCTCTTGCTGGTCATCTCCTTCACCGATATCCCGTAGTAATCGGCAACCAACGCCTGCACCGCCTCGACCGAGATCGGGCGGGTGTCGGCGGTCGGGATGATGTCCTTCAGGATCTCTGAGACCTCGTCCAGGGAGGGGCTCCCGCCCCCATTGATGGAGGCGTGGGCGAGCACCCTGGTCAGCGCCCCCTCCAGCTCCCGGATGTTCTTCTTGATGTTGTGGGCGATGAAGGAGAGCACGTCGTCCGCCACCCAGGCCTGGGAGGGGGTGAGCTTGCTGCGCAAAATCGCGAGCCTGGTCTCGAAGTCGGGGGGCTGGATGTCCGCCATCAGCCCGCCCTCGAAGCGGGTGCGCAGCCGGTCCTCCAGGGTGGGGATCTCCCGGGGCGGGCGATCGCTGGTGATCACGATCTGGCGGTTGACCTCCTGGAGCGCGTTGAAGGTGTGGAAGAACTCCTCCTGGGTTCTGTCCTTGCCGGCCAGGAACTGGATGTCGTCGACCAGCAGCACGTCGACGGTCCGGTAGCGGGTGCGGAACTCCGCCATCCGGTTCTCCTGGATGGAGGTGATCATCTGGTTCATGAAGCTCTCGGAGGTCACGTAGGCCACCCGCTGGCGGTGGCGCTGCCAGACCGCGTGGCCGACCGCGTGCATCAGGTGGGTCTTGCCGAGACCCCCCCCGCCGTAGAGGAACAGCGGGTTGTAGGCCCGGCTGGGGGAGTCGGCGACGGCGCGACACGCCGCCTCCGCGAAGCGGGAGGTGTTGCCCACCACGAAGGCCGAGAAGGTGTAGCGCGGGTTGAGCCCCGGGACGGTCTCAGCGGTTCCCTCCCCCTGGTCGGCGCGGCGTTCACCGAGGTCTCCTCTCACCATCACCTGAGGGGGCGCCTCAGCGCCCGCCGACTGGACCGCGAACTCGACGTCCACGTCGCGATTCAGAATCGCCGAAAGCGTCTCCCGGATCACCGCGGCGTAGCGGTCGCTGACCCAGTCCCGGGCCAGCGGGGTCGGTACCCCGATCACGGCCCGCCCGGATTCCTCCTCGAGGGTCAAGAGACGAGCGTTCTTGAGCCACGCCTCGTAGCCGGGGCGGCTCACCTGGAAGCGAAGCTCCTCCTGAGCCGCCACCCAGAGCTGGTCCGGCGAGATGCTCAACAGCGCTCCGGCTGCAGGGGCCGCAAAGGGAGGAACGAGGGCAGGTCAAACGAAGGCAATTCACACCTTGTGCACAGGAGTGGAAAACTCACCTGAGGGGGAGATACACCCTGTGAAAATGTAAGCTCGGACCGGGCCTGGCCCACCCCCGCGGTCGCTTCGGGATGGTAGCACCGCCGGCCCTCGGGCGCAATCCTCCACCTGGGAGCGGCGGGGACATGGTGCCCTAGTTCGGAGATCGGCGGGCGGGCGGGGCGGACCCCGACGCGGCCGGCTCGCCCGAGTTCCCCGCGAGGGCGCTCATCGCCGGCAAGGGCGGGCGCGGATCTCTGCTATCCTCAGGCGGTCGCAACCTATTGCAACTGCGCCCTGCGCTGCCCCTGGTGGGGACCAGCCGGCAGAGGAGACCAGTCATCAAGAGAACCTTTCAGCCCAAGAAGCGCTATCGGAGGAAGGTGCACGGGTTCCGGGCCCGGATGTCGACCCCGGGAGGTGTGCGTGTGCTCAAGCGCCGGCGCCTCAAGGGCCGCTGGCGGCTGACGCCCGCGCCAGTGCGGTGAACAGCGGCTTTCGGCTCCGCCGCTCCGCGGACTTCCAGCGGGTGCGGGCGGAGCGGAGAGCGGTGGCGGACCGGCTGCTCCGCGTGCAGGCGCGCCCCAACGGGCTCGAACACCCCCGCTTTGGGATCTCGGCAGGCCGCCACCTGGGGAATGCGGTGGACCGCAACCGGGTGCGGCGGCGGCTGCGGGAGGCCGCCCGCGGCGAGCTGGCGGGGCTTTTTCCCTATGACCTGGTCCTGATTCCGACCCGGGAGGCGGTTGCGAGTCCGTACTCGGCCTTGGCCGGGTCGTTGCACCACCACTTGGAGCGACTGGGGGTGAGTGCTTCGTGAAGAAGCTCTCGTTGTGGTTCATCGCCTTCTACCAGGTCGCGCTCAGCCCGGTGCTGGGACTGGTCGGCGGCTGCCGCTACGAGCCCAGCTGCTCCCACTACACGTATGAGGCGATCCAGCTCTACGGCTTCGGCCGGGGGTGGTGGATGGGGATCCGCCGGATCCTGCGCTGCAACCCATTTCACGAGGGCGGCTACGACCCGGTCCCTCTGCCCGAGGAGCTGATCCATGGGCATTGAGCTGCTGGGCTTCGTGAACCCGATGGCGCCACCGCCATCCAACCCGTTCGAGGCCATCTTCTTCTACATCCTCCTGACCCCGGTCGGGATCGCGCTCAACTTCCTGGACAAGGTGTTTCAGGCCTTCGGGCCCACGGCTGCGATCGGGGCCTTCGGGGTCGCCATCATCGCCATCACCGTGATCATCCGGGGGATCCTGTTCCCCCTCTTCCGCTGGCAGATCGCCACCCAGTGGCGCATCCAGGCCGAGCAGCGCCGGATCGGGCCGGAGCTGAAGGAGATCCAGCGCAAGTACAAGAAGGACCGGGCGCGGCTGAACGAGGAGACGATGGCGCTCTACAAGCGCCACAACATCAACCCCCTGGGGCAGCTCTCCGGCTGCCTGCCGCTGCTGATCCAGATGCCCTTCATCTACGCCCTCTACGGCGCCATCGAGAAGCTCTCGCAGTCCCACAGCGTCAAGGGTGGGTTCCTGTGGGTGCCGCAGCTGAGCGACGTCGCCTTCAAGGTCAAGGGGGGGATCATCGGGGACCCCGCCCTCCTGATCATCCCGATCCTGGCCGGGGTGCTCACCTTCATGCAGTCAAAGATGATGATGCAGCCCGCCCGCCCGGACATGAGCGAGTCGGAGCGGCAGATGTACCGGGTGATGTCCCAGACCACCTACCTGATGCCGGTGATGATCGCCTTCTTCGCCCTGAACTTCTATCAGGGCGTGGGGCTCTACTGGATCACCCAGAGCGCCATCATGGTGATCCAGGTCTACACCATGATGGGCTGGGGCGGGCTGCGGATGCCCTCCTGGGTGCCCGGCTCCGGGTGGTATCCCCCCAACTCGCCGATGGGACGCTTCCGGACCGAGTTCGGCGATGGGTTCTCGCCCGCTCCCCCCTCCGGCCCGAAGAAGCTCCCGCCGAGTGGCGGCGACTCCTCTGAGGCCAGGGGCACGGTGGGCCAGCAACGGCAGCTCATCCCCAAGACCGCTCCCGGGTCCGCCGGGAACGGGCGGAGCAAGCCGGGGGCGGCGCCCCCGGGGCGGGGACGCCGCCGGACCCGCACCAAATGAGCTGCTCTCTATGAGCGCCGACCAGCCGGCGACCGAGACCAGCTTCTTCGAGGCCCAGGCCCCCACCCTCGAGGAGGCAAGGGCGCTGGCGCTGGGCCAAGCCGGGGTGCCCGAGGAGCAGGCGCTGGTGGAGGTGGTCTCCCCCGGGCGCATGGCGGTGCCCGGGGAGCGGATCTCGGGAGCCTTGGCCGTGGTCCGGGTCCGACCCCTGCCGACCGACATCGTGCGGGCCAAGCACCACCTGGAGCGGCTGCTTGAGCTCATGGAGGTGGAGGCGCAGGTGTCGGTCACCCGGCCCCTGCAGCCCGACGGCTCCCCGGCCAGGGACGACGGCCCGCTGGCGCTGCTGGTGGACGGACCGGACCTGGGAGTGCTGATCGGGTGGCGGGGCGAGTCGCTGCGGGCCCTGCAGACCGTGGTCAACCTGATGCTGGGCCCGACGGCGCCATCCCCCGGGACCCCGCGGGTGATCGTCGACGTCGCCCACTACCGGGAGCGCCGGGAGCGCACCGTGAGCCAGATTGCGCTGCGGCTGGCGGCGGATGTGCGGCGCAGCGGGCGCACGATCATGCTTGATCCGATGCCGCCCTACGAGCGCCGGGCGGTGCACATGGCGCTGGCCGCTGAGGCCGGCGTCACCTCCGAGAGCACCGGAGTGGACGAGGGCCGCCGGGTCGTGATCAGGCCGGCCCGGCCCGACTCGCCCCCGGACTCGGGTGGGGCGGCCTGGAACTGAGGCCGAATCCGTTCAGCCTGATCCTTTGCCTGGGGGTCCTGGCCGTGGGCGCGGGTCCGCTGCTGGCCGCCTGCGGCGCCGGGGGCCCGCTCATCCACAGCTCTCCCCGGGACCTGGTTCTCACCGTCGGGGAGATCCCCTATCCGGGGTTCGTCGTCGAGCAGGGGTCGCCGTCGGCGGGGGTCTACAACGACCGCCGCGCGGCCGCCGGCAATCGAGCGGTGCTGCGGGAGCTGGAGGCGGCGGGCCGGATCAGCGGCTATGAGGCCGACTTCGTTCGCAGCGCCAGCCCGCAGCAGGCGGTCGGCCCGGTCGTGATCGAGAGCTCCGCGGTCACCTACCGGTCGGCGGCGGGCGCGAGGACCGGGCTGGAGGTGGTCGCCAAGCAGGCGCGGGACTCGGGAGGGGTGCAGATCTCGACCGGGCGGCTGGGAGATGGGGCGGTGGGATTCACCCTGCAGAAGCAGTTCGACGGCACCAGCTATGAGGCGTTCGTGGTGGCCTGGCGCCAGGACAACGTGGTGGCGGGGATCCAGATCGAGGGCAACGCCGCCACCCTGGACGTGGGCTACGCCCTGACCCTGGCCAGGCTCCAGCAGCGCACGATCCAGCAGGCGCTGGCGGCATGACCGGCAGCTGGACGGTGGAGGAGCTGGTGGGTGGGGTCCGGCTGGTGCTCGCCCCTCTGCCCGGGCGCTCCTCGGTCTCGGTCTCCTTCCTGATGGGGGTCGGCTCTCGGAGCGAGCCCAGGCGGCTGGCCGGGATCTCCCACTTTCTGGAGCACATCGTGTTCAAGGGGACCCAGCGGTACCCGGACAGCCGCACCGTCTCGGAGTCGGTCGAGGGGGTGGGTGGGGTGCTCAACGCCAGCACCGACAAGGAGATGACCGTCTTCTGGGCGAGGGTGCCCGCCGCCTCCCTGGAGCTGGCGGTGGACCTGCTCAGCGACCTGGTCTTCGCCCCCCTGATCGCCGAGGAGGAGGTGGAGAAGGAACGCAAGGTGGTGCTGGAGGAGCTGGGGATGTATCTCGACCAGCCGGCGGAGCTGGTCCAGATGGCGTTCGACCGGCTCATCTGGGGTGACCATCCGCTGGCGCGCGACCCCAGCGGCACCAGGGCGTCGCTGGCGCACATCGGCGCTCCCGAGCTCAGCGCCTACCGGCGCGAGAACTACAGCGGCCAGAGGCTGGTGGTGGTGGTCGCGGGCGCCGTCGAGCCCGAGCGGGCGCGGCAGCTGGTGGAGGCCCGCCTCAAGGCGCTGCTCGCCACCGCTCTGGAGGTGCCCGCTCCCGCACTGGAGCCCCCGGGAGGGGCCGCCCCGGAGCTGGCGGTCAGGCTGCGCCGACGCCGGGGGGAGCAGACCCACCTTCTGCTGGGATGCCGTTGCTCCTCCTACCTGGCCCCCGACCGCTGGGCGCTCGACATCCTCGACACCGCTCTGGGGGACGGTATGAGCAGCCGCCTCTTCACCGAGCTCAGGGAGCGCCGCGGCCTCGCCTACGACGTCCACTCCTTCACCTCCCGGCACCGCGACACCGGGGCGCTGGGCATCTATGTGGCGACCCAGCCGGAGCAGGCGGCGACCGCGGTGGCGGCGGCGATGCAGGAGGTCCGGCGGCTGGCGGAAGAGCCCCTGCCGGCCCGGGACCTGGAGAAGACCAAGGCGCAGCTGGCGGGCCGGCTGCTGCTGCAGACCGAGAACGCCGGCGCCCTGAGCGAGTTCCTGGGGCAGCAGCTGCTGCTGACGGGCGAGATCATGGATCCCGACGCGGTCATCGCGCGCCTTGGGGCGGTCACCGCCGCGGAGGTGCAGGCGGTGGCGGGCTCACTCCTTAAGCAGAGAGGCTGGCGGCTGGCGGCGGTCGGCCCCGGGGTGGGGCACGACGGGCTGGCCGACGCCGTGGAACGGGCGCTCACCGCGTGAGCCGGAGAGAAAGCGCGAATAGTGAAGGAGGTTGACGTGGAGAGGACCCTGGTACTGATCAAGCCGGACGGGGTGCAGCGGGCGCTGGTCGGGGAGATTCTGGCCCGCTTCGAGCGCCGGGGCCTGCACCTGGTGGGGCTGAAGATGCTGGCGGTCGACCGTCACCTGGCCGAGCGCCACTATGCGGAGCACCGGGAGCGTCCCTTCTTCGAGGCGGTGATCCAGTTCATCACCTCCTCTCCGGTGGTGGCGATGGCCTGGGAGGGCCCCAACGCGGTCGGACTGGTGCGCGCGATGATGGGCCCGACCAATCCCGCCAACGCTCCCTCGGGGACCATCCGCGGTGACTTCGGGATCGACATCGGGCAGAACATCATCCACGGCTCCGATAGCCCGGCCAGGGCGAAGGAGGAGCTGGGCCTGTTCTTCGCCGAGGAGGAGCTGGTCAGCTGGGAGCGCGCGGGCTCCGACTGGATCCACCCCGCCTGAGTCGGCGGCGGCGCAGAGGGAAGGCGAGGCCGATCCCCCCGATCGCGGCCAGGGTCGGCATCTGGCTGGGGATCACCCCGATGCGGGTGAGCGGCCAGAAGCGGAAGATGGCGATCCCCTGGACCCCGCTGCGGGGCTCCCAGCCGAAGGTTCTGGAGTCCTCCGAGACATTGCGGTTGTCCCCCAGAACGAAATAGTCGTTCTTGGGGATGTGGGCCCAGCGGCCGTCGGGCGGGAGCGCCGGGGAGGCGGTGCCGGCCACGGTGCAGCAGAGCACCTCCTGGGTCCAGGGGCCGTTGACGTATGGCTCGATCAGCTCCCTGCCCCCGGTCGCCGAGGTGGGCCGGTGGTTGGAGATGTAGACGTGACCGACGCCGTTCGGCCCCGGTGCGATCCGCACCCATTCCCCGGGCAGGCCGATGACCCGCTTGATGAAGTCGTTGGGAGACGCGATCGGGGGGTTGATGATCACGATCTGACCGCGGGACGGGCCGCTGAAGTAGAGCGAGAGCCGCTCGGTGAGGAGCAGGTCGTTGTTGTGCAGGCCCGGGTACATGCTGGTCCCCTCGACGTGCACCGGCCGGATCGCGAATGCGATGACCAGGTAGATGATCGCCGCCAGCGCCACCACCTCGACCAGGTCTCGCAGGAGCGACCGCCGACTGCCCGGCGTGGCCCCCCCGGAGCTACTCCCACCCCCTGAGCGGGGCGCGGGCGAGGGGTCCAGAGACACCCCGGCAGTATACGAACAGGATTCAGCGACTTCGGTTGAGCGAGCTCGGACGGCGGCCGCCACTGAGGGCGGCGAACTTCCGAGCGGCGCGCCGCGCTGTCGTTGTGTATGCCGTAGGAGCGATCTCCCACGGAGACTCTTCGGGAGTCCCTTGGGCCCAGCGTCTGCGGGAACTGCCCCGAGTCGGGCGCGTCGTGTTCGAGCGCCTGGTGCGCAACCATCCCTCGCGGCAGGTCAAGGAAGCGACCCGGGATTCGCGGAGCGGTGACCCGTTGGGGCCGGTTCTGGCTGCTCTCCGGCCACCAGCCGGAGGCGGATGGCGGACGGCACCCCGCCCCCATGACCTCGGACCCGGAGGTTCGAATTGGACCCCGCTCGACTCGGGCTCCGCAGCACCACGGCCGAGCGGTGAGGCCCGGGCTCTCGCGGGACGGTGCCCGCCGGCGAGTCAGCCGACGGCCTGGGGGCCGGCCGCGGTCACCGGGCCTGCAGCTTCGGCCACCGACAGTGCCTCTCGCTGCCAGTTCGACGCGCCCAGGTTCTCGAACGTGGCCGCCGCCGCGGCCGCGATGGACGCCGTGCCGCCATCTCCCAGGGCGGCCAGAACCCTGGCCCGGTCGAGTTGGGCCCGCGCCCGCCAGTACGGGTAGCCCAGCCTCTCAAAGCCGTCGGCCGCTCGGGCGAGCAGGGAATCGGCCTCGCCGAACTCCCTTCCATCCGCCGCGCTGAGGCCGCGAAGCCGGGCCAGCTGGCTGGTCAGGTAGGGAGGCACCAGCCCCGGCGGACGGGCCTCCATCTCCGCGAGCCAGCGGCCGGCCAGCTCACGAGCGCCGCACCGGAGCGCGGCCTCCACAGCGTCCGCCCAGAGCTGGCGGACAGCCTGGTGGCTGATCCCGAGGGCGCTGGTGTGCGACTCGAGCACCGGCTCCGCGACCGCCAGCGCTTCCCTGGACTTGCCTTGCGCCAGCTTAATGCCACAGTCGAGCCCGTCCACCTCCGCCTTGATCTGGATCTGGATCCCGGCGGGGAGAGGCATGGCGGCCGAGAGCTGCCGGGCCGCCTCTTCGACGTCTCCCCGCCATAGTGGGATGAACGCCCCGCCGAGGAGCACGATGGCGCGATCCAGGACAGGCGACAGGTCGGCCAGCAGCTCGGAGGTGAGCTGCTCCGCGTCGCGCCATCTTCCGGTGAGGCCCCAGACCCAGGCCAGGTTGACCACCGCGGTCGGGAAGATGTCACGGGCACCGGCCCGTCGGCAGAGTGCGGC
>DAHVMY010000036.1:0-17866 GCA_027319585.1 Candidatus Dormiibacterota bacterium | reverse complement strand
GTGCGCCGTGGGCTCGCGGAGGTGGAGACCTCGCAGAAGCGACTCGAGATCCAGGCGGCCCAGCTCAACCAGGCCAAGGAGCGTCTGGTTCAGCAGGCGCGGGCGGCGCTGCAGCAGAACCGCGAGGATCTGGCCCGAATCGCCCTCACCAGGGCCCAGGCGGCCTCGGTCCAGCTCGAGTCGCTGCACCAGCAGATCGCGCAGATGGCCGAACAGGAGCAGCGGCTCGAGCTCACCTCGCACCGGCTGGAGGCGCGGGTGCAGAGCTTCAAGACCCGTCGCGACACCCTCAGCGCCCAGTACTCCGCGGCTCGGGCCTCGACCCGGATCGGCGAGACCCTGACCGGCATCTCCAAGGAAGTTGGCGACGCGGGCATGGCGGTGGAGCGGGCTCAGGAGAAGACTCGGGAGATGCAGGCTAGGGCTGCCGCCGTCGACCAGCTCATCGACACCGGGACACTTGGTACCCTAGGCTCCTCCGACGGAGATGACATCGATCGGCAACTCCGCCAGGGACTCACCGAACAGGCGGTGGAGGCACAGTTGACAAACTTGCGCCAGGAGCTCCTGGACGGGCCGGCCGCGACGCCGCGGATCGGCCCGGCGGGATCTTCGGGGGCACATTCGGAAGAGGGAGGCTAAGGGAATGCTGCACCTGATCGCGTTCATCGTCATCGGCGTGGTGATCGGCGCTCTGTTCGTCAGGCAGTCACGGGGCGCCGCCGCCTCGATCCGGGTGATCGCTGGTCTGGCCGGCAGCCTGATAGGAGGCTACGTGTCACTGGGGATCCTGGGCGAGGGTCACATCCGGGGCAAGTACGGCAGCCTGGTGATCGCCATCATCCTCGCCCTGATCCTCTCCGCTTTGGCAACCCGCATCTCCCAGCCCTCCTCGGCCCGCCGCTGACCAAGGGTCGGTCAGCGCGCTCAGCCCGGCAGGCTTAGAAGGTATTCGCGGGCAGCCTCGACGTCTCGGGAGATCTGGGCCACCAGCTCGGCCTCGGTGCCGAAGACGGCCTGATCACGAAGGCGGCTCAGGATCTGGACCTCGAGCGTCTTCCCGTACAGCGACCCGGGATCCTGGAGGCAGTGGACCTCCAGGGTCCTGGGACCGGGACCGTACTGTGGCCTGGTGCCGATGCTGCCCACCGCCGGCAGCAGCTCGATCCCGGCGGCCCTCGCCCGCATCACGTAGACCCCGTCCGGAGGCAGGGCCTGGCCCTCCGCCCAGCGCAGATTGGCTGTTGCAAAGCCCAGCCTTCGGCCCCTCTCCTCACCGTGCTCCACCTCGCCCAGGATGGTGAAGGGGTGCCCCAGCAGGACCTTTGCCTCCTCCAGCCGTCCCTCCTGGAGCAGCTGGCGGATGGCACTGCTGCTGACCTCTCGCCCCCCCACCAGGACCGGCGCCACCACCTCGAGCGCCAGGCCCTCCTGCTCGCAGTAGCTCTGCAGGAAGGAGAGCCGACCGCTGCCGCCGCGGCCGATGGAGAACCGCGGCCCGGCCACGATCGCGGTCAGCCGGTAGCGGGAGCGCAATCGGTTGAGGAAGTCGTCGGGCTCCAGCGACCGCAGGTGCTCGTCGAACGGCAGGACCAGGAGCCGGTCGACCCCCAGCGCACCCAGGAGCCGCCGCCTCATCTCTGGGGGGCTGAGCAGGGGGATCGGATCCGCACCGCCCAGCACGATCCGCGGATGGGGGATGAAGGTGGCGGCGAGAACCAGGCCCTGGGCGCGATCGGCGTGGCGGCGGGCAGCCGCCAGCAGCGCCTGGTGGCCCAGGTGGACGCCGTCGAAGTTGCCGATCACCAGCACGTGGGCGTCATCCTCGAGAGCCCCGAGGGCAAGCGGCATGCCGAAGTCGGCGCGCATGGTCATGGGCCTACCGAGACCGCCTGGATCAGCCGCCCAGCGGCAGCAGGACCTTGGTCGGCCTGAACCGCATCCCCACCAGCTCTCCGATCGCCAGCAGCCGCCCATCCGCCCCGTGGGCACGCACCTCCCACGGCTCACCCGCAGCCGCCTGGGGTAGCCCGTGGGGCAACCGTTGCACCCACACCCCCTGGCCCCGCTGGACGGCCTGCGCCGAGCTCGCCAGCAGCTCCAGCCGGGGCAGGTCCTGGACCACCACCTCAGGGGACAGCAGCAGGCTGCGAGGATCGGGTGAGTTGGCGAGTTCGTCGAGGCTCACCGCGTCCGCCAGCTTGAAGGGCCCGTACTCGGTCCGCTCGAGCCATGCCAGCACCCCGCCGACCTCCAACCGTTCGCCCAGGTCGGTCGCCAGGACCCTGAGGTAGGTGCCCTTGCCGCAGACCACCTCCACCTCGGCCTCCGCCACCACCCCGGGGGTGAACCGGCGCAGTCGGATCTCCTTGATCTCCGCGGTGCGGGCCTTGCGTTCCACGGTCACCCCCTGGCGCGCGAGTTCGTAGAGGTGCTTGCCCTGGTGGCGCACCGCCGAGTGCATCGGAGGGATCTGCTGGATCAGGCCCACGAAGTGGGTGAGGGCTTCAGCCACTGCGGCCTCCGTGAGGTGGGCCGCCGACGCCACCTGGCGGACCTCTCCCTCCAGGTCCCCGGTGTCACTGACCTCCCCCAGCCGCAGACGGGCGTGGTACGTCTTGGTCTGGCGCAGGATGTGGTCCACCAGCCTGGTCGCCCTGCCCACGCATAGCGGCAGCACCCCCGAGGCGGCGGGGTCGAGCGTGCCCGCATGGCCGACGTGACGCTCCTGAAGCGCCTGGCGCGCCACCCTGATCGCGGCAAACGAGGTGATCCCCTCCGGCTTGGCCAGGTTGAGGACCCCCGTCACCTGCGGTCCCTCTTTGTCCCGGCGCAGGGGGTTAGCCACGGTCCTGGACGGTGCGCTCATGACCTGTTCCCGGCAAGTGCGGCCCGCGCCTTGGCTAGGATCAGCTGCTCCAGCTCCGGCAGGGCCATCTCCACCTCAGCACCCGCCGCCCGCAGATGACCGCCACCGCCGACATCCGCGACCAGGGTGTAGGCGGCCAGGTCGCCACGGGTGCGCACGCTCACCTTGGTGAGATTCGCCTGCTCCTGCTTGAAGAGCAGTGCGCACTCCATGGTATCCAGCGACTGCAGCAGATCGATGATGCCCTCGGTCTCCTCCATCCGCGCCCCGGTCTCCTCCAACATCTCGGTCGTCACCTCGCTCCAGGTGAGACGGCCGTCCAGCTCGTAGCGGGCGGCGGCGCACGACGCCGCCTGCAGACGCAAGGTGGTCTGGGGACGCGACTTGTAGCTCTTAAGCGCCACGAAGGCCACGTCCGCGCCGAGGTCGGCCAGCTCCGCCCCGAGGTGGAGCACATGGGCGGTGGTGTTGTCGTGCCGGAACCCGCCGGTGTCGGTGAAGATGGCGGCGTAGAGGTTGGTCGCGGCCTCAGGCCCAATCCGGGCACCCCAGAGGCGCAGCACGTCGTAGATGATGACCCCGGTGGCGGCAGCCTCCCGGTCCACGATGGCGAGGTCGCCGAAGCCGTCGTTGCTGGCGTGGTGGTCGAAGAGGATGGTGAGCGGGGCGCGCTCGATCCTCGGCCTGAGGTTGCCGAACCGGCCGGGGCTGCCGGCGTCGAAGGCGATCGCCACCGCATCGTCCGGCGCCGGGTCGCGGTTCACGGTGGCGTAGCCGGGCAGGTAGGCGAGATTCAACGGCAGCGGATCGGGCGCCCACACACTGACCCGGCGCCCCATGCCCTTCAGGTAGTCGGCAAACGCCAGGGCCGACCCCAGCGAGTCCGCATCGGCATCCTTGTGGGCGACGCAGAGGAAGTCCTGGTTGGAGCGGATCACCTCGTCGATTCGCCGCAGCGTCTCAATCTCCACTGGGATCCCTCCCCTGTTCCAGCTGATCGAGGATCACCGCGACCCTCACCCCGTAGGCGATCGAGTCGTCAAGGCGGAAGTTGAGCCGGGGCACCCGCCTAAGGTTCTCCAACCGCGAGCCGAGCAGATGCCGAAGGTACCCCTCCATCCCCTGGAGCGTCTTGAGGGACGCCTCGCGACGCCTGTCGTCGCCGAGCGAGCTCACCTTCACCTTGGCCTCGGAGAGATCACGCGCACACTCGACGCCGATCACGGTCACCATCTGCAGGCGCGGGTCCTTCACGTCGTGGGCCAGCGCCAGCGCCAGCTCCTGCAGCAATTGGGCATTCAGCCGCTCCATCCGGTGGGGGTTGGCGGAATCGCGAGTCACGAACGGTCCATCCTCGAGCACCGCAACGGGTGACGAGGCCCGGCTGCGCCACTCACTATGGTCAGCGATTTCGCTGCTGCACCACGTAGCTCTCGAGGATGTCGCCCTCGAGAAAGTCCTGATAGCCACCGAGGTCGACTCCGCACTCGTAGCCCTGCGCCACCTCGCGGACGTCGTCCTTGAAGCGCCGCAGAGACTCGATGCGGGCACGCTGCACCTCCCTGCCGTCACGCATGACCGCCACCGTCGAACCCCGGCTGATCTTGCCGTCGGTGACCTGACAGCCCGCGATGACGCCGCTGCGGGGCACCCGGATGCGGGCCTTGACCTCCGCCCTGCCCTCGAAGACCTCCTCGAAGGTGGGCTCGTGGAGCCCGCGGATCGCCTTCTCGATGTCCTCGGTGATCTGGTAGACCACGTCATACGTGCGCACGTCGATCCCCTGCTTCTCGGCCGCCACCTTGGCGTTGGCGTCGGGGCGCACGTTGAACCCGACCACGATGGCGTTGGCGGCCGCGGCCAGGTCGACATCCGCGACTGTGATCGGCCCCACCCCTTCGTACACCAGCCGCAGCCGCACCAGCGGGTCCGCGAACTTGAGGAGCGCGGAACGGAGCGCCTCCAGCGCTCCCTGGGTGTCCGACTTGACCACCAGGTCGAGATCCCGCACGCTCTGGTCGCTCTGCCGGCTCAGTTCGGCCAGGCTGACCTTGGGAGCCTCGGCCCGCCCGGAGCGCTGGGCCAAGAGGGTGGCGGCGGCTCTCGCCTTCGCCTCCTTCTCGGACGGGACCACCTCCAAACGGTCGCCGGCGGTCACCACCTCGGGAAGACCCACAACCTGGACCGGCAGCCCGGGGCCGCAGCTCTCCACGCGCTGGCCCCGGTCGTCCACCAGCGCCCGCACCCGGCCCGCCACCGGTCCGACCACGAAGTGATCCTGCACCCTGAGGGTTCCCTCCTGGACCAGCACCGACGCCACCGGGCC
Organism: Candidatus Dormiibacterota bacterium; assembly: GCA_027319585.1. Taxonomy (GTDB): domain Bacteria; phylum Chloroflexota; class Dormibacteria; order Aeolococcales; family Bog-877; genus AG-12. The sequence goes on along the minus strand of DAHVMY010000036.1, from coordinate 12,671 downwards.
CCTGCCCTTGTCCATCTGGGAGTCGATGATGGTGGCCTCCGCGGGCCGGTCCGGGTTGGCTCGCGGTTCGTGCAGGTCGGTGACCAGAAGGATCATCTCCAAGAGGTGGTCGAGCCCCTCGCCGGTCTTGGCCGACACCGGCACGGAGACCACATCGCCACCGAAGTCCTCCACGACCACTCCCCGCTCCGCCAGCTGCTGCTTGACCCGATCCGGGTTGGCGTCCTCCAGGTCGATCTTGTTGATCGCGACGAGGATCGGGACCCCGGCGTTCTGGACGTGCTGGATCGCCTCGGCGGTCTGGGGCATGACCCCGTCGTTGGCCGCCACCACCAAAACCGCCAGATCGGTGATGTTGGCCCCCCGGGCCCGCATCGCGGTGAACGCCTCGTGGCCGGGGGTGTCGATGAAGGTGATCTCGCGACCCTGGCGCCGCACCACCGAGGCGCCGATGCTCTGAGTGATGCCGCCCGCCTCTCCACCGGCCACATTGGTCTCCCGGATGGCGTCGAGGAGGCTGGTCTTGCCATGGTCCACATGACCGAGCACGGTCACCACCGGAGGGCGTGGCCGCAACTGGCCCGAGGCCGAGTCCTGCTTGAACTGCTCGCGCTCCGAGAAGCGCTCAACCTGAGCCTGGGGCGCCGCCTCCGGCGCCGCGATCTCGACGTCCAGCTGTTCCGCCACCAGCCGCGCGGTGCCCAGGTCCAGGGACTGGTTGATGGTCGCCAGGATCCGATGCTGGAGCAGGATCTTGGAGACCTCGGCCGGGGAGACCCCGAGTGCTTCGGCGAAGGACTTGACGGTCAGGTTTTGCGGCAGCTCGACCTGCTTGACCTTGGCTATCTGGGTTCCTCCTGCTCTGCTGCGCCGCTCCCCCGGGCTGAATTGGCAATGATACCCGCCAGAGCATCGCCAAGGCGGCTCTGATCGAGGTCGGCGGCGGGAGAGCGCAGGGTCCGCTGGAACCCGCGCCGCCTCACGGCTGCCCGCCAGCACTCCATCTTGGCACAGATGTAGGCGCCGCGTCCCGGCGAGCGCAAGGGACCGGAGTCGAGCTCGACGCGGCCCCCAACCAGGTGGAAGCGCACCAGCTCCGACTGCGGCCGGCGGCGCCGACAGCCCACGCAGCTCCGGATGGGGTCACTCAGGCGTGGCCGCCCTCGCCGGAGGCTGCTGACCTGGGCCCATCCTGGGCGTGGATGTCGATCCGCCAACCGGTGAGCCGGGCCGCCAGCCGGGCGTTCTGACCCTCGCGCCCGATGGCCAGCGACAGCACCTCCGCAGCCACGGTCACCGTGGCCCGGTGCGACTCCTCGTCGATCTTGACCGTCAGCACCGGAGCCGGGGCCAGCGCCCGGGCGACGAACTCCGCCGGATCTGGGGCCCACTCCAAGATGTCCACCCTCTCCCCCGCCAGCTGGTCGACCACCGTGCGGATTCTGACCCCGCGGAGGCCAATCAGGGCCCCCTTGGCGTCGACCTCGGGACGCTGGGATTCCACCGCCACCTTGGCCCGCTCGCCCGCCTCCCGGGCGATCGCCCGCACCGAGACGATGCCCTCGGCCAGCTCGGGCACCTCAGCCTCCAACAGCCTTCTCAGCAACAACGGGCTGGTGCGCGAGGCCCGGACGTGGAGATACTCCCCGCCCGCCGCCCGCCGGGCCTCCATCAGGACGACCTTGAGGTGCTGGCCACGGCGGAGCCGCTCCCCGGGGATCTGGTCCATCGGGGCCAGCACGGCCTGCAGCTCGCCGGTGCGGAGGTACCAAATGCCCTGGTCCAGCCGCTCCACGATGGCGTCCACCAGCTGGCCTCGCTGCTCCTCGGCCTCGCCCACCAGCTTCCGCTCCCGCACCTCCCGCACCAGGCGGGAGATCCGGGCGCGGGTCAGCCGCGACACCCGGCGCAGGACCTCTGGCGGGAGCTCCGCCAGCGGCATGGCCAAAGCCGCGACCTCGGCCACCGCGGGTGCACCAATGACCGCATCCGGCTCTGGCTCCCGGGCCTCCTGGCTGCCCACGGCCACCAGGAGGGCGCCGTCGGGCTGCCCGAAGCTCGCGGTGACCGTCGGCTCCCACCCCCGCTCCTCGAACCACGCCTGGCGGACGCAGCCCGCGACCACATCCAGCAGTGCCTCGGCCGAGACCTCGGAGGCGGCCTGGATCGAACGCAGGGAGTCGCCGAGCGAGGAATCCGGTGCCAGCGCTCGCTGGGAGCTCACAGGTCCACCACCACCTGGGCCCGGCGAATCAACGAGCGCGGCACGCTGGTCGGCACCAGCCGGCCGCTGCGCGAGCGCCGGGAGACCAGCCCCAGCTCCGTGGCGGAGATCGAGACCAGCCTTCCCTCCACGACCTGCTCGCTGGCGTCGTTGGCCAGGTCGACCCTGATCCTGTGCCCGATGGCGGCCTGGTAGTCCGCCTCCTCGTGCAGCTGCCGCTCCGCTCCCGGCGACGACACCTCCAGGTTATAGGGGCCGGGAGTGAGCGACTCATGCTGATCCAGCACCTCCGAGGCCAGTTCGCTGGCCCTCCCGCAGTCGTCGAGGGTGACCCCGCCCGCGCGATCTACGGTCAGGCGCAGCACCGAGGTGCGCCGACTGGGGTGCCAGCTCACGTCGACCAGGGTGATCCCGGCTCGAGCCAGGACCGGCCCCACCAGCTCGCGCGCCAACTCCTCCAGAGGATGCTCGGGCATCGAATACACAACCTGCCTTCGTGGCGCGAGGAAGGGCTCTCCCGTTCAGACGAGATCCGTGGGCCGCCTCCAGCTCCTGATTCTAAGTCGAGCGGACCTCAGCGGCGCGCGGCGGCCGCCGCCGTGGACGGGATCCCCCCGGTGCGCCGCACCGCGGGCCTGGGGTCCATGTGGCGCCAGGCGGTGAGCAAGGCAGCGGCGTTGAAGATCGAGGAATAGGTCCCGGAGGCGATCCCCAGCAGCAGGGCCAGGGCGAAGCCCTGGATGGAGGCACCGCCCAGCAAGACCAGGGTCAGCAGCACGAAGATCACGGTGAGGGAGGTGTTCAGCGACCTGGTCATGGTCTGGGCGATGGACAGGTTGACCACCTGGTCGAAGCTCATCCGCGACCCCTGCAGGCGCAGGTTCTCCCGGATCCGATCGAACACCACGATCGTGTCATGCACGGAGAAGCCGACCACGGTCAAAACGGCGCTGACGAACAGCGCATTGACCTGCCCGAGGTCCGAGAAGTGTCCGAGGATCGCCCAGAGCCCCACCAGCACGAAGACGTCGTGGAGGAGCGCGACCATGGCCGCGATGGCGAAACGGCGGGCGCTGATCATGGTCTGGGAGAAGCGGAAGCCCAGGTACAGGGAGATCAGGACCGCCGAGACGATCACCAGGAAGACCGAGCTCACGACCAGGCTGCTGGCGATGGTCGGCCCAACCGTGCTCTCGTTGAGATTGAGGCTGCCGTCCTTGGCCCTGGTTATCCCGAACTTGTGGTCCAGCGCCTGGGCGATGGATGACACCTCGCCGGCCGGGATCGGCTGGGTCTGGACGTCGTAGTAGTGGTCGGCCTGGGCGAGCACCTGGGCATGCGCCTTGGGGGCCGCCTGGTTCACCACCTTGAGCACCTGGGCCTGAGTGGTCGGCTGGCGCAGCTGCATCGCCAGAGTGTCGCCGCCCGTGAAGTCGATCCCCAGGTTGAACCCGGCCACCATGATGGTGATGATCCCGGGCACGATCACGATCAGGGAGGCCGCGAAGTACCAGTTGCGGTGGCTGATCACGTCGAAGCGCCGCCCCGACCGGAACTGCTGCGCCAGCCTCTCCGAGGGCAGGATCCGGGTGTACAGGGTGGGCCGCCGGGCGAACTCGAACCACCGGCCCACGTAGTGCAGCAGCGAGTGGGTGATCACGATCGCGGAGAACATGCTGACCGCCACCCCGATGAACAGGGTGAGCGCGAACCCCTGGACGTCGGAGGCCCCGAAGAAGAACAGGATGGTGCAGGTGATCATGGTGGCGATGTTGGAGTCGCGAATCGCCGGCCAGGCCCGCCTGAAGCCGTACTCCACCGCCAGCTCCAGGGGTCGGCCCTGGCGCAGTTCCTCCTTGGTTCTTTCGAATATGAGCACGTTGGCGTCGACCGCCATGCCCACGCTGAGAATGAACCCGGCCAGCCCCGGCAGGGTGATCACGACCGGGATCAGCTGGTAGATCGCCAGCACGATCAGGGCGTAGAAGATCAGGGCGACGCTGGCCAGGAATCCCGGGAAGCGGTAGTAGAGCAGCATGAACAGGATCACCAGCGCCAGACCCAGCGCCCCCGCCTTGAGGCTCTGCTGCACCGACTGCTGGCCCAGGCTGGAGGAGACCGTGGTGGACTGCAGGACCGCGATCTGGGCGGGCAGCGAGCCCGCGTTGATGTCGTCGACCAGCTGCTGTGCCGAGTTGTAGGTGAAGTTGCCGGTGATCTCAGTCTGGTTGCTGCTGGGGCCGTCCACCACCGGCGCGGTCAGCACGTCGTTGTCCAAAAAGATGGCGACCTGGGCAGTGGGCGGAGCCCCGGCGCTGCTCCCGCCGGCCCCGGAGGTGCTGCAGCCTGGGTTCTGCTCGCAGGCCTTGGTGGTCACCTTGTTCCAGACGGCCGCGCCTTGGGAGTTGAAGGTGATGTCGACCGCATATCCTCCCCCGGGATTGTTGCCGACCGCCGCCGCGGTCACGTCCGAGGAGGGCAGGTTCGGCAGGATCTTCCAGTGATACTTGACCCCCGTCGAGGAGACCGGGTAATCCAGCGGATTGTTGAACTGGCAGCTCGGTTTGGGGTGGTTGGCCGGGAAGCAGGCGCTCGGCACCAGCTGGTCCTGGTCGATGCAGGTCTGGGTGGTGCACGCCCCCGGGGTCCCGTTCACGGTGGGGGCCCCGGGCACCGCCACTGCGAAGTGGAGCTGCGCTGTCTGGCCGATGGTCTTCAGCGCCTGGCTGATCCCGACGCCGGGCAGGGTCACCAGGATCTCGTTGTTGCCCTGCGCCTGCACCTGGGTGTCGGCGACCCCTAAGGCGTTGACCCGCTTCTCCAGGATCGTGATGCTGGCGGTCTGTGCCTCCGCCATCGTCTTGCCCTTGGGAAGCCCAGTGCGGCAGCCGATCCCGGCCGGGTTGTCCGGCCCCTGGCAGATCGCCAGCAGCAGCGATGTCCCCCCGGAGAGGTCGAGCCCCTTGTGGATGTAGATCGGGGTCCCGAACAGAGTCGGCTCGTGATTGGCGGGGTAGCTGGCGGTGATGCTCTTGTGGCGGACGGCCACGTTGTAGATCTGGGCGTAGCCGTCAACCACGACCGCCCCCAGGACCAGGAGCACGACCAGCGCGAGCCACCACCGGTTGATTCGGATCACCGGCTGGCCCCTGCACAGGAAAGAGAGGATCTAGTCAAGGAGCCCTGATTTTAGGGCTCTTCGCCCGAGGAGTCGAAATCCTCCCTTGGCGCTGCCCGCGCCAGCGGTCTAACCGACCCTGATCCGCATCTCGGCAGAGGGGCTGTGAGGCTGCTGGGGCGGCCATGATCGCAGGCCAGGGCCGGCGGTCTGGCCCTGGGTCACGCCCCAGGCGAGGCGGCGGCACCCGACCGGTGCGGGCTGCCCTGGGGTGCAGGACCGGGCACTCCACGGCGAGCTGCCAGCCCCGGTGTCCCGTGGCGGCACAAGGGACTCAGACGAGGCCTACAACCGGCTGCGGGCGGCTCGCGCTGCGGCGGGCCCTTGATGGCCCCCCGGGCTGGCTCGGTCGGCGCGGCTGGGGCGCGGATGAGTTCGGTTGCGGCCGGACCAGCAGCCGCTTGGCGCCTTGACCCAGCATCGCTGGTCCACTCAGCTGTCTGAGTCGAACAGGTCGCCGGTCACCTCGGCCACCTCTGCCGCCAGCTCCCCGGGAGGTTCCATTCCCAGGTGGCGGTAGGCCCCCGCCGTCACCATCCGACCTCTGGGAGTCCGCTTCAGCATCCCGAGCTGGATCAGGTAGGGCTCCACCACCTCCTCCAGCGTGTGGGGCTCCTCCGAGAGCGCGGCGCCCAGGGTGCTCAGCCCAACCGGCCCGCCTCCGAACTGCTGGCAGATCAGGGAGAGCAGTCGCCGATCGGAGCTCCCGAGTCCGATCTCGTCCACCTCCAAGAGCCGCAGCGCCTCCTCCGCCATGCTAAGCCGGATGACGCCGTCGCCCTTGACCAGGCAGTAGTCGCGCACCCGACGCAGGAGCCGGTTGGCGACCCGGGGTGTGCCCCGGGAGCGCGAGGAGATCAGCTCCAGGGACTCCTGGTCCATCTCGACTCCCAACAGCCGGGCCGACCGGGCGACGATGGTGCGCAGCTCCTCGGGCTGGTAGAAGTCGAGCCGGAACGTGGCCCCAAAGCGGTCCCGCAAGGGTGCGGAGAGCATGCCCTCCCTGGTCGTGGCTCCGATCACGGTGAAGCGGCCGAGGGAGAGCCGGATCGTCTGAGCGCCCGCCCCCTTGCCCGAGACGAAGTCGAATGCGAACTCCTCCATCGCCGGGTACAGGCTCTCCTCGACGGCGCGCTGCAGCCGGTGCACCTCGTCGATGAACAGCACGTCCTGGTCCTGCAGGCTGGTGAGCAGGCTGGCGAGAGCGCCTTGGAACTCGATCGCCGGCCCACTGGTGACCCTGAGGTTCACCCCCATCTCGGCCGCCACGATGTTGGCCAGGGTTGTCTTCCCCAGCCCGGGCGGGCCGCAGAGCAGAAGATGCTCCACCGGCTCCTGTCGCATCCGGGCCGCCTGCATCAGGATCTCGAGCTGGTCCTTGACCTGCGCCTGGCCCACGAACTCGTCCAGCCGGCGGGGCCGCAGCTGGCGGTCCAACTCGGGCTCGTCGCGGGCCGCCTGGGGCAGGAGGACCTCCTCGGAGTCGATCACGAAAGCCTCCCACTGCCCGCCGGCGCCAGCCGCCTCAGCGCTTCGCGCACCACCATCTCGATGGTCCGCTCCGACTCCGATTCAGGGGTGGGCACGGCCAGCTCCAGGGCCACCGCCCGGCGGGCCTCCGCAGCTGGAAACCCCAGCGCGGTCAGCGCCTCCACCGCCCGCTCCCCCAGAGCCCCCGCGGGTGCCGGGGCCGGAGCCCCCGGAACCGCCGCCAGGGAATCGACCTTGCCCTTCAGCTCCAGCACGATGCGCCGCGCGGTCTTCGCCCCGATCCCGGGGGCGGCCGCCAGCAGATCGACGTTCTCCTGCGCGATCGCCTCCACCAACCCCTGCCATTCCGAGCGGGACAGGATCGCCAGCGCCGCTCTGGGGCCGATCCGCTCCACCCCCAGCAAATGACGGAAGAGGGCGAGCTCCTCCACGGTGGCGAAGCCGTACAGGGAGATGGCGTCCTCTCGCACTGCGGTGTGGATCTGGAGCGTGACCTCGTCTTTGGCCACCTGCATCTGTCCCAGCGCCCGCTGATGGAGGTGGACCTGATAGCCGACCCCTCCAACCTCAAGCACCACCCAATCCTCCTCGACCCGGCTCACCCGGCCGCGCAGGGAGGCGATCACCCTGCCAGCCCCGCTGCGCTGTGGAGCGCCCTCCGCAACCCCAGCGCGTGCTGGTGGCAGATCCCCACCGCACAGGCGTCGCTGAGGTCGTCCGGTCCAGCGGGCAGCTGGTCACCCAGGATGAGGCGCACCATGCGGGCGATCTGGCGCTTATCCGCCGACCCGCTCCCGGTCACCGACTGCTTGACCTCGGCCGGGGTGTACTCGACCAGCGGAACCGCGGCCTTGGCGACCGCGCAGACCAGGACCCCCCTGGCCTGGCTCACCGCCATGGCGGTCGAGGTGTTCCGGCTGAAGAAGAGCCGCTCCATGGCGACCGCCCCCGGTCTCGCGCTGGCAAGGATCGCCCCCATCTCGTCCCATAGCTGCAGCAGCCGAGCCCCCTGCTCGAGGCCGGCGGAGGTGCGCCAGTAGCCGGCTGATCGCAGGCGCAGCCGGCCTCCCTCCCCGTCCACCAGCGCCCAACCGGTGAGCGCCAGCCCCGGGTCGACCCCCAAGACCAGCAACTGTGACTCCTTAGAAAGCTTCGGGTGGCCGCCTGGGCTCAGACCTCGGCGAGCGCCTCGTCGGGCAGCACCGCGTTGCAGTGGACCTCGCTCACGTCGTCGTGCTCCTCCAGCGCCTCGAGCAGCCGCACCACCGCCTGCGCGTGCTTCTCATCCACCTCCACCTGGTTGGTGGCCTGCATCGTGACCTCGGCGCTCTCGACCTTGTAGCCGGCGTCAACGAGAGCCTGCCGCAGCGCCTCCAGCCGCTCGGGAGCGACGTAGACCTCGACCCCCGAGTCTTCGACCTGCACGTCGTCCGCACCCAGCTCGATCGCGTCCAACGCCAGCTGCTCGGGGTCCCGATCCCCGGGGTCGATCACCACCAAGCCGGTCCGATGAAACATCCAGCCAACGGAGTTGGACTCGCCCAGGCTGCCTCCGGAGCGAGCGAAGAGGTTGCGGATGCCGGCCACCGTGCGGTTGCGATTGTCGGTCAGGGCATCGACCAGGATCGCGACCCCACCCGGACCGTACCCCTCATAGCGGATCTCCTCAATCGCCGCCCCCTGCAGTTCGCCGGTGCCGCGCTTGATCGCGCGCTCGATGTTGTCCGCCGGCATGTTCACCTCGCGGGCCTTCTGCATCGCCAGCCGCAACCGGAAGTTGCTGCCGGGATCGGCGCCACCCTCCCTGGCCGCCACCGTGATCTCGCTGGCAACCTTGGTGAAGGTCTGGCCCTTGCGGGCGTCCACGACCGCCTTCTTGTGCTTTATCCCCGCCCACTTGGAGTGCCCAGACACGGTTTACCTCCGCTTTCCAGTGGAATGATCCCCGATCAGTAGAACATGCATTCCCACCCATTCTACTGCCACCGGCTGTGGCCAAGAGCGTAGCACCAGAGCCGGACGGGCCCGGGATCCGCTCAAGGGACGAGCAGCCGGACGACCCGCCGCTTGCCCACCTGCACCAGCATCCGGTCCCGCGGGGTCAGCGGCTCCGACCAGCCCAAGACCTGGCGGCCGTCGACCCGCACCCCCCCCTGGTCGATCAGGCGGGCGGCCTCGCTGCGAGTCCCGGCCAGGCCGGCCAGCACCAAAAGCGCCCTAAGGTCGGTGGGCTCGGGCCCGACTCGGAGCTCCGGCACCGAGTCGGGTAGCTGGTGATCGCGGAACACGGCATCGAATTCCCGCGACGCCGCTCGCGCCGCCTCTTCCCCGTGGAACTGAGCCACCACCTGCTCGGCCATCGCCGCCTTGAGCGCACGGGGGTGGACGCTGCCGTCCTCGAGCCCAGCCCGGAGGCGGGCCAGCTCGGGCTCCGCGGTATCGGTGAGCAGATCCAGATAGGGCACGATGAGGAAGTCCGGGATCGACATGAGCTGGCCGAACTGCTGCCCCGGCGGATCGGCCACCGCGACCGCATTGCCGAGCGACTTGCTCATCTTGCGCTGCCCGTCCAGACCCAGCAGCAGTGGCACGGTGACGATGTCCTGGGGAGCCACCCCGTACGCCTGCTGGACCTCGCGGCCCCGCAGCAGGTTGAACAGCTGATCGGTGCCCCCCAGCTCCACGTCCGCTTCCACCGCCACCGAGTCATAGCCCTGGAGCAAAGGGTAGAAGAGCTCGTGGACCCCGACCGGCTGCTCGCTGCGCATGCGCTGGTCGAAGTCGGAGCGCTGCAGCAGCTGGGCGACGGTGGTGGTCCTCGCCAGCCGCAGCACCTGATCGAGCTGGAAGCTGGAGAACCACTCGCTCTGGTGCCGCACCTCGCAGCGATCCTGGTCCACCACCCGAAAGAGCTGGTCCAGGTAGGTCCGGGCGTTCGCCTCCACCTGCTCGGCGCTGAGCTGGGGCCGGGTCGCCGAGCGCCCGGTGGGGTCGCCGATCCGGGCCGTGTAGTCCCCGATGATCAGGACCGGCAGGTGCCCTTGCTCCTGCCACCGGCGCAGCAGTCGCATGGGGACGGTGTGGCCGAGGTGGATGTCAGGGGCGCTGGGATCCACGCCGAACTTGATCCGGAGCGGCTTGCCCAGATTGAGCCGAGCCTCCAGATGCGCTCGGTCGACGCAGTCGACAACCCCGCGGAGAAGCCCGGCCGCCGGCTGCTCTGCAGGGGCCATGGTCATCTGACCCAAGAGGGTAGCGCACCGCCCGCAGGCCGGAGCGCCTCGGTCGGCCGATCCGGCCGCCTGTTCAGCTGGTCGGGTCGGAGACCCGGTAGGCGGCCCGGGTGGGCTTGACCGGACGCATCAGGAACTCGGGGCGCCGCTGCCCCTTGGGTCCCAGCCGGGGCTTGGCCAGCGCCAGCCACTCCCGGTACACCTGCCGGCTGCGCACGGTGTCCACGAACACGTCCCCGTAGCGGTCACCCTCATGGGCCTTCTCCAGGCGCACCCGCTGCAGCCAGCAGTGCATCCCCGACCACGGGTCCGGCTGCACCGGAAAGGCCAGGTTCTGGTGCACGCCGGGGTCGTCCCACCAGATCCTCTCGCTGTCCGGATCCGCGGACCGGAAGGGCTTGATGCCGTCCTTGTAGCGCAGCAGCCAACCGCTCTCGGTGGGCCGGCTGAGCTCGGCCGGACCCGACACCCACCGACTCCCCTCGCCCTCGTGCAGGCGCCATCTACCCATGTGATGGGAGAGAGCGCACACCCCGGGGCGGATCGCCTCGGTCGCCCACACCCGGCAGACGAAGTGCCCGATCGCAGTTGACACCCGCACCAGGTCGCCCGTGGCCAGGCGGTGACGGTGGGCGTCCTCCCGGTTCAGCCAGAGCGGGTGGCTGTTAGAGATCTCGTTGAGGTACTTGGCGTTGCCAGATCGGGTGTGGATCAGGGTGGGCAGGCGGAAGGTGGGCACCAGGACCAGCTCCCCCGCCTCCACGTCGATCCGTCGCCGCGAGACGTGCGACTCGATATAACCGGGAGTCGCCTGGTCAGCGAACCCGAAGTCCTTCATGCTGCTGGAGTAGATCTCCAACTTCCGCGACGGGGTCAGCCAGCCATGGGTGGCCGAGCCGTCCTCGTGCACGACCCCCACCGAGCCCGCCTCCCCCACCAGAGGGGCCGCCTCTGAGTCAGAGACCGGCCGCCTGAGCACCCCTTGCGCGTCGGGGGTGGTGCCTGCCACCTCCGTAGGCGCCAGCGGCCGCTCGTCGATCCGGTACTGGTCGCGGGACAGCTCGAAGGCTCCGAACTTGCGCATGTAGGCGAGCGGAGTCAGCCCCGCTGCCTTCGCCCGCTCCGGCAACCCCGGGACCTCGTTCTCAAAGACCCAACGGTAGTAGTCGTCGACCGTGATCTTCTCTCCGGGCCGGTAGGGGGACTCGAAGTACTTCCGGATCCCCAGCTTCCCGTCCGGGTCGATCCGCCATGAGAGCTCGAACCAGAATTCGTTCTCCTCCCAGACCTCCCCGGGATTGGCCTCGCGGCTGTCGGCCACAACCTCTCCCCGTCTTTCCATCGCCACCCGGCGGACCGGCTGGCGGAACGAGAGCCACCGCCCCGCATGGGTCTCGTACGACTGGGTGTCGTGACGTTCGGCGGAGTGGCCCATCGGGAGCACGTAGTCGGCGAACTGGGCGGTCTCCGACCAGGTCGGGGTGAGGGCCACGTGACACCCCACCAGCTTCTCGTCCGTCAGCGCCTCCATCCAGCTGAAGCCGTCGGGGTTGGTCCAGACCGGGTTATAGACCCGGCTGAAGTAGACCTCCAGCCGGCCCCGGCCGTCCTTGAGCAGGTGCGGCAGCAAGAACGACATCTCGTTGGTGGCGACCGGGAACTCCTGCGGCCAGGTGAGCTCGTTCCACTCGTTGACCGGCGGGGGCATGTTGGGGCCGTGAGGGATGAACTTGTCCCAGCCGTTCGGGCTGGTGCCGCCCTTGGTCCCCACCGAGCCCGTCAGCACCAGCAGCAGCCAGAGGGTGCGGGCGACCTGCCAGCCCCCGAAGTTGCCGGCGCACGCCGAGCGCCACACATGCGCGGCGAGCCGGTGCTCACAGTTGGCAACCAGCTCGGCCAATCTCTCCACCTCCTCGACCGGGATCTGGGCCTCGTCGGCCGCGAACTGGAAGGTGAAGGGCGAGTAGTCCTCCTCCAGCCGGCCCAGAAAGCTCTCGAAGGTGGACGGCGCCTCGGGGTGGAGCTCCCTGAGGTAGGTCTCCCAGTTCACCCAGCGGCGGACGAACTCGCGGTCGATCTGCCCGGTCCGAAGCAGGTACGAGGCGACCGCCAGCAGGACCGCCGCCTCACTCCCGGGCCAGGGCGACATCCAGAGATCCGCCTTGGCGGCGGTGTTGGAGAGGCGGGGGTCGATGACCGCCAGCCGGGCCCCGTTCTGGCGCGCCTCCATGATCCGCTGGGCGTGGGGGTTGAAGTAATGCCCGGTCTCGAGGTGGCTGGACAGCAGCAGGATCACCTTGGCGTTGGCGTAGTCCGGTGACGGCCGATCGTAGCCGGCCCAGAGGGTCATCCCCAACCGAGCTCCGGCGGAGCAGATGTTGGTGTGGCTGTTGTGTCCATCCACCCCCCAGGCCATCAGGAAGCGCTCGGCGAACCCGTCCTCACCGGGGCGGCCCACGTGGTACATCACCTCCCGCCGCCGTCCCTCCTGGATCGCCAGCCGGATCCGGCCCGCGATGTCGTCCAGCGCCTCATCCCAGCTCAC
>DAHVMY010000035.1:0-18024 GCA_027319585.1 Candidatus Dormiibacterota bacterium | reverse complement strand
GTCCAGCCGTCGCTGGACCGAGCGGGCGTCGCGGAGCAGGGCCGCGGTGCGCTTGGCGATCGCGGTGGCGGCAGGGACATCGCTGGGGGTGGTCACGGCTGGGGGAGCGTAGCCGCTCCTACCGGCTGAGGGGCCTCCTCAGCGGGCCGCGGCCAGTCGGCGAAGGGCTGGGTGCTGGCGGGGTCGATGAGGTCTATCTGCTGGGGCTCGCCGGCCCCGATCAGGACCCAAGCGGAGCCGTGGTGCCCGCGGCGCCAGGCGGAGGCGGGCAGGCGGGGCTGTTCCACGAAGCCCTGGGAGGTGCTTTTGGTCTCATCGTCGTGGCGCTGGTCGTGGCGCTTGGTGCGGGAGGAGGTGGTAGTGGTGAGCGAGACCAGATGGCGGCCCACCAGGGTCTCCAGCTGCTGCAGGGTGTCGGCGTCGGCGTAGCCGGGCAGCACCACCTTTGCGCCGGCCAGGGTGAGGAAGCTCTGGGCCCCGGCCGGGGTCCAGTGGGCGGGGGAGGACGGGCAGAGGGCAGATGATGGCCATCTCGTCGAGGGCGAGCAGCCAGGGGATGGGGAGGGCTCCGCTGGGGCCGGAGATGCGCAGGGCGGCCAGGCGCAGCTCCTCCACCAGACCCACGACCAGGGGCGCTCCGTCGGTGGCGGCGTCGGAGGGGGAGACGACGTACACGGTGTTGGGGCCAGAGAGGAACTCGTCGGGGTCGAAGGGGTGCTCTGGGGTGGCGTCGGCGGCCTGGCAGACCTTGCTCGTGTCGAAGGGGGAGACCAGACCAACCGCTGGGAGGCAGGGGGCCCACGACGCCGAGGGGGTCGAAGACCCAGACGGTCCCCTTTCTCCGCAAGTGTTAGACTCGTTCAGCTTACAGGCCGTCTCGTGGGAGGGCATCCAAGTGGGAGCCGACTTCCGGAAGAGGCTACTTATTTGTGCCGGGCTCGCAGGTGCGCTAACGGCTTCCTTCTGGTCAGCCAGCCCTGCCAGAGCTCAGGGGCAGGCCCCTGCTGCCCCCTCTACACTGCCTGCAACCCCAGCCGCGATTGGGCCCTTCCTTCAACCAGAAGGCTCTCCTTCGGGTGGATACTACGTCACGTGTGATCTATCTAACTTAAGCCCTAACTGTCACGAACTCGTTGCCGTCCGCGTCACAGGAAGCACGACACCATCGAGTGTGCCCCAGCTTGTGACGTTTCTGGTAAATGTTCCCTCAGCCTATCAGTACTTAACCAACTGGGTTCCCTATACTACTAGGTCTTCTTGGCCAGCACCAGCATCTAGCGCATCGACGGACAGTTCCTATACGCCTTACACCGCCTCAGGATGTGGTACGACCGCCGGAACAGCCATAAATGGTCCGATTCCCACTTCTTGGAATGTGCCGTCCGGCACTACCATCACGGTCGCTGCCGCGATCTATGGCACCAACGGGAATGTGCTACGGTCGGGCTTCTTGATAGGGCAATTCGGTAGTGTTTACCGCAACTACCCGTCGCCATTCTACGGGGAGTCCAGCGCTAGTGGTAGCGCGGTATTCGACTTCTACAATACGCAACTGCCGAGTGGCGTATATGTGTCTTCTAATGTTGCCAATACCAACAACGTGCAAGGGATCGCCTATGTGGAGAATTATGCTACCGGGCAGACGTACTTCGACGCCGATTTCGGCACTGCGTACAGTGTTGACAATGTCACTAGGTGCAACCAGGTGGTTGACCACATAGACAACTCTTCTACGGCTAACCTCAATAGTAACGGCGGCTATGTGTATAACGCGTACTACCAGCCGCTTGGATCCACTGAGTACGACTTGTGGAGCGAAGGAAGTGAGGTTTCCTCTGGCCCCTACGAAATAGTGTTTCCGGATGGGAGTGCGGGTTACCCCTGGTATCAGGACGGGCCTATTGTTACGTAGCAGAGTGGTCGCCCGCTTAGAGGTGGGCGCGCGTGGACGGTAACTATGGCCCGAGCCTCGCCGGAGAAGGCTACCACGTCGCAGTTTCGTCTCTGCGAGCCTGCCCGCGGCTAGTGCACGGCACCGACTAGAACCTTCAGGAGTGTCGGAGCGTGCAAGGCTACCAAGAGCTAGCTGAGCACCTGAGCCCGGTGGCCATCTCGGCGATGGACTTAGCTAAGAAAGAAGCGGACCAGAACGGTGAGCCGTTCGTTGGCACGCAGCATTTGTTGCTGGCATTGATACAGCAAGAAAGCTCACTCGCCCGAGAGGCACTGTTGAGGTTGGGTGCCGATGGAGGCAGGGTTCGGGAGGCCGTCGAGTCTGTGCGCGGCAGCACTACTCGTGAACAGGGCCTCGCCGCTCGACCGCGCCTGAGTGGGAGGGTGGCCCGGGTACTCGCCTTGGCTGTCACGGAGGCACAAGTCCGTGGCGCCGAGGATGTCGGCCCTGAACATATCCTCTTGGGCTTGTTAGCTGAGGGCCAAGGCATCGCCGTGCACGTCCTGGATGAACTGGGAATCAGCGTTGCTCAGGTGAAGCAGCAGCTTGCGTCACTTCCCGCTAGGCTATCCAATCCCGGCGCACCGAGTTGGCGGACTAGGGTAGAGGGCCACGCGCGCTGGGCTGGCCTGTCGTCGAGTCCACCACGGGCAAGTGGCGCGTCGATCCTTTTGGGGCCAGATGCACTACTCAGGGGAGCAGCCCCCACCTACGAAGATGTCAGAAGGTATCGCGCTTGGTCGGGGCCGCCGGATGACGTGATGCCTGGCGCTGTGGCCTATGAGGCAGTGGTGGCGGCGAGTGCGGACGCCGTGATCACTATCTCTGTATTGTGGGCCTTCCCGGTCGGATTTGAGTGCGCCGTCGCAATCTTGACACGGGAGCCGCGAGGGCACAGGAGTGAGGTCTTAGGGCCCTTCTTCCTTCCCAAGCGGAATGCCAACACGGGACACCTGGAGTGGCGCCCCGGCGAGCGGCTTGACTTCGCCATCCGGTTCGCGGACGGGCGGACAGCTCACCAGGCATTAACGGAGCATGCGCCCTCGACGCCGACCAATTCTCAACCGGAGGAGGGGGTCGCGCTGACGAGTTGCTTTAGCGGCATCAGCGCGCAAGGGGCGGAGACCGTTTACTGGGTGTGGCCCCTGCCACCGCCGGGTCCAATTGGCTTCATCTTCGAGTGGCCTGCGCTCAGGGTTGGGCGGACAGTGGTGGAAATGGAGTCGCGTCCAATTCGGGAGGCTGCCAGCAGAGCAGTCGAGCTATGGTCTCAGCAATCCGAACCATGAGTTTTTTCTCAGAGCGACCAGCCCATCCCCTGCCTGAGCCGGCCCCACCCGGGAGGTGGCCGCCCGAGAACCTGCTTCCGGGGGTACTTGCTTTTGAGGCAATACTCGGCCACTCTTACGCCGCCGCGGTCGCCGTCGGCCGCCCGCGCTGCTATCCAAGCGGCTTCGCTCTCACGCTGCTTGTCCGACTGCGCGAGTCGCCGCTCTCACATGACGTGCGGTCACCCGACGGACACATTCCGTTGGATACCACCCGCTTCCCGATGTCTTTCCGCTCTGGCTTCCGGCCTGGGATGGGGGCTACTGAAAGCCATCTGCCAGACGACGTGCTCCGAGTGGGCGTCATCTTTCCAGACGGCAGATCGGTGACCAGCCTGGACGCCGACGGAATCGGAACAGGTGGCGAGATAAGCCTCTCCATTAGCGGTGGTGGGGGCCTGAGAACCTGGAACTATCTGCTGTGGCTCTCCCCTCTACCACCACCGGGACGGATCTCTCTGCTGTGCGAGTGGCCAGCTAAGGGCATCGCCCAAGGCGGCTCCAAGATGGAGGCTGATGCGATCATCGAGGCAGCACGCCGAGCTGTCGACCGCCCGACTTTCCTCGCCTGATGCGTCGTGCGCGTCAGACCACACGGCAGTCGGCGGCAAGGCCCTCAGCACCTGACCTGTGCACCCCTTTTGGGGGTACAGCCAAGATAAGCCCGAAAAGGTGCAGTAGCCGAGGTTGGCCGGGTGGCCTGGGCAGGACGTGGCCCTTCTGGTAGGGTCTGCCCCGGAGTGGAAGGAGGCCCAGGCCTGCAGCGATGACATCGATTGAGCGGACTGCGTACCCGCGCTTCAAGCGGCTGGTGACGGCCAGGGAGCTGGCGGGCTTGAGCCTGACGCCGGACGAGGTGGGCTGGGCCAGGGATCGGACGCGTTCGGATGCGCACCTGCTGGCACTGGTCGTGTCGTTGAAGTGCTTCCAGCGCCTGGGCTACTTCCCGAGACGCAACGAGGGGTGCCATTAAGGGATCTGACCAGGATCGGTACGAGATGTAGCGGTAGCCCTTGACTTCCCTTTGGGTAGCCCGGCGATGTGGTGTCTACGGTGCCCGACCGAGAAACCCTCAACCAGCCGGTGACGGTACATCAAAGTGTGGTTTTGGGGTACACCCCAACCGGACGTCAGGGTCACGCTTCCAAGGCCGTCCGTTTGAGGTCCTTATCCGCGTTGATTGACACATCTTCCACAAGGCCTTAGACTTCAACCTGACACTTCGGGCCAGGGGGACGACGATGGCTGGGCAGCAGGTCGGCTACATCCGGGTCAGCAGCGTCGACCAGAGCACCGCCCGCCAACTCGAGGGCGTCGCGCTCGATCGCACCTTCACCGACAAGGCCTCGGGCAAGGACGTGCGTCGGCCGGAACTCGAGGCCATGGTCGACTTCGTTCGAGATGGCGACACAGTGGTCGTGCACTCCATGGACCGCCTTGCTCGCAACCTGGACGATCTACGCGGCATCGTGCGCAAGCTGACCGCCAAGGGGATCGAGGTCCACTTTGTGAAGGAGCAGCTCAGCTTCACTGGCGAGGACAGCGCGATGGGGACGCTGCTCCTGTCGGTGATGGGTGCCTTCGCTGAGTTCGAGCGCTCCTTGATCCGGGAGCGCCAGCGCGAGGGCATAGAGCTGGCTCGACGTCGTGGTGCCTACCGGGGGCGGAGGAGGTCCTTGAGCCAGGACCAGGTGGCCGAGCTACGCCAGCGGGCTGAGTCGGGGGTACCAAAAGCGGCTCTCGCTCGAGAGTTCGGCATCAGCCGCGAGACGCTCTACCAGTACCTGCGCACCGTCTCGTCGAGCAGCGTTCCGCTCCGCCGTCCGAGCACCCCAGCCCCCTCGTCGGCGGTGTCCGTATAACCCCCGGCCGGATTGTGCCAGTCAGCGATCCGTTTGCGGGCACCCGCTCCCTGATCCAAGTGGTCTGCAATCGGGCTCGGTTGGCTACAGCTGTTGGCTACCGCTAAATCTCGTACCGATCCTGGTCAGATCCCAACTCGTCGGGGTCGAAGGGGTGCTCTGGGGTGGCGTCGGCGGCCTGGCAGACCTTGCTCGTGTCGAAGGGGGAGAGCATCCCCTGCAAGGCCGACCAGATGCTGCCGCGCTCCCTGTCGGGGGTGCGCAGCCGCCCCTTGAGGAGCGCCAGGGCGGCCTGGCTCTCCGCTCTCTGGCAGAAGGCCTGAGCGGGCTCGGCGCGCTGGGCGTGGGCCCAGGCGCAGACGGTCGCCAGGGGACGGTCCTCCAGGGCGGCGGCGTGGAGGAGGACGGCGCAGAGCTGGGTGGCCCGGGTGCGCCAGGCGGCAGTGGCGTCGAGGACGTCGCGGCGGGTGGAGGTGACCAGGACCGCGCCACCCCAGGCGGCGACGTTGGGGATGATGACGCCTCTGGTCTTGCCGCTGAGGGGCGGGCCCAGGACCAGGACCGCAATCTGCCCCGGTGCGCTGGCCCAGCCCCGGTAGTCGCGGCCGCAGCAGATCCGGAAGGGTGGCGGGGGGATCTTGGCAGGCCACCAGAGCCACCGGGAGAACTCCCGGACCAGGGGGATGAACCACCAGCCGAACACTGTCAGGATGACCCAGGCGAGGATCTCGTCGACGTTGCCGGTGTAGATCCACCAGCCCAGCAGGGCCAGCCTGCCGGCGACTCTGGCGGGGCCCGGCCCCCAGCGGTTGGAGAGCTGGTTCACGGCGGGGTTCTCCGAGGCGGATGTGCCCGTAGCGCTGGCGGTGAATGGTCAGCCCGCGCACGCACTGCGGCCTTCACGAAGGCGCCGAACTCGGGAATGGGGATGGGGTCGTCCCAGGGAGCGTCTGGCAGGGGGTTGATGTGGCCCTACCAAAATAGACAGGTACCTAAGCTGGACTCATCGAGTAAAACCGAAGAGGACAGAAATGGCAGGAACGACGAGACGGAAGTTCACCGCTGAGTTCAAGGCTGAGGTGGCGGTGGCCGCCCTGAGGGGTGACAAGACACTGGCCGAGATTGCCCAGACCTATGGGATCCATCCGACCATGGTCACCCAGTGGAAGGGCCGGCTGGAGAAGGAGGCGGCCCACGTGTTCGAGGGCCCCGAGCGGAAGGCCGGGCCTCCAGTGGATGTGGATGCCCTCTATCGCAAGATCGGTCAGATCGAGATGGAGAGGGATTTTTTAGCGTCGCGGCCAGGGATCATTTCAGCTCTGCAGAGAGGAAGGCGATGATCCAGCGGGACTCCCCCAAGGTCTCGGTGGCCCGGCAGTGTGGCCTCTTGGGGGTAAACCGCTCCAGCCTCTACCTCACGCCATCACCCCAAGTGGATCCCCGGCTCTCCCTCACCAGCGCCATCGACCGGATCTATATGGAGCACCCCTTCATGGGGTCGCGGCAGATGACCCGAGCGTTGCGCGCGGAGGGCTTCCTGGTGCACAGGAGCCGGGTCCAGCGGCTCATGCAGCTGATGGACATCCGCTCCATGGCTCCGGGTCCGCACACCAGCCGCAAACACCCGTCACACCCCATCTACCCCTACCTGCTGCGGGATCTGGAGGTCACCCAACCCAACCAGGTGTGGGCGACCGACATCACCTACCTCCCCTTCCGAAAGGGGTTCTTCTACCTCATCGCCATCCAGGACTGGTACTCCCGCAAGATCCTCTCCTGGCGGCTGTCACCCACCATCGACCTCTCCTTCTGCCTGGATGCACTGCACGAGGCCCTGGCGACCTACGGCACTCCCCAGATCTTCAACACCGACCAGGGCTCCCACTTCACTGCCGCGGCCTGGGTGGAGGTATTGAAGGCCCGCGGCGTCAGCATCTCCATGGACGGGAAGGGCCGAGCCCTCGACAACGTGTTCATCGAGCGATTCTGGCGATCCCTCAAATACGAGTACGTCTTCCTCCACCCAGTGGAGGACGGAGTCGAGCTCAAGTCTGGCCTGAAGACCTACATCACCTGGTATAACCAGCGTCGGCCCCACTCGTCCCTGGACGACCTCACCCCCGACGCCATCTACGCAGGAGGGATCATGTCCAGCTGTGCGGCCTGACACGACAAGGCGGGGATGTCCACGTTGTCCAACTTATTCAACCCCTTCCCCGGACCCCATCCCCGCTACGACTACGACTTATCCACCGAGCTTAGTCCAGCCCTGTACCTGTCTATTCCCATAGGGCCACTCCAGGTGCCGGCCCTCATGGGCGAGGCATGGGCCTCCCAGCGGCCTGGTGGAAAGTGGCCGGCGGCCGCTCCCGGTGGCTGCTGTGTACGCCGATCAGGCAGATGGCGTCAAGCGGGGCTGCGATGCTGGCGGGGTGGGGTGCTCGGCGCTCGCCTTGGCCGAACGCAGGACTTGACTCCATGTGGCACGAGGCGTACCGTTTCAGCGTCAGTACTCAGGAGGGCTCCGCCCATGCAGGTCTGTCACCGTCGGTCTCTCCGACGAGGTAGATCTCGTTGCGCGGCAGCGCGAGCCCCCTTTCCTGTGCTCTTAGGGTTCCTAACTACGGCCGCCGTCTCGGTACCATCCACCGAGGCGTACAACGGAACCGCCAACAACGAGGATGTGTGCCTTGCCTGCTACCCGCAGTACCTTGGGGCGTGAAGGCCTAGGGTTGAAGGGGCTTTATCGGGCATCGTGGCCGATCTTGCTCATAGTCATCCTGGCTGGCTGTGGAGCAACATCCACGCCCAAACCAGCATCTATACCGACCCCCAAAATTCTACCCTCTCCCCCTACGGCGACGCGTGGTGTGACTCTGATGCCAGTTACGCCGAACCCAGCTCTCCAGTTCGAGACCCCCACGACTGGCTGGCGCGTGGTAGGACAAGGGGCAACAGCACCCACGAACACGACACCCACTGCGGACCTTGGCCTGTACTGGCCCGGAAACGCTGTTGAGACTACGACTAACGGCGGTTCAGCTTGGGCTAGGAGTCTCAGTGACCCGTCTGGCATCTGGGGGCTGGACTTCATCTCATCGACTACCGGGTGGGCTGTAGGCACTGCTAACCTGTACGAAACCACCAACGGAGGGCAATCCTGGCAGCTGGTCGGAGTACCTTCCCCCTCTTTAGTAGCAGTAGACTTCCTCAACGCCTCTATCGGCTATGGTATTACCAACGCGGGTGCTCTGGAGAAGTCGACGGATGGTGGCCATGTTTGGCAGCGCTCGAGCTTCATTCAGCCCGTTAGTTCTGTGTGCTTTACCACTGCTCACGTAGGGTACCTCGCGACTCAGCTAGGGGGCTTCATCGAGGCGACAGTGAACGGGGGCGCCTCGTGGGCCCTTAGCTTCAGTCTCCCCTTCGCTCTCACCTCATCTGGTGCTGTCGATACCGCTCTTACATGTGCGGGTAACAGCGCCTGGGCCATGGAAGACTTCGGAAACGCCTTTGGGACGGCTAATACCGCCTCCTACGCTGTCGCCCGCACTCTTGACGGCGGGGCCACGTGGACTATGGTAGGTAACAATGTCGTCGGGACTTCCGAGGGCGGCCCCGGGCAGCATATCCCGTTAGCCATGCCCACATCTATTCTTACGACCGGTCCGACCAGTGCCGCCCTAGTCGGCTACAGTAATTCAGGCCACGCGCTTGAGATTGCAAGCACATCTAACGGCGGCAGTCAATTCGTGACCACATCGGTACCGTTGCCAATCTCCGTGGCAGCGACAGCCCCCGCAGTCGGCGAACTCGCGATCTATGGCCTTGCATGGGCCGCGCCCACTAATGCATGGATCCTCATCGGCCAAGCATCATCGTCGTCGTCAGGAATGTACAATTGTGCCATCCTGACCTCGTCGGATAGTGGCAGTAGTTGGTCAACCCTGTCCGAGCAAGCGGAGCCCGTCGGGAGTCAATGAAATTGGCTGTACCTTTCCGAGTGACGCTGGCTCTAGCCGTAGTTAGCATACTGACCATCACCACCATACCGCTTACACGTGTGCTTGCATCGGACCTATGCGGTTCTCAGGGTTGTTCGGGCTCGGACGGTACTAAGCCGACCGCTGGTTTTCGGACCACGTCAGTAAGGGGCGAAGCAGAGGTGAGCCGCGTGGAGAGCTCTCTCAGTCCAGGAACTGGTGGCCCCATTAGTAGCACCGGGCTCAATCAACAGGGCAACGCGCCGCAAGTCTATATAGGGGAAATCGGCTCGTTCGCGCACGACTTTTTTGGCAATTCGGGCCCATGCCCATCTGATCCACAGGGGATGTGCTTCAACACGTCAGGGGCCAGCGGAGCGGACTCACGTCAAGCTGCTGGGACGGGGGTAGGCGTCGCAGGATACTACTTTGGAGGGGGGGCACGCTACGCGTCTTCTGTGGGGCTCACGGACTTCTGTTGGGGGTGGGCTCAAGGCGCGGCCGCAATCAATGACGTGTTCGCGAATAGTGACTTCTTCGGTAGCTATTACAGTATCGACGTCCAGTTCGTGGATGTGGAAGGCAACTACTGGGCGAGTGCTACAGCGTCTGCTAACCGACAAGTCTTCAACGGGTTCTATGACTATATCCACGACTTACCGGAGGAGTCTGGGCAGAGCTGCAGTCAGACAGAGATCGGTTATGCTTGGCAGCCGGCAATCTTTTCGTCGCCTGACGAGTGGAACTCGTACCTTGCCAGCGCTGGGACCATTTCAGGAACGCCGGAATGGACGACGAGTCCGTGTTGTACGGGCTCGTACCCTGGGTCGCTAAGCAGCGCACAGTGGTTTGGCAGCAGTCAGTACGAATGGCTATGGCAGTTTGACGAGAACCCGGATCTCGATATCATGGATGCACCTCAGTATGTGCCAGCGCTTGGGATCTACTGGGGTTGAAGCATGTCGTGATGCGTGGCGGCCGACGGTGGAAGCGACTGTGTCCAGCCCTCCTTCCACGTTCGTGGCGCACTCAGTAGGTGTGGAGTCCCTAGGCCGCACTCCTCAGCGGCCCAGGGTAGTAACGGAAACGATCGTTCGCGGACGCGCTCAGCCGGCGAGGCGTTTCACTAGGCCGCACCTGTAACGCAGGCCGTGTACGCAGCTATGTAACGCCATACCCTGTTTGCGATACGCTTGACCAATGCGCATCGGCTACGGGCGGGTGTCCACCACCGACCAGAGTCTCGACGCCCAGCGGGACGCGCTGCAGGCCGCAGGCTGCGACCAGGTCCTCGTCGACAGGGCCAGCGGGAAGCTGGCCAGCCGACCCGAGCTGGACAAGGCGCTCCTGATCGCCCGGGAAGGCGACCAGCTGGTCGTCACCAAGCTCGACCGGCTGGGGCGCTCCCTCGAGCACTTGATCGTCCTGTCCAACGAGTTGCAGGCCCGGGGCGTCGACCTGGTGGTGATCGACCAGGGGATAGACACCTCCACCGCGGTGGGCCGGATGTTCTTCCAGATCCTCGGCGCCATCGCCGAGTTCGAGCACGCCTTGATGGCCGAGCGCACCCGCGACGGCCTGGCCGCCGCCAGAGCACGTGGCCGCACCGGAGGGCAGCGGCCCAAGCTCAGCCCCCGCCAGGCCAGGATCGCCCAGGAGATGTACGATCAGACAGGTCCCGACGGCCGGCGCACTCACACCGTGGCCGAGATCGCCGCTGAGTTCAGCGTCTCGCGCCCCACCATCTACCGCCACCTCCGGCGCTCGGGTCGCTGACCGCCTGGCGGTGGAGGGACGCTCCCCGGCTCCGAGTCGGACAGCATCATCCAAGTTTCCGGAGGCCCGTTCGGGCTATCTCTTGCTGGCCGGCACGATCATGCTCCATGCGCGGTTGTCCTGGCTGCCTGCCACGACGGGGGCGATCCAGAACCCTCCACAGTCGGGGAGGTGTGACGTCACATACAAGGCCGAGTGGTCGCCCGGCGGGACGACACTGGCGGAGGAGATCGTCGGGCATGTCTTGTTCGCTATTGGGTTGAAGTCGCCGCCGTATACGTCGAACGCGGCAGCGCCTTCGGGCTTCAAGGTGACCTCACGGAAGGCCGGCTGGGAGGATGAGTTCTGCCGGACGCGGGTTGTCAGGGCCGATTTCGCGCCTGGGGTGCTCGCCTCAAAGCGAGGCCACCCTTCGAGGGTGCAGGGAGCGTGCCCGCGGTTCGTGAGCACGAACGTCTGGCTGAACTGGCCCCCTGCCACAACGTAGAGGGTCGCCCGGGCGGTGAGCCCCGCTGGGGTACACCGAGAGTAGCTGGCCACCAACGGCGAAGACGACGGCGGAGAGCCCTGGGAACCGGCGGGAGTCGCACCACAGGCTGTGGCAGTCATGGCGAGAGCGAGCAGAGCTACAAGGAGCACCAGGGATTTCCCGCGGACGGACTGCGGAGTCTCCTCGCGGATACTGTTCACGCCCACCTCAATGTTGTAGCTATGGAGCACTTCGACACCAACGTCCGATGCCCCTGTGACGTTCCATCGCAGCCTCCAAGCCGCTGGGCAGGAGTTGCAGAACATTTCCGTCTGGATAGTCGTCAGCAAGGATGTGCAGAGCACCGTTCGGACACCAAACAACGGCTCGGGATGGACCTGTGGCTGTCTCAGTGAGCGATCCCAGTCGAGACGGACTTGGTTCGCGTCAAGCGGTCACTACAAATCGTCTCGTTTACTGCTCCGACTGGCGCTACCCCCGGACGCTGCTGGGTCTCTGACTGACTTCCCCCTGATCGCGGCCGGCCTCTACGGGCTGCAGGCGAAGAGGCCTGTCGATGAGTTCAAACACTCATCCAGCCCTCGGCCAGACGCTGCTCCCCGCCTCTCTCGGCTCCCCCTGGGCGCCCATCCCACCTTCACACGCCCAGACCCGGCCATTGCCCCCCAGACATTGGCGTGGACCTGCACCTTTTCGTCCCACACCCCACATCAGGCTATACCGTTGTGTGATACATCGTCAGGCGCTATACTGCCAGCCATGCGATCTTCCCTTGCTGGTCTTGGCCGCTTCGCCGATCCGGCTCTCCTCGTCCTCGGCAGCCTGGCGACCGGCCCTCGCCATGGGTATGCCATAACCCAGGACGTCCGGGATCTTACTGGGATTACGATCGGACCCGGAACCCTGTACGGGGTTCTGGCCCGCCTCGAGCGGCGCGGGTGGATCAGGGGGTTGCCAGCCGCTGGCCGACGCCACCCGTATGAGCTCACGGCGATGGGCCGCGAGATTCTACGCACCGAGGTCGGCGGACTTCGTGCCTTCAGTGACGCGCTCAGCGCACGGGCGGGGATGCCGTGAAGTCGTGGTGGGTCCACTGCTACCCTCCGGCGTGGCGCGCGCGCTACGGCGCAGAGCTAGAGGTTGACCTCCGCGCGACTCCGGGGACCGCACGCACGATGCTGGACCTTCTCGTCGGCGTCGTCGATGCCTGGTGTCACCCTACCCTGCCGAGCCCGGCGGCTGCCGCTGGCAGCAGTGGCCGACGTCATGGCCGGGGCACGATCCTAACTGCTATCGGACTGAGCGCAGCGCTTGTGGCTGCGGTCGCGACCGTCGGTATTCACTATCTCCTGGGACCCGGCACGCCTGCGACGGCCGTTGCCGCCATGGTGCAACCCATGCCGGGTCCCTTCCTCGAGCCCACGGTCGCGCCGCGCGGCGGCTACTACGTGTCGTGCTTCGGGCAGACCCTGACCGCGGCGTGTCAGCAGGTGCTATCCGTTCAACCAAACGTGACCGCCGCCACGATCTCGGTCCCGATGCTGCAGATGACGTTTCTGTGCGAGGCACCGACCTGCTCATACCGGGATTTCGAGCCTGTCACAGCGTCGCCGACCCCAACTATGTCGCCCTAACCATCGCCAGAATGCTACGGCCTGTCTGAACAGTCCAGGTCGCAGATGTCCTGCTATCAGTTTCGGTTTGTGAAAAGGAGCCAAACATGCGTCCACATCGACATCTTGCAATGCGCGTGTCCGCTGTGGTGGTGTTCAGTTTACTCAGCCTCGGCATCACCATGATAGGGGCCAGCGCCAGCAGCTTGAGCCCCGCACATTCGCCGGCGGGGTACGCGATCCAACCGCCGCCCGGGCCTTTCAGCGTCCCTACGCCCGCCCCGGCCGGCGGATACTATGTTTCCTGCTTCGGAGCGAACCTGTCCCCGGCGTGCCAGCAGGCGCTCTCCTTTGAGCCCAGCGCGAGCGGCAATACCATTCAGAACGTGATGGTACAGATGACCTTCCTGTGCCAGGCGCCCAAGTGCAATTACGTGAACTTCGAGCCCTCGGCATCTGCGACCCCGACCACAGCCACGCCCTCGAGCCAGGGCTCCGGCGCGCAAGGTGCTGGGGCCGACCCCCAACCCGAAGCGGTCTCTGGCAGCGGGACCACATGGGGCACCAGCATCGACGGTACAGTGCCGACCTCGTGGAATGTTCCGAGCAGCGCGACTGTTACCGTCTCCGCTGCCGTCGTCAACTCTCAGAACACTCTTCGCACCGGACTACTGATTGGGCAGCACGGCTCGGCATTCTATTCCGTGCCGGTGCCCTTCTTCGCGAGCAACCAGGGTAGCATCGCTGGCGGAACGGAGATTCCACCTGGAGACAACGTATCGTTTCGGGTCGTGAATGCAGAGGCGTCCGGCCCCGGCGGTGGTATCTACGATTACACGTTGGGTGAATACGTGGCGACCTACACATTCGGGTATGACGAGCCAGCCACACCGCGGACCAACGAGAGCATTTCGACGATCCTGAGCTGCACGTCCTGCACTCTGAATGCCAACGCCGGGTACGCCGTGCATGGGTTCTTCCAGCCCGCCAACGCGCAGACCCTGGACGCTTGGGGCTCGTACACGATCGTCGATTCCAGTCCGTATTCGGTCACCGAGCTGAACGCCCAGAACTACTTCGCGATTCCTATCCTGGCGTGACATGCCTCCTGGCGTGACACGCCTCTGCTGACCGGCGGGGGTAAGCCGGCGAGACCCGTCGAGCGTCTAGGAAGGTGTCGGAAAGTCCGGCTAGCTGCCGAGTCCCATCCCGAGGTCGGTCCATGCAACCCGCTGCGCAGCTGGCTGCAGGTCTTCGCAGCCGCTGAGGCTCCGATGGTTGCCGGGCGATCGAGCGTCAGCAGCCAGCGCCGTGTGGTCATAGTGGTGGTCATCACGATCGCGGCGCTGGCTGCGATCGCACTCCGGCTCGACGGGCAAGTGCGGTCAGGCTTCCTGACCGGTTCGTGGAACTATGACGACGCGGTCTTTCTCGGGGCGGCGATCCGACTGCTCCACGGGGTCCTCCCGTATCGCGACTTCGTACTGATAGTGCCACCGGGAGCCCCGCTGCTGCTCACTCCATTCGCAGCTTTGGGGAACTTGATCGGCTCTGAGAACGCGCTCGTGGCTGCGCGGGTCACCATGCCTCTGGTAGGGGGTGCCAACGTCGTCCTGGTGGGGTTGCTGCTGCGGCGCCGTGCACCGGTTGTGGTATTGGTGGCGTGCTTCGCGCTGGCACTCTACCCCGACGGCATCCTGACAGCCCTGACGGTGATGCTGGAGCCCATCCTCGACCTCTTCTGCCTGATCGGCGCACTCCTGCTCTTCGACGGAGACAACTTCACCAGCTCGCGGCGACGGCTGGTGCTGGGAGGGGCGGCGTTTGGCGTGGCAGGAGCCGTGAAGGTTTGGGCCATTCTCCCGGTCGCAGTGCTGGGTCTAATGTTCCTGCCCCGGCTCCGGCAGCGCCTGCTTCCATTCGCCGGCGGTACAGCCGCCGGCTTTCTGGTGATGTGTGCCCCATTCCTGCTCTCCGCTCCCGCAGCCTTCGTCAACCAGGTCATCGTGGCCCAGTTGAGCCGCAACGGCCCCAGTCTGGTGTCGCACGTGGTGCGGCTGGAGTTCCTGTCAGGACTGTGGACGGGCATTACCACCGGGCCCCAGACGCCCCATCTCCTCCTCCTCACCGGGGCTATTTGCACGGCCATCGTCATCGCCGTGGTGTTTCCCTTCATCTTCATCCCGCGCGAGCTGGGCCCGCCTGACCCCTCGCGAGGCTCGCCGAGCAGTCCCCGCACCACCGATCTGGAGCGCTTCTGCCTGGCAGCTGCGGTAGCGGTCTTGGCCGGACTCATGTGGCCGCCGGAGTTCTGGTACCACTACCCAGCCTTCTTCGGTCCGTTTCTGGCCCTGGTGCTAGGACTCGCCGCCGGACGCGTCGCCGCCGCCCGCCCCCTGCCGGCTGTTGTCGCGGTCGCGGCGGTCCTGGTCGCCAGTGTCCTGCACGCCGCCACAATCCCGCCCTCCCTTCCCGTTCTCAGCAGCACGGCTGCTCAAATTGCCAAGGTCGATGCGCTGGTCCCAGCAGGCGCCTGCGTGCTCACCGACGACCCGGAGTTCACCATGGAGGTGAATCGTTTCACCGCCAACTCGTCGCGCTGCCCCCAGGTCGTGGATTCATTCGGCACCACCACAACCATCTCATTGAATCGCACCAGCCACGTCGGGGAAGCGAAGGCTGCCGCTCTCTGGTTGAGCTACTTCCGACGGGCGCAGTACCTGATGCTCTCGCAGGCGAGCCAGACCCGAATGGTGTGGACGCCCAAGCTGGAGGCCTACGTCTACGCGCACTTCACGCTCGTCACCGAAAGCCCATGGCTCATCCTGAAGCGCAGCCCTACAGTGCTGGTGGGCAAGCCCGACTTCCGAGTTCCGCCGCCCCTCCCCTGACGGCAGCGCTCAGCAGCCGATCCTCCCCATCGAGATGCGGTCACGACTCGTTGGCCGGGAGCAGCGGCCCGCCACCTGGGGTGGGGCGAACCCCGCGTGGCGGTCCGATGGTCAGAAGCCAGGTGACAGCGTTCGCGGTGGGCCCGACCCGGCCCCGTTTGCCGGTGAGCGCCGGAAACGGAGGTGATCGGCGCGAGCTTGGCCAGAGGTAGCCAATGCACTGTGGGGGTGTTGGGATCCAGCCCGGCGGGCAACGATCTCCCACTCTCCGTGGCATTTTGGGAGTGGTCCCGGGTCGGGATGCTAACTCTGAACCAGGGCGGTGCGTGTCGAGAGGCCGAGCCGAACGTAGAGGTGATGGAGGTGGTACTCGACGGTGTTCTCGCTGATGTGGAACTCCGCCCCGATCTGACGGTTGGTTAGGCCTGACGCGACCAACTCGGTGATCTCTCGCTCACGCGCGGTGAAGTCATCCAGCGACCTGCGAGGTGGCCTTGGCAGGCCACCGCCCGGGGGGTCAGACACTACCGCCTCTCTTCTCTGCCGCGAAAATCCTGGTGGCGCCCAAGAGATGCTTGACTTCGTTGCCCGGCGCCGCGGATCGCCGTGAGACCCGTTCCCGAGGGTCCCCCGCGGAGTCCGAAGACACGGCCCAACGCCGGACAGTGTCCTGGAGGCGGGCCCCCTCGCTGCCGATAGTGGGCACCCCCTGCATCCCGCCCTCCATGACTGTCCGGGCGTGGCTGCGGCGTAGTCTCCCACGGGCTGGAGCGATTGCATCCCCTAGAGGGATGTCTGGTCGACCAGCCCGACCCCGGGCCCTCGTCAGCCTCGCTCGTACTGCGCTGACGAACCAGCCACCCGTCAGTAGCTACGCTCGCTGGTCCGGCCACTTCCGTCCATGCTACGATCGCAGTGATGGCTGATATGCTGCGCGCAGTTCTTACTGCATTACGGCAAGGAGTACTGCCGCCGCCAAGCAACGGCGTGGTGCAGTAAGCAATGCGCGTCACGGTCCTCAACCTGAAGGGCGGCACCGGCAAGACCACCACCGCCGTCTATCTGGCGGGCGGCCTCGCCCGCAATGGACGCACGCTGCTCATCGACGCCGATCCTCAACGTTCGGCTCTCTCCTGGTCAGAAGCAGCGGGGGGTTTCGCGTTCCCAGTTATCAGCCTGCCCGTCCGGGACCTGGCCACCCGGGTCGGCAGCCTGGGAGAGGGATACGCTCACATCGTCATCGACACCCCCCCGGGCGATGCCGCTCTGGTGCGCTCTGCCGCCCTGGCGGCGGACCTGGTGATCGTCACGCTCCCGACTGGCCTGATCGACATCGACCGGCTGAGCCCCACCCTGGAACTGCTGGCCGAGGTGGAGGCATCCAACCCGATCCGGATCCGGATCCTGCTGACCCGGGTCCGCACTGGGACCCGGAGCGCGCAGGCGGCCCGGGCCTTGCTCGCGGAGCTGGGGCAACCGGTCCTAAAGCACGAGATCCCCCTTCGCGAGGCATACACGTCAGGCTTCGGTCTAGGAGCGTGGGTCAGTAACGGGTAGGGGCAGGGAAGGGATCGCGCCCGGAGCGGTGCGACCAGAGATCGTCCGCCAGGGGCTGGCGGGCCGGTTTGCGGGTGTTGGGGCGCTCCAGGCTCCCGCCACCATGGCCCGTAGGAGGGGCCGGATGATCCACCGCTGGCCTCCTGGGTTCACGCCGAGGCCAGCGAGCGGGGGTGGACCCCGCTGTTGGCCAGCTTGCGAAGGTTGTGGCAGAGCGCGTGCAGGATCCACTCGCCGGTAGCCCCCTGCAGACCGCGCAAACGGAGGTTCCCGGCGTGTTGTCGGACCTTCATCTGGCCAAAGGCGGGTTCAACGATGACTTTCCGACGGGCGTAGGCAGCCCTGCCCGGCTTGGTCCGCAGCCGACGTGCCATTCGTTGTGTAAGGGTGGCGTTCTTGGGAATGCGTCCGCGGGGTGTAGCCGCCACGACCTCGCCGTGCTTCAACCTGCCAGTGGCGATGAGAACGTCCACTGCCTCGCCATCCAAAGCGGTCAAGTTGGCTTCCGAGCAGTAGCCGGCGTCAGCCAGCAGCTGTCGCGGCATCGCCGATATCCCGGCCGCTGCCAGG
>DAHVMY010000034.1:0-18953 GCA_027319585.1 Candidatus Dormiibacterota bacterium | reverse complement strand
TGTCCAGGTTCGTCTGGTTGGGACCGAGGGACGGGGGCTGGCCTGGTTCAGCCGACGACGGTGCTGACGGTGCCGGCCAGCTGCTGGAGGTCGGCCAGGGTGTGCCGCTCGATGCTCCGCCTTGTGTGCTTCTCGATGTCGCGGATCTTGAGGATCTCAATCGGGGTGATCAGGGTGAGCGCCACCCCTTCCCGGCCCGCCCTGGCGGTGCGGCCCACCCGGTGGATGTAGTCCTCCGGGCTGGCCGGCACGTCGTAGTTGATCACGTGGCTGATGTCGTCGATGTCGATGCCTCGGGCCGCGACGTCGGTGGCGATCAGAAAGCGCACCTTGGAGTCCCGGAACTTCCTGAGGGCCAGGTCGCGGTCGTGCTGAGAGAGGTCGCCGTGCAGGACCGTGACGTCGTAGCCGCGCCCCAGCAGCACCGTGTGGAGCATGTCGGCGTTGCGCTTGGTGGCGGTGAAGATGAGCCCCGAGGTGACCCGCGGGCTGTCCAGCAGCAGGGTCAGAGCCTCCACCTTGTCCGCCCACGAGCACTCGATGCACCACTGGCTCACGGTGTCGACCAGCTCCGCCTGCCCGCTCACTGAGATCGTCTGGGGATCCCGCATGTGACGCTCCACCAGCCGATGGATCCAGCCGGGGACGGTGGCGGAGAAGAGCAGGGTCTGGCGCTGCTTCGGGGTCTGTTGGAGAATCCGCTCGACGTCGGGAGCGAACCCCATGTCCAGCATCCGGTCGGCCTCGTCCAGCACCGCGAAGCGGATCGCACGCAGGCTTAAGGTGTGGCGCTGAAGGTGGTCCAGGATCCGCCCGGGGGTGCCCACCACCACTGCCGGCTTGCGCTTCAGCCCCTCGAGCTGGCGGTGGATGGGATCCCCGCCAACCACCGCGAGCACTCCGAAGCCGGATCCCTTGGCGAGGCGCTCGAACTCAGCCTCCACCTGCGCTGCCAGCTCCCGGGTCGGGCACAGGACCAGCGCTTGGACCTCACTCCTCTGGGCGTCCAGCCGCTCCAGGACGGGGATGGCGAAGGCGGCGGTCTTGCCGGACCCGGTCTGCGCCTGCCCGATCACGTCCCTGCCACCCAGCGCCACGGGCAGCGTCGCCGCCTGGATCGGAGTGGGCTCGGTGTAGCCGATCTGCCTGAGGGTGGCCAGCATCCGCTCCGAGAGCCCGAGCTCGGAGAAGCTGACGGAAGGAGTTGGCTCCGGCGGGGCGGCCTCCGTGAAGACCGGGCTGTAAGTGCGCGCCACCGGCCGGAAGGGGCGCCTTGGACGACTAGGCAACGACTTCAATATAGCCAACTCCCACGCTCATGGGATCGTGGGATCTCGCGGGCTGCGATCGCGGCTCTGCTGGCGGTGCCCTCTGGAGCCGGACCGCGGGGGTCGGATGGTCGGCCCCACTCAGCCCTGAGCTCCGAAGTCGGGGGCTCCCAGGATCGGCGACAATCCCAGGTGATGGTATCCACGGCTGCGGTCGGCGGGCCCTGATTTGGCGGCTCTGTGAAACCGCAGATGCTGGTCTCCGACCTTGACGGCACCCTGCTGGACCGCCGCCTGGAGCTGGACCGACGGGATGTGGCGGCGGCGCATCGCGCTCAGGCCGTGGGCACTCCGATGGGGGTGGCGACCGGGCGGATGTACCGTTCCGCCCTGCCCTACGCCCAGCAGCTCGAGACCAGGCTCCCCCTCATCTGCTACCACGGCGCCCTCATCCAGGAGCTCCCGACCGATGGCCGGGAGGGAGCGGTGCTGCGGCGTTGCGAGGTTCCCCCCGAGGTCTCGCTACCCATCCTGGAGCTCGCCCGCCGGCGGGGGTGGTCGGTCAACGTCTACCAGGGCGACCAGCTGCTGGTGGACCGGATCACCAAGGACGTGGAGTTCTACAGCCAGATCGCGCAGATGCCGGCGGTGGTCGCGACCGACCCGCCGTTGGAGGAGCGGCTGCTCCAGGGGACGACCAAGCTCACCGTGGTGGTGATGGATCAGTCGGTCTTTCCCCGGGTGGTGGCGGAGATTGCGGAGCTGGCCGGCGCCCGGGCGGAGGTGACCAGCTCCATCTCCGGCTTCTGCGAGATCACCGCCAAGGACGTCGACAAGGGTGCCGCAATCCGCTTCCTCTGCGAGAGGATGGCGATCGACCCAGACTCGGTGGTGGCGATCGGCGATGCGCCCAACGATCTGCCGATGCTGCGGGCGGTCGGCCATCCGGTCGCGGTCGAGGGGGCGAGCCCGGAGGTTCTCCAGGCCGCGGAGTGGGTGACCCTGGGTCCCGGTCAGGGGGGGCTGGCGGCGGTGGTGAGCCACTACCAGCTGGATCGTGCCGACAGCCCCACGACCACCGGCGCATGAGCCTTTCGGTCGGGATCGTGGGGCTTCCCAACGCGGGCAAGTCGACCCTCTTCAACGCACTCACCAAGGCTCACGCCACGGTCGGGGCGTTCCCCTTCACGACGATCGAGCCCAACACCGGGGTGGTGCCGGTCCCGGACTTCCGCCTTCAGCGACTGGCCGACCTGTTCCATCCCCCCCGGGTCATTCCCGCCACGGTCACCTTCACCGACATCGCCGGCCTGGTGCGGGGAGCCAGTCGGGGGGAGGGGCTGGGCAATCAGTTCCTGGGCCACGTGCGGAGCGCGGACGCGATCGCCTTCGTGCTCCGGGCGTTCTCCGCCTCCGAGGTCGGACATGTCGAGGGTCGGATTGACCCCCTCCGGGATCTCGAAATCCTGGAGCTGGAGCTGACTCTGGCGGACCTGGCGGCCCTGGACCGTCGGCTTGACCGGGCCTCACGCACGGCCAGGGCCGGGGCCGGTGGTCGGCAGGCGAAGGTGGAGGCGGAGGCGCTGAGCAGGGTGAGAGCGGCGCTGGACGAGGGCCGGCCCGCCCGCTCGGTGGAGCTCTCCGCCGAGGAGGAGCCGGCGATCCGGGAGTGCCAGCTGCTGACCGCCAAACCGGTCATCTACGTCGCCAACGTCGACGAGGACCAGATGGCGTCGGACCCCACCGCCGGCCCGGCGCGGCCCATCCTGGAGAGAGCGACCGCCGAGGGCGCTGACTTCGTGGTGGTCTCGGCCCGCCTGGAGGCCGAGCTCGCCGAGCTGGAGCCTGGGGAGGCGGCCGAGTTCCTGGAGCAGCTCGGCATCTCGGAGACCGGGCTTCCCCGCCTCAGCCGGGCCGGTTACCACGCCCTCTCGCTGCTCACATTCTTCACCGCCGGGGAGAAGGAGGTCCGGGCCTGGACCGTCCGCGCGGGCTCGACCGCGGTCGAGGCCGCGGCTGCAATCCACACTGACTTCGCCAAGGGGTTCATCCGGGCGGAGGTGTGCAACTGGGAGGAGCTGGTGGAAGCCGGCGGCTACGCCGCCCTGCGGGAGCGGGGCCAGCGGCGGCTCGAGGGAAGGGACTATGTGACCCGGGACGGCGACGTGATGCACTTCCTCTTCAACGTCTGAACCGGGGCGGCCCGGGACCGGCGCAGCGGCTCGGCCACCGCCCTGAGCGCCCCTCGGATCAGCTCCCCGGGCCGGGCGAGGGAGCGACGATCAGGTGGCCCTGGTCCACGTCCAGGATGAAGACGACCGCACCTTGGGGGATCGGCTCCCCCGTTGCCGACAGCGCGGCCCAGAGGTCGCCCCGGGCGCGCACCTCCCCCAGGCGGATGCTGCCGGGTATCGCCCTCTCGACGATCCCCTCCTCCCCGGGAAGGGCCTCTATCCCGTTGCGCATCGCTGCGGTCTGCCTGGGGTGATGGCGAGCGCTGGGCTCGAACCAGGCACCGATGCCGCCCGCCTCAGCTCGGGCCGCCCTCGCCGGCCCCGAGCCTGGGCTTGGCCGCGGCCCCCGGCTTCTCCGCAGCGGTCGGCTTGCCGTTCTTCGGAACCGTCACCGCGGTGCCCCCCAGACCCTCGACCAGGGCCTGGGCCGCCCCCATCAGCCCGGCGAAGTCGGCGGGGACGATGAGCTTGGCGTTGGGGCTGTCGGCGAGCAGCGCCAGGTTCTTGAGCTGCCAGAACGCCAGCACGTCGGGGCTGGCCTTGCCCTGGTGGATCGCCTCGAAGACGGAGTCGATCGCCGCGGCCTCGCCGAGCGCCTCCAGCTTCTGGCTCTCGCGGTTGCCCTCGGCCTCCAGGATCTGCGCCTGCTTCTTCGCCTCGGCCGCCAGCACCGTCGCCTGCTTCTGGGCGGTGGCCCTGGTGATGTTGGCCTGAGCCTCCCCCTCGGCCTGGTTGATCGCGGCCTGCTTGTCGCCCTCCGACTTGAGGATGACCGAGCGCTTGTGCTGGTCCGCCTCCTTCTGCTCCTCCATCGCCCGCAGGATGTTCTGGGGGGGCAGGATGTCGAGAACCTCGATGCGGTTGACCCGGACTCCCCACTTCTCGGTGGCGTCGGCGATGTGCTCGCCCAACAGGGTGTTGATCCGCTGACGCTCGGAGAGCGCCTCATCGAGGGTCATGGTCCCGAACACCGCGCGCAGCGCCGTGCGCCCGATCTGGTCGATGGCGGTGAGATAGTCCTGTACCTCGAAGAGGGCCTTGTTGACGTCCACCACCTGATGGAAGATGGTGGCGCTGACCCCAACCGCGACGTTGTCCTTGGTGATGACGTCCTGCTTGTCGCCGCGCCGGGGCACCTCCCGCATGTCCACCCGGGTCATGGTGTCGAGGAACGGCAGCAGGAAGACCAAGCCGGGGTTGTGGGTCGCGTGGTAGCGGCCCAGCCGCTTGACCACCCCCTTGAAGCCCTGCTGCACCACCCGCACGGTGAGCCGCAACGCCAGCGCCACAACCGCGATCACGACGATCACGGCGATGAGCGCGGCCATGGCCCGCACGTTAGCAGAACCCGCGCCAAAGTGCGCGGGGGAGCCGGAGGTCGCGAGCCGCGCGGTCGCGCTCCAGCTCCGCCACCAGCTGCGATCAGTTCACGGACGAAGCGGCGGCCACGCTGCCGGGGCGCCGGGATGCTCGCCGCCGGAGTCCTCCACCGGCTCAGGCCGCGAGGGGCAAGCTTCCGCTCGACCATTGGAGAGGGGGTAGGGGGGAGCGGATCGCGAGGCACCGCCGAAGTGGCGCCATCCGGTTACCGGCAGAAGGACCGTCTTCGGCTGACGAAAATGTCACAACCCCTTGCGCTCTACAACATTATGTGGTTGAATACCAGACGGGCACAAGATGTGGCCCCACACGCATCGCCCACGCAGGCAGTGGGCGCTGGCACTTCCTCGTCCCCCTCCTTCGCCAACCTGAGCCCCTCCCGCTGGCGCTCGCTGCCTGCACCGTCCTCCCGGTCCCGGTTGCGGGACATTGGGTAGACTGGCGAAGCTCGTCAGTAAGGGTCCCCGGGGCCCAATTCCAGCGGAGCCGAAATTGGCCAGACGTACCAAGCGCCGGGCGGCGACGCCGCCCAGAAGGCGTCCCCAGGGGGAGCGCGCCAACAAGGGCGCGGTCGCCGACGAATCTTCGGCCCAGGAGCCCGCGGCAATCGCGGCCAGCGTCCCTGAGGCCGCTCCCACCTCCTCCGAGGCCGCAGCCTCGCGGCTGCCCCTGCGCCGGTCCCCGGCCCCCACGGGCGCCGCGGCGGCACCCTCCGCGGTGACGACCGATCCGGCCACGGCCTCCTCCAGCAGCGCGTCGCTGCTCCCCCGGCGCGACCGGGTCGTGGGCAGGGCCGAGATCCGCCGCCGCCAGGAGGCGACCCTGGAGCCGCTGGATGAGGGCCCCGCCGTGCCGCTGGACCGGACTCCATATCTGCCCCTGGACATTCGGCGGGTGCTGGTGGTTTCGGCGGTGATGCTGGTGCTGGTCATCGCGGGGCTGCTCTTCCTGCACTGATCCCGAACTCCTGGAACTCCCAGGATCGGCCCCTATACTCGGCGCCATGCGGGTGATCCTCTACACGGGCAAGGGTGGGGTGGGCAAGACCACGATCGCGGCCGCCACCGCCGTGCGCTGCGCGCGGCGCGGGCTCAAGACGCTGGTCATCTCCACCGATGCCGCCCACAGCCTGGGCGACTCACTCGACTGCGAGATCGGCCCCGAGCCCGTCCAGATCGGAGAAAACCTCTTCGCCCAGGAGGTCAACGCGCTCCACGAGATGGAGGGACACTGGGAGAAGATCCACGAGTACCTCGCGAGCCTGTTCAACTCCCAGGGGGTCGACGACATCATCGCGGAGGAGCTGGCGACCCCGCCGGGGATGGAGGAGGTGGCGAGCCTGATGTGGATCCGGCGCCACTCCGAGCAGGGGCTGTTCGACGTGCTGGTGGTGGACTGCGCCCCCACCGGGGAGACCCTGCAGCTGCTGGCCTTCCCCGATGTGGCGCGCTGGTATCTCAACAAGATATTCCCGATCGAGCGGCGGGTGATGAAGCTGGCCCGTCCGATGGTGCAGCCGTTCGTCGGGATCCCGCTGCCCGCCGATGAGATCTACGGCTCGGTGCGTCAGCTGCTGGTGGATCTGGACTCCATGAAGGAGGTCCTCTCGGACCCCAAGTCCTGCACCGTGAGGATCGTCCTCAACCTGGAGAAGATGGTGATCAAGGAGGCCCAGCGGGCGTTCACCTACCTCAACCTCTACGACTACCAGGTGGACGCTGTGCTGGTGAACCGGGTGCTGCCCCCGGAGGTCGGGGACGGCTACTTCAACGACTGGCGGGGGGTCCAGGCCCGCTATCAGACCCAGGTAGAGGAGACCTTCGCCCCCCTGCCGATCCTCCAATCCCGCCTCTTCGACCATGAGATCGTCGGCCCCGACAACCTGGACGAGCTGGGCCGTTCGCTCTTCGGCGAGACCGAGCCGGAGGCGATCCTCTACAGCGCCAAGTCCCAGGCGTTGCGCAAGGTCGGCGACGAGTACATCCTCTCCCTGAAGATGCCGTTCGTCAGCCGGGAGCAGGTGGAGCTGACTCAGAAGGAGGATGAGCTCTACATCAGCGTCGGCCCCTACAAGCGCGAGATCTCGCTGCCGCGGGTGCTGCGGGGCAAGGAGACCACTTCCGCCCATCTCGAGGAGGGACAGCTCATGATCCACTTTTCGAAGGCCAGCTGATGCGGCGCTCCACGACGGTGAACGTCGGTGAGCAGGCGCTGCGGGTGGTGGGGGAGGCGATCCTGCACGCGGCCGGCCAGGTCGAGGAGCTGCTGCCGCCGGAGGCGCGGCTTCACCTGATCAGGGCGCAGCGGGAGCTGCTGCTGGCGGCGATCGCGGCGCTGGAGCACCACCAGGAAGCCCCGCCCGACACCGGCTTTCGCCGCCGGGTTCGCAGAATCCCCCTGGACTGACCGGGGTGCTCGGCAGCGGCGTCGAGTTCTACCTGGTCCTGGTCATCTTCGCCATCCCCGGGATCGCCCTGGGGTTCACGGTCCACGAGTTCTGTCACGCGGCGGTCGCCAACGGCTACGGCGATCCCACCCCCCGCCGCCAGGGGCGGCTCAGCCTGAATCCCGCCGACCAGATCGACCCCTTCGGACTGGTGATGCTGCTGGTGATCGGGTTCGGCTTCGCGCGGCCGGTCCTGTACAACCCGGCCTACGTGCGCCGGGGCTACCAGCGCGCCTGGCTCTCCGCGGCCGGACCGCTCAGCAATCTGGTGATGGCGGCCGCGATCGGGCTGGTGCTGCGCGCCCTGCTGGCGGCGGACCCCAGCCTCAGCACCTGCCTGGTGCCGAGCTTCAACCTGCCTGCCCTGGGCTTTGTGTACTGGTTCTTGGTGGAGGCGTTCTACGTCAACGTCATCCTCTGCCTCTTCAACCTGATCCCGATCCCTCCCCTGGACGGATTCGGGGTCGCCGAGGGCTTGCTGGGGGGCGAGTTCCCGAGCTTCTTCCAGTGGATGGCGCTGCATCGCAACGGCCTCTTCATCGCCCTGATCCTCGTGATCCTGGTGGTGCCCGGCCTCCTGGGAGGCGCCAGCCCTCTGTACTCGGGAATCCTGGACGTGTTCAACACCCTCTGGGCCCATGTCGTGGGCGGGCCGCCTCCGGGGATCTACTTCCCCAGCATCCTCTGGGCGCTGACCCCGGGCGGGGCCTCCCTCGCCCAGGCTCTGGGCACCCCATGCCTGGGTTAGAGATGGGCCGCATAGTCGGTGCGCAGGCCGTGATCGCCGACGATCGCGGTCGGGTCCTGCTCCAGCTGCGCCCCTGGCCGCCGGGCTGGGAGCCGCCCGGGGGCCACGTGGGACCGGGGGAGGATCCCGCCGCCACGGTGGTGCGGGAGACGGCGGAGGAGTGCGGCCTCGAGATCGAGCTTCTGCGGCTGACCGGGACCTACCACTTCCGGGGGATCCGGCTGGGCACCGACCAGGTCTTCCTCGCCCGCCCGGTGGGTGGAGTTCCGGCCCCGACCAGGGAGGCGCTGCGGCTCTCCTGGGTCTCGGTGGACCAGCTCCCGCGAGCGCTCTTCCCCTGGTATCCGACCAGGCTGCGGGACGCGCTGGCTCCGAGCTCGGAGCAGCCGTTCGAGCGCTGGCAGGTGGTGGGCCTCAGCGATGTGGTTCGCCACGGCCTGAATTTGACGGCGGGGGTTGGGGCCGGGCTCGGCCACCTCGTCGGGAAGCGGGGCCGGACCGCCGGGTGGGGGTAGCCGCCCTCTTCCTGGGAGGGCTCGCGCTGATGCTGGCCTCCGCGGCCCTCTTCACCAACGCGGTCGAGTGGGAGGCGGACAGGCTGGGGCTGGGCCACCAGGTCACCGGCAGCGTGCTGGCGGCGATCGGAACCGCCCTGCCGGAGAGCATCGTCCCGGTGGTGGCGCTGGTGGGCGGCGGGGCGGTCGCCGCCCAGACGGCCACCGGGGCGATCCTGGGAGCTCCCTTCATGCTGGCGACGGTCGGCTTGGGGCTCACCGCCTGCGTCGGTCTCGCCTGTGGCCGTCCCCGGCTCCTGGTCCCGCCCGGACCCAGCCGGAGTGTGCTCAACACCTTTGTCGCGAGCTACGTGCTCCTCATCCTGGGAGCGTTCGTGCCCACCCCCTGGCGGTACCTGGACGCGCTCTTGCTGGCCGGGCTATACGCGTTGTTCGTCGTCCGCAGCCTGCACCAGGCGGCGGCCGCGGCACCTGCCGCAGTCGGGGAAAGGCTGCTCCTCGGCCGCTGGCTGCGCGGACGGCAGGACCCCGGGGCGCTGCTGGGAATCGCCCAACTCGTGATCGCCCTGGTCGGGCTCGCCCTTGCCAGCGAGCTCTTCCTGCTGGCCCTGCACGGCATCGCCGCCGCCCTCGGACTCTCAGCGCTGGTGCTGGCGCTACTGCTGGTACCGCTCGCGACCGAACTTCCCGAGATGGCCGCGGGCTCGCTCTGGGTGGCCCGCGGCAAGGATGTGCTGGCCCTGGGCAACGTCACCGGGGCGATGGTGTTCCAGGCGACTCTTCCCGCGATCATCGGTCTGTGCTTCACCCCCTGGAGATCCGTCGGGAATCGGCTTCCTGGCGGCGGCCGCGACCGCCACCGGGGCCCTGGTCGCCATGGCCGCGATCGGGGACCGGGGGCTGGATGCCAGGATCGTGGCTCCAGCCGGGATCGGACTCTATGCTCTCTACGTGGTGGCGGTGGTGGTCGCCCGACCCTGATGGCGGAGCGGCCCTGAACGGGGTGCGGGCGGTGGCCCGCTGCAGACCGGGCGCCCTGTTGCGCCCGACCTTGCTGGTGGCCGTGGTCCCCCTGTTGGCGGCGGTGCTTGCCTCCTGTGGGCAGTCCCCGCCCAGCTCTGCCGGGCTCGCCACCAGGACGGCGGCGGCCATGGCGGACTCCTCCTACCGGATCTCCGGGAGCGCCTCAGCCGGAGGGACCACCACCACCTTCTCGGTCGCGACCCTGCCAAACGGCGACTTCTCAGGCAGTGTGGTGACCCGGGTTCCCGGCTCACCCACCCTCAGCCTCAGGGTGATGGCGGTGGCGAAGAAGGTGTTCGTGCTCTCTCCTCTGGGGCTGCAGCAGCTGGGGGTCACCGCCCTGCCGGGCAACCTCAACCCTGCCACCACCTGGATCGAGCAGCCGCCCGCCACCGCCCAGCACTACCTGCAGAGCATCGCCCCGTTTGCCGGCCCGGGGATAGGCAGGACCATAGCCCGCTACCTCGATGCCCCCCACACGATCGCCTCCACGGAGCTGAATGGCCTAGCCGCATGGCTGGTGGAGGAGGGGGCCGGAGGCTCATCATTGCGTCTGTACATCGCCAAGGGGAGCTATCGCTTGCTGGAGCTGACGGTCGCCGGGAAGAGCCCGATCTCACTCACCTACACCCAGTTCGGGCAGATCGGGACGATCTCGCCGCCACCTTCGGACCACGTCTACGTTCCGCCGGCCACGGCCCAGAGCGGCTGAGATGGCAGTCATCGGCGCCCACGTGTCCACCAAGGGAGGCATCGTGAACTCCTTCGACCGGGCGCTGGAGATCGGGGCGGAGGCGGTCCAGATCCACCCCACGCCGCCGCAGACGTGGCGGCAGCTGGAGCCGGACGCGGCCACGGTCGAGCGCTTTCACCAGCGCCTCGCCGAGACCGGGCTCAGCGACTTCTTCTTCCACGCCGTGTACCTCATCAACCTGGCGACCGCGCGGGAGGACCTGCTGGTTTCCTCCCAGGCCGCGCTCACCCACTATCTGGACCTTGCCAATCGCCTGGGAGCGGCCGGGGTAATCTTCCACCCCGGGTCGCACAAGGGACGCGGCTTCGACCAGACCCTGGAGCAGATGGCGCAGGCGATGCGCCAGGCGCTGCGGACCGCGGGCGGCGAGAGTCGCCTCCTGATCGAGAACAGCGCGGGCGCCGGTGACAACGTCGGCAGCACCTTCGCCCAGATCGGGCAGATGATCCGGGCGGTCGATGACCCGCGGGTGGGCCTCTGCCTGGACACGGCGCACGCGTTCACAGCGGGGTATGAGCTCACGACCCCGGAGGGCCTCGATGCCATGCGCGACGAGTTGGAGCGCGAGGTGGGAGGTGATCTGCTGTGGGCGATCCACGCCAACGACTCCAAGGCTCCGCTCGGCTCCAACCGCGACCGCCACGAGAACATCGGCGACGGCTACATCGGTCGGGAGGCGTTCCGACGGATGCTCCACGACCCTCTCCTGAGCCGGGCCCCGTTCATCCTGGAGGTTCCCGGGCTGGAGCATCAGGGCCCCGATCTGGCCAACGTGGAGCGCCTCAAGGAGCTTGCCCTGGCGGGTGACCACCGCGCATGATGCAGGGAGTTTGACGATGCTGGGGGATGGGCGCCGCGAGGTGGTCGCGCTGGACCTGGGCGGGACCTGGATCAGGGCCGCCCGCTTCGCGCCGACCGGCGAGATCGTGCAAAGAGGGCGTGATCGCACCGCCGCGCATCTGGGTCCGACCGCGGTGGTGGACCAGATCCGCAATCTGGTCGAGCAGGTTGGGCCGGCCGACCCCGCCTCCAGGGTGGTGGCGATCGGGGTCCCCGGCCCCGTCGACCCCTTCACGGGGGTGGTGGAGGGGGCCCCCAACCTTCCCGGTTGGAACGCGTTTCCCCTCAAGGATGAGGTCGAGGCGCGCGTGGGCAGCCCCTGCCTGGTGGATCACGACGCCACCCTGGCGGCGCTCGGCGAGCATCGCCAGGGTGCCGGGCGAGGCTTCCGCAACTTCGTCTACGTGACGGTCAGCACCGGGATCGGAGCCGGACTGTGCCTGGACGGAAAGCTGTACCGGGGCGGCCAGGGCAAGGCGGGCGAGTTCGGACACATAGTCGTCGATCCCCAGGGCCCCGTGTGCCACTGTGGCAATCGCGGCTGCCTGGAGGCGCTTTCGTCCGGCACTGCCATCGCCGCCCTAGCCGGGCTCCCGAGCGCGGCCGAGGTCTCTCGGGCCGCCCAGGCGGGGGACTCACGGGCGTCCGGAGTGCTGGCGCGGGCCGCATGGCATCTGGGGCTAGCGGTCGGGGGATCGCTCATCAACCTGCTGAATCCCGACGCCATCGCCTTCGGCGGGGGTGTCTTCGGGGCTGGGCAGAGCTTCTGGGAGCAGATGGTGGGCGGGGTCGCCAAGGGCAGCTTCCGGGCCCCGCGCGAGCACTGTCGGCTGCTCCGGGCCGAACTGGGAGAGGACCAGGGCCTGGTGGGAGCCTTCGAGCTGGCGATGGACGCCAGACCCGTGGGGACCGCCGCCTCGGTCTGACCTCAGCGCGGGGTAGGCGGAGCCTCCAGGATCTGGCCCAGCTTGGCCGCCTGCACCATCAGCAGATTGCCCAGCGCACCCTCAAGCGGCTCGGTGAAGCGCACCTCCGGCAGGCCCAGGCAGAGCGCTCCCTGGACGCGCCCCTCAGCTCCGGTGAAGGGAGCCGCCAGCTCGATACAGCCGGCGTCGGTCCACCCCACCGTGACCGCGAAGCCCTGACGTCGTACCTGGTCCAGCCGCTCCGCCAGCTCCGCTCCGGTGCCCTGCCCGGTGCCGTTCGCGAACGCCGCCACCACCGACTCGGAGTCCAAGCGGGACAGGACGGCCAGGCCGGCCGCGGAACGCGTCAAGGGCTGCCATTCGTGCAGGTGCGACCGCACCTGGAGGCGGTGCAGGGAGGGGATCTCCATGAGATACATCACCGCCAGCTGAATCTCCCCGTAGACCGCCAGCTGGCAGGCCTCCTCAGAGGCGCGTGCCGTTGCCAGCACGATCGGGCGGGCCAGCTCCCGAAGGGGAGCCTGGCGGGCGCCCTTGAGCGCCAGACGGTAGAAGCCCAGGCTGAGCCGGTAGCGGCCGGACTCCGGATCGCACTCGACGAGCCCCTCCTCCTCCAGCGCCCCCAGGGACCGGTGGACCGTGCTGGGCGCCATCCCCACGGCCGCCGCGAGCTGTCTGA
Organism: Candidatus Dormiibacterota bacterium; assembly: GCA_027319585.1. Classification (GTDB taxonomy): domain Bacteria; phylum Chloroflexota; class Dormibacteria; order Aeolococcales; family Bog-877; genus AG-12. Next base: position 6,140 of record DAHVMY010000034.1, on the reverse strand, counting down.
CCCCGAAGTCCTCGGCCTCATGATCGGCCATCCATCCCAGCAGGCGGACGGTGCGACCCAGGGGGTTGCGCTGGCGCCCGCTCAGGCTCGGCACCCTGGCCCTCCCCGCAAGCCGGTGGTGGCTCGGCGACGGTGCATCGGCGCAGCATACCACCGCGTTCCGCTCTGCTGAACGAAACCTGCTACAGCCGGCGGGTTCGGGTACCTCCATGCGCAATCCACCCGTGCCGCCTGGAACCGGAGGAGGCCGCGACGGGGACGACCTGGAGCGTGACCGCCTCAAAACCCCGCAGCAGTCGCACCTCCACCGCGGTGCCGGGCTGCAGCCGCGCAATCGCTTCTGTGAGTTCAAGCCGGGACCCGAGCTCACTCCCGCCCAGCCGCAGCAGCAGGTCGCGTCGCCTGAGCCCGGCACGCTCGGCGGGGCCATCCGGTACCACGTGTCGCACCAAAGCCCCTGGGCGCTCCTCCACGCCGACCGCCCCTCGGAGGCGGGACGCCATCTCCGGGGGCAGCAGCCGCAGGCCGAGCCAACCGGTCTCGCGGGCGTGGCTCATGCGAGCCCGCAACTCGGATCCGGTGACCATCGCCCAGCAGTATCCCTCCCCCTGGCGCTTGGTGTCGATCGCCAGGACGGGGCCCGAAGGATCGACCACCGGGCCCCCCGGTAGCTTCTCCGGGGAGGCGCGGCGTGCTCGAACCACGAAGCCCTCTTGAGGGATCCGCCGACCTTGCCGCAGTTGAGATGGTCCGGGTCCACGGCGGAGATGCACCCGGAAGTGAGGCGCAGTGGCTCCCGGCCCGTCCGGCCCAGGGCCGGGTGGATTGGGCTGAGGGAGCACGGGGGATGGCTGCCGGTGCCGACTGGGGCCACCGCCAGGTCGTAGTTGGGGTCGCGCACGATGCTGGTCGGCTGCCGTTTCGTGCCCTCGTCGAACGGGTCCGACCGTCCCTTCCAGCGCAGGTTATGCGCCGAGGTCATGATCCTGCCCTCGGCCAGGATCACGCCGGCGCCGAGAGGGGAGCACGAGCCCATCGCCACCGCCGACCTCAGCCCGCGTTCCTTGACCGCGACCACCGTCCCCGCGAGCGCTTCGAGGTGCGCCGCGCCGACGTCCGCGCCCGCATCCTGTCGGTTGCAAGCTAGTTCTTTGGCCGCCCAGCCTGACTCTGCACCCTTGCCGGCATTCATCGGAAGATGGCGGCATGGGAGCAGACACGGGAGCCGACAACCGCAGCGAGGGAGCCGAGCTGGCGCCGACGCTGGCGGTCCCGGGCGAGCACCTGACGCTCAGGCTGGTGGCGGCTCCGCCGACCGGTCCGCAACGGTTCAGCGAACTGCCCCGGGCAGTGCCCGGCTCAAGAGCCGCCGGTACTGCCCCCTGTGCGACGAGGTGGTAGTGAGCCCGGCGGAGATGGAGGAGCCGGCGGATGCCTGAGCGGCTCCCTGGGGTCGAGCCCTGTCTCGGGGTCCCCTCGGCCGAATGGTTGGTCGACATCCTCGCGGAGATGGAGGTGGCACTGGGCACCAGGGCCTGCGTGGTGGGGGGATACCCCCGGGACCTGTTGATGGGCCGGGCGAGCTCCCCGGACGTCGACGTGGTGCTGGAGGGGGTCGAGGCCGAGCTGGGAGCGCGCTGGCTGCGCGACCGCTGGGGCAGGAGGGGCAAGGTGGTGGCGTTCGAGCGCTACGGCACCGCCCAGATCTCCTTCCCCGTCTCAGCGGCCGACCGTTTCACGGTGGAGTTCGTGCGCGCCCGCAGCGAGGCGTATTCCCCGGAGAGCCGCAAGCCCCAGGTCAGCCCCGGCACGATGGAGGAGGACGTGCAGCGCCGCGACTTCACCGTCAACACCCTGCTGCTGACCGCGAGCCGCGCGCTGCTGGACCCGACCGGACTCGGGCTCGCCGACATCCGCCAGCGCTTGCTGCGGACCCCGCTGGCGCCGCGGCTCACATTCGAAGAGGACCCGTTGCGGATGCTGAGGGCGGCCCGGTTCGCCTCCCAGCTCGACTTCGGGCTGGCGCCGGGAATGGAGCTGGCCATCAAGGAGGCGGCCTCACGGATCCGGATCGTCTCCCGGGAGCGGGTGCGGGAGGAGCTGGTGAAGATGCTCCTCGGGCAGCGGCCATCCCTGGGGCTGGAGCTGCTGCACCGGACCGGCCTGCTGGCGGAGATCGCCCCTGAGCTGGACCGGATGGGCGGGGTGGAACAGGCCGGCTACCACCTGGGGGACGTGCTCCAGCACACCGCGATGGCACTGGACCTCTCCACCCGTTCGCGGCTGGTGCGGCTGGCGGTGCTCTTCCACGACGTGGGCAAGCCCCCGACCCGGCAGAGGTCCCCAGCGGGCCCGACCTTCCACGGCCATGCCCAGGTGGGGGCCCGAGTGGCCCAGGAGGTGATGCGCCGGCTGCGGTTCTCCTCCGCGGAGACCACCCAGGTGGCGCGGCTGGTGGAGCTGCACATGCGTCCCATCCAGTACCGCAGCGACTGGGCGGATTCGGCCGTTCGTCGGCTGTGGCGTGACGCCGGCGAGCTCACCTTCGAGCTGCTGGAGCTGGCCCGGGCCGACACCCGGGCGAGCTCCTATCCGGGCACCGCCGAGCTGGACGAGCTGGAGGCTCGGATCCGCGCCCTGGCTGTGGAGCATCCCCGCGGTCTGCGTCCACCGCTCGGGGGCAACCCGCTCAAGGAGCACTTCTCGCTCAGCGACGGCCCCTGGATCCGCCGGGCCCAGAACCAGCTGGTGGAGGCGATGCTGGAGGGCCACCTGGTTCCGATCGAGGGCGAGGTGGTGGAGGCGGACGCGTTCTCGGTGCTCGAGCGCGACCGGAGCCGGTGGTGGCCGCGGCCCGGAGAGGCGGGATCACCCGAGGCGCCGGTCGCGGCGGGTGGGGGAGGTCACCAGCCCGGTTAGACTGACAGGGTTCGGATTCGCAAGTTCCCAAATTGGAAGTGGCCGTGCTCTCGCGCGTCAAGCGCCTTCGCAGCCTGATCCTGGAGCTGCCTCAGCAGCTGCGCCTGGCCTACTGCCTGGCCCGGGACCCGCGCACCCCGACCGCCTCCAAGGCGGCTTTGGGGGGGGCGCTGGCGGTGATCCTCAACCCGGCGCTGGACATCCCGGGCTGGATCCCGGTCGTCGGCCAGATGGACACCATCGCCCTCACCGTGCTGGCGGTGCGTACGTTCAACTCCCAGGTCCCCGAGGAGATCCGGGCCGACGTCGAGGCTCAGATCCGCCAGCGCACCAGCGTCTTCGATCAGGATCTGGCCCGGGGAGCGGCCGCCGCGGTGAGGATCACCACCCTCGGACGTGGCCTCACCAGGTTCCGGCCCGGAGGAGGAAGGCCGGCCCCGGCGCCGGAACCCCAGCCGTGGTACCGTTCCGCCAAGGCAGGCAGCGGGGAGCCGCCTGATCGCGAGCTGTCCGACCCCGGGGTGGGGCAGCACCCACCATCTCAGGAGTCATCGAGTTGAAGGTAATTCTGATCGACGATGTGGCCGGCACCGGCAAGGCTGGAGACGTCAAGGAGGTGGCTGACGGCTTCGCCCGCAACTACCTGCTCCCCAAGCGGCTGGCGCAGCCCGCCCAACCGCGGGCGGAGCAGCAGATCCGGGCCCAGAAGGAGCGCCAGCGCCACAAGCTGGAGGCTGAGGTGGTCGCCGCCCGCGCGTTCGCGGAGCAGTTGAGATCCACCACCGTGGAGATCCCGGCCCGGGCGGGTGAGACCGGAAAGCTCTATGGCGCCGTGGTCAACATCGATGTCGCCGAGGCGCTGGAGGCGAAGCTGGGAACCCCGGTCGATCGGCGCAAGATCGAGTTCGAGCCCGTCCACGAGGTCGGCGAGTACGAGGCTGTGGTCAAGGTCCACACCGAGGTCGAAGCCCGGGTGACGGTCCGGGTCGTCGCCGCGTGAGCGTCCGGCCGGAGCTCCGGCCGGCAGTCCAACTCCGGGTCCCGCCCCACAACCAGGATGCCGAGCGCTCGGTCCTGGGAGCGCTGCTGCTCGACAAGGACCAGATCGGGCAGGTGGTGGGGTCGCTGGAGCCGGATGACTTCTACCTCGACGCGCACGCCGACATCTTCCGCGCGATGCTCAGCCTCTTCTCCCAGGGCACGCCACTCGACACCCTGACCCTGGCGGACGAGCTGGAGCGCCAGCGCACCCTGGAGCGGGTGGGCGGGCTGCCGGCGCTGACCTCGCTGGCGGCGGCGGTCCCGACCGCGGCCAACGTCTCCTATTACGGGCGCATCGTCCACGACCACGCGGTCAAGCGCCGCCTGATCCAGGCGGGCGGGCACCTCGCCGAGCTCGGCTTCGACGAGTCCCTGGAGGCCCAGCAGGCGATCGAGGCGGCGGAGAAGGCGGTCTTCGCGGTCGCGGATCGGGGCCGGCCGAAGGGGGAGTTCGAGGCGATCAGCAAGCAGCTGGTCACCACCTGGGAGGCGCTGAGCCACGCCTTCCACCAGGGAGAGGTCAGGTCGGTGACCGGGGTCGCCAGCGGGTTCGGCGAGCTGGACGCGGTCACCTCCGGGTTTCAGCGCTCCGAGCTGGTGGTGATCGCCGCGCGCCCCGGGGTCGGCAAGACCTCTTTTGTGCTCAACGTCGCCCGCAACGCGGCCGTCCGCCGCCAGCACGGGGTCGCGCTCTTCAGTCTGGAGATGAGCCGTGACACCCTGGTCCAGCGCCTGCTCTGCAGCGAGGCGACGGTGGACGCGTACCGGCTGCGCACCGGCCAGCTGGGCAACGACGCCTGGCCCCGGATCGCGGCCGCGATGGACACCCTGAGCCGGGCCGCCATCTACATCGACGACACCCCGGGGCTCACCGTGATGGAGATGCGGGCCAAGGCCCGGCGGCTGCGGGCCGCCCACCCGGTGGACCTGTTCATCGTCGACTACCTGCAGCTGATGCGCTCTCAGGGCCGGTCCGACTCCCGGGCCCAGGAGGTCTCGGAGATCTCGGCCGGGCTGAAGAGCCTGGCGCGGGAGCTGGACGTCCCGGTCATCGCGGTCTCCCAGCTCAACCGCGAGTCGGAGCGGCGCCAGGACCGCCGGCCGCAGCTCAGCGACCTGCGCGACTCCGGGAGCATCGAGCAGGACTCCGACATCGTGATGTTCCTGTATCGCCCGGGGATGCACGAGGAGGGCAAGGATCCGGGGTTGACCGAGTTGGACATCGCCAAGAACCGCAACGGCCCGGTGCGGCGGCTCCAGCTCTTCTTCAACGCCGGCCAGACCGCGTTCCGCGACGTCGACCGCACCCACCAGGAGCCCGAGTAGGTGCAGCCGCGGTGGGTGTGATCGTGGTGGTGGGGGGCCAGTGGGGGGACGAGGGCAAGGGCAAGGTCGTCGACCTGCTGGCGGAGGAGGCGGGGATCGTGCTGCGCAGCCAGGGGGGTAACAACGCCGGCCACACCGTGGTGGTCGACGGCCGCACCTTCAAGTTCAACCTCATCCCCTCGGGGATCCTCCATCCCGCCACCGTCTGTGTGATCGGCAACGGGGTGGTCCTCGACCCCCGGGTGCTGCTGGAGGAGGTGGAGCAGCTGGAACGGGCCGGGGCCGACCTCAGCCGGCTGGTGATCAGCGACCGCGCTCACATGATCATGCCCTATCACCCGGTGCTCGACCGCCTCGAGGAGGCGGCCCGGGGCGACGACCGGCTGGGCACGACCTTCCGGGGGGTGGGCCCCGCCTACAGCGACAAGGTGCGGCGGATCGGGTTTCGGGTGGGGGACCTCCAGAAGCTGCGGTTTTTGGAGAAGAAGCTGGACTTCGTCCTGCCCCTGAAGAACGACATCCTGGTCAAGCTCTACTCCGCTCCCCCCTTCACCAAGGAGGCGATCCTTGCGGAGTACACCGGCTACGCGAGCCGCCTGGAGCGGTTCATTCGCGATCCCTTCCCGATCGTCCAGGAGGCGGTTCGCTCCGGCCGGCGGGTGATTTTGGAGGGCGCGCAGGGCACCATGCTGGACCTCGACCTCGGTACCTACCCCTACGTGACCAGCTCCTACCCCTCCTCGGGGGGTGCGCTGGCGGGGGCGGGGCTGGGCCCGCGTCACGTCTCGGCCACCCTGGGCATCTTCAAGGCCTACACCACCAGGGTCGGCTACGGACCCTTCCCGACCGAGCTG
>DAHVMY010000033.1:0-19333 GCA_027319585.1 Candidatus Dormiibacterota bacterium | reverse complement strand
TCACCCAGTAGGCAATGCCGGCTACGAGGATCCCCACCGCCCAGCTGAAGTCCGCCCCACCGGTGATCTTCGAGATCGGGCCGACGAAGGAGGGTACGTAAAAGGCCGCGTCGATCCACATCATCGCCGCCACCATCCCCAGCCCCTGAGCGATGAGGGCCTTCCAGTTGACGCCACCGTTGCGCCAGTACAGACCGCCTCTGGTTGAGGCCAGCGAGTCGGCGTCGTAGCGCCCCCGACGGAGCAGATAGTCGACCGCGAGAATCCCGAACCACGGGCCCAGCCAGACCACGATGTAGTCCAGAAAGCCCGAGAGGTCGGTGTAGAAATTGCCCTTGAAGATGACCAGGATCGTCACCGCCCCCGCGACCACGGTGTCGATCACCACCGCCCCCCAGCGCTTCACCGGCAGCCCCAGCGCCTGCAGGGTCACCCCTGAGGAGTACAGGTCCATGGAGTTGATGGCGAACAGCTGGGGCAGGACGAGGATCAGAAACGGCCAGAAGAACCAGCTCGCGAAGGAGGAAGGCACCCCGGTGACCGCGGTCGCCTTGGGGCTCACGATGAAGGCCAGCGCACCCAGCAGCTCGAGCAGGATCGAGGGGATCGCGGCTCCCAGCGTGGCCGCCCAGAAGGTCCTCGCCTTGGCGGTCGCCCGCGGGAGATACCGCGAGTAGTCGCTGGCGTTCTCGGTCCACCCCAGGCCGCCGGCGGCGATGATCAGCACCACCGCGGTGGTCCAGACCGCCCAGGACGCCTGCTGGTGGAAGTGGGCCAGGTTGACGTGGGGCACCACCAGGACCGCCATCAACGCGAACAGCAGGATGAACACGAAGGAGAGGTAGCGCAGGGTCTTGGTGATCATGGCGTGGCCGAAGAAGGGGACCACGAACTGGATCGCCACCGCCGCCAGGATCACCAGCAGCTTCAGCCCCGTGCTGGCTCCCACCCCACCCCTGGCGAACAGCGCCAGCGTCACCAGAACGATGAGGACGATGCCCTCGATCTCGAACCCCACCTGGGTCAACCAGTTGAACGCGGACACCACCCGGTTGCCGTTGATCCCGAATGGCGCTCTGGACACCATGAAGGCGGTGGTGCCGGTCTCGGGCCCGGGCAGGCTGGCCAGGCCGAGGAAGACGTAGGCGACGTTGCCGACCAGGATGGCGAGCAGCGCCTGCCCGAAGGAGAGGCCGAACGATGTGACCAGAGCGCCGTAGACCAGGTATTCGACGTTCCAGATGCCCCCCGCCCAGAGCCAGAAGAGACCAGCCGGGGTCATGTGGCGCTCCGAGACGGGGATGAGCTCGATCCCGCGCTGCTCCACCTTGAGCGCGGCGTAGTCGTCGTCCGGCGCCAAGCCCATGCGCGCCATAGGTTGACTGGTTGCCAAGCCTCTCCTCCCATTGGGGTCTGGTAACGTGTCGGCGGCCCCGCGCCACGCCGTGTCGGACATTGTCCTCTATATGTGGTGGTATGTCAATGTCGACGCCACAAGATACTGGGTAGGACTGTCGAGTCGGCTCATGCCGTCAGGTGCCCGCCGAGGGGTCGGGGACAGCCCTGCTGGGGCCTGCCACGGGCGGGCTCACCCGCGGAACCGGGGAGACCAGCGCCGCATGGACCAGAGCGCGCAGAGGTGGGCGGATCTGGAACTTGGGGTCCTCTTTGGCCCCGGACTCCTCCAAGAGCCCCGCCTGAACCAGCGCTGAGAGGTGATAGATGCTCTCATCGGTGGTCATCCTGGTCGCCTCGGCCACCTCCCCGGCGCTGGCGGCGCCGGTCACCAGGCAGCGCACCACCGCCAGCCGCGGCACCGTGGCCAGGGCGTGCAGCAGATCGGCAGCCGACTCCAGCTGCTGGTCCGGAGGTGGGGACTCTCCCGCCAAGGTGGCGCCCCCGGTCCGGCGGGGCAGATACACCGTGTGCAGCAGCGCCTCGCCGACCGTGGCTCCGGTGCTGTGGCGGGTGAGGAACAGGTAGAGCGCGGCCAGCGCCGCCAGGACCACCACCCCGTCGGCCCAGGTCGCGACCAGCCCGACGCCGGTCACCCGGCGGGCCAGCGTCAGCAGACCCGTCAGCACGCTGGCGACCACCCCCAGGTCGACCAGGGCCGCCAGTGCGGTCTTGAGCCAGCCGGGCACGTTCACCAGGGGCTCGCGCTCGCGGGCGGGAGCTCTCCGGAGCGCCAGGTAGCCGCCGACTCCGATCACCAGCAGGATCGCCCCCTGGACGGCGAGCTTGGCCAGTCGGGTCAGAAAGTGCTCGACCGGGATCCCCGCGACCACGCCCAGGGCGACAAACGCCACCACCCAGATCGCGGTGCTGGGGATCAACCCCTCCAGGAAGGTGCGCCTCCGGACGCCGAACGCTCCCGCCACCAGGGTGGTGTAGATCCGCAGCCCGGGGATTAGCCGCGAGGTGCCGATGCCCACCGGGCCGGCGGCCTGGACCCGACGCGACACCCGGTCCAGCGCCTTGGCCTGATGGAATCGGACCGCCAGCCCAGTCAATCCGTGCTCCCCCACGATCCTCGCCCAGCTGAAGCCCACGACCGCCCCCGCCACGCAGACGGCAAAGGCCAGGGGCACGAAGACGAAGGGGTCGAGGCCGCCAGCCGCGATCAGCAGGCCCCCGGCCAGCAGTGTCAGCTCTCCCGGAGCGAAGGGCAGCGGCACCCCGGCCTCTTCGATGAACAGAAGGCTGCACAGCAGCACGATCGCCACCACCCCGTGTAGGCCGGAGAGGAAACCCACCACTCACCTCTTACGAAGATCGGCGGCGGCGCGACCCGGTCGTGGTGCCACCGCCGAAGTCCCGATCAGCGCAAGCGCCGGTAGCGGCGGATGAGCTCATTGGTGGAGCTGTCGTGCTCTAGGCTGGGGTCGAGCCGGGACTCCAGCTCGGGGGTGATCCGGTCCGCCAGCAGCTTGCCCAGCTCGACCCCCCACTGATCGAAGGAGTCGATCCCCCAGATCACCCCTTCCACGAAGGTCTTGTGCTCGTACAGCGCGACCAGCTTGCCCAGACTCTCCGGGGTTAGGCGGTCGATCAGGATGGTGGTGGTGGGCCGGTTGCCCTCACATACCCGATGGGGGATCTGCCACTCGGGGACCCCGGCCTGGCGAAGCTCCTGAGCCGACCGGCCAAAGGCCAGCGCCTCGGTCTGGGCTAGCATGTTGGCCATCAGGAGATCGTGGTGCCGCCCCAGCGGATGCAGCGGCTCGCAGAATCCGATGAAGTCGCAGGGGATCAGCTTGGTGCCCTGATGGATGAGCTGGTAGAAGGCATGCTGGCCGTTGGTGCCGGGCTGCCCCCAGATGATCGGCCCGGTCTGATGGTCAACCGGCCGGCCCTCGAGGTCGACGTGCTTGCCGTTGCTCTCCATCTCCAGCTGCTGCAGGTAGGCAGGGAACCGGGCCAGATAGTGATCGTAGGGCAGGATCGCCTGGGTCTCGGCGCCGAAGAAGTTGTCGTACCAGACCGCCAGCAGCGCCAGCAGCACGGGCAGGTTCCGGGCCGGCGGAGCCGTCCGAAAGTGCTCGTCCATCGCCCGAAAGCCCCCCAGCATCTCCAGGAACCGCTCCGGGCCGATCGCGATCATGAGCGAGAGCCCGATCGCGGAGTCGTAGGAGTAACGCCCTCCGACCCAGTCCCAGAAGGGGAACATGTTGGCGGTGTCGATGCCGAACTCGGCGACGCCGCTCTCGTTGGTGGAGACGGCCACGAAGTGACGGGCAATCGCCCGTTGGTCCTGGTCCATCGCCGCCAGCAGCCAGTCCCTGGCGGTCGTGGCGTTGGTCAGCGTCTCCAGGGTGTGCCAGCTCTTGGAACACACCACAAAGAGGGTCTCCGCCGGCTCCAACCCCCGGGTGGCCTCCACGAAATCGCTGGCGTCGATGTTGGAGATGAAGCGGAGTGTGAGGTGGGGGCTGGCGTAATCGCGCAGCGCCTCGTAGGCCATCACCGGGCCCAGGTCCGACCCGCCGATGCCGATGTTGACGATGTTGCGGATCCGCTTGCCGGTGTGGCCGAGCCAGCTGCCATCACGCACCCGACCGGCGAACGCGCTCATCTGATCCAGGACCCGGTGAACCTCGGGCACGACATTGCGACCGTCGACCAGGATCTGGGCATCACGCCGGGCCCGCAGGGCGACATGGAGGACCGACCGGCGCTCGGAGACGTTGATCCGCTGGCCGCTGAACATGGCCTCCGTCCGTTCAGCGAGGCCGCACTCCTCCGCCAGGGCGACCAGCAGCTCGATGGTCCTCCTGGTCACCCGGTTCTTGGAGTAGTCGAGATAGAGGCCGAGAGCCTCCGCGGTCAGCTCCGACCCTCGCAGAGGGTCGTCGCGGAAGAGGTCCTTGATCCGGAGCTCGCGCACCGCTTCGAAGTGGGCTGACAGCTCCTTGAACGCAGCCCGCTCCCGCAGCGGTGCCAGCTTCGGCGGCACGTACTCCGACTCAGGAGGCAACGCCGGCCTCCTGGCGCTTGCCGTCAATGCAGGCGAGCAGGCCGTGCCAGGACTTTGCGAACGACTCTCCACCCTGTTCCTGAAGCTGCCCGGCGAGCTGCTCGGGGTCGAACCCCGCCGCCTTCAGGTCAGCCAGCAACTTCTCGGAGCCGCCCCCATCGACCGCCAGCATCTCCCCGACTGTGCCATGGTCGGCAAACGCCAGCAGGGTCTCATCCGGCATGGTGTTGATCGTGAACGGCGCCACCAGGCCGCTCACATAGAGCGTGTCCGGCGAGCTCGGGTCCTTGGTCGAGGTGCTGGCGAACAGCAGCCGCTGGGCTCGCGCGCCCCAGTTGCTGAGGCGCTGCCACCGCGGCGACTCCAGCAGCTGCCGGTAGCTGCGATAGGCCTGGGTGGCGGCCGCGATCCCGACCTTGTCCTGGAACTCCTGAGGAGCCTTGCCCCGGATCGCCGTGTCCCAGCGGCTCACGAAGACCGACGCCACCGAGGCGACCTCCGGGCTGAGTCCAGCCTCAATCCTTCGCTCCAGACCCCGCATGTACGCCTCCGCCGCCCGGAGATACTGACTCGCCGAGAAGAGCAGCGTTACGTTCACCGGAACGCCCGCAAAGATGGAGTCCTCGATCGCCTGCAGCCCCGCCTTGGTACCAGGGATCTTGATGAAAAGGTTGTCCCGCTGGGCGCGGCCGTGCAGCTCCACCGCCATCTCGACGGTGCCCTGGGTGTCGTTGAGCAAGAGCGGTGAGACCTCCAGGGAAACCCACCCGTCGACTCGGGCGGTGCGCTCATGGATGGGCCGGAAGAGGTCAGCGGCGCGGCGGAGGTCGGCAATGGCGAGATCAAAAAAGATCTCCTCACTGGAGGCGCCGCGCGCCACGCCCCGGGCGATCTCCTCGTCGTAGGCGGGGCTGGACTCGATCGCCTTGTCGAAGATGGTGGGGTTGGAGGTCAGCCCGGTCACCGAGTGCTCCCGGATGTGGGCCTCCAGGCCGCCCTCGTCCAGCAGCTTGCGGGTGATGTTGTCAAGCCACAGGCTCTGTCCCGCCTGGCGCAACCGTTCGGTCGGATTCATGACCTCACCTCCGAGCCTTCCCCAAGAAGGCTTCACTTCCGGTCAACTGCAGATCCCGTCCCCTGCCCACCGATATCTTCCGCCTCGCGCCGGCCGCACCCGCTCCGGGGATCACGCCGACTTCTCGTCGTGACCTCCGAACTGCTTGCGCATCGCCGACAGCACCTTGTTGGCGAAATCGCCAAGATTGCGCGACGAGAAGCGCGAGTACAGCGCCGCGGTCAGGACCGGCGCCGGGACTCCCTCATCGATCGCCGCGATCGAGGTCCAGCGCCCCTCACCCGAGTCCGAGACCCGGCCCGCGAACTCATCCAGCCGCGGCGACTCCTGCAGGGCGATGGCGGTGAGATCCAAAAGCCAGGAGCCGACCACGCTCCCGCGCCGCCACACCTCGGCCACCTCGCGGGTGTCGATGTCGTACTGGTAGAACTCCGGCTCCTCCATGGGGGCGGTCTCGGCATCGTCACTCTGCTGGCGGGTGCCGGCGTTGGCGTTGTGCAGCACGTCCAGCCCCTCGGCCAGAGCCGCCATCATCCCGTACTCGATCCCGTTGTGCACCATCTTCACGAAGTGGCCGGCGCCGTTGGGCCCGCAGTGCAGGTAACCGTGCTCGGACTTGGCCGGCACCCCCCGCCTCCCCGGCGTCCTGGGGGCGGCCTCCACCCCGGGCGCGATCGTGGCGAAGATGGGATCGAGGTGAGCGACCGGGCCCGGCTCCCCGCCGATCATCAGGCAGTATCCCCGCTCCAGGCCGAAGATCCCCCCGCTGGTGCCACAGTCGACCAGGTGCACCCCGGACCGGGACAGCTCCTTCGCCCTCCTGATGTCGTCCCGATAGTAGGAGTTGCCGCCGTCGATGATGATGTCCCCTCGCTCCATGAGCTTGGCCAGCTGCTGGATCGTGGAATCTGTGACCGAGCCCGCAGGCACCATGACCCACGCCGCCCTGGGGACCGTGAGCTTGGCGACGAAGTCCTCCATCGACTCGGCCCCGGTGGCACCATCGGCGACCAGCGCCTCCACCGCTCCCCGGTTGAGGTCGTAGACGACGCAGCTGTGGCCGTCACGCATCAGCCGGCGCACCAGATTTGCGCCCATCCGGCCCAGTCCGACCATCCCCAGCTGCATCGGCTTCGAAGTGCTCATCGCGTGCTCCTTCCTGGGCGCCGGCGCGGCGCCGTAACTTGAGTGGGCACCCAGGGGTCGTGCCACCCGGGGTGTCCCCTGACCAGCTGCCCGGCCTCGGGCGGCCCCCATGTCCCCTGCTCGTAGGGCACCACCTTGCCCGGGGAGCGCAGCAGCGGGTCCACGATCCGCCAGGTCTCCTCGACCGTGTCCTCCCTGGTGAAGAGCCGGTGATCCCCGTGCAGGGCATCGTCGATCAGCCGCTCATACGGCTCGGCGGGGCGGCCGACCTCGGCCGCGAACGACAGGTCGAGATGAACCGGCTGGGAGACCCTGCCCTCACCCCCCTTGGAGTTCAGGACCACCCTCAGACCGGGGTCCGGGTCGATCCGCAGGATGAGCTGATTGGGCTCGGCGCGCGCGTTACTGCCCAGGAAGGCCAGGTGCGGTGGGTGGCGGAAAACCACCCGCACCTCCGTCACCCGCTCCGCCATCGCCTTGCCGGCGCGAATGAAGAACGGCACCCCGGCCCAACGCCAGTTGTCGATGCCGAGCCGCAGCGCGGCGTAGGTCTCCGTGGTCGAGCGGCGGCTTACGCCCGGAACCTGACGGTAACCCCGATACTGACCGCGCACATAGTGGGCCGGGTCGGCGTCGGGGATGGCCCGGAACACATCCGCCTTCTTGTTGCGCAGGTCGTCGGCATACGAGCCGGCCGGGGGCTCCATCGCGACCAGTGCCAGCACCTGCAGGAGGTGGTTCTGCACCACGTCACGCAGCGCCCCCACCGAGTCGTAGAAGCGTCCACGGTCCTCGACGCCAAAGTCCTCTGCCATCGTGATCTGCACGGCGGCGATGTGGTCGCGGTTCCAAACCGGCTCCAGAATGTCGTTGGCAAAGCGCAGAAACTGCAGATCCATCACCGGCTCCTTGCCCAGGAAGTGGTCGATCCGCAGGATCTGCTGCTCGTTCAAGAAGCGGTGCAGCTGCGCGTCCAGCGCCATGGCCGACTTGAGGTCACTGCCGAACGGCTTCTCCACCATCACGCGGGCTTCCTTCGTGAGCTCAACCTCCGCCAGCCGGCTCACCACCTTGCCGAACAAGGATGGGGGGATGGCCAGGTAGAACAGCGGACGGTGCCGCCCCCGCAGCCGCTGCGCCAGCTCGCGGTATGTCGACTCATCGTCGAAATCGCCCTGGAGATACTCCAGGCGCTGGGCCAGGCGCGCGAAGATCCGCTGGGAGAATCGGATCTCGGGATCCTCGATCGCAGCGCGCGCGTGGTCCACCAGCTGGGCTTGGCTCCACCTGTCGATCGCCACCCCGATCACCGGGCAGTCGAGCAGGCCGCGGCGCTCCAGGCGGTAGAGGGCCCTGAAGGTCATCTTGCGCGCCAGATCGCCACTGATCCCGAAGATCACCAAGGCTCCGGTGCGGTCGGGCTGGCTTGGGCTCACATCCTGAGTCTAAGCCGGGAACCTCGGGCGGATCGGATGTCTTCTCGACCAGTTGCCCGCGGCGGTTGGAGCCCCGGGAGCGCTAACGGTCAGCTCGGTCAGGGTCCAGCGACGGTTTCGGGGACACCCAGAAGGTCCGCGAAGATGAACCCGTCGCGCTCCACCACCGCGCCCACCGTGACCGGGATCGGCGAGCGGTAGTCCGGGGAATCGAACGTGAAGGTGTGGAACTCACCGTTCTCCCCGCAGGGATCCACCGCCTGGGGCAGGGAGCGCAACTCCGCCAACAGCCCGTGGTCGAACCGCCGCCCGGCGAAGTCCGGCGTCAGCTTGCGGGGATCGACGCAGCTGAGGATCGACGCGATCCCGACCGCTATCTCCTGCTCGGCCACCTCCGCGGTGGACCGGCCAAATATGGGGAACACTCCCTGCAGCCCGGCCGTCCCCAGCTGTTGCTCGCGGTACTCCCGGACGTCCTCCAGGAGCAGATCGCCGAAGGCGACTCCCTGAAGCCCCTGGGCGGCCGCCGTCCTCAGCGCCTGTCCGATCCTCAGCTCATAGGCTGAGTTCGGGCACGGGCTCGGCAGAGGGACCTCGAAAAGCGGCAGGCCCAGGCGCTCAGCCTGGTCCTGGAGCAGCTCCCGGCGTACCCCGTGGATCGAGACCCGCTGCGAAGCCCGGTTGACCGTGGTGAGCAGCCCGACCACCTCGACTGCGGCCGACCCTCGGAGCTCGTGCAGCGCGAGGGCACAGTCCTTACCCCCGCTCCAGCTCAGCCAGACCCTCAGCGGGGCAACTCCCGCAGCCGGGCCCGCCGGAAGACGTAGGGGCAGTGGCGGCACCCACAGCCGCAGCAGCTGCCCCGGGCCCAGAGGGCGGCCGCGGTCAGCACCTCAAGGCCGGTGTCGGGGTCCCGATAGGTGTCGACGCCGGTCGCGATCGCCTCCTCGTGCAGGCGCAGAAGCTCGCGGTAGCGGGGATGATCGGGATGAAGCCGACTCCGGTCCGGGGTGCGGAAGGTGGAGTCGGCGGGGGGAACCAGCCCCGAAGGGGCCACGGATGGTCCCTCCTCAACCGATCTGGATCGACCGCTTGGCGAGCCCGTGCCAGAAACCCTCGATCACCGACCTCTCGGTTGCCAGGTCGCCCTCGCCCGCTCCCAGGGTCACGAACAGCGGGGCGAAGTGCTCGGTCCGGGGGTGCGCCAGGCCGCCGTCGGGGGCGCGGTGCTGGAAGTCGACCAGCGCATCCACGTCTCGGTGCTCCAACGCCTCCCGGCCCCACTGGTCGAACTCCGCGGACCAGCCCGGCGGCGGGGAGTCGGGCTGCGGCGCCTCGCGGAGCGCGTGCAGGTTGTGGGTGAAGAAGCCGCTGCCCATGATCAGCACCCCCTCATCGCGAAGCGGGCTGAGGCGACGGCCCATCGCCATCAGCGTCTCCGGGTCCAAGGTCGGCATCGACAGCTGGAGCACGGGGACGTCAGCTTTCGGGTACATCTCCACCAAAGGCACGTACGCACCGTGATCCAGGCCGCGCTCCTCCGCCTGCCGGACCGGTCGCCCGGGCTCGGACAGCAACTCGTGCACGCGCTGGGCCAACCACGGGGCGGTGGGCGCGGAGTAGGTCACCTGGTAGTAGCGCTGCGGGAACCCCCAGAAGTCGTACACCAACGGCGTGGGCCTGGTCGCCGAGACCGTGACCGGGGCCTCCTCCCAGTGCGCCGACACGACCAGGATGGCCCGCGGCCTCGGCAACTGTCCTGACCATCCCATCAACTGCTCCGGCCAGAGGACGTCGTCCGCCAGGGTCGGAGCACCGTGGCTCAGGTAGAGCACCGGCATCCGGCCGGAAGCAATGATCGCGTTTGGGGATTCGGTCGTCGGGTCGGTCATGTCACGCTCCTGCTGAGGGATCCGGGGGATTTCGAACCGCTGCTCTCTTGAGCATATCCATTTGTGTGCGCAAGCAATCCAATGCCCCACGCGCCGTGATCCTCAGGGCTCAGCATGTACACTGAGCTTGCAGAGTACCTGGTTTTCGCATCCCGGGTTGGCGGCCCCGGCCGGGGCGGCGTGGGCGCGGCGGACGCTCAGGATCGGGTATGGAACTGGCGGCGCGGCCCACCTGCCGCAGGCAGCAGAAGGAGATGGACCGTGAGCGAGGCTGAGAGCGTGCTGGAGCAGGCTCGCAGGCGCCGCACATTTGCCATCATCAGCCACCCCGACGCCGGCAAGACGACCCTCACCGAGAAGTTCCTCCTCTACGCCGGCGCCGTCCAGGAGGCGGGTGCGGTGCGGGCACGCCTGGGCCGGCGCCGAGCGACATCCGACTGGATGGCGATGGAGCAGGAGCGTGGGATCTCGATCACCTCGACTGCGATCCAGTTCGATTACGCGGGCCACGTGCTGAACCTGCTCGACACCCCCGGCCACCGTGACTTCTCCGAGGACACCTACCGGGTGCTGGCGGCGGCCGACGCCGCGGTCATGGTCTTGGATGTGGCCAAGGGGATCGAGGCCCAGACCCTCAAGCTGTTCGAGGTCTGCCGCGCGCGCAGGCTTCCCATCATCACCTTCCTCAACAAGCTGGACCGCCCCGGGCGGTCGCCGCTCGAGCTGCTGGATGAGATCCAGGAGCAGATCAACCTCAGACCGACTCCGGTCACCTGGCCGGTCGGGATTCCCGGCGACTTCCGGGGGGTGGTGCACCGGGGAAGCGGGGAGTTCATACGCTTCACCAGGACCACCAGGGGGACGACCATCGCCCCCGAGGAGGTGGTCTCCCCGGTCCAGGCCGCCGCCGAGCATCCCGCGGCCTGGGCGGCGGCACGGGAGGAGGTCGCCCTGCTCACGGCGGTCGGAGCCAACCTGGACATGCCCTCGTTCCTGGCGGGCGAGTCCACCCCCCTCTTCGTGGGTTCGGCGCTCACCAACTTCGGGGTCCGTCACCTCCTCGAGGCGGTGGTCAACCTGGCGCCCGCGCCCGCCGCCCGGGCGGCCGCGGATGGCACCCCCCGGCCCCTGGAGGCCCCGTTCTCGGGGTTTGTGTTCAAGATTCAGGCCAACATGGACCGCGCCCACCGCGACCACGTCGCCTTCGTCCGGGTCTGCTCCGGCCGGTTCGAACGTGGCCAGACCCTGGTGCACCAGCCCAGCGGGCGCCCCTTCTCCACCAAGTACGCAGCCTCCATGTTCGGCAGCGAGCGCAACACCGTGGACACCGCCTACCCGGGGGATGTGGTCGGGCTGGTGAACGCCACGGAGCTGCGCATCGGCGACACCCTCTTCGCCGCCGATCCGGTGGTGTTCCCGCCCATCCCGACCTTCGCTCCCGAGCTGTTCGCCACCGCCCGCCCCCACGACACCTCCCGCTACAAGCAGTTCCGCAAGGGCCTCTCGCAGCTGGAGCAGGAGGGGGTGGTGCAGGTCCTGGCGGATCCTGAGGGGGATCCCGCGCCGATCCTGGCCGCCGTCGGTGAGATGCAGTTCGAGGTGCTGTCGCAGCGCCTGAGCACTGAGTATGGCGCCCCGGTCCACCTCAGCCTCACCCCCCACCGGCTCGCTCGGCGGACCGACGTGGCAACCGCTGCCGAGCTGCGCTCGACCCGCGGTGTCAAGATCCTGCGCCGCAGTGACGGCACTCTGCTGGCTGCCTTCGAGAGTCCCTACTGGCTCGACCATCTGCAGGGCGAGCACCCGGAGTGGCGGCTCGAGTCGATCCTCACCGAATGACCGCATGGTTGGGGAGACCACGTTGAGCGATTCCATCGGATCTGCGCCCGATCGACGCCGGGAGGCCGCCGCCTCCAGTCTCGAGCCGTCACCCGCGCTCCTGCTCGACCTCTACGAGCTGACCATGGCGGACGCCTACCGGGCCGAGGGGATGGCCGACGACACGGCGACCTTCAGCCTCTTCGCCCGGGCCCTGCCGCCCACCTGGGGATTCCTGGTCGCAGCCGGCCTGGACGATTGCCTCCGGTGGTTGGAGCACCTGAGCTTTTCCGCCGCCGACCTGGAGGCGGTGGCCGCCCTGGGCGGCTTCTCCCCCTCGTTTCTGGAGTGGCTGGGGAAGGTCAGCTTCCGCGGCCGGGTGCGGGCGGTGCCAGAGGGCACGATCGTCTTCCCGAATGAGCCGATCCTGGAGATTGAAGGCCCCCTGGGGGTGGTCCAGCTGGCCGAGACCTACCTTTTGAACCAGGTGACCCTCCAGACCGGGCTCGCCACCGAGGCCGCCCGCTGCCGGCACGCCGCCCAGGGCCGACCGGTCGTCGACTTCGCGCTCCGGCGCGCGCCGGGCGTGGACGCGGGGATGAAGCTGGCCCGGTGCTCGCGTCTGGTGGGGCTGGCGGGAACCAGCAACGTGGCCGGCGCCGGCCGGTACCAGCTGCCGGCGAGTGGCACCATGGCCCACTCCTTCGTGCAGGCTCACTCGGACGAGCTCACCGCCTTCCGCCGCTTCGCCGCCACCTTCGCGGAACGCACCCTGCTGCTGGTGGACACCTACGACACTGAGCGCGGGGTGGAGCACGCGATCCAGGTGGCTTCCGAGATGCGCGGGGCCGGGATCGAGATCCATGGCATCCGGATCGACTCTGGCGACCTCGCGGAGATGTCCCGCCGGGCCCGCCGGCGGCTGGACGCGGCCGGCTTTCCGAACCTGATCATCTTCGTCAGCGGCGGCCTCGACGAACACCGGATTCACCAGCTGGTAACCGAGGCGGGGGCCCCCATCGATGGCTTCGGCGTCGGCACCACCCTGGGAGCGGCGGGCGGGGTTCCGACCGTGGAGACGGTCTACAAGCTGGTGGACCATCAGGGACGTCCCGTCCGCAAGACCTCCTCGGGGAAGTCGACCTGGCCGGGCGCCAAGCAGGTCTACCGCCGGTCAGATTGGTCCAGCGACCTGCTCGGCCTGGCCGACGAGGACCCACCCACCGCATCGGCCACGCCGCTGCTGGAGGAGGTGATGAGGGAGGGCCGCCGGACCGCGGCCGGCCGCCGCCAGCTGAGTGCTTCCAGCCGGCACTTCGAAGACCAGTGGAGGCGGTTGCCGCCGCAGCTCAAGGAGCTGCAGTCGCCGCCCAGCTATCCTGTCAACCCCAGCCCCGAGCTGGAGCATCTCACCGCGGCCGTGGACCGCAGCCTGGCCGCCACCTCGGCCTGAGCCCGCATCCCCGGTCCAGGAGCTGGGCGATCAGGGCTTCAGCTCCCGGACCGCCGCCAGGAGCCGTTCGACATCGCCGGCGTCGTTGTAGTGGACCAGCCCCGCCCTGACCGCGCCGCCCGCCGCGCGCAGGCCCAGGGCACCCACCAGCTCAAAGGCGTAGTTGTCGCCGCTCCAGACGTTGATGTGGCGGGCCGCGAGGTGCTCCGCCACCTCATCGGGCGAGCGGCCCTCAGCCGCGAAGTAGGCCGTGGGCGCGCGGTGGGCGGAGCGGCCGTACAGGGTGACATGCCCCATCTGTCCCAGCCCCTCCAGAAGCTGCCTGAACAGCGACTGCTCGTACTCCTCCACCGCCGCCATGGAGCGCAAGATCCGCTGCCGCCGCGTTCCCTGCGCCTGCGGCAGAGCCGCGGCCAGGTGGTCCACCGCCGCGGTGACCCCGGCCAGGTCGGCGAGCTGAGGGGTGCCCCACTCGAAGCGCTCCGGCACCGAATCACTGGAGGGCAGGAGCTTGTCGGGCGCGAGGGTCTCGAGGAGGCTCGGGGATGCGACCACGGCCCCCACGTGGGGGCCGCACCATTTGTACGCCGAGGTCGCGTAGAAGTCGGCTCCCAGGGCCGCCATGTCCACCGCGAAGTGGGGGGTGTTGTGCACTCCATCCACGTACACAAGGGCCCCCACCGCATGGGCCAGCTCAGCTATCCGCCTGACCTCCGGCCGGATGCCCAGGAGGTTGCTGGCGGCCGTCACCGCCACCAGCCGGGTGCGCTCCCCCAGCAGCTCGCGGTACTGCTCCCACCCCAGCTCACCCGAGCTGGGGTCCACCGTGGCCCACCGCACCACGACCCCGGTTCGCTCAGCGGCCTGGACCCAGGGGCGGACGTCGGCATCATGATCCAGCTGAGAGACGATGATCTCGTCGCCCGGCCGCCAGTGCCTGGCCAGGGTCTGAGCCATCCGGTAGGTCAGGGTGGTCATGTTCGGACCCAGGACGACCCCCTCCGGCACCCCGCCCACCAGGTCCGCCACCGCCCGCCGGCACTCGGCCACAATGGCGTCGGCACGGTGGCTGGACGGAAAGTGGCCATCGGTGTTGCTCAGCCCGTGGCGGTAGGCGTCGGCGATGGCCTCGATCACAGGGATCGGGGTCTGGGTGCCGGCGGCGCCGTCAAGGTAGGCATATCCGTCCGCCAGCTGAGGAAAGTCCGCCCGGACCCGATCGACCTCGAATCGCCCGCCTGCCGCCGGCTCACCCGCCACTGTCATCACCTCCAAGGTTGACTGGACCTCCGTGATCAGTCGACGTCTCCGCCCCGGCCCCTGCCCACCCCCACCGGCCCCGATCTTACCGAGATGCGCCGTCCAGACCTCCGCCTGCAACCGGACGCGAGCCAGGCCAACGCCGCCCACCTTCGGATTCTGCGCGGGCGGTTCCACGACAGCACCCGCGCCGAGTGGACATATGCTGAACCAGTGCAGGCCCGGGGGCTTGTCTGATTCGAGCCAGCAGGAGGAGCAGATGGCCGACCAGCAGAATCAGGAGCCGACCCGGCTCTTTGGGCCGGAACACGTTCGCCGGTATCGCGAGACCGGTGGCCGGGAGGGCCACGACTGGATGGGCACCTCGACTTTGATTCTCACCACCCAGGGCAGGGCGTCCGGGCAGCCCCGCCCGACTCCTCTCATCTACGGCCGCGACAGCGACCGCTATGTGGTGGTCGCCTCCAAGGGGGGAGCGCCTACCCACCCCGCCTGGTACCTCAACCTGGAGCGCAACCCGGCGGCCGAGATCCAGGTCTGGTCGAAGACCATTCCGGTGTCAGCCGCAGTTGCCACCGGGGCGGAGCGCGAGCGGCTGTGGAAGCTGATGGTGGGCCAGTGGCCCGCCTACGAGGACTACCGGAAGAAGACCACCAGGGAGATCCCCGTCGTGGTGCTCACACCGGCCAGCCCCGGCGCCCACGGCTGAGCAAGCGCCGGGAAGGTGGCTCAGCTCAGGAGGTGGGCCTCCAGGGTGATCTTGGTTCCGGCCAATGCCTTGCTCACCGGGCAGTGCAGCTTGGCGTCCTCGGCGACCTTCTCGAAGCCGGCCTGGTCGAGGCCCTGCAGGCGACCGTCGACCTTCAGGTGGATCCCGGAGATCATGAAGCCGCCCGCTGGATCCGGTTCCAGGGTGACCGCCGCACTGACATCGAGGCCCTGGGGGGTGCCGCCGGCCTGGGCGATCAGCGCCGAGAGCTGCATCGCATAGCAGGCAGCGTGCGCGGCCGCGATCAGCTCCTCCGGGCTGGTGGCGCCACCCGCCTCCTCGGCGATCCGCTTGGGAAAGCTGACCGCATAGGTCCCAACCCCACTGCTGGAAAGCTCCACCTGGCCCGAACCCTCCTGGAGGGTCCCGCTCCAGGTCACATGCGCTCTGCGTACTGCCATCTCGATCAATCCTCCCTTAGCCCTGCGGACAGGTTGCGCCCCGCCCGATTCGGATGATACGCAAAGTCAGGCCGGCTCAATTGGCCGTCCCTGGCGAGATAGACTCAGACATGGCGGCGCCCGAGGCCTCCGGCTCGGGACGTGGGTGCGACCGGGCTTGAGTGCGGTGGAGGTGCTGTGGTGGCGACTACGCAGAAGTTGCAGGTCGAGGATCTGCTCAGCCTGGCGCGCCCCGACTTCGCGCGCTGGGAGGTGGTGAAGGACCTCATCGACGAGATGATCGACCTCTCCCTCAACTACCGCCAGTCGGGACACCCCGGCGGTTCCCGCTCCAAGGTTCACATGCTGGTTGCGACCCTGCTGTCGGGGGCCATGCGTTGGGACATCCAGCGCCCCTGGCGGCGGTTCTCGGACCGCTTCGTGCTCTCGGCCGGCCACACAGTCCCCCTGGTCTACGCCACCCTGGCGGTGCTCAACGAGTCGCTGCGGGCCCGTCAGCTCATCGATAGCGACCCACGCTTCGCATTCCCCGAGAACGGTCGCTTCGCGCTCACCTGGGAAGACCTGCTGACTCTGCGCCACCGGGGCGGGTTGCCCGGGCACGCCGAGATGAGCGGCAAGACCCTGTTCCTGAAGTTCAATACCGGGCCCTCGGGGCACGGCATGCCGCCCGCCGCGGGCGAGGCTCTGGCGCTCAAGCTGGCCGGCGCCTCTGAGGTGAAGGTGTTCTGCGTCGAGGGTGAGGGCGGGCTCACCCCCGGCGCTGCCCACGAGACCAAGAACTCCGCCTGGGGCCTGGGCCTCGACAACCTGGTGTTCCTGCTCGACTGGAACGACTTCGGGATCGACCTTCGCCCGGCGTCGGCGGTGGTGCCCGGCGACCCTGTGGGCTGGTTCGAGCCGTACGGCTGGCGCGTCAATGGGACCGAGTCCGGCATGGAGTGGGAGCCGGTGACCAATGCGGTGCTGGAGGCGGCGCGCGGGGACAATCCCGCCCGCGTCCCCTCGATCGCCTGGTTTCGAACCAGGAAGGGGCGCGAGTATGGCAAGTACGACGCCCCCTCGCACGGCAGCCCCCACCCCATGAACAGCGAGCCGTTCTGGAAGGTGCGCCGGCATTTCATGGAGAAGTACGGGGTCACCTACCTCGGCGTGGACGAGCCGGCACCGGCCGACCCCCGGGCCAGGGATGAGCAGGCGAGGGCGAACTTCAAAGTGGCGCTCGGGGTGCTGCACCGCGACCCCGAGCTGGTCAGGTACCTCAGCGACCGGCTGCTCCAGGTGGCCGCCACGGTCCCCGAGACCCTGCCTGACTTCAATTTGGGGCCGGCCACCACCGGGCTCATGCGCGATCCCCGAGTCACCGACTTTGCCTCGTACCCGAAGGAGATGTTCCTGGCCCCAGGCGAGCGCCAACCCAACCGGGCGGCGCTGGCGCAGTGGGGGGCCTGGGTGAACGCGTTCGCCCGGCGCGAATACGGCCGGCCGCTGTTCATAGTCAGCTCCGCTGATCTGGCGGACTCCACCAACATCAGTGGCTTTGGCAAGGACTGGGGGTCGACCCCGGGCTGGGGCTGGTACGAGCGCCAGGCCAATCCGCGCGGCACCGTTCTGCCCCAGGAGATCACCGAGTTCACCAACGCCGGAATCAGCGTGGGGATGGCCACGGTCAACCTGGCCGAGGACCCCTTCTCCGAATTCAATGGCTTCTTCGCCGCCTGCTCGACGTACGGCTCGTTCAGCTACCTAAAGTACGGCGAGATGCGCCTCTTCAGCCAGCTCGCGCAGGACTGCGAGCTCAAGGTCGGCCGGGTCCTCTGGATCGCCGGTCACTCCGGCCCCGAGACCGCCGAGGACTCCCGGACCCACTTTGGGATCTTCGCGCCCGGGGTGACCCAGCTCTTTCCCTCCGGCCAGGTGGTCGACCTCCATCCCTGGGAGTACAACGAGGTCCCGGTGGTGCTGGCGGCGGCGCTGCGCACCGCGGCCCCGATCATCGCGCTGCACCTGACCCGTCCCGCGGTCGAGATCCCCGACCGGGCCAGGTTGGGCATGCCGTCGCACTTCGAGGCCGCGCGCGGAGCGTACCTGATTCGCGACTACCGACCCGATAGCCCTCACCAGGGGGCGGTCTTCGTGCGCGGCACCGTGCCCACCGCCAACCTGGTGGCGGTCCTCCCCGAGCTGGACCGGCTGGGCCTCAATCTCAAGATCGTGGCGGCGATCAGCCCTCAGCTCTTCGCGCTCCAGAGCCCAGAGTACCAGGCGGAAACCGTGACCCCGGCGGACCGCGCGGACGCGATGGTGATCAGCAACGGGGCGCTCCGACTGATGGGAGACTGGGCCGCTGGCCCCCAGGTCGAGAGGTACTCGCTCACCCCCGACTGGGATCACCGCTGGCGCACCGGAGGCAGCGTCGAGGAGGTGATGGACGAGGCCCACCTCACCTCGGCGCACATCCTCGCCGCGCTGCAACGGTTCGCGGCGGATCGCCCGGCCCGCCTCGCCGCGCAACGCACCCTGCTGGAGGAGATGAGCGGCTGAGCCGATCCGCGCCCACCCTCCGCAAGGGGGGACGGGTGTGAGATCATGCAGCGGACGTGGACAAGGAGGGATACGGGCCGCGACCGGACCAGAGTGACCTCGACCGGCTGCTGGAGGACTGCCGCACCCTGTCCCCCGCCGGCATCGAGCGGATCGCGGAAGCCTGGGACCGACGGGGAGACCCCGCCGCCTACCAGCTGGCGGAGCGGGCCGCTTTGCACCAGGTCGAGTCCCAGGAGTCGGGGGCCGACTGGGACGCCTTGCGCAACCGGCTCCTGGGGCTGACCGAGCGAGGGATCCCGCTGATCGCCTGGCGAGCTGAGCACGGCGTGATCGGGCACAAGGCCGAGGATGCCCTGATGGCGGCGGCGTTGGCGATCATGGCGGGGCCGAAACTGGCCCGGAGCCACGCCCGCCTCCTACTGGGTCCGATGGCGCAGGCGCTGCCCTGGCTGCTGCCCAGTGCCGAGCCCCGCTGAGGGCGGAGCCGGCTGTCAGCGGCGCGCGGCCAGCTCCCCCGAACGCGCACTGACATAGCCGTCCGCCACCGCCAGCGCCTCATCGATCTTCTCCAGCCCGTCCCGCACCTCCTGCTCGGTGATGACCAGCGGCGGGGCGAGATGCAGACGGTTGAAGTGGGTGAACGGCCAGACCCCGAGCTCGTGGCAGCGCCCGACCAGTTTGCCCATCGGCTCGGCCGCAGCCCCCGATGCGTTGAAGGGAACCAGCATCTCCCGCGTCGAGCGATCCCGGACCAGCTCTATCGCCCACATCAGGCCCCGGCCCCGCACCTCGCCGACGCAGGGATGGGTCTCCGCGATCGCGTCCAGGGCGGGCCGCACCACTCGCTCTCCCAGGTCGCGCACGTGCGCCAGGAGGTCGGACTCCTCGAAGACCTGGATGCTGGCCACGCCCGCAGCACAGGCCAGCGGATGTCCGGAGTAGGTGAGACCACCGGGATATGGCCGGTCCAGGAACGACTCGCGGACCCGCGTGGAGATGACGACGCCGCCAAGCGGGACGTACCCCGAGTTGACCCCCTTGGCGAAGGTGATCAGGTCG
>DAHVMY010000032.1:0-20491 GCA_027319585.1 Candidatus Dormiibacterota bacterium | reverse complement strand
TCACCCTCTCACAATACCACTACCCACACTTATTTGTACTGCTCTGTCAACCTCGCCGTCAACTGTTCACGAACCCTATTGCCACCGCGTTTGGCGGGAGCGAGCGGCCTCCCCCCGCCAACCATCGCTGCTAGCAGCTCTGCGAGCTGACTCTGGCGAGCTCAAGAGGCGAACGAGTAGTCCTGCGGGTACAGCTCGGTGAAGACGCCTTGCGGGAGCAGCCCGCGTAGGTTGCTCTTATACATCGTGAGCTGGAAGGGGCCGTTAGGGAGGTAGAGGAAGGGGAGCTGACGGGCGACGTAGTCCTGGTAGCGGTACAGCGCCGCCTGCTCTGCCTTCTGGTTGGGCGCGGTGTGGGTGGCCTGAATGTTCGCGTTGTTCTGCGCGCTCTGGTAGTCACCGGCGTTGACCGCGCCGGGGGAGAAGAAGACCCCTCCGGTCGGCAGCGCTCCGGTGTAGGTCCAGGTGGCGGTGACGCCCCAGTCGACCACGTCCCAGCCCGGGCAGGGCGCGCTGAAGGTGCAGTTGGTGAAGGCCTCCCCGATCACCTCGGCGAATGAGGCCTGGGACAGGGTCACGGCGATCCCCGCCTTCGCCTTCAAGGTCGACTGCAGCGTCTCCATCTCGTTGGTGAGCTGGGTCGAGCCGCTGTCGTAGAGGATCTTGAACGCGGCCGGCTGGTTCGCCTTGACTCCCGCGCCGCATTCGTTAGCGGCCGAGCCCGGCCGGATGCAGACCGAGGTGCCCCCGGGGTTGACCTTCCAGCCGTGCCCGCTCAGCAGCGCGACCGCCTTGGCCGGGTCGTAGGGGTAGACCTTGCCGCTCTTCTCCAGCGGGCTGATGTCGGGGTTGTTGGGGGGATACGTGGGCACCGGGCCGTCCGCGATCGAGCCCTGTCCGTCGGCGAACACCTTGATGTACTGGGGCTGGTTCACCAGCGACTGCACCGCCTGGCGGAAGTAGAGCTGGCGGAACATCGGCCCCACGGTCGGGTTGGTGAAGTTGTAGGGGGAGACGTTGACCCCGAAGACGTACCAGGGCGCGTATTTGTATCCCTGCCTGGCCTCCAGCGCCGCCCTCTGGCCGAGGTCCTGCGGGGGGATGTAGCCGATGGTGAGCGAGCCCTGGTTGAGGGCGTCGTACTCGGCGGAGTCGCTGGTGAAGGGCAGCTCCTCAAAGGCCGAGATCTTGGGCTTGGGGGAGCCCGAATAGGCGCGGTTCGGCACCATCTTCACGAACCCGCTGGAGGTGAACTGGGTGAGGTGGAACGGGCCATCCACCACCTGCCAGAGGGGATTGGTGGCGTAGGTGGTGAGGTCCTGAGACTGCACGTTGAGGAACTGGGCCACCCCGAGCGCCCCCGAGGAACCGGTCCCGGGATCGCGAGGGACGTAGCAATCAGTGCAGGTCTGCGACGAGCTGGTGGCGAGCAGCATGCGGCTCTCCGCGGAGGCGTCGTAGTTGCCGAGCGTACCGGTCAGGGAGAGCCGGTCCCAGGAAGAGGTCGGCAGGGGAAAGATCTGGCTCAGGTTGTTGTCCAGAAACCAGGTGGGGTTGTAGGAGGCGTTGAGCCGGAAGACCAGGGTGTAGGTACCGGTCTGGCGGTAGCTCACCACGTTCTCGGGAAAGCCACCCGGGCTGAACTCACCCCAGCCCGGTCCTGGGGCGCTGCTGCTACCCAGAGTCGGGGCATTGGGGTCGGTGACCGCGCTCAGCAGGTTCATCCAGAAGATCACGTCGCGCGCCGTGACCGGCTTGCCGTTCGACCAGACCCAGTGCTTCATGGTCACTGTGACCACGGTGTTGTGGTCCGAGAAGACCGGGGGCAGCGCCAAACTTAGCGCCCGGTTGAGGACCGGCTGGCCGTTGTCCCCGAACCAGTAAAGGGGTGGGTACATGATCCGGGAGAACTGCCCGGCGTTGTTGTCATCCAGGTACACCCCGCTCTCCAGCGGCAGGATGTAGTTGGGCGGGGTGAGAGGAAGCTCGGCGTAGGTGACCACCCCTCCCGTCGCGTGTGTAGAGGGGTGTGAGGCGGTGCTGGCGCAGGCAGAGACCAGGACCGCGAGCAGGGCGGCTGGGACGGCGGTTCGAAGCAGGCTTGCCTTCATAGGGGAGGTCTCCTTGAGGCGGCGACGGTCCGGAAGGGCCCTATGTTAGCTCGAAACAGTAGGTGACCCCAACAAGCTGTCGTCCAGATGATGGTCCGCCGTCTCATGACCTCTCCACCTGACCGCAGCAGATGACAACTGGTAGGGATCGGCCCCCCACGGTGCGTCCCGTCCTGCCGCCTGTCTACCTGGCCAGGCGGGCACGGAGCGCCTGCTCCGCAGAGGCGCGTTCGTCCCACGGGACAGGCCCAAGGGCGCCGATGATGGAGCGCTCGTGCCCCTTGCCGGCCAGCAGCACGGTGTCCTCGGGCAAGGCGATGGCGACGGCGTGGGCGATCGCCTCCGCGCGATCGGCAATCCGCTCCAGGTTCTCGCCCTCCAGCGCCCCCGCCGCTGTGGCTCCCTCGCAGATCTCGGCGATGATCTGCTCCTCGTCCTCTCCCCGGGGGTCCTCGGTGGTCACGATCACGTGATCGGCGAGCTGGGCCGCGATGCGCCCCATCTCGGGACGCTTGGCCCGGTCCCGCTCCCCGGCACTGCCGAAGACGACTATCAGCCGTCCGGGGGTGGAGGCCCTCAGCTCGTAGAGCGCCAGCCGCAGTGCAGCGGGGGTGTGCGCGTAGTCGACGATGACGGCGAAGGGCTGGCCGAGGTCGACCGACTCCATGCGACCACGGATCGAGCCCAGGTCCGTCAGCCCATCGACCAGGCTGGAAAGCGGCTGGTCGAGCAGCAGCCCGGCTGCGAGCGCCGCCAGCGCGTTGCCCACGTTCCACCGGCCGGCCATCCGGAGTCTCACCGGGGTGCTGCCCGCCGGTGTCCGGGCTGTGAACGCGAGGCCGCGCCCATCGGGCACGGCAGGGGTGGCGCTCAGGTCGGCTTCCGGGTTCCCCTGGGCCGAGTAGGTGAGGACCGGCCCGCGGGATCGCAAGCGGAGCCGGTCGTAGGCGAGCGGGTCATCGCGGTTGAGCACCGCGAACCCCCCCGCGGATCCGGCGTAGTCGAGCAGGGTCGCCTTGGCGGCGAAGTAGTTCTCCCAGGTCCCGTGGAAGTCCAGGTGCTCGTGGGTGATGTTGGTGAACACCGCCCCCGCGAACCGGATCCGGTCCAAGCGGTGCAGCGCCAGCCCGTGCGAGGTCGACTCCACCACCGCGGCTCGGCACCCGGCCTCCACCATCCGCCGCAGGTGCTGCTGGATCTCGGGGGCCTCCAGGGTGGTCTGCCGGGAAAGGTTGGGCTCGACCGTGGAGCCGATGCGGAAGTCGATCGTGGTCAGGCTCCCGGCGCAACCGGTCGAGGCGGTGAGCGCCGCCTGCAGCATGGTGGTGGTCGTGGTCTTGCCATCGGTGCCGGTGACCCCGATGACTGGAAGTTCCCGCGAGGGATCGCCACTCACGGCGGCGGCCAATTCCGCCAGGGCGACTCGGGAGTCGGTGACCAGCAGTTGGCGCTCCGCTGGGCAGCCGTCCACCAAGCGCTCGACGATCGCGATCGGAGCCCCCGCCTCGAGCGCCTGAGCCACGAATCGATGCCCATCCTGGTGGGCCCCGGCAATCGCGACGAAGATCACGCCGGGCGCGACCCGCCGGGAATCGTAGGTGACTCCCTCGACCTGGAAGTCATATCGAGGAGATGGTCCCAGCGCGACATCCAAGTCCGACCACAGCATGCGCCAAGCGTAGCGTCCGCCCCCAGGATCGCCACCGGCCTCGGTGCACAATTGCAGGCATGCAGGCGATGCGGCTGGAGCAGCCTGGCGCGGTGGAGGATGCTCCCCTCCAGAAGGTGGAGCTTCCAGATCCGGTCCCCGGCGCTGGTGAGGTGGCGATCGAGGTCGAGGCCTGTGCCGTGTGTCGGACCGACCTGCAGATTGCCGAAGGGGATTTGGAGGCCCACCGCAGCCCGGTCGTGCCCGGGCATCAGGCGGTCGGACGCGTGGTTCAGGTGGGTGAAGGGGTTTCGTCCGATCGATTGGGGACCAGGGTGGGGGTGGGCTGGCTGGCCTCCACCTGCGGCCGGTGTGACATGTGCCGCCGCGGCCTGGAGAATCTGTGCCGCGGAGCCACCTTCACCGGCTGGGACCGAGACGGAGGCTATGCGACCCGCCTTGCCGCCCGCGCCGATTTCTGCTACCCGATGCCCGATGGCCTCGCCGCGGAATCCGCCGCCCCACTGCTCTGCGGCGGCATCATCGGATACCGCTCCTACCGGCTGACGGGGGTGGGTCGTGGAGACCGGCTCGGTCTCTACGGCTTTGGCGCATCCGCGCTGCTGGTGTGTCAGGTGGCGGTGTACGAGGGTTGCGAGGTGTACGTGGTCACCCGCGGGCAGGAGGCGCGCGAGCGCGCGCGGGCCGCGGGCGCCGCCTGGGTCGGGGATCTGGGACAACGGCCGCCGGTGCCTCTTCAGGCCGCGATCACGTTCGCCCCGGTCGGGTCGGTGGTGGCCGCGGCGCTCCAGAGCTTGGACCGGGCCGGGATGGTGGCGGTCAACGCCATCCATCTGGACCACATCCCGGAGTTCCCCTACGCCGATCTGTACTGGGAGCGGCGGCTTCAGAGCGTCGCCAACTTCACTCGCCAGGACAGCCGAGAACTCCTGGAGCTGGCGGCTCGCATCCCCATCCGCACTTCCATCGAAGTCCACAAGCTGGCGGATGCGAACCTGGCGCTGCAGCGGCTGAAGCACGACCAGGTGGCGGGGGCCGCCGTGCTGATCCCCTGATCAGCTCTGCTGAGAGAACTCTTGCTGGAGGCGAAGCACCGCCTCGCGAGCCGCACCGGCGATCTCTTCCGCGAGCCGCCGGTCCAGCTCCAAAGCCGGGGTGGTCGTGAGCTCGCGCAGGCGCAGCTCAAGGGTGTTGAGCTGCGCCGCGATCTCCGCCGGGGTAGCCAGCGCCGCCAGCCGCCGCGCTTCCAGATCGACCGACGCCGACCGCTGCGCCCTTTGATATTCGCCGAAGGCCGCACGGTCCCGATCGGCGGCCAGCAGCAGCCGCACGGCGGTTTGGCCTGAGCCGGCGATCTCCGCGGGGTCCCGGTGCATGCGGCAGAGCCCGTCCAGGGCCGCGGCGAGCGCTCCGGTGATCGCCGCGGCAGCCGCCCCGCCAGCCGGATCGCGGGGGGACAGAAGCCGTGCGACGGCCTCCAGCAGTGACCAGGAGGCGACCGGACCGGGGGGGATCGAGGCGAGCTCGGTCAATGACAGCAGGGCGCAGACCGAGGTGATCCGGCCCACCCCGCCGGGGACAGGGGTGTACCGGCCCGCCCGCAGGGCAGCCTCCGGGCTCAGGTCGCCGCGCAGCTGGTTGGCGACCATGGAGGTGCCGACGTCGAGCACCGTGGTCCCCGGGTGGATGACCGAGGCGGGGATCACACCCGCCTGTCCCACCGCGGAGATCAGGACCTGATAGTTCGGCAGCGGGTCAAGGGCGTCGATCTGACGCTGCACCACGCTGAGCTGGGCCCCTGCCGCGAGCAGCCGCTGGGCGATCGGCCGGCCCCCGGTCGGCCCGTGCCCCACCACCAGGATCGCAGCCTGCTCGAGGTTCACCCCCAGGTGGACCAGGGTGGCCAGACATGCCTCGGCGACCGGCGTCCCGCGGCGAACCCCCGCCGCCGCCGCCGCCAGCGCCGCTGGGGTGATCGCCTCGACGTCCTTGCTGGCGGGCAGGTGCGCGGCCACCACCGCGGTCGGCAGCGAACGCACCGGCTGCACCACCACGATCCCTGCGATGGTCGGGTCCACCACCAGCTCGTCAAGCAGGATCAGGGTCTGCTCAGGAGCATCGGGCTCCGCGACCCGGTGCTCGACGGCGATCCCTGCCAGCTGCGCCTCCTTCTCGAGCGAGCGGGCGAACGACCCACCGGGGACGTTGCCCCGTTCCACCAGCACTCCCAGGCGGAGCGCGCGGCGTCGGTCGCGGGTCCGCCCGGTCAGTTCGGTTCGGAGCTCCTCCAGCAGCGGGCCGAGGTCAACCCGGCTCATGCCGCAGTGACCTTGGGCTGACCGTGGTCCAGCGCGCTCCTCGGGCCGGCCGGGGGGGTGGGGCGGCTCTGCGGGATGGTCAGCGCCACCCCGGCTCCGACCACGGAGACCAGGGCTGCGACCGCGATCGCCATCTCGGGCGATGCCTGGGCCAGCACTCCGCCCAGGCCGCCCCCCAGGGCGCCGCCGGAAGAGTTGAGCGTCATCGACACAGCGATGGCGCGACCGTACCAGGCGGGATCCACGGCGCGCTGACGCAGCGAGAAGAGCGCCACATCCCCGGGGCCGAGGCAGCTGCCCAAGGCGGCGGCCATGACAAAGGTCATGGGCACGCTGGGAAAGGCCGCCGCTGCCACGATCAGCGGAACCGGGCCGGCCATGGAAAGGGCCAGCAGCTTGCGCTCCCGACCGCGGGTCCCGAGCCGCCCGATGACCAGCGCCGAACCCAGGCTGAAGCCGCCCACGATCGCGAAGACCCAGCCCACCAGCGCGGGCCCGGCCCGCAGTGAGTGCAGCAGAAGGACGGGCACCGCCACCATGAGGATGCCCATGCTGGCGTTGGAAGGCACCATCGCCAGCGCCAGCCGCCGCAGCGAGCGGTTTGCGAAGAAGTAGCGGACTCCTCCCAGCGCCTGGCGCAGGAGCGGCTGGGGTGTGGCGCGGGCAGGGCCGGGTATCCCCAGGACCAGCACTCCGGAGACCAGGTAGAGGGCGGCGATCACCAGCAGCGCCGGCAACGGCCCCAGCAGGCCGAAGATCGTCCCGGCCAGCGCCGGGCCGGCGATGACCGCGATCACCGAGGTGACGCTGTCGACCGCGTTGGCTCGGTCCCAGAGGGGGGCTGGGACCAGCTGGGGAAGCAGTGCCTTCACGCCTGCTCCGCTGAAGGGCCAGGTCATCGTCCCCAGCAGGATCAAAAGCAGGAAGAGGCCGACGGGGAGGAGATGCGCCCAGTAGAGAACCGCGATCGCGCCGGTGACCACGCAGGCGATCAGGAAGTCGATCGCGATCATCACCGAGCTTCCGAGACGGTCGACCAGGGCGCCTGCGAACGGCCCGACCGGGACCGCCACCAGCTGCACCAGGACCACGCCCCCGGCCAGCACCGGGGAGTGGAAGAGCCGCAGGGCCAACAGGATCAGCACCAGCGACGTCATCTGGTTTGCGGTCCGTCCCATGGTGGTGCTGACCAGCAGCGGGCGCACTCCAGGGAGGTGGAGCACGGCCGAATAGGAATGGGAGCGCGCGGTGGCAGACATTGGGGGAGCGGGCCTCGCTGGGGGCTGGTTCTAGCCGCGGCCGCGAATCAGACTCCACGAGTTTAGGGTCGTCCGGTAGGCGCGGCCACCCAGCACCTACCATGGGCGGCATGAGCGAGGAGTGCATCTTCTGCCGGATCGTCGCGGGCGACCTTCCCGCCCAGGTCATCCACCGGGAGGAGGGGTTGCTGGCATTCATGGACATCCACCCGGTTGCCGATACCCACGCCTTGGTGATCCCCGAGCGGCACATCGCCGACCTGCGTGATCTCGGCCCCGAGGACGCGACCCTGTGGTTGCGCCTGACCCAGGCCGCGCACAAGGTCGCCGCGGATCTCGGTCATCCCCAGGGATACCGCTTCTACGTCAGCGTCGGGCCCGGTGGGGGCCAGACGGTGCCCCACCTACACGTCCATGTGATGGCAGGTCCGATGCGCCGACTCCCCGCCTGAGGGACCCCGACTGCGCTCAGGGCGCTATTCTTAGGGCGCAAGTCGGATTTGTGTTGGGCCACCGGCCCCGCCCCCAGTTGGAGATGAAGCGACGATGCCCCTTAGCTCTAGAGACCTTCTTGATCAGGCGCGAGCGGAGATCCCCGAGGTGGACGCCTCTCAGCTCAGCGAGATCGCGCAACGGGACCCGCGGCACGTGGTCCTGGACGTGCGCGAGCCGGACGAGGTGGCCCAGGGGCTGATTCCTGAGGCCATCCACGTGCCTCGCGGTTTCCTGGAGCTGCGGGTGGAGACCCTGCTCCCGGACCGCAGCCGTCCGATCACGATCTACTGCGCCGGAGGGGTGCGTTCCCTGCTGGCGGCCCAGACCATGAAGGCCATGGGATACAGCGACGTGAGGTCGCTGAAGGGCGGCTTCGGCGCCTGGAAGGATCAGGGGATGCCCTTCAGGGTGCCGCGGGCCCTGACCGCCGAGCAGAAGGAGCGCTACAGCCGCCACTTCCTGCTCGATGAGGTCGGTGAGGAGGGGCAGGCCAAGCTGCTGGACGCCAGG
This sequence comes from Candidatus Dormiibacterota bacterium, assembly GCA_027319585.1. Lineage (GTDB taxonomy): Bacteria > Chloroflexota > Dormibacteria > Aeolococcales > Bog-877 > AG-12. The sequence goes on along the minus strand of DAHVMY010000032.1, from coordinate 12,129 downwards.
GTCCTCCTGATTGGAGCCGGCGGGCTCGGAGCTCCGGTCGCCTATTACCTGGCCGCGGCAGGCGTCGGCACGATCGGGCTGGTGGACTTCGACCGCGTGGAGCGCAGCAACCTGCAGCGCCAGATCTTCCACACCGAGGATCGGATCGGGATGTTGAAGACCGAGTCGGCGGCGATCGCGCTCAGGGCGCTCAACCCCGAGGTCAAGGTCATCGAACACAACGTCCACCTGGACGGGAGCAACGCGGGAGAGATCTTCGCCCAGTACGACATCATCGTCAACGGCTGCGACAACTTCCCGACCCGCTACCTCGCCAACGACGTCGCGGTGTTCCTCGGCAAGCCGATGGTGGACGGGGGCATCTTCCGGTTCGAGGGGCAGGTGACCACCATGATCCCGTGGCAGTCACCGTGCTACCGCTGCCGCTACCCCCAGCCGCCGCCGCCCGAGGAGGCGCCGTCGTGCGCCGAGGCGGGGGTCCTGGGGGTCCTCCCCGGGCTGGTGGGCACCGTGCAGGCGACCGAGGTGGTCAAGCTCGTGCTCGGGGTCGGACAGTCCCTGAGCGGGCGGCTGCTCCACGTGGACGCCCTCTCCATGGAGTTCCGGGAGTTCCGGCTGCGGCGGGATCCGGAATGTCCCGTCTGCGGGGAGCACCCGACCATCACCGAGCCGATCGACTACGAGGGCTTCTGCATCAACCCCAACCTGCCCGTGCACCCGGTGGGGGCAGACCAGGCGCTGGTTGGAGCCGCGAGCCTCGGGTAGGATGCATTAGATGGCCAAGCAAGCAACGATTGCAATCGACGATCTGATCGCGGCGGTGGAGACGGCTCGGGACAAGGTGATGGCGGACGAGGTGCGCTCACTGGTCAAGTTCGGCATCCCCAAGGCGATGGCGCAACAGATGGTGGCGGCACGATTCCACCAGAAGGTGGGGGGTGAGGAAGGCGAGGGTGGCGAGGCAGAGCCGGCCGCCTGGCCCGACATGAGCTGAGCCGATAGCCGGTCGCGCCGATTTCCGCCACTGGGCGGACATGCTCCGGTGTGACCACGTCCCCGGCTCCGGCCCCGTACCACTCGCGCTGCCAGTACCTCCCGCTGCGCTTCTACCGCAGTCGCGACCTCTCGGTCTTCCAGTGGGCGGAGGAGCAATTCCATCTCGAGATCTCCACGGGCCTCGCGGGCGACTCCGGTTTCCATCGCCGGAGCGCGGCCGCCGTCGAGCTGATGGACCAGCTTCCCCTGCAGGCCAAGGACCTCTTCCGCGGCCTCATCGACCGGCTGCGTCTCCAGCCGGCAGATGACTTTGAGGTGGATGAGCTTGGCGTCTGGCGCCCCGGGGAGATGAGGATCAACTGTGACCCGGCCCGGGTCGCCGAGCTCCAGGGCTGGCCATCCGGTGGGGCGCAGGTGCGGCAGCTGCTGCAGACGACCCTCATCCACGAGTGCGGTCACGCCCTCCTAGAGGATCCTCGCGGCGGAGTCTCGCTGCGCAGCTTCATGCACCTGCTGGTGGTGTCGGGTTGGCTGCCGAATCCACTGCACGATCCGGTCCCGTTTCAGCAGCCCGTCGGGGAGCCGACCCAGCTCACCGAACACCTGCTGCAGCGTCTGCGTGAGGTGGACTCCCGCTGGGATCCGGACCAAACGGTGCGGGCACCGGGACAGCCGCCCCCCGTGCGGCTGGACAGCGACCTCATGGGCGACTGGCGGACTTGGCAGCCCGGGGGAGAGCGTCCCGCCCCGACCCTGGGGCTGCGCAGTCCCCGGCAGTTGGGCAAAGAGCTGCTGACCCAGCGAGCCCGCGGGACGCTGGACGCAGAGCTGCGCTCGGTCGGGCTGTCGGCGGAGCAGGTCTGGCGGGTGGCGAGCCGCTACCGTCCGGTCACCTCCTGCGCCGAGGACCTGATCTCTGAGGCGCCGGCCGAAATCTTCCGCCAGCTGCACCGGGGACCGGTGCCGTGGAGAGCGGCCCAGACCGCCCTCCGAGAGGGTGAGCGCCTGCTGATCCAGCCGTGGAGGGACGCGGAGCTCGTTCGGGGGCGCAGCGAGCCCGCGCCGCGCCCCAACTTGAAGCGGCACCTGGTGCCAGGGAGGGCCTGATTGGACGTGATCCGGTATGTGGTGAGGGACAGATCGACCGCCGCGCGCGCGGTGGTGCGGTATCCGACCCTGGAGATGGAGGGGGACGCGGGCCTGTGCGACAGGCTGCGAGACTACCTGGTCACGCCCATGTCGGTCGTCCAAGGCAGGACCGACCAAGCCGGCGGAGGTCGTGCGACCGTGCTCCGCAGCCTGCCGCCCGGGTCGGTGGACTGGTTGGAGGCCTGCCTGGCCAGAGCGGCTGAGGACCTCTCGCTGGAGCTAGACACGCATTGGACCTGAGCCGGTTCCGCGAAAGCTCTTGTGAGATGCAGAGCGGGGGTATATCCTGCCTGCCTGAGGAGGATGCGAAGACCGCCCCAGGTGGGGTCGGGGGGATGAGCGTGGCGGCTGCGACGGTGGGATGGGTGCACAGGGGTGCCATCCTGGCCTGCGGGCTGGTCGTGACCTGTGCGGCCGGGTGCGGCTCGTCGGTTGCGGTGATCCCGAAGGGCAAGCCCACCCCCGAACCAGCCATGGTGTCGATAGCTCCGGGCGTGCGCGTCCCGAACTCGCAGGTGGCGGTTCCGGTGTTCACCGTCTCCAGCTCCCACCCGCTCCCAAGTGGGGTCTCCGCCCAGCTGGTGGTGAAGGACGCGGAGATCGACAACCTCATCGAGAACGTCGCGATAGAGCGGCAGGACCCCGCTCTGCTGGCGTATGCGGACGCGGGGGACTGGCTGGCCGCCATCCGCGAGGAGATTGCTAGCGATGTGCGTGACCACTTGAGAGTCCTTTCAGTGACGGACACTGTGAACTCGCTGCAGGTTGGCTTTCAGCCCGACCCCCGCAACTCTTCCGCCGACGCGAGTGTGATTATTCGTGGAACCGAGGTTGCGGTGGAGAAGCTCGCGAGCGGGAGACGTGTGAGTCAGTCTCAGACTTTTGACGTTCTGAGATGGTTCGTTTGGGACCCCGCGATTCGACGCTACCTAACATGCGACACCGGTTCGTAGCGCCGCTGTTCGCGGGCGCGATCTTGGTGTGGCTAGTCGCTGGCGCTAGCCCAGTGGGAGCCACCTATCCAGGCCCAGGCCCGACGGTCGGCTGCAGTGGCTCTACGAATGAGCTTGCATTCGGCGGTCAGTGCGTTGCGGTACAGGGGCCCACCGCCCCAACCCGGCCCGCCACCTTTCACCCGTGGCTCACCGGGTTGCCCGTGTCGCCACCTGCGTGCAGCCCCTACGACGTGACCCAATGGGCTACCGGCATAGCCACCGACAGCTGGTCTTGGAGCGGAAGTTTCTGGTCCCTCGGGGGCCAGCGGGTCCCGGTCCTGCGGTCGACTCCGCTGGAGGACACCGGCTGGGTGTGGGAGGTGTTCTGCGGCCCGGATGCGGCCATCCGTTACGTCGGCTACCAGCAGCTTCCGAGGCGGCCCAATCCGTGCTCGGTCGCCACGCCAGCCGCGGCGTGTCTGCCCGGGTTCGACCCGGGGTCATTTCGGGCCGCGGTCGCGGGCATGGTGCCGACAGAACGGATCCTGGCAACTCCGCCCAGCGGCGGCTTGGTGGGTGTACCCGTCGATCTGCTGCTGCGGCCGACCCCTGTGACCGAGCAGGCCGTCATCGACGACACCGTCCCCGACCTTGGTGATGGCGATCTTGGGGAGATGTTGCACGTCAAGTGGGTCGTTCAGGCGGTCCCGCAGAGCCTGGTGTGGACGCGTCCTGACGGAACCATGTCGCCGCTCGATACCTGGATCCCTCAGGTGGAGGAGCGGGGTAGCGATGTCGTGGCCACCGTAACCTACGCGGTGGAGGCGTTTGGATTCTGGTCGAATGGCGTCAACATCTACCAGCTCCCCTCTCAGAACGTCGGAACCATCCAGGTGACGGCGCGGATCCCGTATGGAATCCAACAGGTGCAGTCCAACCTGGGCTGAGATGGCCCTGATCTCATCCGGTAGACTGGTGGCTCACATCTTGGCCGCCTAGCTCAGCCGGTTAGAGCGCACGGTTCACATCCGTGAGGTCGAGGGTTCGAGTCCCCCGGCGGCCACTCGAGTTCTGGACACGCGCGGGTCGAAGGGTCCATGACACTCACCGCGGCAGCCGGTTGGGCACCCGGAGGCGACGATCCCGGCGCGTCCTTCTTGAGATCGGTGAGAAGACCGCTGCTTCGCAGGTTGGCTGGCGGTGCGTTCCATCTGCGGTCCCGTTGGGGCAGGGCCCGGGGCCACTGAGGTCGCGTCTCCAACGCCGGGTGGCGCAGGGGGGCGGATGCGGTACGCGGAACGCCCTGAGCTCGCGCCTCGGCCAGCGCGTGCCCCATCGGGGGGCCCCAAGTCGGCGGCCCCGGTCGGGCCCTGCCCGCCGCCCGATCAGGCACCGGCTCCGGGCGATACCGCCCCGTATCTGAACAGCCGGTCGGCGGCTCAACCTGCGGACGCAAGTCGTGATCGCGATCTCTCTCCCCGGCCAATTCGGGACCTGGGTGCCTAAAGGCCCTCCGCGCACCGACCCCGGCGCAAATGCGATCCTTACTCTCCCATGCGCAATCCAGGCAGCCGCGAGCTGCGACGCCGTCAGGCCCGGCTGGAGGCCCAACAGCGGTCCAGCGTCCGGGAGCGGACTCAGGCTCCGAGTCGCGACGAGATGATGCGCCGCGGCGGACTGCTGGAGGGGGTGTCGCCCAAGCAGGTGACCCAGTTCGCCCTCATGTCCCTGGCCGCCGGGATCGTCGTCATCGCCCTGGGCGTGCTCGGCCTGCTGGTGGAGATGGGACAGCGCGACCTGTTCCTGGGGATCGTGGTGGTGGCGGTGGCGGTGATCATGACCGGCACCGCGATCTCCATCACCGGGCCGGCCTACCTGACCGCCCGGGGCGACCGCAAGCATCCCTCGCGAACCATCCAGGGTCAGCTGGTCGGCGCGAGCAGCATCTCGGCGACCCCTGGTCTGGCCACCCTGGCGGTCAGCGTGGGCAAGAACGTGGAGCAGTTTCGGGTGCGCCGCGAACTCTTCGAGAGGGTCAAGGGTGGAGCGACCGTGGTCGGGTTGACCGTCACTCCGGGGCTGAACCACGTCCAGACCCTGACCGTGATCCGCCGCGACCGGCTGGCGGTGATGAACGAGCCGCCCATCAGCCGGGCGATGCGGATGTCGGTCTGGCTGCCGCTCGCCTCCATCGGCTCTCTCATCGTGGGTATGGCGGTGGGCTGCGCGATCGGGGCGCTCCTCCCGTTGGGGGCCGGCTTCGTCCACCCGTTGGTGGCGCTGGTGCTGGCCGCCGCCCTGGCTGGAGGTATCGCGCTCGGTACCCGCTGGTACAGCCAGCGTCTGGTGGCGCAGCTCGGCATCTGAGCGCCATCGAGCTCCGGCCGCGCCGGGGCGCCTGCTACACTCCCAATGAACCTGCACCCGGTCCCCAGCCGGCTGCATACCCACAGGATCTGGGAGGCGCCCACTTGTTGCGCGAATACGAGCTCTTCTACATCGTCCGTCCCGACCTCGACGAGGAGCAGGTCCGGGCGGCCATGGACGAGATCGCCAATCTGGTGTCCGGGCATGGGGGCGAGGTCTCCAAGTCCTCGCTCTGGGGCCGGCGGAGGCTGGCCTACACGATCGCCGGGTTCACCGACGGCTACTACGTTCTGAAGGAGATGAGCCTCCCCGGCGAGAAGCTCAGGGATCTGGAGCGGCAGCTGAAGCTCGATGAAAGGGTGATCCGGCAGCTGATCACGCTGCGCCAGGTCTACCTCCTGCCGGAGGGGGAGGACCGGCGCGGTCGGGTGCGGAACCGGGCTCGTGCCGAAGAGGCGGTGGCGGACGACGAGCTGCCGGAGTCAGTCCTTGACGAGGAACCACCCTTGGCCGAGCCCTCGACGGACGACATCGAGGACCGGACCGAGGAGGATCCTGAGGGAGCCCTGGTTGCCGCGGAGAGTGGGGAGGAGGAGTAGTCATGGCGGGTTCGCTCAACCGGGTCATGCTGATCGGCCGTTGCACCGCCGATCCAGAGATGCGTTATCTGCCCAGCGGGCAACCGGTGACGCAGCTTCGCATCGCCACCAACCGCTACAGCACCGCCCAGGATGGCGAGCGTCGCGAGTTCACCGATTATCACGACGTGGTGGTCTGGAACATGGGGGGGCGCAAGCTGGCGGAGCTGGCCGGGCAGTACCTCAAGAAGGGGAGCCTGGTGTACATCGAGGGTCGGCTGCAGACCCGCTCTTGGGATGGCCAGGACGGGCAGAAGCGGTACCGCACCGAGGTCAATGCCAACGACATCCAGTTCCTGGAGTCCAGGGGCGGCGACGCCGGCGAGCCGTCGGCTCGCGTGGCCCCCTTCCCGGCAGCCAGCGCTGCCGAGGGATTGGCGTCGGATCCGGGTGACGGGGACATCGATCCTGATGACATTCCCTTCTAGAGATCAGTGAAGACCAAAGCGGAGGCTTAGAGCAGTTCAGATGTCGGAATACGCACGGCGCCGACCGCGGAAGGTTTGCAACTTCTGCCTGGAGCGGATCGTTGACGTCGATCACAAGGAAGTGGCGCGGCTGCGGCGGTACATCAGCGAGCGGGGCAAGATCCTACCGCGGCGGGTGACCGGGACCTGCGCTCTGCACCAGCGGCGGCTGACGGTGGCGCTGAAGCGCGCCCGTCACATGGCGCTGCTGCCGTTTTCCACCGATCAGCGCTGAGCCCGGGAGGAGAGCTGGCGGTGACGGGGACCACCACTCTTAAAGGCGGTAGTCGTGCCGACAGCTAGCCGACGCAAAGCGGCTCCCGTGACCCTGTCCCTGGACGTTGGGGGGACCGGGATCAAGGGCGACACCCTGGACCTGGCCGGCAAGCCGACCGCGGAGAGGGTGCGGGTACCGACCCCCTACCCGCTCACCCCCGAGGGGCTGCTGCAGGTGTTCTCCACGATCGCCAAATCACTTCCTCTGTTCGACCGCATCTCGGTCGGTTTCCCGGGGGTGGTTCGGGACGGCCAGGTCCTCAGCGCGCCGCACTTCGTCCTCGAGGGGGGAGATGGGACCCCCGAGGTTCCCGAGCTGGTCCGTGCCTGGGACCACTTCAACCTCGCCGCCGAGACCGCCAAGACCCTGGGCAAGCCCACCAGGGTCGGCAACGACGCGGATGTGCAGGGCATGGCCGTGGTCCAGGGCAAGGGCCTGGAGGTGGTCTTGACCCTGGGGACCGGCGTCGGCAGTGCGGTCTTCAAGGACGGCCGTCTGGCTCCCCATCTGGAACTGGCCCACCATCCCCTGCACAAGAAGAAGACCTACAACGAGTACCTGGGCGACCAGGTACGCAAGCGCATCGGCGAGGAGCGCTGGAACCGCCGGGTGGAGCGCACTGTCAAGGTGGTGAGAGCGCTGCTCTTCTTCGACCACCTCTACATCGGAGGGGGGAACTCCTCCAGGGTGACCCGGCAGCTGGGTGAGGACGTGACCCTGGTGGACAACGACGCCGGCATCCTGGGGGGGATCCGACTCTGGGACCAGCCCTTCGTGCCCACCCACGGAGCCAAAGTAGACTGAGATCAAAGCGCCAGAGTCGGCCCTGGTCCCGCCGGGGCAGGCTGGCGCAACGACTCTGGAGAGCCGATGACCCATCCCGGTGACAACGCACCCAGAATTCTGGTCGCCGATCAGCTGGCGGAGGCCGGTATGGCCCAATTGCGCCAGGCGGGCGTGGTGGAGGTGGCGACCGGGCTCTCGGAGGCAGAGCTGGTTGCGCGGATCCCGGGAGTTGCCGCTCTGGTGGTGCGCAGTGAGACCAAGGTCACCCGGCCGGTGATCGAGGCCGCAACCTCTCTGCGGGTCATCGGGCGGGCGGGAGTGGGGGTCGACAACATCGACGTGGCTTCTGCCACGGAGCGCGGGATCCTGGTGGTCAACGCGCCCACCGGCAACACCGTGGCCGCCGCTGAGCACACCGTCGCTCTGATGCTCGCGCTCTGCCGCAACGTGGCTCGCGCCGACTGGTCCTTGCGCCAGGGGCGGTGGGAGCGCTCCGCCCTGGTGGGAACCGAACTCCGGGGCAAGACGCTGGCGGTGATCGGGCTCGGGAAGATCGGGATGGAGGTGGCCCACTTCGCCAAGGGGCTGCAAATGCGGGTGGTGGCCTACGACCCCCTGGTGGCCGAGGAGCGTGCGACCCAACTCGGGATCGAGCTGGGGACGCTGGATGAGGTTCTGGGCCGGGCCGACATCGTGACCGTGCACACCCCGCTCAACGATGCCACCAGGGGGATGATCGGCGCTCGCGAGCTCGCCCTCATGCCGGTTGGGGCCAGGGTGCTGAACGTGGGGCGTGGCGGCGTCGTGGACGAGCTGGCCCTCGCCGAGGCGGTGGCCTCAGAGCACCTGGCGGGAGCGGCGGTCGACGTGTTCACCAAGGAGCCGCCCCCACCCGACCACCCGCTGCTGCAGGACCCACGGATCCTGGTCACCCCGCACCTCGGTGCCTCCACCAAGGAGGCCCAGGTTCTGGTCGCCACGGATGTCGCTCAGCAGATCGCGGACGTCCTGGCGGGCCGTCCCGCGAGGTGGGCGGTGAACACCCCGCCGGTGGCTGCGGAGGAGGTGGCCCTGGTGGTGCCGTACCAGGAGCTGGCCAGAAGGATGGGGAGCCTCTGGGCGCAGCTCGGGGGCGGGGCCCTTCAATCCGTGGAGATCACCTACCAGGGAGAGGTCGCCGGAGTGCACACCGCCGCCATCACCGCGGCGCTCTTGAGCGGAATGCTGAGCTCGTTCTCCCACGACCGGGTGACCCCGGTGAACGCCATGGAGATGGCCTTGCGCCACGGGGTGGAGGTGACCGAGCAGCGCAGCTCTCGGATGCCTGGCCTTCCCGGTTCCATCCTGCTGCAGGCCCGAGGCCGTGGGCCGGCCGTGCTGGAGGGAGCCCTGGTGCTGGGCGAACCTCGGGTGATCAGGCTGGGAGAGCTCCACATCGACCTGCTGCTGGACGGATCGTTTCTGGTGCTTTCCCATCGCGACCGTCCCGGCCTGATCGGGGACCTGGGACATCTGCTCGGCGAGCGCGACATCAACATCGCGGAGATGCAGGTGGGGCGCGACCGGCCGCGGGGGACGGCGGCGACCGCGATCAGGGTCGACGAACCGGTGCCGGGATCGGTGATGGAGCAACTTCTCCACATCGATGGTGTGGAGAGTGTGCACAAAGTGGAGATCGGTCGCCTTGCCTAGGGTCTCCGCGTTCCGCGCCCTGCGCTACGACCCGGATCGGATCCCCCTGGCAGACGTGATCTCGCCGCCCTATGACGTGATCACCGAGGAGCTGCAATCCGAGCTCTACTCCCGTGCCATGCAGAACGTGGTCCGGGTCGAGCTGGGAAGGCGCTACAGCGACGACCAGGACGGGGTGCGGGATCAGTACCTGAGGGCGCGGGACCACCTGCGGGTGTGGCAGGAGCAGGGCTTCATGGTGCGCGACCCCGAGCCCTCCCTCTACATCCATCGCCACTCCTTCCCGGCTCCCGATGGCACCGGGGAGCGGACCCGCCTGGGCTGCTTCGCCGCGGTCGAGCCGGTTCCCTACGATCGGGGGGAGGTCCTGCGCCACGAGCTGACCTTGACCAGCCCGCGAGAGGACCGGCTCCGGCTCCTGCTCGCGACCGGAGTCCAAACCTCGCCCATCCTTCTGTTGTTTGAGGACGGTGCCGAGGTGATGGGAGCCCTGCAGCACCAGATCGCCGCCAGCCCGCCGGTGGCGGAAGCCATGGTCGAGGGGGAACGGGGCGGCGAGTGCCACCGGCTCTGGAGGGTGCGCGACCCTGCGGCGGTCGCGGCGATCGGCCAGCTCCTCGGTTCCACCCGCCTGTTCATAGCGGACGGTCACCACCGCTATGAGACCGCTCTGGGGTTGCACCTGCCTGGGGTGCTCGCTCTGCTGGCGCCCCTGGAGGATCCGGCGACCGTCATCCTGCCGACTCACCGGGTGCTGCTCAACAGCCCTCTGGATCCCGATGAGCTTATGACTGCGCTGGTCGGAGCGGGCTGGCGGGCGCAGCGGATGGACGGGATCACACCGGGACTCGTCGGCTTGACGGAGCTGCGTGAGGCCTGGCACTCGTTTGTGATCTTCGACTCCGACACCACCTGGCTGGTGTCCCGCCGCCGACAGGCCGCCAGCGGACCGGGGACCGCCGCTCACCTTGATGTCACGGTCCTGAATCGCGAGATCCTGGAGGCTCATCTCGGGGTTGGCGCGGATGACCTGCAAGCCGGCCGGCTGCGCTACACCAGGGATCCGGCGGAGGCGGTGCGACTGGTCGGAGAGCGGGGAGCGGTCGGCTTTCTGCTCAACCCCCCCTCCGTGGCGGAGGTGAGGGCGGTCTCCGTGGCCGGTGCGGCGATGCCGCAAAAGTCCACCTACTTCTTTCCCAAGGTACCTGCGGGACTGGTGCTGCTGCCCAACCAGTGAGGCCTGATGTTGGCGCCAGCGGATCGCCTGGCGGAGCAGCAGACCAGCCGGAGGCTGCACCGATTCGCGGCCCAGCTTGCTGGGCCGACCTGCCGGCCGCCCACTCACTCGCCAGTGTTTGGTCCCTGGCCTCCTCTCAGGCGTACACCAACGCCGTGCTCAAATCGGGGGCACCGCGGTCGGGCCGGAACCTCTGGGCCGGGCGAGGGGGCTTCGCAAGGCTCCGCTTCGGTCGTGCCCTGGTGCCCTGCCGGTCGTCGGCGCTGCTCAAGACGGACGGCTGGACCTGCCAGAGCATTGGACCTATCTTCGGGGTCGGTGCGGGCGAAGCTCGAATTCGCGCCGCGGGCAGATCAGCCGATCCTTGAGTTCGCCCAGCGTCCTTTCCAGCTTGGTGGCCATGGAGGTTCCGTCAGTGCACCAGAGCTCGGCCCCGGTCGCAGCTTCGGCTCCGAACCGCTCCCCCGCCAGCCGCTGCAGATCTGCGACCGTCGTCTCCCAGGGCAGGGAGTATTCCTGTCGCGCGCCGGCAGACGACACCGAAACCTTGGCGAGATCGTTGCCTGTGTTCATGCTGAACTGTGCTCCTCAACCAGATACTCCGGCTCCTCATCGTTCGGGTCTTCTCGATTCAAGGCTGCACAGACGGCCTCGGCGGCCTGCCGGGTGGGGAAGGTGAGCGGCGATCCGTCGGGGCTCTGGAGGTGGAAGGCGGAACGCCGCCGACTGGTGATCGTGAATTGCGAGGAGGGAGTCGGGGCGTCCATCAATAGCAGAAGACCCGGCAGTCATCATCCATCCCCACCTCGGAGTAGCGGGCCGCGCCCATTGCCGCGTCCACCTCGGGGATCAGGTCATCCATGGACAGGTCATGCAGGGAGAGCGAGGCCGGACAAACGTACAGGCCAACCCCGGCTGACTTCGCCTCCCGGATGAAGTCCAGCACCGACTTGTTGGCGCCCTCCTTGACGGTCAGCCCTTCGGCGACTCCCTTCTTGAAGAGGAGGGTGGCGTCCATGGTGGTCACGATCAGCACCTCGTAGTCGAGAGCGGCTGCGGCCATCGCCTGAAAGAACGGAGTGCCCAGGCGATGTGGTGAGTCCGGACCTGACGTCATCATGATCAGCAGTTTGTTGGCCATCGGCCTCCTCCTCGGGTGCAGTGAGCCTGGGGCTTGACTTCCAGCGCAGGAAGCATAGTATGCCGACATCCGAATATGGTTGACCTCCTGCTCCGGGGGTACCGGGCAAGGCCAGCGCGGAGGGCTCACGATGCAAGCTCCAATCTCTGCTCCCACCGAGATGCAGGAGATGGTCCGCCAGGCTGTGGACGAGTATTTGGCGGAGAAGGCTAGACAGGAGGAGGCCCGTGTCAAGAAGATTGCCCTGATCTCGACCAAGGGCACCCTCGACATGGCTTACCCGCCCTTGATCCTGGCCACCACCGCCGCTGCCCTGGGTTGGGACTCCGCCATCTTTTTCACCTTTTACGGTCTGAACATCATTCACAAGCAGAAGCAGACCAAGCTGCAGGTGGCTCCACTCGGCAATCCGGCGATGCCGATGCCGGTTCCCAACCTGCTGGG
>DAHVMY010000031.1:0-21135 GCA_027319585.1 Candidatus Dormiibacterota bacterium | reverse complement strand
AGCGGGCCTGCCATTTGGCGGGCGCGCTGGCCGCCACACATGCCGAGGTCGACACCGTGGATGTGGGCGGCGGATTCCCCGCCGCGTCCGGGGTCGGGCCCAGCCCCCAGGACTTTCGCCTGGCCTTCGATGCGGAGCTCCGATCAGCTGGCACCCCCTCGCCCGTCCGCCTGGCGATTGAACCCGGGCGGTATCTGGTCGCCAGCAGCGGCTGGCTGGTGACCAAAGTCCTCCACGTGCGCCGGCGGCAGGCGGATCCGCAGGTGATCCTGGACGCCAGTTTCGCGGAGCTGGTGCGGCCCGCGCTCTACGGGGCCCGGCACTCGGTGTTTGCGGTCCGGTCCCCGGAGGGGCCGGACGCCAACTGGAGGCCCACCCGGGTCGAGGGCTCGCTATGCGAGAGCACGGACACCTTTGGCGTCCACGACCTGCCACCGCTGGACCGGGGCGACCTGGTGGTGATGGCCGAGACCGGGGCCTACGCGTCCTCCATGTTCTCGTGCTACAACGGCAGGGTGCAGCCGCCTGAGGTGATGCTGCGGCCCGACGGTGAGATCGAGCTGGCGCGTCCCAGCCGCCCCTTCGCCCCCTGACCACGGCGCGGCCGTGGGAGGGGGAGCCACTAACCTTGGGAAACTGGCCAGGAGACGCCAAGGGCGCGGTTTCTAGGAGGCGGAGATGGCAGGCGCCATGAGACCGGTGGGCCTGGGGCTCGGGGGGCACGGCGAGGTGGCGGCCGCCGTCAGCTACGCCCGCCAGGCGGCCGCGCTCGGGCTCGACTCGGTGTTCTTCCACGAGACCTACTTCGAGCGCGACGCCGTGACCTACGCCACCGCGGTCGCCCAGAGCGTGCCCGAGATCCGCATCGGCCTCGGGGCCCTCAACCCCAGCACCCGCCACCCGGTGCTCACCGCAATGACGGTAAGCGCCCTGGACGGGATGGCACCGGGCCGAATCACGCTGGCGCTGGGCACGGCGCTCCCGCTGCGGCTCGCCCAGCTGGGAGTCTCCTACCAGCCTCAGGCGGCCATCGAGAAGGTGGAGCGGGCGATGGATGATCTGACCCGCCTGTGGCGGGGCGAGCGGCTGCCCACCCGCGAGGGGGTGCCCGAGATTGAGCCGATGTTCCCCCCGCTGCACCCGGTCCAGCTCTGGGTCGCCGGCTACCGCCGGGCCTTTCATGAGCTGGCGGGGAGGCGGGCCGACGGCTTTCTGGCCCGCCCCGCCGAGTCACTGGCCGCCCTGCGGGTGGGGGTCAGCCGGATCGAGGCGGCCAGGCGGGCCGCGGGCCGTCCGGACGGAGCGGTGCAGGTCGGTGGTTATCTGCTGGCCCTGGCGGACCGCAGCCGGCGGCTGGCGCTCGACCGGGCCAAGCGCGAGCCGTTCGTCATCTACATGCTGTCCGTGCAATCCGACCGCGCGCTGGTCCAGGCGGGCTTCGACCCCGCACTGCGCCAGGAGATCGGGTCCGCCTGGCGACGCGAGGATTACCACCGGGCGGCGCAGCTCATCCCCGACCAGCTGGTCGAGGCCTTCATCCTCTGCGGGACCCCCGATGAGATCGCGGAGGGCGCTGAGCGGTATCACCAGGCCGGGATGACCCTGCCGATCCTGCAGCCGATCCTCCAGGAGGATGAGCAGGTGGCGGCGCTGCTGCAGGCGGCGGTGGCCTACGCCTCGGGCACCGCCGTCACCGCCTTCCCGCAGGCACGGCGGGGGGACGGATCCGAACGGCCAGGGCTGGGCCGCCGCGCGCGGGGCTGGCTGGAGATAGCGCGGCCGTTCAGCCTCACCGCGGCCGCGATCCCGGTGGCGGCGGCCGGGGGGCTGGCGCTCGCCCACCATGCCATGAACTGGCCGCTGTTCGCGCTCGCCTTTGTGGGCGGGGTGCTGCTGCAGGTGGGGACCAACGTGGTCAATGAGATCTACGACGTTCGCAAGGGGGTCGACTCGATCACCTCGCCCCGGGCGAGCCGGGCCCTGGTCACCGGCAGGGTCAGAGAGCGGGCGGCGTTCTCGCTCGCCGCCTTGGCCTTCGGGCTGGCGACCGCGATCGGGGTCTACCTGATCGCGGTTCGAGGCTGGGAGCTGCTGGTCCTGGGCGTCCTGGGCCTGGTCGGCGGCTGGGGGTACACCGCCCCCCCACTGCAGTACAAGTACCGGGCCGCCGGCCTGCCCCTGGTATTCATCCTGATGGGGCCGCTCATGGTCCTGGGCGGGTACTTCGCGATCACCGGACGCTGGTCGGTGACCGCCGCGGTGGTGAGCATCCCCATCGGCCTTCTGGTTACGGCGATCCTGCACGGCAACGAGTGGCGCGACATCGGCGAGGATGCCCGCGCCGGGATCAGCACGGTCTCGATCCGGGCGGGCCGACGCACCGCCCACGCCCTGTACGTCTTCCTCCTGGTGGGGGCGTACATGGCGCTGGCACTGGGGGTCGCCTTCGCGGCCATCCCCTCGCTCAGCCTGTTGGCGGTTCTGTCCCTGCCCCTGTTCGTGAGGGCGCTGCGGGCCTCCGAGCTGGGCGCTGCCGGCCAGCAGCGCGCGATATCCATGATCGATCTGCAGACCGCGCAGCTGCACATGACCTTTGGCGTTCTGCTGGTGCTCGGGCTGGCGGTCACCGCCGTGTGGCGGCCGGGAGGATGACCCTATGAGGAGACGTTCGCCGGGGACGAGCGGCGCCGGGTTCTGGGTGGAGGCGGCCACGGCCCTGGCCTACCTCGCCTTCTTCGCCACCTTCCGTGGGCCCAAGCGCAGGTTCTGGCAGCGGATGACCCGGACCGGGGCCGTGCTGGGCGTGACCGCGCTCTTCGCGGACCCATCGCTGCGCCGGGAGCGGCCCCGCGCCGCCCACCTGGTGGCGGGCACGGTGGTCGCCGCCTTCCTCTACGGCATCTTCAGCCTGGGGGACCGCGCCGCCCGCCGCGTGATGCCGCGCGGATCCCAGGAGATCGGCGACATCTACTCTCTGCGCCGCCTGCGCCCGCGGGCGGAGCTGGCGCTGCGCCTGGGCCTGGTGGTGGCCCCGGCCGAGGAGCTCTTCTGGCGGGGCCTCCTGCAGCGCCGGCTGGCGGCCAGACTGGGCAGATGGAGGGGGGCCGCTGCCGCCACAGCCCTCTACGGAGGCGCTCACCTCTGCACCCTCAACGCCACCCTGATTGGCGCCGCCACCATGGCCGGCGCCGCCTGGTCAACGCTGGCGGCGCTGGAGGTCCCGATGCCGGCGCTGGTGGTCAGCCACATGATCTGGGACATCTGGATCTTCCTCATCCAGCCCACCGAGAAGCCGCGCTGACGTCGGCCCTCAGCCCGGTTGGCCGTCGGCCCGGGCCAGCTCCAGGTAGGCGTGGCGCTCCGCCTCCTTCAGGTCGGTGGCGGTGGTGATCCGGACCCTGAGGTAGAGGTCCCCCGGCTGGCCTGACTCGCGCAAAGCAGGAATCCCCTTGCCGGTCACGCGCAGCATGCGGCCGGGGGGGCAGCCAGCGGGGATCGTGACCTCCAGCCTGCCGGTGGGGGCGTTCGCCTGGAGCCGGCCTCCGAGCGCCGCTCGGTAGTCGCGCACCGGCAGCACCATGTGCACGTCTCGCCCCTGCACCTCCACGCCGGGGTCCAGCCGGAGCTTGACCCTGAGGTAGAGGTCTCCGCGCGGCCCCTGGTTGGCCCCGACCGCGCCCTCTCCGGAGACCCGGATCCGGGAGCCCTCGGTGACGCCCTTGGGAATGGTGACCCGCAGGCTGCGCTGACGTGACTGCCGCCCCGTCCCGCTGCAGGTGGGACAGGTCTTCAGCTCGACCTTGACCGCGGTTCCCCCGGATGAACCCGGCTCCGAGACCCGGCCGGTGCCGTGGCAGGTGGCGCAGGGCTCGGAGGTGGAGATCTGGAGGTTGCGATCGCTGCCCGCGATCGCCTCCGCCAGGGTCACCTCGACCGTGTACTCGCTGTCCTGGCCACGTCGCGGCGCCTGCTGCTCACGCCGCAACCGCTCCAGCTCCAGGTCAACCAGGGGGTCCGGCTCGTTGCCGCGCCCGCCGAAGAACGTCTCGAAGAAGTCGCTGAAGCCGGAGAAGTGGGCGCCGGAGGTGGAGGAGGACCGGGTGGAGTGGGTGGGCCGGGGCGGGCGGTTGGCCTGGGCCCGCTCCAACTGCTCCCAGTCGGCGCCTAGCTGATCGTACTTGGCCCGCTTCTCGGGGTCCTTGAGCACCTCGTAGGCTTCGTTGATCCGCTTGAACCGCTCGGTGGCCTTGGGGTCCTTGTTGACGTCGGGGTGCAGTTCGCGGGCCAGCTTGCGGTAGCGCGCCCGGATCTCCTTGTCCGAGGCGGTGCGGGGCACCCCCATGGTCGTGTAGTAGTCACGGAACTCCACACCCCCAAGGTACCGCCTCGGGGCCACCTCGAAACAGCTTCAGTCGGGGTCCGGCGCCTCGATCTGTGAGCGCAGGCGGGTCGCCAGCGTCCGAAGTGGTGCCAGCAGCGCCCCCTCGGAGTCCAGGAGCGGTCCCTCCAGGATGACCCTGGCCGCCTCTCCCCCGACGTGGGACGTCCGGCGCACCACCAGCCCGACTTTCCCTGGGGGAGGACCGTCCAGCGACAGCTCTCCGGTCGGCGTGAAGCGGCCTTCGGAGTCGATCTCGCCGGTGCCGGTCGCGGGAGGGGCAGCCGGCGTCAGCTCGCGCCTGCGGTAGAGGATGAGCTGCGACCAGTGGCAGCTGATCGGTCCCCTCCGGGCGGCCGAGAGCCCGAAGCAGCTCAGGTGGAGGTCGAGCAGTGACGGGCCCCCGGTGTCGCGGGCGGAGAGACTCCAGAGGGGGACGCTGGCGACCAGCCGGGGGTTCACCTCGATGCACCAGCAGTGGCCATCGGGCTCGACCACCAGATCGACCCCGAACACCCCCCGGTGACCCTGCTCCCGCACCCAGCGTCCGACCGCCAGCGCCGCCACCTCGACCTCGGCCCGGTGGGGCACCGGCCGGCTGAAGTCGTTGCCGCAGGATCCCATCCGATGGGGCGTGAGGATGTCGATCCCGGTCAGCTGCAGGCATGGATTGCCCATCTCCAGGTATTCCGGATGGGAGACTCCCGACACCGTCACCGCCTGCCCCTCCACCAGCCGGGAGATCCGGCAGGGTCGTCCGCTATAGCCCAGGTTGAGCCGAAGCAGCGCCTCCTCGCTGTCCACCCGATGGGTGCTCGCTCCGGAGAACCCGTGGGCGAGCTGGAAGACCGCGGGCAGCCCCAGCGGCCGCGCGGCCGCAGCCAGCTCGGGTCCGGCGGGGCCGGCCACGAATTCGGGAACCGGGAGCCCCGCCTGGCTGGCGGCCCGGCTGAAGTGGGCCTTGTTCTCCAGTCGTCGGGCCAGCGCGGCCGGGCTGTTCGCCAACCTGACCCCGAGCTCGGAAACCGTCCGCTCGACCACAGCCGAGGACTTCCAGACCACCACCCCGGCCGCCCGCTGCCGCAGAAGGCGCTGGACCGCGGGGGTCTCCAGCAGGGCCGCGCTGGAGCGCTGGGCCTGGGCGATCTCCAAAAGATCGCCGTCTCGCCCTCGCAGCCCGGAGTCATCCCCGCAGGCGACCAGCCAGCCACTGGCGATGGCGGGGGCGGCCTCCGGCCCCACGAACACCACCTGCCGGTCAGTCACCGGCGGGGGCCCGCTGGAACCCGGCCAGCTCCAGCAGGCGGTCCAGCTCCGACGTCGTCTCCACAACTGGGACCAGTTGGGAGATGTCAGGATGCAAAGTCCGGTCCAGCTGCTCCGACGCCCCGGTCAGAAGGACTCCGACCGGCCCCTTTGGGTGGGCGGTCTTCGCCCACTGCCGGGCCGCGGCGAGCGCCGCCAGCCCCTCCCAGGACGTTGGCGGTCGCAGTCCCGCCGCCAGCTCGACGACCTCATCCAGCTGCTTTCGATCAACCCGCCAGCCGCGCCCGCCGCTCTCCCGCATCGCCCTCCTCACCGCCGGCGTCAACCGGCTTCTGCGGGTGCCCAGGTCCCCGACTCCGGCCCCGGGCCGGGGCGTGGACCCGCGGTACCACGGCCTGGTGAGCTCGCCACCCGGCCAGCCCTCGACCACGTGCAGCTGCGGCGATTCCTCCCCCAGGAGCCGGAAGCCCTGGTCCAGCCCGAGGGCGGTGGCGCCGCTGTTGGCGAAGGTGAACACGGCGATCCAGCGGCCCGCCTCCGCCAGTTCGGCGGCGATGCCGCGGTAGGCGACCGGCCCCAGACGGTGGGTGGAGGCACGCAGGTCGGCGAGCCCCCAGCGGTGGCTGGCGTGGTGGAGCAGCTCGACCGGCCGGCTGCTGGCGACCACGGTCGCGCCGTGTCCCAGCAGGGCCTCCAGCTTGACCCTTGGGATGAGCGGCGAGATGAGGCAGAGGGTCCGGATCCCCGCCGCCTTCGAGTACGCGGCGGCGGCGATCGCGGCGTTGCCCGAGGACGAGATGACCGCCTGCCGGCGGCCCTGGGAGAGGAGATCCGAGATCAGCAGCCCCAGGCTCCGAGCCTTGTGGGAGCCGGTGGGGGAGAGGTCCTCGCGCTTCACCAGAAGGCCGGGTACCCCGAGTGCCGCGGCCAGCTCCGGGACCTCCTGCAGAGGGGTTGCACCCTCGCCCAGGGTCACCCGGCAGTCGACCGGTACACTCGTCTCAAAGAGTCGAAGGTGCGCCCACTGGCCCGGCGGCGGCTCCGCCGGCTCGCGGCTCAGCACAGGAGGGAGGCCATGTCCCAGACGATCCCGGCCGAGCAGGAGTGTCCCGACTGCGGCGCCCAGCTGGACCTGTCAGAGGCTGAGGCGGTCGGGGATTTGGTCGACTGCCCGAATTGCGGTGCCGCCTTCGAGCTGGTGGCGCTGGATCCGTTCACCCTGGCTCCCTTCGTCGACGAGGAGAAGTAGACAGCCTCCGGACCAGGTTGCGGTAGCCCCCCTCGCGGTAATGGGCGGAGAAGAAGCCGGGGCAGGCGGGGGAGAGCAGAACGGCGGACCCCGGCCGGCTCAGCCGGTGAGCCCGGGTGACCGCCTCCTCCAGGGACGCGACCGGCTCTACGAGCCCTCCCAGGGAGCGCCGGTTGGCGGCCTCGGCGATCCGGTCCGAGCCGGGGCCGGGCAGCAGCAGCACTCGCCGGACCGGGCCGTCCAGCTGCTGGACCAGCTCGTCGAAGGGGATCCCCTTGTCGTCACCGCCGCAGATCAGGGTCACCGGCTTGGCGATGGCCCGAATGGCGGCCACCGTGGACTGGGGGGTGGTGCTGGAGAGGTCGTCGTAGTAGTCCACCCCCTGCTCCTGCCAGATGAGCTGGATCCGGTGGGCCAGGGTGCCGAAGCGGCTGATCCCCTCGCCGATCGCCTCCTGGGAGTTGGCGGTGCGGTCCCCGAGCGCTGAGCAGGCCGCGATCGCCGCCAGCGCGTTGGCCCGGTTGTGGTCGCCTCGCAGCCGCAGGGAGTCCACCGCCAGCACCGCCTGCTCCTGGCCGTGGCGCCGCTCGAACAGCTGACCCTGGTCCAGGAACGCCCCATCCCAGTCGCCGAGCCCAGCTCGGGACATGGCAAAGCGCAGCTCGGCAACCCCCTCTCGAAGCGGACCGGTGCCCACGCTGATCGGGTCGTCGGCGTTGCGGATCGCCACCCGGCACCCGGGCAGATCGAAGATGCGGCGCTTGCAGGCGACATACCCCGCCATGCCGCCGTGCTCCTCCAGGTGGTTGGGGGTGATGTTGGTGATGGCTGCGATCGCTGGGGCGGAGGTCGCCTGCAGCAGCTGCCGGTTGGAGATCTCCAGCACCAGGCAGCCCTCGCCCGCGCCGTCCCGTGCCACCTCCTCCAGCGCCTGCTGGTCGTGGCGGTCGTTGCCGCCCAACCACACCCTGGGGAAGATGGCCGCACGGCGCAGCCCGGCGGCCACCAGCGCCGAGGTGGTGGACTTGCCATGGCTGCCGGTGACCCCGATTACGGGGCCACGGGCCAGGTCCAGGTAGGCCTGGATAAGGGAGTAGAACGGGTGGCCGGCTGCGCGCAGCCGGTGCAGGGCGGAGTTGGCCGGGTTGAGAAACCAGGCCTGGGTGGTGATGATCAGCTCGGACTCGGCGATCCCCTCCAGATAGCGGTCCCCGAGGTTGAGCTGGGCCAGGCCCTGCAGGAGCCGCTCCAGGGCGCTCTGCCGCCGCTGTTCCAGCATGCCGGCGTGGGCGAGGCGGTGGGCCGCTCCCAGCTGCTCGAGATCGGGCTGCTGGTCATGTCCCACCACCCTGGTGAATCCGGCGGCGAGCAGGTAGCCGGCGATCTCACCGCCCTCCACCCCGGCAATCCCCACCACGTCTACCCGGGAGTCGCGCAGCCCGGCCAGGGCAGCGGGCAGGCGCAGCTCGGCTGCGGGTCCGGCGGGAGATCTGGGGGCGATCACATGGCCAAGGTTACCGATTGGCGGCCCGCCCTCCCGGGATGCGGCGCACGGTGAGGATCTGATAGCGCTGGCGGAAGGCGGAGAGAGGCTCCCGGCGGACCACCCCCAGCTCGCTGCAGGCGTGCACGACCTCGTCTGGACCGAGCGCCAGTGCCACATGGCTGGTCCGCCGCGGACCCCGGCTGACCGCCCCCAGGATGTCTCCACGCTGGATGTCGCGGCGGGGAACCTGGGCTCCCAGCCGGCGCTGCTGGCGGCTGTGCTTGGGCAGCAACAGGCCAGCATTGAGGAAGGCGCGCCAGACCAGGCCGGAGCAGTCGAAGCCCCCGCCCCCGGTGCCTCCCCACAAGTAGGGCTTGCCGAGCTGATCCAGCGCGGTGCCCAGCATCAGCTCCGGGTCCCAGCCCCGCTGGGGGCTTTGACCGACCACCCCGAGGTTCGTCGCGGCGTCGCCGCGCAGGGGGCCGAGGACGAACTCAGCATCCCGGTCGACCCACCCCATGGCCTCTCCGGGGGCGCGGACCAGCAACCCCGAGCTGCGGAAGGCGACCACGTCGGCGGCCGGGTCACCGGGGAGCAGCTGGGTCGAGCGCTCAGGTTCACCCGGGCTTCCCGGAGGTCGCCGCCAGATGTCCAGGGTCTGGGCGGATGGCCCCAGGCAGAGGCGTGCCCGCCTGGTCGCGAGCACCAGGATGCGGCTGCGGGCCCCGGGCCAGCTGGCGGCGAGCAGCTCGACCACCTCGTCCCTCTGACCGGTCGTGGCGGTGTGGCCCATCACCCCTCCCGGGAGCACGGTCACACCCACCATCGGTTCCCCATAGCGTTCGCGCGCCCGCTGCGCCAGCTCCGCCACCGCCGCCGTCACCTGTGGCGGGGCCGCGGCCACGACGCCAGTCAACGGCCCAGTACCTGGCGCCACCCGGTCCACGGGCGCCGGGGCTCGCGCTCGGAGGGGTGGAGGAGGATCTCGCGGCCGTTCGTGGTGAGCAGCTGTGGGATGAGCGGGCTGCTTGCCCTCCCATAGAGACGCCGGCCGATGTGTCGGAGCTGGTCGGGGTCGGCACCCTCCCGCACCGCGGCTACCAGGACCCCCCGGTCGGGTGCCAGCAGGAGGGCGGTGCCACCGCCCCGGTCGGCCACCGCCGCCAGGAAGTCCGGAACCAGCAGCAGGCTGCTGGAGAACAAAACGTCTTCGGTGAACAGCCAGCGTTGTTGCGGCGGCGTGGCCCCGAGCCGCTGGCGCCAGCTGTCCAGCCTCACGGCGGTGTTCTGGTCGGCGCGGCTTTCGAGCTCCGAGGCGGCCAGGCCCGCGTGCTCGGCCTCCACCAACGACACCCCCCGCATGATCTCGCCTGGCAGCGCCTCCGCCACGAAGGCCACCAGACCGGCGGGCAGGGGCCTGGTCAGGAGCTCACCGGAGCGCTGGTAGCGGCCGATGACCCTCTCGGTCCGCACGCACCACACCAGGGTGGTGGGATCCGGCGCACCCTCGGGGGCTCCCGACTCGGCGACCGCCAGCCGCGGCGCCGCCTCCGCCACGAACCGGGAGATCTCCTCGGGCACCGCTGCCCCCGGGCGGCTCACGGCCTGGTGGAGGGTGGTGAGGGAGAAGCTGACCGAGTGCCGGTCGCGCCTGCCGACCACCGCGAAGCCGTGGGGCAGGGGGAGGAACTCCCACGCCGGGTAGCGTGAGCGGAGCTGCACCACGATGCGCTCCTGGAACTGCCGACGGGCGGGGTCCAGGCTGGTCTCCGCCAAAGTCATCCCCCCTGCTGGCGAGAGCTCACGTAGTCCAGCAGGACGTAGTCGCCCAGCCGCTCCGGACTCACGAAGAAGGCGCGCCCCCGATTGAGGCGGGTGATCTGCTTGACGAACTGGACCAGGTAGTTGTTGCTCTCCAGCATGAAGGTGTTGATCACGATCCGCTCTTTGGTGCAGCGCCGGACCTCCAGCAGCGTCTTCTCGAAGGTCTCCGGAAGGGGCGGGTAGCGGAACACCGCCTGGGCCCCCTCCATGTGGGCGGTGGGCTCCCCGTCGGAGACGATGATGATCTGGCGGTTGCCGCCGCGGTGGCGGCCCAGGAGGTGCTGGGCCAGCATCAGCCCGTGCTGCATGTTGGTGCCGTAGACGTATTCACTGTAGGAGAGTTGGGCGAGCTCGCCGGGCTTGATCTCGCGCGCATAGTCGGAGAATCCGACCACGTAGAGGCTGTCGCGCGGGAACTGGGTGCGGATCAGGGACTCCAACGCCAGCGCCATCTTCTTGGCGGCGTAGAAGTAGCCGCGCAGCGGCATGCTCCGGCTCATGTCCAGCATCAGCACGGTGCTCGACTGCACCGTCCGGTCGGATCTGACCACCTCGAAGTCGGCCTCCGCCAGCCGCAGCGGGCCGGCTGTGCCCTGGCGGCGGATCGCGTTCATCACCGTCTGCTGCACGTCGAGATGGAAGGGGTCGCCGAACTCGTAGCGCTTGGTGTCGTCCCCGGGATCACCGCCTGGGCCCGCCCGCCCGAGGCTGTGGTTACCCAGACGGTCTCCGCCCAGCCGCCGGAACACGTCCCCCAGCGCCTTCTGCCCGATGCGGCGGATGCCGTAGGGGGTTAGCTCCAGCCCCTGGGCGCCGCGCTGGAGCTGGCCACTCTCCTCCAGCCGCTGCAGCAGCGCCTGCACCCGGGCGACGCTGGAGGCCGCCGCGGGTCCCAGCAGCTCGGCCGCCTGCCGGCCCAGCTCCGCCGGAACCGGCTCGCCGCGATACGCCTGCCGCAGCCCGCGCTCCACCGCCTCCATCTGGCGCAGCTGTCCCATCATCTCCAGCGCCGCGGGGAAGTCCAGGTCGTCACCGCCCGAGAACGGGTAGGCGCTGGACGGTGCGGGGGGCATCATCCGGGAGAGCAGACGCGCGAGCTGGTCCAGCTCCGAGCGCAGCTCGGAGTCGTCCATCGTGGCCTGAAAGAGCTGCTCCATCTGCCGGCGTGACTCCGGTGAAAGCGATCGCATCAGGGAGTCCATCTCCCCCATGCGCTGTTGCAGCTGTTGCAGCAACTCCTCCAGGTTGCCGGGCCGCTCCGGGAAGAGCTCCCCCCATCGCTCCATGAAGGAGGCGAACTGGGGGTCCTCCCCCTGCAGCTGACGCTCCAGCATCCGGTTGAGGTCCTTGATCATCTGCCGCAGCTGGGCCAGCTGCTGGGGCCCCATGCGCTCCATGCCCGCGCTCAGCTGCTGGAACTGGGCCTCGGCGAACTGACCCCGCAGCTCCTCCACCAGCTCCCGGAAGGCCTGGGCGGCCTGCTGGTCCAGGAACTCGTAGTCTCGAAGCGCGGAGATCGCCGAGGCGGGCTCTGGGGGGAGCGCGTCCAGCTGCCGCAGCCTCCCCTCGATCATCTTCTGGCGCAGCCCCGCCGCCTCCTCCCCAGCGGACGCCGCCAGCCGGTCCCTGAGGGTGGTGCGCTCGGCGGCGAGGATGCGGTCGAGGCGCTCCTCCAGCTCGTGGAAGAGGTTCTCCAGGTTGTGATGCTGCAACAGCTGCTCGCGCTGGTGGCGCAGCTGCTGCAGCATCCGGTCCAGCCCGGGGAGCCGGTTGCCCTGCTCATCGGTGAAGCCCTGGCCCAACAGCCGGCGGAGCGCAGCCTCGAAGTCCCAGCCGTGGAACACGTCCTCGGCCAGCTTGGAGAAGAGCTCGTTCAGATCCGGGAAGCCGACCTCCTGGCTTCCGTCCCAGCGGCTGTACCGCCGCATCTCGGGGGCCACGGCCCAGCCTCAGCTGCCATAGACGGTGGCCCCGTCGACCATCGTCTTGTTCAACCGCTTGGCCAGATGCAGCCCCTCCAGCACCAGCTCCAACGCCGCGGCCACCGTGGCCGGGCGCATCACCTCGTCCAGGTCCGCCAGGATCCGCTTGGTCTCCGGAATCTCCCCAGCGAGGGTGAGGTACCTCTCCGCCGCCAGCATCTCACCGGTCTCACAGGTGAGCCCCTGCTCGAAGCGGCCGATCAGGGGGGCGAACTCCTGGATCGAGAAGTGGCGGCGGAAGACGTTGGAGACCGCCGTCCGGATCAGCTTCTGGAGGATGACCTGGTCCTCACCATCCTCCCAGCTCTCCAATTCCAACTTCCCTGAGGTGGAGGCTGCCATCGCCGTCAGGTCGCTGAGCCGTGGCACCGCCTCCGGCTCCTGCAGCAGGATCGCTCGGCGAATCGCGTTGGCGCACAGGCTCTCGTAGTTGGCGATCGAGAGCCGGACCGAGACCCCCGAGCGCTGGTTCACCTGCGCCGCCCGCCGGGCCTGCTGCGATATCTCCGCCACCAGCTCTCGCATGTAGGCGGGCACGTGCAGGGGCACCCCCAGGCCGTCGAAGGAGGCCGCCTCCTGCTCTATGATGGCCGCCTCCTGTTCCCCCGAGCGTGGGTAGTGGGTCCGAATCTGGGCGCCGAAGCGGTCCTTGAGGGGGGTGATGATCCGCCCCCGGTTGGTGTAGTCCTCGGGGTTGGCGGTCGCGACCACCACCAGGTCCAGATCCAGCCGGACCTGGAAGCCGCGGATCTGGACGTCCCGCTCCTCCATGATGTTCAGCAGTCCCACCTGGATCCGCTCGGCCAAGTCGGGCAGCTCGTTGATCGCGAAGATGCCGCGGTTGACCCTCGGCAGCAGGCCGTAGTGGATGGTCAGCTCATCCGCCAGATAGCGACCCTCGGCCACCCGGATCGGGTCCACCTCACCGATGAGGTCGGCGATGGAGGTGTCGGGGGTGGCCAGCTTCTCCGCGAAGCGCCGTTCCCGGGGGATCCATTCGATGGGAGTCTGTTCGCCCCGGTCGGCGACCAGGTCCCGTCCGAAGCGGCTGATTGGGGCGTACGGGTGGTCGTTGACCTCGCTCCCGGAGATGACCGGGATCCGTTCATCGAGGAGGCCGGTCAGCGCCCGGATCAGCCTCGATTTGGCCTGCCCACGCTCACCCAGGAAGATGACGTCCTGCCCCGCCAGAAGGGCGTTCTCCAGTTGCGGGATCACGGTCTCCTGGTACCCGATCAGGCCGGGAAAGAGCGGCTTGCCCGCCCGGAGCGCGGCCACCAGGTTCTCCCGCAGCTCCTCCCGGACGGACCGCATCCGGTACTCGCTGCCCCGCAGTTCGCCGAGAGTACCGGGGAGCGTCAAGTCGTGGGGTCCACCTTTGCTTGGCTGGTCAGCGGCGCTGTCCTCACTATAGCCTGGGCTCGGAAACCAGAGCCCGGAGTCGGTGCCGTAGCCGCGCCTGCCCGTGTGGGGCTCGATGTGCCGAACCAGGCCCGGATGTCCCAAGCTATTCCAGATGCCGACTTCACGCGACTCCGCCGCCCTCCCTGCGCGCCTCGGGGAGGCCCGGCTGCGGGCCGCCGCTATGCCCTCATTCACGGTCAGGCTGGGATGGGGGGAGGCCGGCGCCGCCGCCCTGGCCCCGACCTCGGACGTGATGGTCATCGTTGACGTGATCACCTTCAGCACCGCGGTTGCGGTGGCGCTTGAGCGGGGATCCGCCGTCTATCCCCACCGGTGGGACCAGGACGGGGCGGCGCAGCTGGCCGCCGCGGTCGGCGCCGAGCTGGCGGTCTCCCGTTCGCTGGTGAGCGCGGACCATCCCTATTCCCTCTCCCCGGCGACGCTGAGCCGGCTCCCGCTGGGCTCCGCCATCGTGCTGCCCTCGCCGAACGGGTCCGCGATATCGGCGGCGGCCGCCGAAGGCCGGGCGGTGGTGGTGGCGGGTAGCCTCCGCAACGCGGCCGCCGTGGCCCGCTTCGCTCGCCGCGCGGGCCGGTTCATCTCGGTTATCGCGGCGGGGGAGCGGTGGCCCGACGGGAGCCTCGACCCGGCGCTGGAGGACCTGCTCGGAGCAGGCGCTGTCATCGACGGACTGCGCCGCCGGCGTCGATCTCCGGAAGCGACGGCGGCGGCCGCCGCCTACCTGAGGGCGCGCCGCGACGGCATCCGCCGGACCCTGCTCGAGACGGTCTCCGCCAGGGAGCAGCGCAGCCTGGGACACCAAGAGGAGCTCGACTGGGCCAGCGCTGTCAACTGCTCCACCGTGGTCCCGGTGCTGCGGGAGGGTGCCTTTCGGGCGGGCTAGCGTGCTTCAGCGAACCGGCAAGCGATGCCGCTCGATGAAGTCGAGCATCCGCCGCCAGGCGTCGGCGCAGTCCGCCTCGTGCTCCTTGAAGGTGCGGTCGAAGAAGCTGTGGGGGGCACCCTCATAGGTGTGCTGCTCGAACTCCACTCCCCGCGCGCTCAGCTCCCGCGCGAACTTCTCGTACGCCTCGGCCGGGGTGAAGTCGGCGCCCGCGATGAGGATCAGAAGCGGGCTCGCCAACTGGTCGAGGTACGGCTCGGTGCGCTGGGGTTGGCCGTAGAAGCCGATGCATCCGGCCAGGCCGTGTCCGGCGGCGGCCTGGTTCCAGGAGTTGCTCCCTCCGAAGCAGAACCCGACCGTGTAGACGTCGCGGCAGCTTCCCCCCGCCTCCGAGCGCAACCAGGTGACCGCCGCCCCGGTGTCCGCGGCGATCTGCTCCGGAGTGGTCTTCTCGACATGAGGACGGAACTCGAAGCTGTCATCCCTGGCCTCGGCGCCGGCCGTCCTGCCGAAGTAGTCGATCGCGACCGCGTTGAGGCCGGCCTCGGCGAAGCGGAGCGCCAGCTTCTCGTAGAAGTGGTGCAGCCCGCGCACGTCCGGGAGGATCACGATGCCCGCCGCGCCCGCTCTGTCCGTCCTCGCCCCGTAGGCTGAGAACCGGGTCCGGTCGGCCGAGGTGAGCACCAGCGGCATGCCCTCGGGGGCCCCGCCCCGGATCGGCGGAAGGGGCGGCAGCGCGCCGTCGGAGTAACACATTGGCCTATTGTTGCAGGCGGGAGCTGGGACCTCGTCCCTGACGTCAACTGTGGCTGGAGGTGGATCTGTGACCAGGACCGATTACCCGGAGGTGCTGAGCGACCTCGCCCAACCGGTGAAGGAGTTGCGCGAGGTGATCCCGGAGGTGTGGTCGGCGTACGCCACCATGCACCGGGAGGTCATCAAGGATGGGGCGCTCGAGGCTCGCCACAAGGAGCTGATCGCGCTGGCGGTCTCCATCGTGAAGCGGTGCGACGGCTGCATCGCCGCCCATGCGCGGGGGGCGGCCCGGCGGGGGGCGAGCCCGGCGGAGGTCGCCGAGATGATCGGGGTGACCCTGCTGCTCGACGGTGGGCCGGCCACGGTCTACGGCCCCAGGGCGTGGGAGGCGTACCACCAGTTCGCGGCGCGGATGGCACCCCCCGCCGGGTGAGCCGGGGGTGGGCGGGGTCACCCGTCCTAAGCTCATCTGGCGTCGCCACTCCGGGCCAGGCGTCGATTGATCCCGGCCGCCGGCCCGGTGGGCGATCGCCATTGATGGCGTGTAGCGGTGCAGGCCGCCGCGAAGGAAGCTGAGGAGATGTCGATGGCCACGAGCGGGAACCAGGGGACGCTGGCTGACGCCCTGCCGACCCCGCGGCCCTTCGATCTCGAGGTGGCGGCGGTCGATGATTGGACGCCGACCTTGCGCCGCATCCTCCTGAGATCCGAGTCCCTGCGCGAACTGGATTACCGCCCCGGACAGGACCTCATGGTCAAGGTGAGGTCGGGAGGCAGCCTGGTCAGCCGCCGCTACACGATCCGGCGAGCTGAGCTCGGCCGGGGCGAGGTGGAGATCGACGTAGTGCTGCACGGTTCGGGTCCGGGGGCCCGGTGGGCTGCGGGGGCGCGGTCCGGCGACCAGCTCTCCGACGTGATCGCTCCTCGAGGCAAGATCACCCTCGACCGGCAGGCGGACTGGCATCTCTTCATCGGTGATGAGACCGCGATCCCGGCCATGTTCCGCATGGCCGAGGCGGTGGCGGACCCGCACCGAGCCCGGGTGCTGTTGGAGGTCGGGCAAAGGCACGAGGCGCCACCGGCGCCACCCGGGCTGGAGCAGGTGGTTGAGTTCGTCGACCGCGCCGGTGGGCCGCCGGGGGCGGATGGCCCCCTGCTGGGGCGGGCTGCGGCGGTCGAGCTTCCGCCGGGCCGCGGCCGCGTCTACATCGCCGGCGAGGCGACGACGGCGCTTGCCGTGCGCGACCTCATGCAACGGCGCGGCCTTTCCCGGGACCAGTTGGCCGTGAAGGCGTACTGGCGGAGGGACCAGCCGAACCTGGACCGGGGCGAGCCAGAGGCAATCGAGTAGGGAGGGTACCGGCCTCCGGGGACCACGCTGGGGCCTAGCATGGAGCGGGTGCGCCCATCTCTGCTCCTGGAGCCCGGCACGCCCGAAATCGACTCTTCCGGGCGGTTTCTGATCTGGCTGGCCCGCCGTCAGCGCCGGTATCTGGCGGTGGGCGGCGCGTATGCGGTCGTCTGGATGGGGGCCCAGGCCGCGGTCCCGCTGGTGGTGGGTGCCGCCATCGAGGCGGTCATCCACGCCAACCGCGCGGCGATCATCGGTTGGTCGTTCGCAATCCTGGCCCTGGGGGTGGTGCAGGCGGGGAGCGGAGCTCTGCGCCACCGGGAGGCGGTCACCAACCGGCTGCTGGCTTCCTCCTGCGTGCAGCGGCTGGTGGCCCGCCAGGCGATCGCCCTCGGGGGTGACCTGAGCCGGCAGGTGGCGGCCGGGGAGGTGGCCGGGATCGGGGCCAGCGACGTCAGCAACATCGCCAACGTCCTCGACATGCTGCCCCGCCTGATCGGCGCCGCGCTGGCGGTGGTGGGGGTTGCCGTCGTGCTGCTCCTGGAGTCGACGCCGCTGGGTTTGGTCGTGGTGGTCGGGGTGCCGCTGGCGGTGGTGACCCTGGGGCCCTTGCTGCGGCCGCTGGAGCGGCGCAAGCGGGCGCAGCGGGACGAGATCGCCGCCGCCTCGTCGATCACGGCCGACACCGTGGCCGGCCTTCGCGTGCTCCGTGGGTTGGGCGGGGAGCGGGTGTTCTCGCGACGCTTCGCCGCCGCCTCCCAGCGGATCCGCGCCGCCGCCGTGCGCACCGCCAGGTTGGAGGCGACCGTCGCGGCCCTGCAGCTGTTCTTACCGGGCGTGCTCCTGGTCGCGGTCACCGCGATCGGAGCCCGCCTGGTGATGGCCGGAGACGTCACCCCGGGGACGCTGGTGACCGCCTATGGCGAGGCCGCGTTCCTCGTCCTTCCGGTCGAGACCATGGTTGACTTCGCCTATTACCTGACCAGTGGCCTGGTCGCCTCCAGCCGGGTGGTGCGTCTGCTCGGTCTGCGCCGGGACCTCGAGTTCCCAGAACGTGCTCCCGACCTCGGGTCCGGGACTGGTTCGCTCGCCGACCCTGAGAGCGGTCTCGAGGTGGGACCGGGTCGCCTGGTGGCCGTGGTGGCAGGCGACCAGCTCTCCGCCACCACACTGGCTGAGAGGCTCGGCCGGTACTCACCGGCCAACGGCGGGAGGGAGGTCACCTTGGATGGGCTTCCTCTGTCCAGCCTCACCCTGGCGGAGCTGCGCCGACGCATCCTGGTCCTTCCCAAGGAGGCCACTCTGCTGGCTGGACCCCTCTCCGACTCGCTGTCCCCGCCCGCGGGAAGGGGCGCATCGCTGCCGATGGAGGTCGCTCTGAGCGCCGCCGCTGCGACCGACATCGTCGACGGCCTGCCGGAGGGGCTCGCAACCGAACTGCCCGAGCGGGGCAGCAACCTGTCCGGGGGCCAGCGCCAGCGGCTTCTCCTGGCAGCAGCCCTGAGGGCCAACCCCGAGGTGCTGATCCTCGACGAGCCCACCAGCGCGGTCGACGCTCACACCGAGGCCGAGATCGCCAGCCGTCTCGGGGCGGTGAGGCGGGGCCGGACCACCGCGGTGTTCAGCTCGAGCCCGCTGCTCCTGGAGCGCGCCGACGAGGTCGTCTGGGTTGACGGCACCGTGCTCGCCCGGGGGCGCCACCACGACCTGCTCGCCCACCACGACGCCTATCGCGAGCTGGTGGCGCGGGGTGTCGAGAGCTCACCCTCGCAGGAGGTTCCCACTTGAGCACCGGGGAAGCCGGCTCAGCACCCGCGCAGCTACCGGTGGCGGACGCCGCCCTGGTCCGGCGCACCGCTGGGCGGCTGGCCCTGGAGGAGCGATGGTGGCTGTTCGTGCTCATCGGGGTCCAGGGCGCAGCGACCGCAGCCGGGCTGGTCGGCCCCGCCATCCTGGGCGGCCTGGTGAATCAACTGGCAGCGCATCGCGAGACAGCTCGCGGGATCGTGGTTGCGGTCGCGGTCTTCGGGGTGGCGCTCTGCTGCCAGGCCGTCCTGACCCGGCTCGCCCGCAGCCGGTCCGCGGTGCTGGGGGAGAGGATCCTGGCCAGGCTCAGGGAGGGGTTGGTGGACGGTGTGCTCAGCCTCCCTCTGGGGGTGGTGGAGAGGGCCGGGACCGGCGACCTGCTCACCCGCTCGACCACCGACGTCGAGCTGCTGACGACCGCGGTGCAGAGGGCGGTGCCGGACATGGGCATCGCCGCGGTCACCGCCACCCTCACCGTGGTGGCGCTGGTGGTCAGCGCGCCCCCGATGGCCCTGGTCCTGCTCCCTGCCATCCCCCCGCTGTTCCTGATCAACCGCTGGTACCTCCGCCGCGCCTCCGCCGCCTACCTCAATCGTCAGGCCGCGCTGGCCCAGGTGAACTCCCGCCTCCAGGAGACCATGACCGCGGGCCGCACCATTGAGGCATTCAACCTGGGAGAGCGGCGGCGGGCCAGGATCGAAGAGGACATCCGGAGTTCGCTGCGGGCGGACTGGGCGACATTCCGCCTTCGGGTGGTGCTGTTCCCGACCACCGAGGCGTGCTACATCCTGCCCCTGTTCACCGCCCTGTTGGCGGGCGGGCTCTTCCACGTCGCCGGCATCCTGAGCCTTGGCGCGGTCACCACCGCCGCCCTCTATGCCCAGCAGCTGGTGGGCCCAGTCGACATCCTGCTCAGCTGGCTGGCTGCCCTACAGATCGGAGGCGCGTCGATGGCTCGGATTCTGGGGGTCGGCCAGGTGCCGCAGCCGGAGGTGACCGCCGATGAGCCCCGGTCCGACCGGCTCGTCGCGCGGGACGTTCATTTCGCCTACCGCCGGGGCCGGGACGTGCTGCGAGGCCTGGACCTGAGTCCTGAGCCCGGACGCCGGCTGGCCGTCATCGGGCCCAGCGGCGCGGGCAAGACCA
This sequence comes from Candidatus Dormiibacterota bacterium, assembly GCA_027319585.1. Taxonomy (GTDB): domain Bacteria; phylum Chloroflexota; class Dormibacteria; order Aeolococcales; family Bog-877; genus AG-12. Next base: position 1,583 of record DAHVMY010000031.1, on the reverse strand, counting down.
CCCTGGCGCTGCTGCTGGCCGGGGTGTTCGCCCCCGGCTCAGGGACGGTGCGAGTGGGGGGAGTCGAAGTCTCCAAAATCCCCACCGAGAGGTTGCGCGCCGAGGTTGCGCTGGTGACCCAGGAGCAGCATGTGTTCGCCGCCTCTCTCCGCGACAACCTGCTCATCAGCGATGCCTCGGCTGACGATGGAGCCCTCTGGGAGGTGCTGGACGAGGTCGATCTGGGCGCCTGGGCCAGGGCTCTGCCCCAGGGCCTCGACACTCCCCTCGGCTCCGGCGGCCTGGTCATCGGGCCCGCGCAGTCGCAACAGCTGGCGCTGGCGAGGCTACTGCTCGCGAACCCCCACACCTTGGTCCTCGACGAGGCCACGTCGCTGCTCGACCCGGGGGCTGCGCGCCACCTGGAACGCTCCCTGGGCCGGGTGCTGGCCGGTCGCACCGTGGTCACCATCGCCCACCGACTGGAGGCCGCCCGCGACGCCGACATGGTGGCCGTGGTGGACGCCGGCCGGGTGCTGGAGCTGGGAACGCACGCGGAGCTGCTGGCGGCCCAGGGCAGCTACGCCTCGCTGTGGAGGGCCTGGACCCGGGACTCAGCGGCTTCCAGAGGCTGATCGTCTGCACCTGCCGGGCGAAGGAGCTTCCCCCGCAGGCCGTGGTCTCTGCCCACCTTGTGGCGACGGTTCGGCGGCCGCGGCGATCGTTCGGCCCCCTTGCGGCCCACGACTCCGGCTGGGACCGCAGCACCTCGTGCGGGGTCGGCTTGCGGACGGCGCCAGGAATCCGGACACCGGCCGGCACTTCGGTTGGGGGGCTCGGACTTCCAAGTGGCGCCCGGCCCGGTCGTGACCGACCGCCGCCGACGAGCTAGCGCGCCTTCTGGGATGGCGAGCCATCCCAGGGCGTACCCTGGCCGCGGCGGTAGCGCCGCACGGACTCGGGGACGGGGATCCCCGGTGTCAGGTCGGGCGCTGGGATCACGTCCTGGGCGACCAGGCGGGTGGTGATGACCCCGGCCCAGAAGGTGAGCGCCAGGTCGTCTGCGGAATCGCTGGGCGGCCCCTGGCGCAGCTTGCAGGAGGCCTCCTTGATGTCGAGCCGAAGCACCTTGGTGGCTCGCAGCTCCTTGTAGGAGGGAGAACGGGCGTCTTGCCAGCGCCCCGGGATCACGTGTTCAACCAACGCCTCGAATGCGGCCCGTTTCTCGTCGGGATCGACGACCTCCTGGGGAGTGCCGACCACCATCACCGAGCGGTAGTTCATCGAGTGGTGGAAGACCGAGCGCGCCAGCACCAAACCGTCCAGCAAGGTCACGGTCAGGCAGACCTCCTGCCCGGCGGACGACTCCCGCAGCATCCGTGACCCGGGGGAACCGTGGATGTAGAGGACGTCCCCCGCCCGGGCGTACATCGTCGGCACCACCCATGGCACGCCACCGGCGTTGAACCCCAGGTGGCAGATCAGCCGTTGCCACGGCGTGAACTCCAGTGAGCCCACTGCTGGTGACACCCCTCGCGGGGTTCCTCCCCCATTGCTGGGTTCGGTTCTGGCCTCACCGCGAACCGCCCGCGCCGAAGCGCTGG
>DAHVMY010000030.1:0-21214 GCA_027319585.1 Candidatus Dormiibacterota bacterium | reverse complement strand
GGCCGAGCGCGCCGTCTTGGCCTTCGAGGCGTCGGTTCGCCCTGGGGTGACCGAGGCCGAGGTGGTGGCGGCCGTGGACGCGACCGAAGGCCCGGCCATGGTCGTCGGGCACTCGGCCTCCGCCACCCTCGCCTGGATGGCCGCGGACGCACGGCCGCACGGGATCGCCGGCGTGGTCATGATCGGCGGGTTCCCCTCCGGCGACGGGGGCCGCTACTTCGACTCCCTGCCGGTGGAGGACGAGTGGCTGAAGTTCCCCGGTTGGGATGCGTTCGAGGGCCCGGACACTGCCGACCTCAGCGCGGCTCAGCGGACGGCGATCGAGGCCGAGATGGTCCCGGTCCCGGCGGCCGTGGTCAGGGCCACCGTCCATCTCCGCAACCCGCGGCGCTTCGAGGTGCCGGTCACCATCGTTTGTCCCGAATTCTCGGCGACGCAGGCCAAAGTGTGGGTCGATGGGGGCGAGGTCCCCGAGCTCGCCCGCCTCCGCAGCGTCGATTACTTCGACATCGACTCCGGCCACTGGCCCATGTTCAGCCGGCCCACCGAGCTGGGTGAGCTGCTCGGTCGCATCGCGGATCGCTGACCCGGGTGCTGGCCCCCCGATGACCCCGCGCAACTATACGGTCGGTCGGCTCGAGCCCTCCACCTGGGATGCTTTCAGAGACCTCGTCGAGCGCAACCACGGCATCTACGGCGGGTGCTGGTGCGCCCCGAACCACATGGAATACCAACGCGGCGTGAGCGATCCCCGCACCCTGAAGGAGGCGCTGGTCCGCTCGGGTCGCGCCCATGCCGCCATGGTGTTCGACAGCGATGGCCGTGCCCAGGGCTGGTGCCAGTACGGAGGCGCAGCCACCCTTGCTTTGAAGCACACCCGGGAGTACCGCAAAGCCCCCCCGCCGCCCGCCGCCTGGCGCATCGCCTGCGTATTCGTCGATCGGCATCATCGGGGAGATGGCGTCGCCCGCCTGGCGGTCGAGGGCGCGCTCGCGCAGATCGCGGACCAAGGTGGTGGCCTCGTGGAGGCGATATCTGAGACCACCGCCGGACGTGCGGCGCAGAGCCGCTTCCTCTTCAGCGCCACGGTCGAGCTGCTCGAGGACCTCGGCTTCGCCAGGGTGCGCCAGGTGGGCCTGCACGCCTGGATCATGAACCGGCACGTCGCCCCTTCAACGGGGTAGTCGTTCCGACCGCCACGTTCGGCACGGCTTCCCCCGTGGAACTGGTCGTGAGCAGACAGGCCCCGGGCGGCGCAATCCGGCCAGCGGCCACGGCCGGCCCGAGCCTCCCCCGCACCGACGCGATGGCCGGCCCCGTTGGGACGCGGCAAGGGGTCTCAGCCGCTCGGTGGGCGGCTTGGACCGGCGGCCGGGGCGCGCGCCGGGGGGGATCCGTCAACCGAGGCCAGCGAGCCGGCCCCACCTTGCGGCTGCAGACTGGAATTGGACTCCCGCTCTCGATGGGTCCCGGGCTGAGCCGCCTGGGTGGGCTCGACGGCGTCCTGGTAGTGGAACTTCCCTCCCCGCAGCCAGGATGCGACCGCCGCGATGAGGCAGGCGATGACCGCGAAGTCAAAGGCCTCGTGGAGTCCGCTCATGAAGGGCTGGGAGATCAGCGAGGAGAAGAAGGTGCGGCCGGTGAGGTAGCTGACCTTGGCCGGGGCCATGTGCACCAGGACCGGGCCGAGCAGGGTCTTGACCGGGTTGTAGCCGAGGAACGCCGCGAACAGCGCCCCGGTCGGGGGGAGGTGTGAGATCTTCGCCGCCGCCGCCGCGGGGACACCCTGGGTGGTGAGGCCGTGGTACAGCGCCGAGGGGAGGGAGCTGGCCAACCCGGTGATTATCAGGGTGAAGAAGATGCCGATGGACAGCACCATCGCCGAGTTCTGGAAGGTGGCGGTCATTCCCGAGCCCGCCCCCCGCTGGGTGTTGGGCAGGCTGTTCATGATGCCCGCCCGGTTCGGGGAGGCGAACAACCCCATCGCCAACCCGTTCATCAGCAGCAGCGCGGCGAAACCGGGGTATCCGAAGTCGGCCGGCAGCAGCTCGAGAAGGCCGAAGCTGAGCGCGGCTGCGATCATGCCGCCCGTGGCGAACGGCCTGGCCCCGTAGTGATCCGAGAGGATCCCGGAGATGGGGCCAGCGATCAAGAAGCCGGCCGTGAGCGGCAGCATGTAGATGCCCGCCCACAAGGGGGTCTCGGCGAAGCTGTAGCCGTGCTGCGGCAGCCAGATCCCCTGCAGCCAGATGATCAGGATGAACATGATCCCGCCCCGTCCCAGGGCGGCCAGCAGGCTCGCGACGTTGCCGGCGGCGAAGGCGCGGATGCGGAACAGGGGCAGCCGGAACATTGGGTTCTCGACCTTGGTCTCGATGTACATGAAGACCAACAGCAGCAGCACCCCCCCGCTGATCTCACCCAGCACGCTGGGGTTGGTCCAGCCCATGCTGGAGGTGCCGTAGGGCTCGATGCCGTAGGTGATCCCCACCAACAGGGAGATGAGGCCGGCAGCGAAGGTCAGGTTCCCCCACCAGTCGATCTTGGAGGCGGTCTTCACGCCCCGCTCCACCAGCTTGAAATAGGCCCAGACGGTCCCGAAGACCCCGAACGGCACCGAGACCAGGAAGACCAAGTGCCAGTCCACAGGGCCGAGGAGGCCGCCGAGAATCAGGCCGATGAAGGATCCTCCGATGGCCGCCACCTGGTTCACCCCGAGGGCCAGCCCGCGCTGATCCGGAGGGAAGGCGTCGGTGAGGATCGCGGCGGAGTTGGCGAACAGCAGCGCCCCTCCGATCCCCTGCAGGATGCGGATGCCGATCAGCCAGATGGCTCCGGCCGCCCCCTGCAGCCAGGTGATGGAGAGCAGGATCGAGAAGAAGCTGAAGACGGCGAACCCCAGGTTGTACATGCGCACCCGGCCGTACATGTCGCCCAGCCGGCCGAAGCTGACCACCAAGACCGCCGTGACCACCATGTAGCCCATCAGCAGCCAGAGGAAGTAGCTGGTGTTGCCCGGGGTCAGCGGGTTGAGGTGGATGCCGCGGAAGATGTCGGGAAGCGCGATCAGGATGATCGAGGAGTTGACGACCACCATCAGGGTGCCCAGCGTGGTGTTCGAGAGGGTCACCCACTTCCCCCGGTATCGGGGGTCGCCGCCCTTCGCTCTCCCCACTGTTTCGGCCGTGCCTGCGCCCTCCTTGCTGCTCAGCCCCCAGAATACACGAAATCTTACGTTAACGTGAAGATCATCCCAGCCTCAGCGTCCGGCTCCGGCCGGCTGCGGTGAGCCGCCGCTATCCTGGCCGGATGTCCAGCGACCCGGTCACAGCGGCGCTGGCAGGCGGGCCTCCGGTGGTGTTCCTCCTGACCGGGGTGCCGGCCGCCGGGAAGTCAACCGTGGCCCAGCTTTTGGCAGAGCGCTTTCCCCGCAGCGCCCATGTCCGCGGGGACATCTTCCGTCGCATGGTGGTCAGAGGCCGCGTAGAGGCGACGCCGTCGGCGGAGCCGGAGATGGCCCGGCAGCTTCGCCTGCGTCACTCCCTCGCGGCAGCCACCGCCGACGGGTACCACGCGTGCGGTTTCACCACCGGGCTGCAGGACTGCTTCCTCGAAGGCATGCTGCCGTTTGTGGTGTCGAGACTCCGGAGCCGTCCGCTGTTCGTGGTGGTGCTGGCGCCGACCGCCGACGTGGTGCGCCGCCGGGAGCAGGCCCGAGGCAAGCGCGCCTACGGAAGCTGGACCGTGGAGGATCTCGATCACCGGCTACGGGAGGGGACTCCGCACCTCGGGGTCTGGGTGGACTCGTCGGGGCAAGCCCCCGAGGAAACGGTGGAAGAGATCCTCAGGAGGAGCCACCGCGAGCCCGACGCCTTCGCGGTACCCGGTACGCCGGTGGGTGTGAGGTAGGAGGTCAGCCCAGGCACACCGCTCTGGCCTCGAGCCTAGTCGCCGCGCGGCCGACGGCTCATCACCAGGACGTCTCGCCCAGCTTGGTCCCTCCTCCTGTCTGGATCGCCATAGCCGAGCGCCCGCCAGAAGCTGAGTGCGGCCCCGTTGCCGGTGAGGACCGCCAGACGCAGCTCGGTCCATCGCAACCTCGCCACCTCCAGCTCGAGCGCCCGGACCAGCTCGCGCCCCAGTCCCTGGCGCTGGTGCTCCCGCCCGACCAGCACCAGCCCGAGCCAGGCCATCCCGTCCTCCTCGTTCGGGAGACGCAAAATGGCGGTGGCACGGTTGGCGCCGTTGCCTCGCGTGCTCGCCACCAAACAGTGGCGCAAGGGGGCCGGGGACTCCTGGGTGATGTAGTCACCAACATCGGATTCTGCGAATGCGGCCACCGCCAGCCGCGAGAGCCGCCGGAAGGTCGGCTGGGAGCGGAAGAGCGGCAGGAGGGCGGGCAGGTCTGGGGGCCAACCTCTCTGACATCCAATCTCGGGGTGCTGATCCGCATCGTCAGATTGTCGCCACCCGCACGGTTGCGGCACACCCCGATCCCTGCGGACCGACGGTGAGGCTGGCCCTTGGGCTCAGGTCCGAGAGCCGATGCGCTCTGCCCCCTGTTCGGACAGCTCCTCAAGGCGCTTCAGGTGCCGGGCATGCCTCTGCTCCAGCTCCAGCTTGAGCGTCATGAGGCGCTCGATGCGCTCGGTGACCAGCTGCAGCTGCCGCTCCACCACCTCGGTCGCCTCGGTCAACACCGCCGCCTGGGCACGGGGCGATGAGCTCCGGCGGTAGGCCGCGCGCAGGCCGACCAGACGGTCCTCGGCCTGCAGGGAGTCTCGGATTTCGCAGAGCCCCGCCCCCAGGTACTCCTGCATCTCCTTGATCCGGCGAACCCGCTCGACCTCCTCTGGGGAGTAGCGCCTGCCCTGGGCAGTGGTCTCCCGGGTGTCCGGGGTGATCAGGCCGAGCTCCTCGTAGTAGCGGAGCGTGCGGGGGGTGACCCCCGTCAGCGCCGCCACCTCCCCTATCCGCAGGCCGGGGGCGGGGGATGGCTCAGACGGCGACCGGGACACGTCTGGCCACCTCCACAATCCGTGCCGCGGCCTCCTCGACCGAGACCTTGGTTGTGTCGATCATCAGATCATAGAGTTTGGGGTCATTCCAATCGACCCCGTAAAAGTGGTGGAGGTAGGCGTGCCGGGCCTGGTCGGTGTGGCGCTGATCCCGGCGGGCGGTGCGCTCCTCGATCCCCTGCTGATCCACCACCCGGCGGATCCGGCCCTCGACAGGCCCGTCGAGCCGGACCTTGAGCACGTGGGGGTTGTGACGCAGGATCACCGTGGCCCCCCGGCCCAGAATCACGCCGCCGCGGTCGGCGAGCTTGCGGATCACGTCCTCGGTGTAGCGCCGGAAGCGGTCTCCGGAGCCATCCTGCTCCATGTCGGGGGCCGCCGTGGGGGCCATCGGTCCCAGGCCGCGGGAGAGCGCGGCGAACAGCTCGCCCACGGCGTCGTAGGTCTCGTCCTCCTGCGCGAGCACCACCTCCAGCGGCTCGGCCATCTCCGCCGCGACCTGCACCGGGATGGCCCGATCGAGAAACTCCACGTCGAGCTTGGCGGCCACCGCTCGGGCGATCGCATCCCCGCCGGCCCCGTAGCTGGCCGAGATCGCGACGGTGCGGATCGGCCCCGAAGCGGCCTCGCCAGAGGCCGGCCCGGCCAGGGCAGCCGCGCTGGAGGCTGGCGCCGAAGCGGCGGTGGTGGCGGGCGGTGCCACCTCCTCGTGGACATAGCGCTTGCCGCGCATCCAGGAAGCCGCCGCCGCGATCAGCATCATGACCGTGGAGAAGTAGAAGGTGACCCGCATCCCGGACATGAAGGGCTTGGAGATCAGGTTCGGGAAGAACTCCCGCCCCGTGAGCGCGGCCTGCCGGGCCGCCGGCAGCCCGTGCAGCGCCGGCCCGAGCAGAGTCGCTACCGGGTTGTAGCCCAGGAACGCCGCGAACAGGGTGCCGACCGGAGGCAGGTGGGAGATCTTGCCGGCGGCCGAGGCGGGGACTCCCTGCGCCACCAGCCCGTGGTAGAGCGACTGGGGCAGAGCGGACGCCAGGCCCAGCACCATCAGGGTGAAGAAAAGCCCGATGGAGAGCGTCATCCCGGAGTTCTGGAAGGTGGAGCGCATCCCCGAGGCGACGCCGCGCTGGCCGGCGGGGACCGAATTCATGATCCCGGCGGTGTTGGGCGCGGAGAACATGCCCATGGCGAAGCCATTGAAGAAGAGCAGGACGGCGAAGGTGGGATAGGTGAAGTTGGCCGGCAAAAGCGCCAGCAAAGCGAAGCTGACCGCCGCCGCCAGCATCCCCCCGGTGGCGAAGGGGCGCGCCCCGAAGCGGTCCGACAGATACCCGGACAGCGGTCCGGCGCAGAGGAAACCGACCGTCAGGGGCAGCATGTAGATCGCGGCCCACAGGGGGGTCTGGACGAAGTTGTACCCGTGCAGCGGCAGCCAGATGCCCTGCAGCCAGATGATCAGCATGAACATGAGGCCGCCGCGGCCGATGGAGGCCAGCAGGGAGGCCAGGTTGCCCGCGGTGAAGGCGCGGATCCGGAACAGCGACAGGTTGAACATCGGCGCCTCCACGCGCCTTTCGATGAGCACGAAGACCCCCAGGACCACGATCCCCCCGATCACCTCGGCCAGGACGGTGGGGTTGGTCCAGCCCATGTCGCTGCTCCCGTAGGGCTGGATGCCGTAGGTGATCCCGACCAGCAGGGCGATCAGACCGACCGCGAAGGTCGCGTTGCCGAGCCAGTCGATCCTGGCGCGGCGCACGACCCCGGTCTCCCTGAGCTTGAGGTAGGCCCAGATGGTCCCGAACGCCCCGATCGGCACCGAGACCAAGAAGACCAGGTGCCAGTCGATCCCCGACAGCAGGCCTCCCAGCACCAGCCCGATGAAGGACCCGGAGATCCCCGCCACGACGTTGATGCCGAGGGCCATGCCCCGCTGGTTGCTGGGGAAGGCGTCGGTGAGGATGGCGGCGGAGTTGGCCATCAGCAGAGCCCCACCGACCCCCTGCACGATCCGCAACCCGATCAGCACCAGAGCTGCGGTGGTGCCGCTGAAGAAGACCAGGGAGAGCCCGATGGAGGCCAGGGTGAAGACCAGGAAGCCCAGGTTGTACATGCGCACCCGGCCGAACATGTCCCCCACCCGGCCCAGGCTCACCACCAGCACCGCGGTCACCACCATGTAACCCATCAGCATCCAGAGCAGGAGGCTGACGTTGGCCGGTGCCAGCGGGTTCACCTTGATCCCGCGGAAAATCGCCGGCAGCGAGATCAACACGATCGAGGAGTTGATCACCGCCATCAGGATCCCGAGGGTGGTGTTGGAAAGGGCCACCCACTTGTAGCGCCCGGAAACCGGGGCGGGGGTTGCAGCAGACTTTACGTTCACGTTAACTAGAGTCTACTACACCTCCTCCTCGGCAGCGGCCGCGGGTCGGTTGATGTAGCGCCAGACCCCGTACAGCAGGGCCACGACCAGGAGCGCCAGGACCAGATATTCCAGGGGCTTGATCACAGCCCCGATCCGGTTGAAGTGCTTGCCCAGCTCCATCCCTGCAATCGACAGCGAGGCGTCCCAGACGAAGGCCCCGAGCAGGGTCGCCGGGATGAACTTGACCAGGGGCATGCGGGCGAACCCCGCGGGGTAGCTGGTGTAGCTGCGCAGCACCGGCAGCACCCGGCCCACCGCCACCGCCACCACCCCGCGCCGTTCGTAGAAGCGCTCGGCGGCTTCGAAGTGACTCTCCTTGAGCCGGAACCGCTTGCCAAAGCCGACCACCGCCTGCCGCCCAACCCAGGCGGCCACCCCGTAGGCGATGAGAGCGCCGACCAGCTCCGCCAGCAGCGCCACGATGATCACCAGCGGCAGACTGAGAGTGCCGGTGGCCACCAGCACCCCCGCGAAGGGAAGCACCACCTCACTGGAGACCGGAAACCCGCAGCACTGTGCGACGGTCAGCAGGAACAGGGCCAGGTACCCCGCGGTGGTGAGGAAGCTCTCCAGGGAGTGGATCAACGCCGGCACCCCGCTCTCATCGTCGGCATTGTCGCCGATCCGCGGTGTCTCAGGCGCAGCCCAGCTGTCGTACCGGAGGCTACGCTGATCCCGTCATGACCGCTCAGGATGAGGATCGCACTGTTCCCGCGGAGTCCGACACCCAGGCGACGTTGGAGCGGGCCCCCATCGCGGACCTGGCCAGGGTCGGGATCGGCAGCAACGCAGTCTTCCTGGCCACCCTGGACACCGGGGGCGAGCCGAGGCGGGCGATCTACAAGCCGGCCCGTGGCGAGCGACCGCTCTGGGACTTCCCCGCCGGCACCCTGCACCGTCGCGAGGTCGCCTCCTTCGAGGTGGACCGCGCCCTGGGGTTCGGGTTCCTGCCGGTCACGGTGCTGCGCCGAGAGGCACCCCTGGGGGTGGGTTCTCTGCAGGAGTTCGTGGAGGGCCCCGATGCCGGCCAGGAGATCGACTCAGCCGCCTTGGACACCCAGCTGCTGGGGCTCGCGACCCTGGACGTGCTGCTCAACAACGCGGACCGCAAGAGCGCCCACCTGCTGGTCGACCGCTCCGGCCGGCTAAAGGGGATCGACCACGGGGTCACCTTTCACGTCGACTTCAAACTCAGGACCGTGCTGGCCGATCTGGGCGGAGAGGAGGTGCCGGATGCCTGGCTCCGGGCAGTGCAGCGCCTCTGGGGCGACCGTGGCGCCATGAGCCGGCTGGAGGCCACCCTCAACCGGTTGCTGGCGCCCCAGGAGGTTCGTGAGTTCGTGCTCCGCGGACGGCGCCTGCTGCGCCAACGGCACTTCCCGATCCTCCACCCGTGGTACGGCCGGCCGTTCCAGTGGTGACCGCCGCGCAACCCTAGAGGAGTCTCAGGGCCAGTGCCTCCCGCGACCGGTACCGGTTGGGCTCTCCCGGCACTGGCTCGGACTCCATGAGGTGGATCTCGGTGACCGGCAGGGGCTCAAACTCGGCTGCCCGCAGGCGGGCGCCGAGCCCTGCGACCTGAGCGAAGGCCGTCTCCCCCAGCTCGCCCTTGACCCGGGCCAGGGTCAGGTGGGGCCGGAAGCCGCGGCGGTCCTGGGGCAGCCGCGCCGCGGCCAGACGGGTGCCCAGCTCGCGGTTGAGCCCGGCCAGCTCATCGGCTCCGCGCCGGAGCCCGATCCAGATCACCGTGGGCCGATGGCCGGACTCGAAACTGCCCAGCTCTCCCAGCTCGATGGTGAACCGCGGCCGATCGGAGGCGACCGCGACCCCGACCGTGAGCAGCGCGGCGACGGACTCCGGCGGCACCCTCCCCAGGAACTGCAGGGTCAGGTGCAGCCCGTCCGCCCGCACCGGGCGGATCGCCGGAGAGATCCCTGCCAGCCCGGCCAGATATGGCTCCAGCTGGGCGCAGCTGGAGGCGGGCAGGCGAACGGCGAAGAATAGGGTGGGGTTCATGCGCCGGTGGGCGTCGCCGTGACCCACCTCTGCAGCAGCTCCTGCTGCGCCGCCATGAACTCCCTGGTCCAGCCATGGCCGGCGGCAGCGAGCAGGTGCAGCCGGAGACGGGGGCGGAGCCGGCAGTAGCGGCGCAGGGCTTCTATATCGACGATCCTGTCATCGGCGGCGGCCAGGATCTCCGCCGGCCCCGTCCAGCCGTCCAGGAGCGCGGTGAACTCGAGCGTGGTCGCCTCGCCCAGCCACTCGCGGGCCGCCCTCGGATTGGCGCGCAACTGGTTCTGGAAGTTCACCTCCGCCGAGCGGAGGTCCACATCCGCCGACCCCTCCACCACCAGCCGGCGGTAGAGGTCGGCCAGCACCCGCCACCTCCCCACCGCAGAGACGGCGGCGATGGGCAGAGGTCCCACCGCGGTGACCGCTGCCACCTGGAAGCGGAACGGGCGCCGCAGCATGGTCGGCCCCAGAAGGGGTGTGTGCAGCAGCAGCCGCCTCACCCGAGCCGGCTCGGCGGCGAGCAGCTCCAGAGCTACCGCCGCCCCCAGGCAGAGCCCGCCCGCCTCATAGGTGGAGAACCCCAGATGGTCCATGAGGATGCGAACCTCGGAGGCCAGCGCCCGGCTCAGGTGGCGGCCGGCCAGAGGGTCGGAGCTACCGAAGCCGGGCAGGTCGGGCAGGATCAGGGTACGATGCTCGCCCAGCACCGGCACCCACGTCTCGAAGTTCTCCGCCGAGCCGATGAAGCCGTGACACAGGACCAGGGGCGGCCCCTGCCCGGCGACCACGTAGCGCAACCGCCCCTGGGGTCGAGGCAGCCAATGCTCCTCCCAGCCAGCCTCGACCGCAGCCGGCAGGGGTGCAACCCCGACTGTCATGGGTGGGCTTGCGACCGCTCCGAATCCCCCTCGGACTCGTTCGGCCAGCCGGGCAGTGGGCAGCGGACGGCCCGGTCCTCCCGGTAACCCAGCGCATACTCCGCAGCCAACTGGGTCTGCACCTCCCTGGTCCCCTCATAGATCAGGGTCGCCCGGCTGTTGCGCAGGTAGCGGGCTGCCTGGCACTCCTCACTGAAGCCGGTAGCCCCGTGGATCTGGAGAGCATCATCCGCGCAGCGGTTCGCCCGTTCCGAGTTGACCCACTTGGCGAGCGCCGACTCCCTCGAGCTGCGCCGACCCTCGTTCTTCAGCCAACCCGCCCGCATCCAGAGCAGCCTGGCGATGTCGTAGTCACGCGCCATGTGGGCGATCATCTGCTGCACCAGTTGGAACCGCCCGATCTCCTGCCCCTGCACCTGGCGCTGGCGGGCGTAGGCGACGCTCATGTCCAGACAGGCGCGGATGGTCCCGGCGGCACCACTGGCGACGCAGTAGCGGCCGCTGTCGAGGCAGCTCATGGCGACCTTGAATCCCTCCCCCTCCTCCCCGATCCGGTTGGCGGCGGGGACCAGAGCGTCGTCCAGGTAGACGACCGCGGTGTCGCTGGCGCGCAGCCCGTACTTGTCCGCGATCGGCTCGGTACGGAGGCCGGCCCCGGCCAGCTCACGATCGACGGCAAAGGCGGTGATGCCCTTGAGCCCCAGGGCCGGGTCCACGGTGGCGAAGACCAGGATCACGTCAGCGAAGTCACCCATGGAGATCCACACCTTCTGGCCGCGCAGCCGGTAGGCATCTCCCTCCCGGTGGGCGCGGGTGGAGATCGCCCGCACATCGCTGCCGGCGTCCGGCTCGGTGAGGCCGAAGCAGCCCTGCCGGCGGCCCTCGGCCAGCGGGCGCAGGATGCGCTGCCGCTGCTCCTCGGTCCCCCACTGGTAGATCCCGGTCAGGCAGAGACCGGCATGCACCGAGAGCGCGGTCCGGCAGGACGCATCGACGTACTCCAGCTCCTCACAGGCGATCCCAAGCGCGATCCAATCCAGGCCGGCACCGCCATAGCGCTGCGGGATGCTGACTCCGGGGATCCCCAGACTGGCCAGCTTGGCGAAGAGCTCGGGGTCCGGGCGGTGCTCCCGGTCCCGCGCCGGGATCTCGGGCGCGAGGTCCCGGCGCGCAAACTCCCTGATCGTCGCCTCGAACTGGCGCTGCTCATCGGTCAGATCGAGCATGCGCTAGTCCCTGCCGGTGTCGATCTGGGCCCGCTGCAGCCGGCCGGAGTAGTCGATGTAGACGGTCTTCCACTCGGTGAACTCGTCGAAGGCGGTGGGCCCGGCCTCGCGGTGGCCGTTGCCGGTCCACTTGGTCCCGCCGAAGGGCAGCTGGATCTCCGCCCCGATGGTGGGGGCGTTGATGTAAACGATCCCCGACTCCAGGCGGTCGACCGCCTGGAACGCCTTGGCCAGGTCGCGGGTGTACAGCGACAGGGAGAGCCCGTAGCGGGTCCCGTTGGCGATCCGGATCGCCTCCCCGGTGTCCTCGGCCGGCAGCACGACGACCGTGGGGCCGAAGATCTCCTCCTGCGCGACCCGCATCTCCGGGCGCACGTCCGCGAAGACGGTCGGGTGGTAGAAGTTGCCCTCTCCAAGAACACCCTCGGTGGCGATCGAGCCTCCGATGAGGAGCCGTGCCGACTCCTTCTGTCCGATCTCCGTGTACGAGTGGATGCGCTTCAGCTGGGTGGGGTTGATCACCGGACCGACATCGGTATCGGGGTCGAGCCCATCCCCCAGCCGCAGCTTGCCAACCCGGGCCACCAACTGCTCGGTGAAGGCGTCCAGGACCGGCCGCTCCACCACCAGCCGGGAGGTGGCGGTGCACCGCTGTCCAGCCGTGCCGAAGGCCCCCCACAGGGCGCCGTCGACCGCCAGCTCCAGGTCGGCGTCCGCGGTCACCACGATGGCGTTCTTGCCCCCGAGCTCCAGGGAGACGCGCTTGCCCAGCCTCCCACAGGTCGCGGCTATCTGCTGGCCCACCTCCACCGATCCGGTGAAGGAGATCGCCCGGACCGCCGGGTGCTCGACCAGCGGGGCGCCGCACTCCTCGCCGTACCCGGTGACCAGGTTGAGCACCCCTTTGGGCAACCCGGCCTCAATCAGGATCTCGGCCAGGCGGATCGCCACCAGCGGGGTGTCCTCGGCCGGCTTGAACACCACCGCGTTGCCCGCCAGGAGCGCCGGCATCAGCTTCCAGCAGGGGATGGCCATGGGGAAGTTCCAGGGGGTGATGCAACCGACCACCCCGATCGGGACTCGCTCGGTGAAGCAGCGCTTGTCGCGCAGCTCGCTGGGGACCACCTACCCCACCGGGTTGCGCCCCTGGCCCGCCATGTACTTCGCCATGTCGATGCCCTCCTGGACATCGCCCCTGGCCTCGGTCAACACCTTGCCCATCTCCCTGGTCATGAGCCGGGCCAGCTCCTCCTTGCGCTCCTCGAGCAGGCGCCCGGCCCTGGCGATCACCTCCGCCCGTCCCGGCATCGGGGTCCTCGCCCAGCCGGGCTGGGCGGCGACCGCGGCGGAGACCGCGTCCTCGATGTCGCTCTTGCCGCTGCGGGCGAAGTGGCCGAGCACCTCACTGAGCCGGGCGGGGTTCACCGAGTCAAAGGTCTCGCCTCCCCGGGCGGCGCGCCACTCCCCCGCTATCAGGTTGCCGTGGGTCTTGGCCGGCGCCGCGGTTTCCCAACTCATGACCGCGCTCCTCCCTGCAAAATCGCCTCCTCCATGACCTGCATCCCCTGCTCGACCTCGGCATCGCTGAGGGTGAGCGGCGGCACCAACCGGATCACGTTGTCGTCTATGCCACAGCCGAGCACCAGCAGTCCGCGCTGTAGGCAGGCGGACCGGATCGCATCGACCCGTTCCGCGTCGGGCAGCCCGGCGCTGTCCATGAACTCCAACCCGATCATCGCGCCGCGGCCGCGGACGTCGGCCGGCCCACCCACCTGACGCTGCCAGCTCCGAGCCCGGGCCATGATCTGCTCTCCGATCGCGGTCGCCCGCTGCAGGAGCCCGTCGCGCTCGATCACGTCGATGGTGGCGACCGCCGCCGCGCAGGAGACCGCGTTGCCCCCGAAGGTCGAGCCGTGGGTCCCGGCGGGCCACCTGTCCATGAGGTCATGACGGGCCACGATCGCGCCGATGGGAAGGCCGCTGCCGAGCGCCTTGGCCAGGGTCACCACGTCGGGGACCACCCCCTCGTGCTCGCTCGCCAGCCAGCGGCCGGTGTGGCCGACCCCACTTTGAACCTCGTCGAAGATGAGGACGATGCCGTGCTGGTCGCAGATCCGGCGCAGGGTGGCGAGGAAACCCGCCGGGGGCACGACGTACCCACCCTCACCCTGGATCGGCTCGACCAGCATGGCCGCCACCTCGTCGGCGGGGACCACGTGCTTGAAGAGCTTCTCCAGCTCCCTGCCCATGGCGATCGGGCAGGGCTCGCCGGGGGCGTGGTCGCAGTTGCGGAAGCAATACGGATAGGGGGTGGTGTAGACCCCCGGCAGCAGCGGGGTGTAGTGCTCCCGGTAGTGGACCTTGCTGGTGGTCACGCTGAGGGCGCCGAAGGTGCGGCCGTGGAACCCCCCGGTGAACGCGATGATCCCCTGCCGGTGGGTCGCCTGGCGGGCCAGCTTGAGCGCCCCCTCCACCACCTCCGCTCCGGAGTTGGCGAAGAAGACAGTGTCGAGTGGGTCGGGACAGATCGAGGCCACCTTCTCGGCCGCCTCGGTGAGCCGCACGTGCTGGGTCACCACCGAGGTGTGCCAGTAGCTGTCGACCTGCTGGTGGATCGCCCTGGTCACGTCGGGATGGCGGTACCCGAGGGCGGTCACGGCGATGCCGCAGCCGAAGTCGAGGTAGCGGCGGCCGTCCACATCAATCAGGAATGACCCCTCACCGTCCTGGATGACCAGATCCGTGTAGCGGGAGTAGGCACCGGAGACGTGGCGGCGGTCGCGCGCGCGCCACTGCTCCGATTGGCTGGTGCTGGCAGCTCCCTGCGCAGGCGCGCTGGACGCGGTGTTAGCCATGATTTACCTCCTCGGCCGATGCCGAAAGTCGCTGACGCAGTGGGGGTGAAATGTCACCTCACCCGAGATGGAATCCGCTAGTGGGAAGCGTCAGTCACAGGCGGTGGCAGCCCGTTGGCGTCCCACCAGCCGCCCAGAGTCGCTGTCTCCATCCTCAAGACGGTACAGCTTTTGCGGTCCTGGTGGAGCCCACGGCGGCGCACCGAAGCAGCCCGCGCCGGCACCGGCGCCTCCAGACGGTCAGGCCGGAGCCGAGATCGCCAACACGGCCGCCGCCACCACCACGAACGCGGCGAAGCTGGGAAGCTCTGAGCGATCCCGCAGGCTGACGATCCCCGTCAGCCCGTACCAGCCGACCAGGATGGCCAACACCATCAGCGGGCCCGCCACCTCTGAGCTGGCGGCGGCGGTGAGGGCGGCCCCGGTCAGGAGCGCGACGATCAGGGCCCGCTCCACGGCGGTGCCGCCGGCCGGTCCGGCGAGTCGCACCATCCGCCACGACGGCAGCAGACAGCCGGTGGCGACGGCCAGCCCCGCCAGCACCGCGGGCAGCCCGGGGGTGAGTGCCACGGCGAGGTAGGGGATGGGAAGGCTGACGAGCAGCGCCGTGAGCAGCGTCGACTCCGTCCCGGGCCGCCGCTGTCGGGAGGCCGCACGGTCCAGCCATGGCCCGGCGGAAAGGGTCACAGCGACCCAGGCCGCCAAAGCCAGGGACCACGGCGGTGCCAGGGGCTCCTGCGCCACCAGAGCGGCTCCCACCACGCAGACGGCCGGAATCAGCATTGGGCCCCAGCTCCCCGGCGCTCCCCGAGACCGGGCACCTCGGTAGGCGCCTGGGAGCAGCCGCCAGAGGGCCAGATAGAGAGCTGTGCCCAGGAGCCACAGCGGGCCCCCGACCTCGGGCCGCACCGCGCCGGATCCAGTGAGCCCGACCGCGACGGCGACCCCTACCGCCGCCGCGGCCAATCGGGCAACCGGGGGGCTAGCCTCCGGGGGAAGCTCGCGCAAGCCCGCCGCCACCGCGAGCCGCTGGGCGGCCGCACCCGCGGGTGGCCGCGCCACGGTCAGCCCTTTTGCAAAGCGATCCGCCCGAAGAGCACGGCCCGGGTCAAGCGGGTGTCGGCTGGCCTGGGGCGGGACTCACCGCCCGCCCGTAGCGGTCGGCGATCCGGACCACGTCCTCCAGCTCCGGGGTCGAGACCTCGCAGAGCTCGACCGGAGTTATGGCGCGCATGCGATGAATGGTGGGCGGGACGATCTGCTGGCAGTCCCCCGGCTTGAGCCGATGGGAGTGCAGCTGGTCCGCGCTCTCGCCGAGCTCCAGCTCGAGCTCGCCCGACAGAACGAAGATCGTCTCGTCCTTGCGCTCGTGGTACTGCAGGCTCAGCTCCTCGCCGGTGTTGATGTGGAGGATCTTGCCCGCGTACTCGGAGGTGACCGCGAACCAGATCTCGTACCCCCAGGGCTTCTCCACCCGCCGCACCGGCTGGTGCTTGCAGGCCTCCTCAGCCATGGCCGGCGGCGTCTCCGATCACCCCCAGCTCGGCCTCGAAGTCGTCCAGCAAACGCTGGACCCGAGCCGGGTCGGTGGACTCGCAGTACACCCGCATCAGCGGCTCGGTCCCCGACATCCGCACCAGCACCCAGGAGTCCTCCCCCAACCAGTACTTGTAGCCATCGTCGGAGCGGACCGAGGTTATCCTCTCCTGCCCCACGCGCTCCAGCGGCTGGGTCTCCATGCGATGAAGCAGACGCTCGCGCGCGGCTTTGTAGGCATCCCGCTGGAACCGATGGTCGCGCCGGGCATAGGCGTGGGGGCCGACCAGGTCGGCGACGTGGCGGCGGATCTCGGCCAGCGGCTTACCGGTCATGACCACCATCTGCACGAACATGAGGCCGCTCAGGATGCCGTCGCGCTCGGGGATGTGGCCGCGAAAGCCGAATCCGCCGGACTCCTCCCCGCCGAAGATGGCGTCCAGCTCCTGCATCCGCGGCCCCAGATACTTGAAGCCCACCGGGAGCTCCTCCACGGGACAGGAGTAGCGCTTGCCCAGGATGTCGAGGCGCTTGGTCATGGTGATCGAGCGCACCACCGGTCCCCGCCAGCCCCGGTTCTCGCATAGGTGCCAGAGCAAGAGCGTGGCGACTTCGAGCTGGTCGATGAAGCGGCCCTCGTTGTCGAAGACCCCGACCCGGTCGGCGTCGCCGTCATTGGCGATGCCGAGGTCGAAGCCACCCTGATCCAGCAGGCTCTGGGCCTGAGCCAGGTTGCCTGGGATCGGCTCGGGATGCATCCCCCCGAAGCCGGGGTTGCGTTCGCAGTGGAGCTGGTCCACCCGGGTGGTGCCGCCCTGGAGGATCTCCTTGATGTAGCCGGCGCCGGCACCGTACATCGCATCGTGGAGGATGTGCAAGCCCGCCTGGCGCAGCGGGTCCAGCTCGATGAGCCTGCCGATCTGTTCGAAGTAGGCGGGACGGGGGTCCACCTTCTCCACCAGCCCGAGGCTCATGGCTTCCTCGATCGGCATGGCCCGGACGCTGTCCTCCGCCAGGATCCGGCGCACCTCCTCCTCCAGCCGGGCGACAATCTCCGGGGAGGCCGAGCCCCCGTAGTCGGGCTTGTACTTGAGCCCGTTGAACTCCGGGGGATTGTGGCTGGCGGTGACCACGACCCCGCCCAGGGCCTTGGAGTGGACAACCATCCAGGCGGCGGCCTGGGTCGGTGCGGGTCGATCCAGGAGCAGCACGGGACGGTGGTTGGCGGCCAGCACCCGGGCGACCTCTTCGGCGAACAGCTCCCCACAGAAGCGGGTGTCATGCCCCACCACCACCTGGCCGGTCATGGACTCTAGGTATTGGGCCACTGCCTGACTCACCACCCTGACGTTGGCGTAGGTGAAGTCGTCAGCCACCACACCCCGCCAGCCGTCGGTGCCAAAACTTATCTCTGGCGTTGCCAAAAGCCCACCTCCTTGACCTCTACCGGCCGCCCCAATTGTAGGGACCGCCGGACCCTGAACACGCGGTCGGCGCGTGGACCGGAGGTGGTCAGACGAGGTCCCGGCGTCCCTCCTGGCGCAGCCGCGCCACCACTTTGGTCACTTCCTGGACTCGGTTCAAGGGGCAGACCAGCAGCGCGTCCGGGGTGTCCACCACCGCCAGGTCCTCGCCGCCCAGCACCACCACCAGGCGTCCGGACTCGGAGTCGACGTAACAGTCCTGGCTGTCCTCCAACAGGACATCGCCACTCGCCACGTTGCCGGCGTCATCCGACCTGCCGGCCTCCACCGCCACCTGCTGCAGATCCCGGTAGGACCCGAGGTCCGACCAGTGCAGGTCGCTGGGCAGGACCCCGAGCCGCTGGCTGCGTTCCAGCACCAGCCGCTCGATGACCCCGGCCGGCAACTCTGCCCACGCAGGCTCAAAACTGCCCTGTGCCGCCACCGCCGAGCGTACCCCGGCCGCGAGTTGGGGGGCGAACGTGGAGAGCTCCTCCAGGAGGAGCTCTGCCGGCCAGGCGAAGAGGCCGGTGTTCCAAAGAAACGCGCCAGAGTCCACCATCTCCCGGGCCCGGGCCGAGTCCGGCTTTTCGGTGAAGCCGATGGCGCCCCGCAGCGGCAGGGCCTCGTCAGGCAGCCCGGGAGGACGGGTGAGCTCCCCGGCCATCTCGATGTAGCCGAAGCCGGAGGAGGGCCAGCTCGGCCGCAACCCGACCGCCACCAGCAGCTGCGCCTGCTTCGCCCACCACGCGGCGGAGAGCAGAACCGAGGTCGCCTGTGCGTCGGGGATGTGGTGGTCGGCGTGCAGCGAGACCATGACCGCACCGGGCACCATCCGCTCTGCCACCAGTGCCGCCCAGGCCAGCGCGGGGCCGGTCCCCCGAGCCGAGGGCTCGAGGAGCAGGTGATCTGCTCCCAGCTCGGGAAGCTGGCGCGCCACCTCGCCCGCCTGATCACGGGAGGACACCACCAGCACCTCACCCCCCAGCTCGCGAGCGCGTTCGAAGGCATGCTGAAGCAATGAGCGGCCGTCGGGGGCAAGCGGCAAGAGGTGCTTGGGGCGCGAGCGCCTAGACCTCGGCCAGAGCCTGGTGCCGGCCCCCCCGGCCAGCACCACGGAGACCAGCTTCGGGGGAGGTTCCAAGGTCGGGGCGGGGCGGACCGTCAAGTCGCGGCCCTGGCGCGAGCCTCTGCCGGGGGCTCGACCCCGGCCTCGCGGCCCAGCTCTTCGGCATAGGGGGTGCGTTCCCAGGGGAGGTCGAGGTCGCTGCGGCCGAAGTGGCCGTAACTCGCCACCTGGCGGTAGATGGGGCGGCGCAGCTGGAGCTCCTTGATGATGCCGGACGGCGAGAGGTCGAAGTACTCGTCGACCAGGGCGGCGATCTGATCCTGCGGCGCGGCCTCGGTGCCGAACGTCTCCACCCCCACCCACACCGGACGGCTCACCCCGATCGCGTAGGCGAGCTGGACCTCGCAGCGGCGCGCGAGCCCGGCCGCCACCAGGTTCTTGGCCACGTAGCGAGCCCCATAGGCGGCCGACCGGTCCACCTTAGTGGGGTCCTTCCCCGAGAAGGCTCCGCCCCCGTGGCGCCCAGCCCCACCATAGGTGTCCACGATGATCTTCCGGCCCGTGAGGCCGGCATCCCCCTGGGGCCCGCCGATGACGAACCGGCCGGTGGGGTTGACCAGGACCTGGGTCTGGTCGTCGACCATCCCGTCCGGCAGCGCCTGCCTGAGGACATGCTCGCGGATGCCCCGCTCGACCTCTTCGGGTCCGGCGTCCTCAGAGTGCTGGGCGCTGATCAGGACGGTGTCGATGCGACGAGGACGGCCGTCCTGGTCGTACTCCACGGTCACCTGGGACTTGCCGTCCGGGCGGGCCCACCGCAGCAGTCCGCTCTTGCGCGCCAGGGCCAGCTGGCGCGCCAGCTGGTGCGCGTACTGGATCGGCGCCGGCATCAGCTCGGGGGTCTCGTCGCAGGCGTACCCGAACATCATCCCCTGGTCCCCAGCCCCCCCGAGGTCGACCCCCCGGGCGATGTCGGGAGACTGCTCGTCGACGCAGACCATGACCCCGCACGTCTCCCAGTCGAAGCCGTACTTGGCGCGGACATAGCCGATCTCGCGAACCGTGTCGCGGACCACCCTGGCCATGTCCACGTAGCAGTCGGTCGAGATCTCCCCCAGAAGGATCGCCGCGCCGGTGGTGAGGGCGGTCTCGCAGGCAACCCGCGCCAGGGGGTCCTTGGCCAGGATCGCGTCCAGGATCGCGTCCGAGATCTGGTCGGCCATCTTGTCGGGATGTCCCTCGGTGACCGACTCCGAGGTGAAGAGCCGCTTTACCCGCTTGGGGGTCATGACGTGTTACCTCCTTGCTCCACCGGAAGCCACCCGCTTCAACCCGCGGGCCTTCTCCTGTCCGGAGTGCCCTCCATCATATGAAGCAGCGGACCGGGAGCGGCTGTCCCGGGTCGGCGCCGCGCCGTCCTGGACGGTGGGCTCTCCTCCCCAGGGGCCACACTGCGGCCCGGGTCTACCCGGTCACACCAGCCCAACTACCATGGCATCCAGCCATGGAGCACACGGATTACCTCTCCCTGATCGAGGGCAACGCGGCCGCCATGGTCGCCACTCTGGAGAATCGCCCCCAGGCGGAGATCCCCTCCTGCCCGGGCTGGAACGGGAACGACCTGCTGGCCCACCTCGCCAACGTGTTGGCCCAGAAGCTGCCGGTGTTCCGGCAGCGCCTGACCAGCCCGCCGGAGCGCTCCAGCTGGGAGCGCAGCGCCCCCACCGACCAGGGGTTGGGCCCGCGGGTTGTCGCGCTCGCCGGCGAGGTGGTCGAGCAGCTGG
Organism: Candidatus Dormiibacterota bacterium; assembly: GCA_027319585.1. GTDB lineage: Bacteria > Chloroflexota > Dormibacteria > Aeolococcales > Bog-877 > AG-12. Next base: position 944 of record DAHVMY010000030.1, on the reverse strand, counting down.
CCGCGATGGGACCAACGGCGCCACTCTGGTCCTGGTATGAGCGCGATCAGAGCTCGGGCTTCTGGGCGCGCCGGCTGGCCCATGAGGCGGTCATCCATCGGATTGATGCGGAGCTGGCAGCGGGCGCGCGGCCCGGTTGCAGCCCTGAGGTGGGAGCTGACGGCGTGGGTGAGCTGCTCGAGGTGTTCCTGGCCAGGCCCGGGCGGCCGCTGAGCGACCAAGGGGCCAGGGCCGAGATCCAACTGCACGGCACCGACCAGCCCTGCGACTGGGTGGTCACCCTTGGAGGCGATGACATCCTGGTGCGCGAGGGCAGCTCAGCCGATCCCGCGGGCAGGATCACCGGGCCCGCCGCCGACCTGTACCTGTTCGGGTGGGGCAGGCGGGGGCCGGAGAACCTCTCCATCGACGGCGACCCCGCCCTGCCCGGCCGTCTGCGCGCACTGGCGGCCCGGGCGACCTAGGAAGGCTCCCTGCGGTCAGAGACCCGTCGGGTGCCAGACCGTCTTCAGCTCCATGGTGGCAAGGGCCAGCCGCGGGGTGGGCACCAACTCCGTGCGGGGAGGCAACACCCTGGTCACGGCCTGCGCCGCCGCCTGGGCCACCGCCCGCCACTGCTCCGGGTCGCAGCCCCCGCAATCGAGGAGGTCGATGTCACGGTGGGAGGCGGCCCACCCCAGGATCTCCTCCGGCAGCCCGCTCAGCAGGTTGACCACCCCGCCGGGAACATCCCCGGTGCTCAGCGCCTCGGCCAGCAAGAGGCCTGGGAGCGGTCTGGTGCTCGACACCAGCGCGACCACGGTGTTGCCACCGCAGAGCGCAGACGCCACGTGGGTGACCAGCGGCAGCAGCGCCTGCCGGTTGTCGGCGGCGACGAATACAACCCCCATCGGCTCGGGGATGGTGAAATTGAAGAAAGGACCGGCGACGCTGTTGACGCTTCC
>DAHVMY010000002.1:0-109333 GCA_027319585.1 Candidatus Dormiibacterota bacterium | reverse complement strand
CGGTCGATGAGAGCCGGGAGCTTCTGCTCGCCAGGTGGGGATCCGGGAGCGTCTCACCCACCACTGGCCCTGTCACACAGGTCGGGTAAGGGGGCGGCGTTGCCGCCGTCCCCTCCCCTCAGAACCGGACGGGCCAGTTTCCCGGCATCCGGCTCAAGCCTCTGCTACCGTCCTGTTAGGGACGGGGCAACTCTACGGGTTGTGGTGGGCACGGACGAGGACGTGCTGTTGGGACCGTCGGCCACTCGGGAGAGGTGTCGCTGCCGGTCGTGGTAGGCAATCTTCCGGTTCCGGCCATGCCGGGCCTTGAAGTAAGCTGCCCACCGGGGGTCGAAGGGGTTGGCAGATCCACGCACCAAAATGTGCCGCCGGATCCGCACTGAGCTTGCGAAGAAGATTCGCAAGTCGTGCTTCTCGCCCCTGGCATTGGTCACCTGACCCGTGAACACCCATTGGCGGCCGCGGTGGGCAGAGAAATACTTCGCCTTGACCCATCCGAGGCCCTTCGCCGGGTGCCGCCGCCGTGCCCAGTTCCAGAGCGCCTTCCAGATTGTGTGATCCACGTACGCAAAGGTCTTGCTGCTGGCCGCGTGCCGGTGGTACATGGCCCAGCCACGAATCATGGGGTTGAGCTGTTGCACCAATGAGCCGGCCGTGACCGCTTTGTTCCCTTTGATGACTGCCCGGACTTCGCGCAGGAAGGCATGGGTTCGCTGCTTGGACGGAGTCGTGCGCAGCTTGCCGTGATACTTCCGTAGCGTTTGGCCCAGGAAGTCAAAGCCCGTGTCTATATGGGTAATAGCTGTCTTCTCCGAGGAGAGTTCCAGCCCTCGCTCTCCCAGAAAGCGTTCCAGGAGAGGTCTGACTTCAGTTTCAAGAACCTCTCGCGAGTCTCCCGTAATAATGAAGTCGTCAGCGTACCTAACCATGTTGACCTGATGGAGAGTCGAGCCTGAAGACAGCTGCGGGAAGCGTTCCCGGAGTGCCCGCTGGAGACCATCCAGAGCCATATTGGCGAGTACAGGTGAGGCGATACCCCCTTGCGGAGTACCCGCCTCGGTCGGATAGACCACGGGCTGGTGCATGAATCCAGCCTTCAGCCACTTGTGCAAGATGGATCGCTCCATTGGCACGTGCGTTAAGAGCCAAGCATGGCTGATGCGGTCGAAACACGAAACAATGTCGCCTTCCATAATCCACTGCGGGGAGCCCTTGCGAGCGAGCAATATGAAGCAATATGCAATGGCATCCGCAGCCGAACTCGCTGGACGAAAGCCGTAGGAGCGCTCGTCCCCTGTGGTCTCGGCGATGGGGCTGAGCGCTTGCAAGTAAAGAGCCTGCATCGCGCGGTCCTTCATAACCGGGATACCCAGAGGGCGCATTTTTGGTGTGTTTCGCTTTGCTATGTACACTCGCCGGAGCGGGCGGGCATGGTACCCACGCTGCCCCAGTTCATGTATGGCTCTTACTTTCCGGGCCGGGGTGTTCCAGGTTTCCCCATCAACCCCCGGCGTCCGCTTGCCTCGATTCTCCGTCACTCGCTTCACCGCAACCGCTTTGCCGCTGAACGAGTGGGTTAGCAGATGTTGCAAGGCTCTCACCTCACCCCACCGGCCTTCCTGAGTTGCCTTCACGATACGCGCTTGGAGACGACGCACGGTTTGGCGAGCATGGTTCCAGTCGATCTGGTTCCAGTCGTCTGCTCCGTGGGAGGCCGCACCAGGAGACAGGGCGAAGCTGCCCGCTCTGGGGCCGCCTCGTACACGTTCTCCCGCCATCTGCTTTGCCTCCTTGATCGCTTTGCCAAACTCTCTCGTGACGAGAGACCTCGCGGAAGTCTGCCCGCTTTCGCGTGGAGTGATGTCGCCAGGTGGCTCAACTCCTGTCCATCCCATTACAGGATGGCCTTCGCGTCCTCCGCGATCCTTTACCCGCAGTCCCATAGGCTCGCCTTGCAGCTTGCTGTCCCCGAAGGGGAAAACTACGGGCTTACCACGTTCCACACACGTACCCGGATGGGTTAGGCCCTGCCTCTCCGCCGGTGGCCGCAGTGTCTGCGGCAGGGTACCACTAAACCCCTGCTCCGGGCCACCTACCTTTTGGTCCAAGCCTTCAGCCTTACGGCACAGCATCTTCGGCTTGTCTATTTTGACGGCGTTTATCGGCAGTTCGCCTGCGCTGGCCATACCATCCAACCCAGCCTCCGACCGCCTGGTGCTGGCAGTCACAGCCTCTCCTCACGGTTCGGCTGCCGCCCGAGGGCGAGATGTCCTGTGTCCCAGAGGCTCCGCACCGCGGGATTGCTCCCGCCGCACGCTCCGGTAGGGTCAGGGGGCAGAACCCCAGGTCAGATCCTCATTGTCCCCTCCTACGTGTTCGATGAGTTCCGACGGCTACGTGTGCGACCTCGTGTCGCACTGGTGGGAAAATACATGCCCGAGTTCAGACGACCCTCCGGGTACCTCGTGATGGGTGGTCTCAAGGTCCTCAGCTCGGGGGTGGACACGCTCCACGTCTCGGTCCGGGGAGAGTTGCAGGAGGGGCTCCTCGTCTTCCTGGAGGCGCTCAAGCGCGAGGCGCAGTCCTCGAAGGAGCTCCAGGTGGTCACCTGGGGTGAGCAGTCCCTCTCGGTGGCCCTGCGTCCGCACGGGTGGAGGAGCTATCCGTTCTGGGCCAGCTCACCCAACATAGAGGTGGCGATCGGGGCGCCATCCCCCTTCCCGCCGGTCTTCATCCAGACGCACTCCGCCTGTCTCCTCTCCCGGGGCGCCCACGGGGCCCAGGCCGAGATCTCAAAGTGGCTGGCGGCGAGCGTGATGCGGAGCGAGCCCCAACTCGGGATCTCGCGGCTGGACCTGTACTGCGACACCCGGGGCTGGTCCCCCGCCGTCGACGACTTTGATCGGCTCCACTGCCGTCGGGTGTGCCGGCGCGTGTACTCGACGCCGGCCCGGGACCAGGCCCATCTCCGGGGCCGCCGTCCGAGCGGCTTCGACTTCGGCGGCGGTGACCTCATGGCCCGTTGCTACTACAAGGCCAGGGCCTCCTGGGAGAAGTGGCGCTTCCCGCCCTGCCACTCGTGGTGCTGCTCCTGGAGAACAGCCATGGCCAGGCGCAGCAGGCAGTTGGTGTTGGGGGGCCCCCACGGCCTTGGGTGCAGAAGGTCTAACGGATGGGGACGTAGGCGCCCAGCATCGCGGGAGTCGGGACGAGGCCGAGCGTGGGCGGCGCCGAAACAAGCGATCCTGACCCGCTCGGCCCGGATGGTGACCGGCATGGGGATCGGACATGAGCATTGTTCTGGCAACTGACCGTCTCCGGCTCGAGATGGCCCGCCGTGGCTGGGGAAACGCCGATCTCGCGCGGGCCGCACGAGTAAGTGCCCCAACCGTAACTGCAGCTCTGGCAGGCAGGCCGGTGGCCCCACGCACGCTCGTGAGGATCGGACGCGCGCTGGCCGACTCGCCACCAGTCGCGGGGGTTGACAACATCCTGCCGAAGTAAGGGATGCTCTCTTGTCCTCTATTGTCGCCTGCCAAGTACGGACACCTCCCACCGGTGACCGTTCCAATGCTCAATCAGGGGATACCCGGGGCCGCCGCAAGTCAGCGAAGGGACCGATCCAACCGCCCAAGCGTCGGTCTGCGAGATGGCCGTCACTCCAACGAGGACGCTCCCACCAGGTCCGGTCTCGGGCGCGGACACCGTGGTCCAGCCGTGGGAACTAGAACGGACTATGAGGGCGCGCTCCGGAGCCTGGGTGCTCGCCCTGGTGTAGCCGACCGCCCAGCGCTCCCCGCCAGGATCGATGGCCATCCCTGCCAGAGCAGCGTACAGGTGGCCTGTCCCTGTTGCCCGAATCACCTGCCAGTGACCTCCTTCTAGTGCAACAACCAACGCAGGGTAGTGAGAGCTAGGCCCTTCAGGAGCGCCTGTCGCCCATAGCCTTCCCGGCGCTGAGGCCACCACACCGGTCAGGGAGCTGACGCCGTCTTCGACAGACGGGGGAGAGCTCTGGAGCCAGCTCTGCCCATCCCAGTGCTCGATCAACGCCTGGCTGCGGTTGTTGCCCGTGTAGTATCCGACCGCCCAGGCGTCGGTTAGAGAGATGTCGGCTATCGCCGTCAGCACCGCCCCGGTCGGCCCCCGGGAATCGGGCATGGGCAGGCGCGGCGAAGCAACTAGAGTCCAGTTCGTACCGTTCCAGTGCTCAGTGATCGGTTGCTGCGCCGCCCCTCCGTTGGCTTCCCACCCAACGGCCCACGCGTCCGCGGGGCCGGACGCGCTGACGGCCGTGAGGCTGGCCGAGGCCGTGAGGCCAGTGAGGCCGAGGCTTGGCGAGGAGACGTCGACCCACCGGCGTCCGTCCCAGTGCTCGATGAGCGGCCGCTCCCCGGATCTGCCCTGGGAGAATCCCACGGCCCAAGCGTCACCGGGGCCAACAACTGCCACTCCCAGCAGCATGTTGTACTCGTCCCCGGGGCTGGGCGTCTGTACCACTTGCCACCGTGCTCCGGTCCAGCGCTCTGCCAGGGTCTGCCATGGCTCATTCCGCCTCACGATGATCCCGCCGACCGTCCAGACATCCCGCGGAGAGGCTCCGCTCACGGCCATCAGTTGGACGGATCCGGGCGCCAAGCAGACGGGTCCCAGTGGAGCGAGAGCGCCTCCTGGTGCCTGTCCGTGGCGGGGTTGGAGCGCGGCATACGCAGCTGCTGTGGCCACAATGACGACCAGGACGAAGGCGGCCAGTGAAGTGAGGCTTCCCGTCGGCCGGACGTGACGTCGCCGCCTCCGCGACGCGATGCGGCTGCCTAAGGAGTCGGGCACCCACACACTCGCTAACTCCTGCCGGAGTTTCGACTCGAACGGGCTGCGCTCTTCGTCGGCTGGATTCATGGCCTACCCTCCATGTGGGTCCGGAGTCGGAGGAGGGCCCTGTGCGTGGCGACCCTGGCAGCCGCCTCCGAGCAGCCCATCACTGCGCCGATCTCCGCGAACGAGAGATCACTACAGATGCGCAGCCCGATTAGCGCTCTTTCCCTGGGGCGCATCGTCTGGAGTGAGGTGAGCGCGGCGGCTGCCTCCGCCCTCTCGATGACCCTCACTTCCGCGTCAGCGACCGGCACGCGCTCCTTGGTCAGTGCTGCCGAGAGTCGGAATCTGCGCCGCGCCGAACGCAGGTGATTCTTGGCCTTGTTCCTGACGATCCGGAACACCCAGGCATCAACGCCGTCAGCGGCGGGGTGGGTACGTTCAAAGGCTGCCCATGCCGCAGCCCATGCATCGGCTGCCACCTCCTCGGCTGCCGATGGCCCGCCGACCTGCGTGGGGCAGAAGCGGTATACCGGCCCGGCCAGGCGCTGATACACGATCTCAAACGCCAGAGCCTCACTTGCAACCTCGTCCGAGCGCGGCTTGGAGGTCCTGCTCACCTGCACGTGCCGACAAACACCGCATCACCCACTTCGTTACACCGGACCGACAACACGCTCAGTGCCTGGTGGCGTGGCTCGCGGGCGGTTGGGGTGTGAGGAAGAGGGGGTCCCCTTTGTCACTGCAGGTGTGCGCGGCCCGCGCTGGGCAGGGCGGTTAAGGTTCTCGGGGTCTCGGTTGCGGTCTCGCCGATCCAGATCACCGGTCGTAGTGCTTGGACACAGTCAGCATCCGCTTGCGTCCGGCCTCCAACCGCTCGAAACTGAGGCGGAGGGACCCACCGACAGAAGCCGACCACGATCCCTCTCGGTCGCCAGCCAGTTTGTGGACCCGCAAGGACGGATGTTGCTCGTTCTCGTCGAGTAGGCGGAGTGCCTTGAGAATGGCTGCCCGGTCTCCGGCTGTGAAGTCCCTGGCAGCGAACGTCTCCAGGAACGTAGCCGTGAAGTCTAGCGAGCGGTAACCGTCCGCCACCGGGTCAGGGCCCGACGGCCCGCAGCTCCTCCTCGGTCAACTGCAGAACTCTCCCCTCCCTGGAGTCTGCGTGAGCTCGGGAAAGGAGCGCACGGTGCTCCGGCGTGTAGGCCCACGCGTCCTCCCGGCGCAGCACGACCGCCGGCCGCAGGACGATCGCTTCGCCCTCCACTTCGACCTCGACTTCGCTCTCTCCCTCGAGGCCAAGCCGCCGACGCACTTCGATCGGCAGGGTCAGCCGGCCAGACTCACTCACAGCGATCACTCTCACATCGGCAGTCTACCAGATTGGCGAACCGGCGAAGCGGCAGGCAGCTGGCGAAGATGCCCGGGCCCCGTGGACGACTCGAGTCGGAGTGACTTGTGAGCATCTGCGCACAACGATGCTAAGATGCCGATATGCCAAAGACTCGCACCACTCTCACGATCGACGAAGACGTGCTGCGTGCGGTGAGGGTGCGCGCGGCCCGCACTGGGCAGGGCGACAGCGCGGTGATCGAGGCGGCCATCCGGCGCGACCTTGGCTTGGACCTCCTCGACCGGCTGTGGGCTCGCAACAACCTCCAAGAGGGAGAGGCTATGGAGCTGGCGGTCGAGGCGCAACACCACACTCGGCGCGCCAAGCGCTGAGCCGTGCGGGCGATCCTCGACCCCAACGTCATCATCTCGGCCCTGCTGGCTCCCGACGGGTCGCCGGCCAAGGTCTTGCGGGCCGGGTTGGATGGTGCCTATGACCTCGTTGCCTCTCCGCTTCTCCTGGCTGAGCTGGAGCGAGCTCTTGCCTACCCCAAGATCCGTCGCCACATCTCCGCCAGCGATGCAACCGCGGCGGTCAGATTGGTTGAGCGCCAAGCTCGGGTAGTCGATGACCCGACCGAGCCGCCGTTGGTTCGGTCGCCTGACCCGGGTGACGACTACCTCATCGCCCTGGCGGTGGCGGCCCGTGCTGTCATTGTCTCGGGCGACCGCCATCTTCTCGGGCTCGACCAGACCTTGCCGATCCAATCCCCGGCCGCCTTCCTTGCGCTGATCGCAGACGGGTCTTGATCCAGCCGTGGGGTAACGCTGGACATGTGTCTCCTCCTCGGCCCGTCGGGTGAAGAGAGGTCGGCGGGCATATATTTTGACAGAACGTTTGCTCGGTTTTGGGTTACATAGGTAGATGCTCTTGAATAGGGGCACGTTGATATAAGTCGCTGTTATTGAGATCGCACCTGCACGATCTGAGCGTCATGAGGAGAGCGTCTGCTTCCCAAGCAGAAGGTCGCCGGTTCGAACCCGGTCTCCCGCTCCAAGGCCAGCCGCAGGGAATGCGGCCGCGCCCTCCGTCGGCTCTGTGACGGCGTTGAGGTCCCGCAGTTTCCAGCAAACGGGACGTGGCTTTCGCTGATTCACTCCTCGTGACCCCTGCATACGACACCCTCGCACGAGTGTCAACCGCACCACCTCTTGGTTCAGGTACGACGCCATCATCATGCTCGAGAGCTTGATCGTCGCGCTGTTCCTTGGGCCCCTGCCCCTCAGGCGGCGCGCTCCGCAGAGCTGGCCGGTTGCGGGGCCCCTCATCTAAGGGCCGCGATGCGTAAGCCGTCCGACTTCCTGGAACTGGCGGGCTCGATTGGCCCACCGTCTTCTAGCACGGAACCTACCCCCGGGGGCGACTGGTTAGCGTGCGGTCGGAGTACCGATGAGTGCGCCCGAGGGCGCCGCGCCGGAAGGCGAAGGCAGCGCGGCCGATGCTTGCGGTCGGAACCCGGCGTCGGCAGTCGATCTCTACCCGCAAACGTTAAGATGCCAGCATTGCTAAGCCCCGCATCTTGCTGACCATCGCCGAAGACGGGTGGCGTGGGCTTAGGGTGTGCGCGGCCGGGACCAGCCAGGGTGATGGTGCGGTGATCGGGGTGGCTCCTCGGCGGGATTTGACCTTCCACGCGTCGACTGCGTCTGCGCTTGCCACAGCATCCATCGCAGCGACCGCTGCCGGCCGGTGTGTTCCGGCGGGTGGCGGAGGGTGGAGACGAGCAGCGATCGCCCCTCACTTCGGCTCAAGTGCGGACAGGGTCATTGGCGTCGACGGCTCCGCTTTCTCGGGACCGCTTCTGGGAAGGGAGGCTGGCGAACGCCGGCATCGTTTTGCTCGTGGCGGCCTTTGCCGCAACGCCTATGAGAGGGCCGTGAAGTCGGATCGAGACGGTGCGTTCTGTCGTCGTTGCGCCCGGCGGTGATGTCCATCGGCGCCGGTCGGTCGGTCAGGTCCGACCCCACCCCCAGCTGAGCTCAGTGGAACCTGCGATCCACTGGTTCCGGCGCGACCTGCGGCTGACCGACCACCAAGCCCTCGCCAAAGCGGGCGAAGAGGGCCGGCCGGTGATCGGGCTCTTCGTGCTTGACCCAGCCATACTTCACGGCCCTGACGCGGGGAGGAGCCGGCTGGCATACCTGCTGGAGGCTCTCGCCTCCCTGGACGAAGGGCTTCGGCGTCGCGGCTCGGCGCTGGTGATCCGGAGTGGGGACCCGCGTGAAGTTGTGCCCCATCTGGCAGCGGAAACCGGCGCTCGATTGGTCACCGCGGTTCGGGACTTCACCCCCCACGCCAGAAGCCGCGACCGGGCCGTTGCAAGCTTGCTCGCCCGGGACGGGCGGTCCCTGTGGCTGTCGGGGGAGCAGCTGGTGCTGGATCCAACGGGGCTCCCGCCGCTGCGGACATTCGCAGCGTCCAGGAGGCGCTTCCACTCCACCGTTCTCGAAGGCTTCGGCCCTACCGTCTCTGCTCCTCACCTCTTGGGTGTGGCGGAGCTCCCGAGGAGCGACGCCATGCCGAGGCCCACTCAGTTCGGGGTGCGTCCGCTGGATCGGGTGCTGGAGGCGGGAGAGGGTGCCGCGGCCAACCGTCTGCGCACGTTCGTCGACCGACGACTGAGCGGGTACGCAACCGACCGGGAGGATCCCGGCGCGGACGCCACCTCCCGACTCTCTGCCGACCTGCATTTCGGCACCATCTCGGTGCGGACCGTGATCCGGGCGGTGGTTGAGGCGGTCGGTGCCGTTCCACACCTTGCCGGTGGGGCGAGGCGATGGCTAGACCAACTGGCCTGGCGCGACTTCTTGGCCGCCACGCTCTGGCACTTTCCGGAGGTTGCCAAGCGGGAGTACAAGCCGGAGCTTCGCAACCTGGCGTGGCCGGGCACCCCGGAGGCTCTCCTGGCCTGGAAGCAGGGCCTGACGGGCTACCCGATGGTGGACGCAGCGATGCGTCAACTTCAAGCCGAGCACTTCATGCACAACCGCTGCCGCATGATCGCCGCCTCCTTCCTGGTCAAGGACCTGCATCTCGACTGGCGCCACGGCGAAAGCCATTTCATGCGAGAACTGGTCGATGGGGACCTGGCCAACAACAACGGAGGGTGGCAGTGGGTGGCCGGGACCGGGCTCGACGCGCAGCCCTTCTTCCGCATCCTCAACCCTGTGCTGCAGGGGAAGACCCACGATCCCTCAGGTGCCTACGTGCGCCGCTGGGTGCCGGAGATCCGTCACCTGCCGGATCGCTACATCCACCGCCCCTGGGAAGCCACAAACCCGCCCGCTGCCTACCCCGAGCGCATCGTCGATCACGCTCGCGAACGGCGGGTCGCTCTGGAGCTCTACCGTGCCTGTGCCCGACCGGCGATCGGCAATTCAACTCGGAGCTGAGCTCCCGCTGGGACCTGGGATTGCGTCGACGCGGAGCAACAGGACGCCGGGATGCCCGGGGGGACGGAGAGCAGGGGAGCGCAGCCGGCGTGGTAGCGAAGCGAGCGCCAAAGTGGGCGACGGCCAAGTAGCCCGTATCGATGCGTCCCAGCGCGCGGCACCCGAAGTCCCGGGATGGTTGCAAGTGGGGGTGATTATTCCCGCAGCTCCTTCCGCTCGGCGTCGACCCGAATTCCACGGGCCCGCAGTGCCCTTGTTCGACGCCATCGCCCCCTCCCCGGACGATTCACGGTGGGCGTCGGCGGGGCGGATGGTGACCTGATCGAAGCCTGCATCCAGCTCCTCCCAGCGTAGTCCGCCCGCGCCACCGGCTTGCCAAGTCGAGATTGGCCGGGCGCCTACCCGGCGCAGACCCATCAACGCTGCCCTTGCCTCGGCTTCATCGGACCAACCGGCTGGACCGTCGCCTACCAATCGGGCGGCCGCCACCATCGCGGCCATGTCCCACGGCGCTGATCCCGGGCCAGCTTCGAGCGTGCGATTCGGAACTGGCCGCGCGACCCTTCACGGATCACTGGCCCGGACCACAGGTCGCGGCGGCTTAGACGCGCTGGCCCTGAATTCAGGTTCGTCGCGAAGGCGCCTGGCACCCAACCGAGGAGGTGGTCGATCGAACGGGGTCAGTCACCCCCAGATTGCCCAGCTCTTGACGAGCGCAGCAAGCTGGTCGCCTCAACTCGGGGAACGCCCGAGGGTGTCGGCGTTGGGTTGTTCTCGGATCTCGCGGGAGGCGCCTGGCCCCGGCTGTCGGATTCACGGCCCCTTGCCCGTAGAGTGAGTGAACGGCGGTCGATGGCACCGCCCCCACGAACTGAGGAGTCCGAATGGCCCAGTATCTCATCTACTTCAACGACGAGTGGGTGACCGAGGCGAGCGACGAGGAGTGGCAGGAGCGATCCCGGCGGGTGGGCGCCCTACGCGAGGAGATGAAAGCGGCCGGGGTTTATATCTTCGGAGGCGGCCTCGACAACGACGCGGCGGTCTTCCACGTGGAGCCGCGCGGTGGCGCGCCTGTCTTCACCGATGGGCCATATGCGGAGACTAAGGAGACCTTCGGTGGCTTTGCCGCCGTGGAGGTGGCCGACGAGAGCGCCGCACGGTACTGGGCGGGGAAGATCGCGGTGGCCTGCGACTGGCCGCAGGAGGTGCGAATCTTCCGAGATCGTGTTCCGACGCCGGATGCCGACCGCCGCGGCGACGCTACCCAAACGGGCTGAGATGTCCCAGCGCCCGATGTCGGTGCCCGGCGCCCATGACAATCGGCGTCGACGGTGCGTGTCTAGCCCCTTCTATCCCAATGGGGCTCACCTGGACGCGAAGGAGTCCGTGGGTGCAATATCGGCGGATCCGGCGCCGAACCCTGACTGCGCACTGCAACTGGCCGTCCTGACCTGGGCGCCGTGCTGCCCAGGGATTGCGGACCGTCCGTTCCTGGGGCTGGTCCAGTCGCGGTGATCGAGGAAATCTATCGCGCCGAGTGGCCCCGAGTGGTGGCCGCTTTGTCCCGACGCTTCGGGGACCTCGACCTCGCCGAGGACGCAGCGAGCGAGGCCTTCCTTGCCGCTGTCGCGACATGGGGCGCGGGTGGCACCACACCTCCGGCCAACCCGGGCGGTTGGCTGATGACGACTGCCACGCGGAAGGCGATAGATCGCCTCCGCCGCGAGTCCCAACGGCGGGTCAAGCACGCGCAGGCGGCGCTACTGCAACCGAAGCCCGGGCCCCCGCACGCCGTCGAGGACGACCAACTCCGTCTGATCTTCACCTGCGCCCATCCGGCACTGGCATCGGAGGCTCGACTGGCACTCACGCTGCGCTTGGTCGCTGGACTCACGGTGGCAGAGATCGCTCGCGCTTTGATGTCCAGCGAGGCGGCGATCGGGCAACGAATCACCAGAGCCAAGGCCAAAATCCGGGATGGACATATTCCGTTCGTGGTTCCCGAGCGGCCCGCCGAACGCGTGCCCGACGTTCTTGCAGTCATCTACCTCATCTTCAACGAGGGTTATCTCCCCGGCAGTGACACCGACGTGCGCGTCGATCTGTCCGACGAGGCGATTCGACTGGCCCGGCTGCTGGCCAAGCTGCTGCCGGACGAACTGGAGGTGGTGGGGCTGCTGGCCCTGCTGCTCCTGATCGACGCGCGCCGCCCGGCTCGCATCGACGCCTCGGGGGAGTTGGTGACACTCGACCAACAGGACCGATCTCGGTGGGACTGGACGCTCATCGGTGAGGGACACGCCCTGGTACGAGCCTGCATCCGTGCCAACCGCCCTGGGCCGTACCAGATCCAAGCGGCCATCAACGCTGTCCACACCGCCACCCCCGCGTTCCCGGAAACCGACTGGCACACGCTCGCGAAGCTCTACGACCAGCTGTACGCACTCACTCCCACCCCGATCGTGGCGCTCAACCGGGCCGTGGTCACCGCCGAGCTGGCCGGGCCAGAGACGGCGCTGGCCGCGATCGACCGGCTGCCGCTGGACACTTACCACGCTTTCCACGCGGCCCGCGCCGAACTGCTCCGCCGGATCGGGCGCCGGGCCGAGGCGGAGGCGGCATACGCCCGGGCAATCGACCTGGCAGGCAATGCCGCTGAGCTCCGCTATCTGGAGCGCCGCCGTGCTGAACTCGTGGCCAACAGGCCAAGCTCTTCGGCAGTCGGCGCCTCAAGACGCATCCAGGTGCGGCCATGGACGGGTCCCCAGCCGCGTTGCGTCGGGCACCGTGAGGGTCCGCCACTCGGTCGCTGCCGGGACCTGGCTAAGGGCGCGGGAAACCCTGTCTCTGATGTTCCACTTGGGGCCGGACGGGGCAGTCAGCCAGATGATCGTTCACCAGCCCCAGGGACTGCATCAAGGAGTAGGCACTGACCGCACCCACGAAGCCGAACCCCCGACGCTTGAGCTCTCGCGCTAGGGCGGCCGACTCCGGGATCGACTGGGGGATGTCGGCCATGGTGCGGGGAGGGGGGACCGGTGCGGGCTCGTGGTCCCAGCACAGCTTCGCCAACGACTGCCCCGCGTCCTGGAGGCGCAGAGTGGCCCGCGCATTGGCAACCGCGGCCCGGATCTTGCCCGGATGGCGCACGATGGCCCGGTCCTGGAGCAGTCGGCTCACATCTCGCTCGCCGAACTGCGCGACCAGGGCGGGTTCGAAGTCACGGAAGGCGCGCCTGAAGGCGCTTCGCTTGCGCAGGATGGTGATCCAGGAAAGGCCGCTCTGGAAGCCTTCCAGGCAGATCCGCTCGAGCACCAGCCGGTCATCAGCCACTGGTCTGCCCCACTCGTGGTCATGGTAGGCAAGGTACTCGTCCGCGGAATGGGCCCAGGGGCAGCGCGGGTCCGGACTCTCGCGTTCTGCTCCAACTGCCACGACGGCAACGGTATCGCACCTCCATCGGCCTCCCGATAGGGCTCTCCTCGCGCCCGGGGAGCACCGGCGGCAGCAGGGCAGCGGCTTCGGTCCGGTGCTCAGGTCAGGCTGGGCCGAGTTGGGATCTGACAGATTCCGGGTTCCTGCCTAGGATCGAAGCAGGGGCGGAAGGGTACTGGAGACGGCGTCGGCAGTGGAGTTGGCAAGCCATGGTAGTGATCTGGGCGACGTTGGTCGTCGCTCTGGTGGTGCACGAGGGGTCCCACTACCTCCTGCTCCGGTGGGCCGGGCTGCACCCCCGCCCCTCCTTCCACTTCCCCGGCCTCGGATGGCGATTCAACACGGGTCACGCCAGCGCCCATCAGCTGATGGACATCTGGCTGGTGGGGCCGATCATGGAGAGCCTGGTCTGGGCCACGGCGGCCCTGCTTTTTTCGGCATGGGCGTGGGAGCTGCTGCTCGTGATGGGGATCGAGCTGGGCACCAATCTGGCGCTGCCGGGGAGTGACGGACGCCGGGTGCTCAGACTCTGGCGCAGCACCAGCGCCAGGGGTGCGGGTGGCGCCTCTTCGAGATGCGGCGGGGGGGTGCCCGATTCGACCAGTGGCTTGCACGCCGGTCCCACCGTCGGCTCTCGGCGCTGAGCACAGCGACGGGACCCGACCGGGTCCCGCTACTTACACCAACATACGGGGCGTGATCCCATTCGCTGCTGGGCCTTGGCGGTCGCGGCTGGAAGGCGGGGTGCACGCGGGGCCGTGATAGGGGGGACGAGCGCCCCTTCGTTGGACAAGACCCGTGCTGCTAGCACCGGAGCGGCGGCGCCGCCCGCCGACGAGGCTGTGGTTGACGCGGGCCGGTCACCGGGAGAGGCTGCCTAGCTAACTCGAAGGGGACGCCCGCGACGGTGACGACTGCCCGATATGTTGGGGCGACGCGGCGGATCCTGCCGGGGTCCACTTGCCAGATCAAGTTCTCAGCCCTATGGTGAGCGCAGCGTGGTGTGGCCCGGGATTGGGCGCGCTCGGCTGCGGGAGCGGCTTTGGGAGTGGCGAATGGGCGCGAAGGTGGGGCTTCTGGTGGGGGTGGAGGACACCTTTCCGAAGCCGTTCTTGGATCTGGTCAACCAGCGGGGGAGCAGATGGGGTGTGACCGCGGAACTCGCTCGACTGGGAGGAATCCCGGAGATCCAGGACCCGCTTCGCTACCAGGTGATCGTCGACCGGATCTCCCATGAGGTCCCCTTCTATCGCGCCTACCTGAAGAGCGCCTGCCTCCAGGGCACGGTCGTGATCAACGATCCCTTCTGGTGGGAGGCTGACGAGAAGTTCTTCGAGTGCTCGTTGGCCCGCCGCCTGGGCGTGGCGGTGCCGCGCACGGTGGTGCTGCCCAACAAGGAGTACATCTCCTACATCGACCCCTCGCGGTCTCTGCGCAACTTGGAGTATCCCCTGGACTGGGACGGTATCGTCCGCTACACCGGACTCCCGGCGGTGCTCAAGCCCAACACCGGGGGTGGCTGGCGGGATGTGTACATGGTCGACTGCCTGGACGACCTGATCCGCGCCTACGATCAGACCGGGACCAAGACCATGATCCTGCAGGAGCGGATCCAGTGGGACGACTACTTGCGCTGCGTGGTGATCGGCGCTGACGTGATGGTCTTCCGCTACGACCCCACCAGGCCCTTCATGGAGCGCTACGTCATCGACCGCCCACCGCCGCCGGAGCTGCGGGACCGCGCCGCCGAGCAGGCGCTGACGCTCACCAAGGCTCTGGGCTACGACATGGACACAGTCGAGTTCGCGGTCCGCGACGGCATCCTCTACGCCATCGACTTCCTCAACCCCGCCCCCGACTTCGACAGCTTCTCCATCAAGGATGAGGGGTTCAACTGGGTGCTGGACCGGATGTGCGCTCTCGTCTTGAGCTATGCGAAAGGGGAGCTGTCCCCGCCCTGGCGGGGTGCTCATCGCTGGTGGCGATTCGTGTGAACCCGGCCAGAAGGGCCCGCCGCGACTTCGACGAGCTCATGGCTGATCCCGACACCCGCGCCAGCAGCGTGGAGGTGCTGCACCAGGGTCAGCGTGAGCGGGGGCTCTACTTTGGCAGTCACCCGCTGTGCGTAGCGCTTCGGCCGGAGTTCCTGACCCGGAAGGAGTACCAACAGGCCAGCCGGGCGGCACAGATCGTGTGGGCGGCCCTGAGCCGGCTCGAGGCCGCGCTGCTGCAGGACCCGAAACTGCGCCAGGAGCTGGACCTGGATCCGATGGAGGAGCGCCTGGCCCTGGCTGACCCTGGATACCGGCCTTCGTCGCCGGGCTCGCGACTTGACAGCTTCTGGGCGTCTGAGGTCGGGTACGTGGAGTACAACGCCGAATCGCCGGCCGGGATCGCCTACGGCGAAGAGCTGAGCCGCATCTTCTGGGAGATGCCGGCCGTCCAAGAGCTGCGGATGAAGTACCAGCTTCAGCCGGTGGCATGTCGCGACCGTCAACTTGAGGTGATGCTGCGAGCGTTTCGCGACTTCGCCAGCGCCGGGGGGGCTCCCACGGTCGCCATCGTCGACTGGCCCAACCTGCCCACCTTGCGGGAGTTCGAGCTGTTCCGGGACGCCTTCGAACGTCGCGGGGTCAGGACTTTGATCTGCGAGCCGGCGGAGCTGGAGTACTCCAAAGGAGTGCTCCGAGGGCCGTCGGGAATCGCCATCAACCTCGTCTATCGGCGGGTGCTGGAGAGCGAGCTGCTGGCCACGGACGGCGCCTGGGAGGCCCTGTGCTCAGCCTATCTGGACGGCGCGGTGTGTGTCGTGAACTCTTTTCGGGCCAAGCTGCTGCACAAGAAGATGAGCCTGGCCCTGCTGTCGGACGAGGGCTATGCCCACCTCTACACCCGAGCACAGCTGGAGGCGATCCGGCGTTACGTGCCCTGGACCCGCAAGGTGCGTTCGGGTCCGAGCACCAGGGCCGGCCGGGCCATCCCCGATCTGGTGGACTACGTGGTCCAGAATCGCAAGACCATGGTCCTCAAGCCCAACGACGAGTACGGCGGCAAAGGGGTGGTGCTGGGCTGGTTGGTGAGCCAGCGGGAGTGGGAGCAGACGCTGGCGGTGGCGCTGACGCAGTCCTACGTGGTCCAGGCCGCCGTGGAGGTACCCCGCGATCTGTACCCGGTGGCGGTGGGTGACGAGGTGGAGATGCTCAGCCTCGCCAGGGACATGGACCCGTACCTCTTCAATGGCCGGGTGGGCGGGCTCTTGATCCGGCTCTCCTCCTCCGCGCTCTTGAATCTCACAGCCGGTTCGGGCAGCGTGGTTCCGGCATTTTTGGTGGAGATGAAGCAGTGAGAGAAGGCTGGCTCACCCTCGGTGTGGAAGAGGAGTTCCAGATCATTGATCGGCAGGGGCAGTTGCGTTCCCATATCGAGACCCTCTTGTCGCAGGCAACCCCACTGCTCGGAGAGGATGTCAAGGCGGAGATGCTCCAGTCGGTGGTAGAGGTCGCGACCCCGATCTGTGCGGACGTGGGGGCCGTCCGGACCGAGGTCACCCGCCTGCGCCGCGCGGTGGCCGACCTGCTCCGCCCCTTCGATCTGCGCATAGCGTCGGCGGGCACCCATCCGTTCGCGAACTGGCAGGAGCAGCAGGTGACCGACCTCGAGCGCTACAAGATGCTCGAGGAGGAGATGCAGGATGTGATCAGGGAGCTGCTGATCTTCGGGATGCATGTGCACGTGGCCATCCCCGACCCTGAGCTCCGCATCGAGGTGGCCAACGAGGCGCGGTACTTCTTACCTCACCTGCTGGCTCTGTCCACCTCCAGCCCCTTCTGGATGGGCCGGCAGACCGGCCTTAAGAGCTACCGCAGCGTGGTGTGGTCGCGCTTTCCCAGGACGGGGATACCCCCGGAGTTCAGCTGTCACGACGACTTCGAGAACTACACGCAGCTGCTGGTCCAAACCGGCAGCATCGACGACGGCAAAAAGGTTTGGTGGGACCTGCGACCCCACTGCGTGTACCCGACCCTGGAATTCAGGGTCTGCGACGCGGTGACCAAGGTGGATGAGGTCGTCTGTCTGGTATCCATCATCCAGGCGATCTGCGCCAAGCTGCTCAAGCTACGACAGTCGAATCTGGGGTTTCGCAAGTACCTGCCCAACCTCATCGCGGAGAACAAGTGGCGGGCTCTCCGACACGGGCTGGACGGGCGGCTCATCGACTTCGGCAAGGTGCAGGAGGTGCCCATGCGGCAGCTGGCGCTGGAGCTGCTGGACTTCGTCGACGACGTCCTCGACGAGTTGGGCTCCCGCGCCGAGGTCGAGTACCTTCACCAGATCCTCGCCGAAGGCAGCAGCGCGGACCGGCAGCTGCGCTGCTTCGAGCGCACCGGTTCGCTGCCGGCGGTGGTGGAGCAGCTGGCCAACGAGACCATGCTTGGGGTTGGTCCGGAGGTGCCGCGAGAACCCACCTTGGAGGGCCTCCTCTTCGACTGAACTCAGCAGAACCGGGGCAGGTGGTGGGCGAGCTGCTGGCGCCAGGAGGGCCAGTCATGAGGCACGTCGTACCCCCAGACGTCGAGTTCGTGGGATATCCCCTTCTCAGCCAGCAGCCGCGCGAAGGCGCGGGTGGACTGCAGCGCTCCGGTCGTGTCCTCCCACATTCCCTGACCGCACACCAGGGTGAGGTGGGCTCGCCGCCGGAGCCACTCCAGATGGTCGCCATGGGCGTGCGCGAGATAGTCCATGGGGTTGTTGAAGTAGCTCTCACTGCCGCGCTCCCACCCGCCGCCCACCACCGACACGTCATAGACGCCCGAGAGGCACAGCGCCCTCGGGAAGAGGTCCGCCCGCTTGAGGCAGAAGTTGGCGGCGTGGTAGGCGCCGAAGCTGCAGCCGATGACGCCGATGTCGAGTCGTCCCAGACAGTCCTGGTGGATCCGCGGCACCAGGTGGTTCACCACCCAGTCCTCGAAGCGAGCATGGTTTCGTGCCCTCTCCTCCAGGGAGAGACTGGCATTGCGCCACGAGTGGCGGTCGAAGCTGTCGACGCAGTAGAGCTTGACCCGGCCCTGCTCCAGAAGTTGTCCGACAGCGTCGATCATCCCCCGCTGCTCGAAGTCGTGAGCGCTGCCCATGTCGGTGGGGAACACGATCAGGGGTGGCCCGTAGTGGCCGTACGCCAGCACCGTGGCCGCGCCGGCGCCCTCCGACTCCACCACCCACTGATCCCGGCGCATCAGTGGATTCTCACAAGCTGGACCAGAGGCAGGCCAGCAGCTGGCTCAGCCATGGACGGAAGGCATCGCGCCACGCGATCCAGTTGTGGGCGTCGCGGAGGCGCTGGAGCTCGCATCGGTATCCCAGGCGGCTCAGGCTGCTGGCCATAGCGGTGTTGGCCAGCAAGGTCTCCTCGACGGTACCACAGGTCAGCACCACCGAGGCTCGTGCCGGCGCGTGGCAGGCGGAGTGGATGGACTCTGTGAAGGCGCAGATCCGCTCCATGTGCTCGAAGCTCAGACTCTGGGAGAAGTAGTGGTGATTGAAGAAGCTGGCCGACTGCAGGAACAGCCCTCCCAGGAGCTCGGGCTGGCTCCAATGCGCATGCAGCATGGCAAGCCCACCCAGACTGGCACCCATCCCCACCCGGGCCCTTGGCTCGGGGCGGATCGAGACCCGGCCTGCGAGCTGCGGGAGCACCTCCTGTTGCAGGGAGCAGGCGAAATCCGGGGACGCGGAGTAGTCGCGGTCGCGTTGCACGGGATGCAGCAAGGCGGCGCGCATCCGCGGCAGCTCACCGGCACGCGCGGCCTGGTCCAGGAACTGGGTGAGCGACGAGTAGAGGTCGTACTCGAGTCCGTCCAGCGCGATGAGGAGGGGCAGCGATTGCTCGCTGCGGGTTCCCGGAGATGACCAAAGGCGGCAATGGGTCGCCCCCTCAAGGGTCGGGCAGGGGATGTCGAAGTCCCGAACCTCGCCCCGTGGCAATGCGGATGAGGCGGTCCATCGAGGGGCTCGATACTCCGGAAACTCGATCACGGACTTGTCGCCAAATGGCCCCGGAGCTCGCCGCGGATTGCCCGGATCCGTCCCGAGGGTCACCTGCCCGTTGCGGTATCGCAATCTGAACAGGTACTCCATGCGATCGACCGGCGGTCTGGGGATCGCCACCTCATAGACCCCGCCCCTCATCGTCATTCGCGGGCCGTCTCTGGGCTGGAGGACTTCCTGGTAGAGGCTGACCGCGACCACCTCGGAACCGGGGTCAGGCAAGCGGAAGGTGACCCCCTGGGTCTGCACCAGCGGGCCGAGTGACTTGAGCTCTAGCGCGAGGTTGTGATCAGTGATGCCGACGACTTCTAAGCCAGTCTCGGGGCAGCGGGCCACGCTCTCCTTGGCCGCCTGTTCCATCAGTGCGTCTGCGGCGTCTTGCGGGCGCTGCCGGCCAGTCCAACGGCGGCCGTCGATCGCGGTCCAAGTGGGAAAGGGGCGCTGGCAGAAGCGGGCGCAGTAGGGGTGTGGGCAAGAGGACTTCCATCAGATCGTTGCGATTTTAGCCTGCTCGCGCGGACGTGAGGCGCACCCTGTGCCTGCCGCGAGGAGTTTCCTGGTGGACCCGCCTCCGGCGCCGGACAGTCGCGGCCGCGACTGCAGTCACAGGGGCACAGCCGCACTGCTCCATCGCAGTCGGTGGGCGGCAAGCCGCGCATCGGCACCTGATGTCTGATGCGGCCCTACTGCAGTAGACAGATGGGGGGCCGGGCTAAGTCTGCTCACGGGCGAGAAGCCCATTCGGTAACGCGAATATCATCCGGGCGTTGGGGAGGTCATAGCTGACGACGAAGTTCCTGAGGAAGGCATCGCCAACGAGCCCGTCATAGATGATCTTCTGGAACATCGCCTTGGGATCTCGCTGGCAGATCGAGGGTGCCCCGGTCACACTGACCACGCCCTGCAGAGCGGTGAAGTAGCGAACGTACTCATGGCCCGTCTCATCCCGACCCTCGACTCTTTGGGTGCTTGCGTCGACGAGGTTGATCCCAAGATCATCCGCAAGCGCCTCATCCAGGATCAACGAGTCACTCCCCATGTCGACCTCGACCGAAATGGACCTCCGTCCCGGCAAATCAAGGGGGAGGAAGACGGTCGTAGAGTGCGCGTCCTGCGCCACTCTGACGTCCACCGCGAGCCCGGAATCCGCGCGGGCGGCCACAGCGTCGGCATCATCGAGGACCAGTCCTCTCGATGGGTAGTCGACTGTCACCGGCCTTGACCGGAAGAAGTCAAGCGACAGAAAGCCCTCGACGCCCTCGAGACCAGCGATGTCGAAGATGCCCACGGCAACGTCCTTGCGAGCGTAGCCTCCGAGGGCGAGGGAGCCCAGGGTGCCCAGTGGGATTGTCACCTCCTGTCCCGACATCCGGTGTCCGGTGTACGTGGCGCCGGTCGGCTCGCAGCCCGCTGCGGTGGCGAGCGAACTCGAAACAAGCGTAAGACCTATCCCCGAATCGAGCACAAATTTGGCCTCTGTGCCGCCAACGAGGACCGGGACGGTGACCAGGTGGTGAAGGTATTGGAATGGCACTGGGGACACGGCGCTTCAGAGTATGAGCGGCTGGGAACGCGAGGATCAAGCCACAGGGAGACCACCCAGACACGGGCGAGAGAGCGTCCGGGTGGTGGGGACCAGCCCGTTGCGGCGCCGGGCCCTTGATGCTGGGACTCAGAACGGTGAGCTCGACTGGGCCGGGGCCGACTTGCGCTGGCCAGACTCGGCCGCCAGGCGGCGCGCCAACAGCGTCCGGGCTGCCACCATGGTCGCGGCTCCGAGCAGCATCTCCGCGCAGGCCAGGGTCCAGGCGCCGGGGTACCCGACGTGGCTGACCAGAGCGCCGAACGCAAGGGGGCCGACGACGCTCCCTAGCCGTCCCCCCGTTTGGGTTATGCCGCTGGCGCGGGCCGGACTGAGCGGGTGGGTGTGGACCACCGCGAAATTAAAGAGCCCATTCCAGCCCCAGCCGACTCCGAAGGCCACCACGGCTCCCGGCACGAACAGGAACGGAGCTTGCAGTCCGCTGCCGACCGCCAGGAGCGCGAAGCCCGCAGCTCCGACCAGCATCATCGCGATCACAAAGACCAGATGGCGGCCGCCCCGGCGATCGGCGAGGTATCCAACCAGGACTCTGACCGCGACCCCAAAGGCGCTGGCTAGGGCAGCCAGCAAGCCGGCCTCGGCCGCGGTCAGCCCGTTCGCGACCGCCGAACTGACCAAGAATGCCCCCAGGGAGGAGCAGGCGGTCAGGGTGAGCCCGAATCCGATTGCCAGCGCAGCCAGTGGGAGGGTGGGCTCGCGGCGCCGACGGGCGGCTGCGTGGCGGCGCTGGGCCGCCAGCGAGAGCCGCGGGTGCGGCAGGGCCAGAAGCGCCACTCCCGCCAGCGCGGCGGCCCCGACGAACGCCCACCGCCAGCCCACGGTCAGGGCGAGAGCAGGCACCGCCAGGCCCCCGAGGAGGAAGGCGAGTGGCACCGATGCCTGCTTGACTCCAAATGCCAGACCCTGACGCCCAGGCGTGATCCGGCGGGCCAGAAAGAGGTTGGCGGCCACCTGCCCGCCGGAGCTGCTGGCCCCGGCTAGGACCAGGGCAGCGGCCAGTTCTGGCCAGGAATTCACGGCGGCCGCGATCAGCAGCATCACGAGGCCGCTGACGGCCGTGGCGTACCGCAGCATCCGCAGCCCGCTGAACTCCTCGGCCAGCCGGCCGGAGGGGATGGCGAAGATGGTGCTGGCGGCGTAGCTGCAGCCCACGACCACGCCCAGCTCAAACGGCCCGAAGTGGAGCGAGTGGCGCAGCTGGACCGCCAGGGTGCCAACCAGGAAGGTGGGCAGGGTGATCGAGGTGACCGCGGTCACGGTCGACCACAGGTCTCGGCTGCCGGCGCCGGCCGCCTTCGTCCCGGTCGCATCCTCCTCGTCTCGTGGTTGCGCCATGTCCTGTGATTCTCGACCAGCCATGCGACGAGGTGCTGAATCGGTCGTGGGTCGGGTTCCGCGGCTGTGGGGGCGTGCAGTCGGGGAGGGCGCGGGTGCCCTGCGGCGATCGTGGCTCCCCAGCCCGCGCATGACGGGCACGGGTGGAGTGTGGACCCCAGGGCATTGGGTCACCAGTCCTCTCCCCAATCAGGCGGGGGCCCGCGCGCGGGCCAAGAGGCGCAGGGCCCCCTCCGGGCCGCCCCCTCCCGACCCCGCAGACCCGTCGTCGACGTCGGCGTATCGTGGTCGGTCAAGTGATGGGAGACAGCCCTGGACATTGACCCGGTGATCCAGGCGGACATGCCAGCCGAAGAAGCTGACAACAGGATGGTCGAGTCAGTCGTCTTCAGCGCTGCGGAACTGCCGGGCGCCGACACCGACGCCCAGCTGATGTGGCGGCTGCGCGCTCAGGATGAATCGGCGCTGGGTGCACTCTATGACCGCCACGCCGGGGTCGCCTTCGGCTTGGCGGTGCGCATGCTCAGAGATCACGCCGCCGCTGAGGAGGTGGTGCAGGACGCCTTCGTGTCCCTTTGGAAGCGTGCCGCCGCCTACCGTCCCGACCGCGCCAGCGTTCGCACCTGGTTGCTCACCATGGTCCGCAACCGGGCCATCGACAGGCTGCGCCGGGTGAGCGCCAAGGAGCGGGACAGCGCCCTCGATGATGGCTTGGAGCTGGTCGCGGTGAGCGACACCTGGCGGCTGGCCTCCGAGGGCATGCGCGCCGACACCGTCCGTGGAGCCTTGCTGGAGCTGCCGCCAGAGCAGCGGCAGATACTGGAGTGGGCTTACTTCGGGGGCCTTTCGCAGGGCGAGATCGCGGAGCGCACCGGCATCGCGGTGGGCACGGTGAAGAGCCGGACCCGGCTTGCCCTGGAGCGGCTGCGTCGGCTGTTGGCTGAGACCCTGGCTGCGGAGGCGCCCGAGCTGTGAACAAGCGGACATCCCCAGGAGAGACTCGGTTGACCTGTGACCAGGCCCAGGACCTGTTGGGCGCCTTCGTACTCGACTCACTGGAGCCGCTCCAGGAATCTGAGGTGAAAGCGCATCTGGAGGCGTGTCCCGCCTGCAGCCGGGAGGCGGAGGCGCTGCGGGCCATCGCCATGACCATCGGCGAGGCCGTGGATGAGGTCGCGCCTCCACCCGA
Organism: Candidatus Dormiibacterota bacterium; assembly: GCA_027319585.1. Lineage (GTDB taxonomy): Bacteria > Chloroflexota > Dormibacteria > Aeolococcales > Bog-877 > AG-12. Next base: position 86,126 of record DAHVMY010000002.1, on the reverse strand, counting down.
GCTGCGAGAGCGGATCATGCGCGAGGTGCACCGGCCCCAGGTGGCGCCGGCAATCGCGAGCGCCTCGCCCGGCCGTCGTTGGTGGGCGCGCCCCAGCGCGGCGTGGGGGGTGGCGGCGGTGGCGGCGATTTTGATGCTCGCGGCGGGCGGCTGGGGGTTGAACGAACACTTCTCGGCTCCGTCCCCAGGAAGGGGGCTGGTGGCCACCGCGCTCAACCCGGTGGATCGCCTAATCGCCAGTGGTCAGGCGCAGGTGCTTCCTCTGACCCCGACCGCCGGCAGTCGGGCAAGGGCGGCCCTGGTGACGGATCCGGCGACCGGCGCGACCTACGTGCTGCTCTCGGGGGTCCCGCCGCTCCATACCGGACAGGCCTACACCGTCTGGTACATGTCCTTGCAGCAGGGCAGCCTCAAGGCGATTCCAGTCGGCGACATGACCGCGTCCGGCGCCTACCGGATGCCTCGCTCGCCGCGGGGGTTCCTGAAGGTCGCCATCACCAAGGAGCCGGCCGCCCACGACTCCACGCCCAGAGGGCCGGTGCTGGTGGAGGCCACGCTCACCTGAGCTCTTCGGGGGGCGCCGCGGGCAGGTGATCCGGCCGCGGTGCCGGTGCGTAGTCTCCGGTGCCGGCAGTTCCTGTGCGGCGCCGAGCGGAAGTTGAGGCGAACAGCGGTGAGTGAGTCAGATTGCATCGACCGGCCGACCACGGGGGTCATGGTCGACATCGGCCCCGGCCACGGAGCCCTGATCATCCTGGCGGAGCCGTCCATGCTCGGCGAGGAGCTGGAGATCAGCGAGGAGGGATCGCCGATGGAGCGCCAGCACGTCTTCGTCCTGATGCGCTCCCTGCCCCACAAAACCGCCTTCGCGGCGGTCTTCCCGAGACTTCCCTCCGGTAGCTACCTGCTCTGGGGGGGAGATGGCAAGGTGGTAGCCCGCGCCGAGGTCCGCGAGGGTGCGGTCGCCACGGTCAGCTGGCCCGCCGATGCCCCAGGCCGCCATGTCACCGGGGGCGCAACCCCGGGGCGCAAGTCAACCGTAAGCGCATTCACACAAGGAGTTTGAGATGCTCGCACCGTCACACATCGTTCTGCTGGGTCTGGTGATCCTGCTCGCACTCGTTGTCTTCGGACCCAAGCGGCTGCCCGAGCTGGGCCAGGGCGTGGGCCGGGCCATCCAGGAGTTCAAGCACGCCTCCAATCAGGCGGCCAGCGGCTTCAACGCCACCAGCGCGGAGTTGAAGAGCGCGATTTCCCTCAACCCCGCGGTGACCCCGGAGATGACTCCGGTCGCGGCACCGGGCAACGGCACGACGCCGGTGGCGGCCTCCGACCAGATCCAGGGCAACTGAACGCGGCTGGTTGAGGACGCCATGGCCACCCAACCCCTCAGGGCTCCCCTTTCGCCGGGTCGCCACCTCGGTGGCGGCCCGGTTGAAGAGCCACCCGCCATGACGCTGGTGGAGCACCTTGAGGATTTGCGGCGGGTGGTCATCGTGTGCCTGATCGCCTGGGCGGGAGCGACCGCTCTGGCGTTCGCCTTCAACCACGCTCTGATCCAGCTTCTGGAGCACCCGCTGATGCTGGCCCTGCAGCACCGCTCCGGCTCCCCCTTCGGCGACAAGGTCATCGTGACCAGCCCCCTGGAGGGGCTCTCCATTCCCTTCAAGGTGGCGGCGGCCGCCGGCATCGTGATCTCCCTGCCGGTCATCGCCTGGCAGATCTGGACCTTCATCAGCCCCGGGCTGACGCGCCACGAGCGGCGCCTGTTCGGCCCCTTTGTGGCCGGCACCCTGGTGTGCTTCGGTTTGGGCGCCACCTTCGCCTACTTCATCATGCCGGTGGGGCTCACCTTCCTCTCCACCTTTTTGGGTAGCGACGCCGTCTACCTGCCCGATCTAGGGTCCTACCTCAGCTTCTTCGCCCTGGTGATCGTGATCTTCGGCATCGCCTTCGAGATGCCGGTGGTGCTGTGCCTGTTGGGGGCGCTGCGGATCGTGGACAGTCGCAAGCTGAGCCACTGGCGCAAGATCGCGTACTTCGCCATCGTGGCGGTTTCGCTGGTCATCACCCCGGGTGCGGATCCCTTCACCCCCACCTTCTTGTCCATCGCGCTCATCCTCCTGTACGAGATCAGCATCCTGGTGATCCGGCACGCGATGAGGCGGTAGCGCCCTTCTTCCCGAGGCCGCCTGCTTCTGCACCCTCCAGCGGGGCCTGGCATGGCGCACGCCCGGTCTCGGTTCTGACCCGACCTCTCCCAGCGGGCAGACGGCCCTCAGCTCTGATCGTGCGGGGGCTGGCCACCGTGCCAGCTCTGGCGGTACCGGGACCAGCCAAAACGGCCGCGGCGCAGCCAGAAGAAGCCGAAGAACAGGAACGGCACTGAGAACGAGTAGCCCTCGTGGGGATGCCCACCAGCGCCGAGGGTCCCGGCGATCATGCTCCCGAGCACCCCGGCCAGCACGACCAGGCCGACCAGATAGCCCGCTCGCGGCTGCAGCCGCTGCCAGAGGGTCGGCGGTGGGGGTGGTGGGGGTGGGGGGGCCGGCAGATCGGCCAGGGCGGGCCCGAGCTCACCCAGGGTGCGCGCGCTGAGAGCGGTTCCCACGCGCTCATCGAGTTCCTCGGTCGTCAGCCGACCCTCAGCGTGATGCTGGCGCAACTCCGCCACCACCGCCTCCCGGTCGGAGTCCGAGGCCCTGGTCGAAGCGGGCCCCAGGGGGCGACCCACCGCATTCATGGCCAGATTGTAGATCACCATTGCGGTTGTGCCCGCCCAGGGGCCAGATCCCCCACGGCGATTACGCACCAGCCGGTCTGCGATCATGGCCACGCAGCGACGATGGTGGCCATCCCCCAGGAGGTTCCTCACGGTTCCCGCGGATTACCAGACCTTCTTCCAGGCGACCGTCGGGGCCGCGGGCACCCTGATTGGGCTCCTGTTCGTGGCGGTGGCGCTGCGTCCCGAGACGATCTACGGGGACAGGGCGAGCCAACGTGGACAGGCGCTGGCGGGCAGCGCGTTCACCAGCCTGGTGAACGCATTTTTCGTTTCGCTGGTGGCTCTTCTGCCGGGGAACAACCTGGGCTACGTGGCGGCTCTGATGGCGGCGTTCGGCATGGCGGCAACGCTCCGGCTGCGACGCACCCTGGGAGGCAATGGCCTCAACAACGGCTTCTCGCTGGTGACCATGGGGATGTACCTGGCCGAGCTGGCCACCGCCGGAGTGCTGCTGGCGAACCCGGCCTTGCACCACGCGATCGACACCTTGGTCGCGATCCTGGTGGTCTCGCTGGCGGTCGCCCTGGGGCGGGCCTGGATGCTGCTGCAGGGCCGGCACCTGCCGCCTGAGCCGGTGCCTCAAGAGCAGCAGGCGGTTCAGCCGGGCCCCTGACCCAGCAACTCACCGTCCAACGCTGGTTGGACAAGACTTAGAGCCCCGATGGGGCGGTCCAGGAGTTGCGGGGGCAGCCACCCTCGGGCTCGATGCTCCGATGGAGTGACCGCGGCGAAGGTCCGCCTCGGTGGCGATCGGGCGAAGGCCCTGGGGCGGGGCGGCCGTGCCCATTACCTCGCATCGAGGTTCGGGCGCCGTGATCCGGACGGATGGTCCCTCCATCGGTTGACTCTGAACCCGTGACATGGGAATATGGCGCCACTTTTGAGTCCGCGCCCGGGGCGGGGGCTTCAGGTCCCAACCGAGTTCAGGGAGGCGGCTATGCGTGGGGCGAGGTGGCTGGCGGTGCTGGCGATGGTGGGGGCGGCCTCGATCTGGAGCATGCCGGTGCTCGCGGCCAGGCACGGCAAGCCCCACTCTGGAGGGAGTGCCTCGACCATCGGCAACGACATCTCCTGGCCCCAGTGCGGTGGCGGCTTCCCGACCGGGCAGGACTTCGGGATTGTGGGGGTGAATGACGGGCTCGCCAACACGTTGAATCCGTGTCTGGGCACCTCGACGGAGTATCCGTTTACTTCCGAGAGCGAACTGAACTGGGCCGCCACCTCGTCGACTGGGATCGACAGCTCTCAACCGGCTGCGCAGCTGTACGTCAACACCGCCGATCCTGGTCCCGGTGTCTCGGACTGGCCGACCTCAACACCAGGCGACTTGCGGAATCCCTATGGGAGCTGCGGATCGGGTGGGACCACCGACTCAACGGCGTGCGCCTGGCAGTACGGGTACAACAAGGCTTCCCAGGACGCGTCGTGGCTTACAGCCGCGGCAGGCTCTGTCAACGCCGACACCGCCGCCGCCGCCTACCCCTGGTGGCTGGACGTGGAGACGGGCAACACCTGGCAGAGCGGATCACCTGGTCTGGCGATGAATGTGGCCGATCTCCAGGGCATGGTGGCGGGGTTGAACGCGGCGGGTGTGCCCACAAGCTCGGTTGGGGTTTACTCGACGGCCTCCCAGTGGGACACCATCACCGGGCTCACCAGCACGACCGCATCGAGCTCGGGGGCTCTGTACGGTCTGAACGAGTGGCTGCCCGGCGCCCGGACGCAGCGCCAGGCGAAATCCAACTGCAGCGCGACCGCCTTCACCGGTGGCAAGATCACCACCACCCAGTGGACCGGCTCCTACGACTACGACTACCCCTGCCAGGGTTAGGAGGGCATCCCGGGTCCCGCGGGCGGGTGGGTCACCTCCTGGGATACTGCCGCATCACCCCCTTCAGCGGAGGAACTGGATCTCCAGGGAGTGGTGAGCCAGGCCGTCCCGGATCGTCACGATGAGCACGTGGTCCTGCGGCTGCACCCGGGTCGCGATGTCCGCTGCGGGGTCGGAGCTGGACAGCAGCTTGAACGAGTGGAAGAAGGACGGCATCGCGATCCGCAGCTGGCGGCCATGGGTAACTCCGGAGAAGGCCAGCTTGAGCACCCCGGTCTGGTAGTCGTAGGCCAGTGAGGTCAGGACCCCGGGCGTCATCTGGGGGTAGGCGCGGGCCACGATCGGAAGCCGGGCCTTGTTCCTGATGAAGGCCCAGCTTCCACCCTCATCCCAGTCCCAGTAGGCCCAGCCCAGGCGGAAGCGGTCGAGCTCGTTCATCTCCCGGGCGACCCAGGCCGAGTTCGACTGCCCCGGTCCTGCTCCTATCTCCCCCACCCATGGAGCTCCCCCCGCCTCCCTGGCCTGCTCCTCCAGCAGCCGCAGCGGGCTGGCGTACTCCGGCTTGGGCGTCTGCCAAGGTGGTTCCAGCAGGGTGGCGAACACGTGGCTGGAGAAGATCTGGTTCGGGTAGGGTATCCGGCGCACGTAGGTGGGCAGGCCGAAGTCCAAGGACTGCTCCACCATCATCATCTGGTGGGGCGCGATCCGCGCCAGATGGCTCATGAGCTGGGCCTCGAAGGGGAGCAGGAACTTGGCCCCGAACAGCCCCGGCGGGATCGGAAACGGGTGGGGCTCGTTCCAGAGGTCGAATGCCGCCACCGCGGAGTCGTCGGCGAACGCCCTGGCCACGTAGCTCCAGACCGCGGTGACGTCACTCTGCCAGCCACCCAGATCGGACCAGAAGATGAAGTAGCTGGCCAGCACCCCGGGGGCGATGTGGCGGTTCCAGGGGGGCGGGGCGGGGAAGGTCCGGGGGAGGAAGCCGGCGGTCGCCCAGCTGGGGGCGCCATCGCCCCCGTAGTAGAAGCTCCAGTCGATGTTGTGGAGGTCGAGGATGGAGTAGATGCCGTGGGCCGCCGCCAACCCGACCACCTTCTTGATCAAGGCCAGGTAGGAGCGGGAGAAGACCCCGGGCCGAGGCTCGAGCCGCGACCAGCTGATGGGGATGCGGATCACGTCGAAGCCGTCAGCCTGCATCTCGGCGAAGTCGTCGGCGGTGGGGACCGGCCCCGGGGTGATGTCCTTGGCCTGCAGCAGCCCGGTCACGTTCATGCCGCGCAGCAGCACCTGTCGTCCCGAGCTGGTGAGCACCAGCTTGCCGTTGCTGTGCAGCCAGGGTAGGGAGGAGACGCTGGGGTAGTGCGCGGCAGTGAGGACGGCCCGCGCGCGGGCCGGGTACTGCGGGTAGGAGTTGGGGATGAAGGCGAAGATCAGCAGGATCAGGGAGAGGCAGACGAAGGCGGCGAGCCCGACGCTCAGGCAGCCGCAACAGCCGCGTCTGCAGCCGGCGTGCCGTCGGGGTCGAACCCTGCCCCAGACCCGGCTCACCGACCCGCGCGCCTCAAGGCCGCTGGGGCTCCATCGGGTGGTCTCGCCCGCCGGGCATGGGACTCACCCACCGGCCGCCGGGCGGGTTGTAGGAACCCGCACCCGGCCCACCAGCCACCCTCCCAGCAGCAGGGCCAGGGCCAGAAAGACGAACAGCATGGGGAATCCCGCGTTGTGGTGCAGCCCGTTGCCGAAGTCGAGCAGCGGGCCTCCGATGGCGGTCGCCAGAATCCCCGAACCGGCTGTAGCCAGATTCGAGATGCCCATGAATCGTCCGGACTCGGCGGCGGGCACCAGGTCGGTGACCAGGGCCCAGTCGACCGAGAGCAGCATTCCGAATGCCGCCCCGATCACGATCCCGACCGCGTAGACCCAGAGCAGCGACGGCGCCGGGATCAGCAGCAGGGTCCCGACCGCGCCCAGCCAGGCGGCGGCCCTCACGATCGTGATCCGCCCCACCCGTTGGGAGAGCTTGCCGGCGGGCAGCGTCACCACGATCGCACACACAACCACCACCGCCAGCAGCACCGAGGTCGAGCCCGAGGCCCGGTTGGCCAGGGCGCTGCCGGACCCGGCGAAGAAGAACGCCTTGATGTAGAGCAGGGCGAAGTCGGTGAGCCCGGTGATTCCCATCAGCGCCAGCAGGCGCGAGACGAGCAGCCAGGTGAAGTCAGGGTTCTGCCGGAAGCGAAAGCTGAACACTCCCAGCAGGGCATCGCGCCGCTTGGGAAGCGGTTCCCGGGCCGGGCTGTCGGGCACGAACTTCAGCGTCACCAGCAGAGCCAGCACCAGCACCACGCCTGCAGTCCCCAGTGCCAGCGGCAAATGGCCGACGGCGATCAGCTGCCCGGTGAGCAAGAACCCGACTGCGGTCCCGGCGAACACCGCCAGCCCGTAATAGCCGGCGGCTCGGCCTCGTTCGTGGTCCGGCACCTGGTCGGGCAGCAGCCCCTGATAGGCGCCCTCGGCGGTGTTGGAACAGATCTGCAGGGCGCAATAGGGGATGATCAGGGCTCCGTAGCTGCCCGCGAGCGCCAGCCCGAACAGGCAGGCGAGGTCGCCCAGGGTGCCCGCCAGCATGAACGGCTTGCGCCGACCCCAGCTGATCTGAACCCTGTCCGAGAAGGCGCCTGCCATGGGCTGGACCACGATCGCCACGACTGCGCCAGCCACCGACAGGAACGCCAGCGCCACTCCCCGGTGCGCTGCCGGCACCGTCCCCACGATGAGGCGGGGCAGGATGAGCGCGCCCATTCCCTGCCAGAGGTAGTTGATGGCGACCCAATAGGCGGATAGCGCCAGCAGGCGCCACGCGGAGAAGCGGACCCGCATGCCACTTCCCGCCGGCACCACAGGGACTGCGGTCGAACTCTGGCTCATGGCCGCACCACTTGAGGACCTCCTCAGGGTGGGAGCAGACTTTGTTGACGAGTCTACGCCGGTGCGTTCATAGTCCTGCGCCGACGGCCGCCAGCGGGAGGAGAGATGCCGACCCAGAAGTTCGAAGTGGAAGCGCCGGGGGGGCGGCGGCTGGAGGTTCTCCAGGCCGGCAGCCCTGAGGGCGTGCCGATTTTCATTCACCACGGCACTCCTGGTTGCGCGGTGCTGCCGCCCCAGGCGATGGCGGATGCCGAGGCCCAGGGCTGGCGCCTGATCACCTTTTCGCGGGCTGGTTACGGTACTTCCAGCCGGGCCCCCGGGCGCAATGTCGCCCAGGTGGTGGATGACGTCACCGTGATCATGGACCGGTTGGGTGTCGAGCGGTTCGCCACCTGGGGTGTGTCGGGAGGGGGCCCGCACACGCTTGCCTGCGCCGCGCTCATGCCCGAACGGGTGGTGGCGGTGGCGTGCCTCTCAGGCGTGGCTCCATATCCGGCCGAGGGCCTCGACTGGTTCGCCGGCATGGGCGAGCTCAACGTGCAGGACTTCAAGAGGACCATCGCCGCCGACCCGGAGGCGGTGCGGGCCGCCATCGAGCAGGAGGCGGCGGAGATGCGCTCGGCGACCCCGGAACAGATGCTGGAACAGATGAGCTCTGTGCTCTCCCCAGAGGATGCCGCTCTAATGAGGTCGGACGACGGGGACTTCGTCTATCGCAGCATGACCCAGGGCCTGGCTCACAGCGCCGATGGCCTCTTCGATGACAACCTCGCCTTTGTGAAGCCGTGGGGATTCGACCCCGCCCAGATCCGGGTGCCCGCCCAGGTTTGGCAGGGCGACCAGGACCTGATGGTCCCCTTCGGGCACGGCAAGTGGCTGGCGGAGCGCATTCCCGGGGCAGAGGCCCACCTGATCCCGGAACTGGGCCATCTGACAGTTGTGATGCGGCGCCTGAGCGAGGTGCACAGCTGGCTGGCCGAGCGGTTCTGAGCGAGAGCCGCTCCTCCCGGGGCTGACGGCGCCCGCGCGCACCGAGAGTGTCCGGCCGTCGGGCGCCGCCGCCGACAATAGGTGGGCACTGGTTCAACCGAGTTGGCAATGGGAAGTGGACATGACAGATGCCGTGATCGTGGACGGAGTTCGGACGCCGGTTGGACGCTACGGCGGGGCGCTGGCGTCGGTGCGTCCCGATGACCTGGGGGCGGCGGCCCTGCGCTCACTGCTGGAGCGGACGGGTGCGGACGCCAGCGCCATCGAGGATGTCTACTTCGGCTGCGCCAATCAGGCGGGCGAGGACAACCGCAACGTGGCCCGGATGGCGCTGTTGCTGGCCGGGTACCCGCTGGAGGTGGGGGGGTGCACGGTGAACCGGCTCTGCGGCAGCGGCCTCCAGGCGGTTGCGGATGCCGCCCGCACGATCCATCATGGGGATGCTCGGATGTGTGTGGGCGGCGGGGTCGAGTCGATGAGCCGTGCCCCTTGGTCGGTCCCCAAGCCGGAGCGGGGCTGGCCGCGCGGTCAGCAGCCCATGTACGACACCGCTCTGGGCTGGCGCTACGTCAATCAGCGCCTGGAGGATCTCTACGGGACCGACTCCATGGGCCAGACCGCGGAGAATCTGGCGCAGATGTATTCGATTCCCCGCCAGGCTCAGGACAACTTCGCCCTGGGCAGCCATCGGCGCGCGGTGGCGGCGGAGCTGAGGGGGGCCTTCCAGGACGAGCGCATCGCCATCGAGACCAGGGGCGGCCAGGTCAGGGTGGACGAGGGCCCAAGGCCGGACACCACGTTGGAGAAGCTCGCTGAGCTCAGGCCCGCCTTTGCCAAGGATGGCACCGTCACAGCCGGCAACTCCAGCTCCCTGAACGATGGGGCTGCGGCCCTGCTGCTGGCCGACGCCGAGTACGCGCGGGCGCAGGGGCTCCACCCGATGGCGGCGGTGCGCTCGATGGCGGTCGCTGGCGTTCCGCCGCGGATCATGGGGATAGGCCCGGTCCCGGCCGCGCGCAAAGCGCTGGAGCGGGCCGGGATTTCAATGGCAGAGATCGGCCTCATCGAACTCAACGAGGCCTTCGCGGCCCAGTCCCTCGCCGTGCTCGGAGAGTGGGGGATCGACGCCGAGGATGAGCGGCTCAACGTCAATGGCGGCGCCATCGCTCTGGGCCACCCCCTGGGCTGCTCGGGCGCCAGGATTCTGGTCACGCTGCTGCACGAGATGCGCCGACGCCAGGTCCAGTTCGGGCTGGCCGCCATGTGCATCGGGGTGGGCCAGGGGATTGCGATGGTGGTCGAGCAAGTTCGCTGAGGCGGCTGGCTCCGCCTGCTCGGGTTGGTGAGGTGGGCGAGCCAACCAGCGCTACAGGGCCGGGTGGGCGGCATTGTCCACCCCCGCCTCCGATGCCGCCATGGTTGAGCCCGGCCACTGGGACTTTGACACCCCGCCGCGCCAGGTGGAGGCGCTCAGAGTTCCCGTGGGCCCCACCCCGGCGCTCTACCGCACTCCGCCAGCGCTGCACCGGAGCTGCCTCACCACGGGCTGGACCCACCGCAGAGGCGGACTCGCTCTCTCTGGTGGGACGAGAGTTCCACCGTCGGCGACGGGGTCCTGCCCGGGCGACGCCTCCAGCCTGCGAAACTGAGCGAATGGAGATGCCAGAGGTCGAGAACCTGGTGCTGGCCAACCACGTGGAGGCGGTGAACGGCCTCCTTTACATCTCCGGCGGGGGGTGGACCGACCACTGGCGGCCGCAGCCCCCGGTCGGTGGCCCCCCGATAGTCAGCCATCTGGGGGTGGCGGTGACGGTGGTGGTTCCCGCCTCGGCGTCCCCGATCCCCCAGCAGCTGTCGGTCACCATCGAGGACGAACAGGAACGCCAGGTCGCCGGGGTTCAGACCCAGATCAACCCGTCGCGTCCGGCCGGGCTCCCGCCCGGGCAGGCCCAGCGCATCTCCCTGGCACTGACGTTCAACATCGTCTTTCCGGTGGCGGGAGAGTACCGGCTGGTGGCTCGGCTGGGGATCTCGGCGCCCCGGGAGCTCCAGTTTCGCGTGCACGATGTCGCCCCTCCGGCGGCAACGGCGCCGGCGGTCAACTGAGCATTTGGGAGGGGATCGCGCCAGCCGATGTCGGCTGCACTCCCTCCTCGAGCCTGGCCCTGGTCGCTAGCGACCACCGTTGGTGGTGAGGTCGTCAGCAGGGTCCAGCCAGCGCGAGCGGCCGAGGCGTTCGATCAGCTCATCCGCGCCCTCTGGACCCCAGGATCCGGGCTGGTAGAGCTCGGGGTGGCCGCTCCGCTCCCAGGCTTGCATCACCTCTCCCACGATCTCCCAACTGCGGTCGATCTCATCACCGCTCGGGAAGACCGTGTGGACTCCCGCCAGCACCTCGGTGAGCACGTGTTCATAGGCATCGGGCAGCTGGGATCCCGCGAGCCCGGCGTATTCAAGGTCGAGGCCCGCTGGCACCATCTCGAACCGGGTCCCTGGCCGCTTGGCCCCAATCCGCAGAGTGATCCCCTCATGGGGCTGAATCCGGATCTGCAGCAGCGTTGGGATCGGCCGTTGCCGGGTGCCCCCCAGACGCAGCGAGGGCGAGTCCCGAAAGCGGATCACGACCTGGGTGGTGCGCTGTCGGAGGGCCTTGCCGGTGCGGATGAAGAACGGCACTCCGTCCCAACGCCAGTTCTCCACGTGGAGCATGGCCGCCACGTAGGTCTCCCGCCGCGATCCCCGGCTCACCCCCTCCGCGGTGAGGTAGCCGCGATACTGGCCGCGCACTGCCAGCTGAGGATCGATGGGGCGGACAGCCCGCAGCAGCTCCAGCTTGGCCTTGCGGATGTCCCTGGCGTCGAAGGTGGTCGGCGGCTCCATCGCCACCAGCGCCAGGAGCTGGAGCACGTGGTTCTGCACCATGTCCCGCAGTGCCCCGGTCTGGTCGTAGTAGCCGGCGCGACTGCCGATGCCCTCCTCCTCAGCCGCGGTGATCTGCACGCTCTGGACCAGGTTGCGGTTCCAGATCGCCTCGAAGATGGCGTTGCTGAAGCGCAGCGCCAGCACGTTCTGGACGGTGTCCTTGGCCAGGTAATGGTCGATCCTGTAGATCTGGTCCTCGGTGAACGTCTCCCGCAGCTGATGGTTGAGCTCGCGTGAGCTCTCCAGGTCATGCCCCAGCGGCTTCTCCACCACGATCCGGCGCGAGGGGTCGCCTCGCCGGTTCAGCCCCACGGCCGCGAGCCCGCTCAGGATCGCCGGGAACACGCTGGGAGGGGTGGCGAGGTAGAAGACCACCTGGGCCGTCGCCTCCTCGACCGCCAGCAGCTGGGAATACGCGTCTCGGTCCGAGTAGTCGAGCCGCATCCAGCCGGCGGTGTCAGCCAAAGCGGCCGTCCGTTCGTCGGATGCGAGGTGGGCCCGGAAGGACTCATCGTCCAGATTGGACCGGCCGACCCCCACCACGCGCACCGGGCCACTCACCTCTTCTCCAGCCACCGCGGACTGAAGGGCGGGGAGCACCTTGCGGGTGGCGAGGTCCCCGGATGCCCCGAAGACGACCAGGGTGGTGGACTGCGCTTGTGCCATGCCTGCCATTCTCGCGTTGCGGCGGGTTCGAGGGCCCGATCAATGTCGCCGCTCGCTTGGGGTTGGCGACCTGCGAACATACCGGCCCATATGACCACCGCCGCTCGACACTCCTCCAGGTTCGACACCATCGTGGTCGGCGGGGGCCACAACGGCCTTGTCTGCGCCGCCTACCTGGCGCGCGCCGGACAGCGGGTCCTGGTCTTGGAGCGCCGCCCACGTGTAGGCGGCGCCGCCGTAACCGAGGAGGTGTGGCCAGGGTACCGGGTCTCGATCCTCTCCTACGTGGTCAGCCTGCTCCGACCGGCGATCGTGGAGGAGTTGCAGCTCCGCCGCTTCGGTTACCACGTCTACCCGCTCGACCCCGCGTACTTCATGCCTTTCCCCGACGGCCGCAGCCTGCTCTACTGGGAGGATCTGGGGCGGGCCCAGGGCGAGGTCGCCAAGTTCTCGGCGCACGATGCAGCGGCACTGGCCGACTACGATCGCACCATCGGACGGCTGGTGCAGGTGGTGCGGCCCCTGCTGGATCGGATTCCCCCTCGTAGCCGGATCAAGTCCCCTGAGGAGCTGGCCGAGGCAGTCGGCCTGTCGCGGCATGTGCTCCGCCACCGCCGCGAGCTCGGCGGCCTAGTCGACATCATGACCATGTCGGTTGCCGACTACCTCGATCAGTGGTTCGAGGACGATGCCGTCAAGGGGGCGCTCTGCCCCGGCGGGGTCATTGGGGCGTGGGCCGGACCGCGATCACCGGGGACCGCCTACGTGCTACTCCACCACCGGATCGGTGAGGCGGGAGGGTTTCGCGGCGGCTGGGGGTTCGTGCGCGGGGGGATGGGCCGGCTCTCCGAGATCCTTGCCCAGGCGGCCACCGTCCACGGTGCCGAGATCAGGACCGATTCCGAGGTGGTGGCGATTCCGGTTGTCGACGGCCGGGTCCAGGGGGTGGTCCTGCGCGACGGCACCGAGCTGAAGGCTACCCGGGTCATCTCCGGCATCCATCCGGTCAGCACCCTCCTGGGGCTGGTGGGAAGGGACCACCTGACCGCCGACTTCGCGACCGACATGGATCGCTACCGCAGTCGCAGCGGGTCGGCCAAGGTGAACCTCGCGCTGGCGGAGCTCCCGGACTTTCGGGCTCTGCCCGGGAGCGAGCTCGGGCCCCAGCACCCGGAATTCATCATCAACCCGTCGATCGATCACCTCGAGGCGGCCTGGGTCGAGGGGCAGTCGGGGAGGTGGAGCAGCTCGCCGATGATGGACTGCGTCATCCCCACCACCAAGGACCCGACCCTGGCTCCGGAGGGCAAACACATCCTGACCTGCTTTGTCCAGTACGCGCCGCACACGCTGGCCGAGTCTGATTGGGACCAGCAGGCTGAGCGCCTTGGTGACCGCGTGGTCGAGATCCTGGGCCAGTACGCCCCCAATGTCCCGCAGGCGGTCCTGCACCGTCAGGTCATCACCCCGATGGACATGGAGCGCGAGTTCGGCCTGGTCGGCGGCAACATCTTCCATGGGGAGATGTCGCTGGATCAGCTCTTCTGCTTCCGCCCCGCGCTCGCGGCCGGCAGCTACCGCACCCCTGTCGGGGGTCTCTACCTCTGCGGCTCCGGCACCCATCCCGGCGGAGGAGTCATGGGCGCCCCGGGACGCAACGCTGCCCGGGCGGTGCTGGCGGACGCGCGGGTGGCCGCCCTTCGAAGGCGGTTTCAGCGCGGGTCGGGACGGGTCTGATGATCGCGGGGCGGTGGGGGGCACGTCGGCGCGGATGGCTGGTCGGGGGCGCTGGAGGTACTGAGGTTGCCGCAATTTCAGCTGTCCGGAAATAGGGTTGGGCTGGGGCTGGCTGCGGTCGGCCGTCCCGCCTACATCAACTTGGGTCGTGACCGGGATCTCCCCTCAGGGAGGGGTCGCGATGACCTTCGTCAGCGCGCCTACCTCCTTCTGGACCGTGCCTACTCACTCGGCGTGCGCTACTTCGACGTGGCGCGTTCCTATGGCGCGGCCGAGGAATTCCTGGGTGGTTGGTTGCGGGCGCATCCTCTCGAGGCGCAGGAGGTCGTGTGCGGGTCGAAGTGGGGTTACACCTATGTGGGCGACTGGCGAATGGACGCGCCGGTCCACGAGGTCAAGGATCACTCGCTGGCGGCGCTGATTCGCCAGTACGCGGAGAGCCGCCAGCTGCTGGGGGAGCACCTGCAGCTGTACCAGATCCACTCCGCCACCCCGGAGAGTCGGGTCCTCCGGGACCAGCAGGTGCTCGCTCATCTGCTGGCACTGCGGCGCTCCGGCCTGGCGATTGGGCTCACGGTCAGCGGGCCGCACCAGGCGGCAGTGATCGGTGACGCGATGGAGGTGGCGGTCGATGGCGAGAACCCGTTCAGCTGCGTTCAGGCGACCTGGAATCTGCTGGAGCAGTCCGCCGGACCGGCTCTGCTGCGGGCGCGTCAAGCGGGCTGGCGGGTGCTGGTCAAGGAGGCGATGGCGAATGGCCGGCTGCTCGACGGTGAGGATCGCCGGCTGCGTCCCCTGCACGAGTTGGCGGGGAGATTGGGCCGGCCCCTGGACCAGGTGGCGCTGGCAGCGGTCCTTCACCAGCCCTTTGTGGACCTCGCCCTATCCGGTGCCGTGACAGTCGAACAGCTGGAGAGCAATGTCGCCGCCGCTCAGTTGGTGGTCCCCCCGTCGGAACTCGCCTCCCTGGCACGGCTGGCACTTCCCTCCGCCCAGTACTGGGAGGAGCGGCGGCACCTGCTGTGGAGTTGACCGCGGCGTCTTCGCCAAAGGACTCATGAGGTCGCCCCGACGAAGGGGCGCCAGTACCCCGGGGCCATGCCGCCGCCGGAGGCTTGGAACTCCTCCTCGGTGGACACCCGGCTGCCGGGTCGGGGAGCCACCACCGGCCCCGGGCTCAGGTACCGCACCACGTAGCGATCCCCAGCTCGGGCTAGGAAGTCCAGGACGCTGCCGTCGCGGTGGTAGATAACCCTCCCTCCGCCGGGGTCGGTCACGCCGCTGGGACGGCTGTGACCGACCGACCCGATCTGGAGGTTGGTGGTGAGGGCGCTGACCACGATCGCCTGGGTCAGACGGCCCCCGCGGGAGTACCGGTACACCACCAACGCTCGAGCGTGGGCCAGCGTGGCGGCGCGAAGGCGGCCACCCACCTCATACGTCCACCGGCCCGAGGCGGCCAGCCTGGCCTGGCCGTTCCTGCCTCGCTGCTGGCCCAGCGACAGGACTGAGCCCAACGCGCGGGCCAGAGTCAAAGAGATCGGGTGGCCACCAGACCAGCGCGTCGCGTAGTACATGGCCGGGATCCCGAAGACCGCGCTCTCCACGGTGTGCGCGACCGCCTGCGATCGGCTGAGACGCCAGCCATCCCCGTCGATGAGGCGATTGGGGTCCACCGCGCTGACGATCGCAGCGCGGTAGCTCCAGGTGGAGGCTCGGGCGGCGTCGTACAGGCGCAGGGTGTCCTCGGTGGCGCCGAACTGCGGCGCCACGGCGCTCGCGTCGATCAGCGCCTGGGGATCCGCCTGCCACGCCGCGCCGGACAGCAGCCGCATGTAGCGCAGCAGGAGGGCGGCGCCGATGCCGAGCTCGGGCCGGTCGATCCGCTCAAGGTTGGGTGGCGGCACCAGGAAGCCCCAGTCCAGTTTGAGGCCGTTGGCGCCGAGTTCCCCAGGCCCGGTTCCCAGGAGTTCATCCATCTGCCGGGTTGTGAGGGCCGGGAAGGTGGGGGAGGTGGGGTCCACACGGCTGCGCCTGCCGTGGCTGCTCTCCTGCTTCCAAAGTGGCCACCAGAGCATCACCTTGAGGCCCTGCGCCTGCAGCCGGCGGATCAGTTGACGCATACCCTGCACCCCGCCGAAGCGAGCGCTGGGGATGGCATAGCCCAGGCGGGCCTGCCACTGGGCGTCCAGAATCACAGTGAAGTGACGGACCTCGAACCGCTGCCGCCACTGCTGCACAAAGCGCTGGACCCAGGCGGCGGTGTACCGCTGCGAGGTCCGGGCTGCACCGGCCACCAGCTGCTGTCCCCATGTGTCGACCATGGGCCAGGCCCACCATGCCGGGGGGTGGCTGGCGTTCCCGGGCACCGGTGCCTCCCCCATGCGGGCAAGGGCGGCCTGGTAGGACAGCAGGGTCAGCCCCGGAGTCCGGCCGAAGGTGAACACCAGGGAGGGGAACCCGAGCCAGATGCCGGCAGCGCCCGTCGCCGGGACCGCCTGGGGTGGGCTCACGCGCCCCCCGGCCCCTCGGTCCCGGATCGTGGCCAGCTCGGTCAACGGGTAGTTGACATACACGCCGCCCCGTCGAGTCAGCGCCAGAGCGGTCGCGTCCGGCACTTGCACCAAGCCGACCCCGGTCCACCTCGCGCCGGCTTGGAAGCAGAGTTGGAATGGCGGCGGGGCAAAGGGAGCGGTGTGGAACGGATGGTGCACGCCGAGATAGGTGGTGGGGGTCGGCGCGAGGGATGGGGACACCGGGTCCGGACTGAAGGCGTGGCGGAGGAAGGCAAGGGGCAGTCCTCGGGTGCCGTTGGAGAGGAACGTCGGCGCGGCCAGGTGATCGCGGCCCAGGAGGGCTTCGAAGCTGATCGTGAAGTAGCTGGGCCGGGCGTCGAGGACAGCGCGTTCGAGGAGCTTGCCACCTGCGGTGAAGATGTAGAGCCGCAGCTCCGACTGGTCGGTCGTCGCCACGAAACGAGCCCTCGCGGGCAGTTGGGCGCGGCCGATGAGGGCCGCCATCGGGAACGCGTACGAGGACCCGGAGGCCCTCACCGAGAGAAGGTCGGTCGTGCGGGTGAGCGCAAGACGATATGAGCGCTCTCGGATGGTGATGGCCCTGCCACTCTGGGTGGCCCAGCTCCAGACGCCCGGCGCCAGTGGGCCGGTCGGGCTTGAGTACTGGTGACTCAACTCCGGCTCCTGGCCGCCGGCGAAGCTCGAGAACTCGCCGCCCACCGCCACGATCGCCAAGGCGACGATGGTGAGCGCCACCCGCCCCCAGCAAGGCAAAGGCCGGGGACGTCCCCAGGGTCTCCGCGGGCTTGGGTCAGCCATCCCCGGCCGGGACCGCGCGTGCTGTGTCGGAGTCGGCAGGTGACGCCGCCTGCCCGGCGGCCAAGACCATGCGCCGCTGCTCCAACGGGCAGAGCCGGACCCAGTGGAGATCTTGCATGCCCGCGGTCAATGCGGGGAGGGATCGGCTCGTCGCGTCGCCCACAGCAGAACGGCCTGACTCTGGCGCTCCTCGCCGTGGTCAGTGCCCTGGCGCGCCACCGTCTCCAACCTCTCGATCTCCAGCGCGTTAGGAACCGCGGCCAGCAGCCGCTCCTCCGTGTAGAGCAGCTCCTCCCGCGGGGGGCCGTCGTGCCCGAGCTCACTCAGGTGGTGACCGATCACGAACAGGTGCCCACCCGCGCGCAGCCCCGCAGTCGACCTCAGGATGATCGCCGGCAGCAGATCCGGACCCGGGTGAATGTGCGCCATGACCACGAGATCGAAGTGCGCAGGCGGGGGCCGGTACTCGGTGAGATCGGCTTCCACCAGGTCGAGATCGACGCCGGCCTCCAGGGCGCGCTCTCTCGCCTGCTGGAGCGCCACCTTGGAGTTGTCCACCCCGGTGACCGAGAAGCCGTGTTGGGCCAACCAGATCGCATTGCGACCGGGGCCGCAGCCGAGGTCGAGCGCCCTTCCTCCCCCGAGGGGATCGGCCAGTTCAAGGAGCATCGGGTCGGGCGTTTGCGACCACTGGTGCTCGGCGAAGCGCCGGTCCCAGGCCGTGCCGCCGGCGTCCATCTCACCTTCCACCATCAAGATCTCCCCAACCGCAGCTGGCGGCGAAACCGGACCGAGAATCGCAGCGCCGCGCCCGGCCCTGTGTCTGGACAACGCTGTAACTGCCCAAAAGGTTTGCGGGTGGGCGAGGGTCGCCGGCGCCCCGCGCCGATCAGGGTCCTCAAGTGAATCGCCCGGCCGCGGCCACTGCCCTTCAGGCCGTTCCGATCCCGGATCACCCGGTCCTTGCCGGTAACCTCTCGGTCACCACCGGAATCGAGTGTTGGCAAAGGAGCAGGTGACGCTGAAGCTGGGCCGGATTGTGCTGGGCCGCCCGCTCAAGTCCAGCGAGGGGGCCAAGGAGGAGATCAATCCTGTGGAGGGGCTCTCCGCCCTCTCCCTGGACGCGTTGACCTCCGTCGCGTACGGGCCCCAGGCACTGCTGGTCGCACTCGGCGCCGGCGGCCTGGCCGCACTCCGGCTGGCGCCCTGGATAAGCCTGGCGATCGTCGGGCTGCTGTGCCTCCTGGTGGCGTCCTACCTCCAGGTGATAGTGGCGTATCCCGGAGGAGGGGGCGCCTATGCGGTCGCACGCGCCAACCTGGGGCGCTGGCTCACCCTGCTCGCGGGGGCCGCTCTGATCGTGGACTACACGCTAACGGTGGCGGTCTCAATCGCCGCCGGGGTGGGCTCGCTGACCTCCGCGTTCCCGGGCCTCTTCCCCTTCACGGTGCCCATATGCCTGGCGATCCTGGCCGTGATCACCGTGCTCAACCTGCGGGGTCTGGGGGAGGGGGCGCGCGCGTTCCTCCTGCCGACGCTGGGTTTCATCGTCGCGGTCCTGGCGGTGATCGGGGTCGGTTTGATCCACCCCTTCGCCCCCCACCTGCGTCAGTTCGGCGCTGCCCAGGTGGCGACCCACACGCTCCAGGCGGTCGGCGTGCTGCTCATCCTGCAGGCGTTCTCGGCGGGTTGCAGTGCCTTGACCGGGGTCGAGGCCATCGCCAACGGCGTTCCCCTGTTTCGCAAGCCCCGGGTCAGGACCGCCCGGCAGACGGAGCTGCTCTTGGGCATCCTGCTGGCCGCGATGCTGCTGGGGCTGGCGGTTTTGGTGCAGAGGTTCCACGTCGAGCCCCGGGCCGGCAACGCGGTGCTCAACCAGATAGTCGCCTATTCGTTGGGTCGGGGTTGGCTGTTCGACGCGATCTCGCTGCTGGTGACGCTGGCCCTGGCCCTGGCCGCCAACACCAGCTTCGGAGGGCTGCCCGTGCTGGCGAGCCTGCTGGCGGCCGACCACCGCCTTCCGCACGCCTTCGCGATCCGGGGGGACCGCCTGGTCTTCACCTATGGGATCGTGGCGTTGGCGGTCTTGGCCGCCATCCTCCTGATCGCCACCGGGGGCAACACCGACTCTCTGATCCCGCTCTTCGCGATCGGGGTGTTCACCGGGTTCACCCTGGCCCAATCCGGCATGGTGCGTCACTGGCTCCGGGGCCGCGAAGGCGGTTGGCGGTGGCGGGCGGCGCTGAACGCGGTCGGGGCCACCGCCAGCGGCATCTCCACCCTGATCTTCGTCCTGACCAAGTTCCGGGAGGGGGCATGGGTCGTGGTCATCGCCATTCCGCTCCTGATCCTGCTCTTCGTCCGGGTTCACCGGTACTACCGCCGGGTCGCGGCCGAGATCCGCCTGGGAGATCGCCCCGCCAAGCCCCGGCGGGGCCGCTCGATCGTGGTGGTGCCCTTCACCGAGGTGTCCAAGCTGACTCGCGAAGCCCTGTCTCAGGCGCTCTCGATGGGCGACGAGGTGCATGCGGTGACGGTGGTGTTCGCCGAGGACAGCGAGCGTCAGAAGGCGGTCGAGGAGGAGTGGGCGCGCTGGGACCCGGGAGTGGAATTGGTGGTGCTCCACTCCCAGTACCACTCGGTGGCGCGGCCCCTGCTCCGATACCTGAGCAGTCTGAAGCCCTCATCGACCAGGAGGGTGGTCCTGCTCATCCCGGTCATCGTGCCCAGCCACTTCTGGCACCGGATCCTTCACAACCACCTCGATCTGGTGCTCTCGGCAGCCCTACGCCGCCGCCGCAATGTGATCGTGGCCCGGTTGACCCTCCCCCTGCACGACGAGTGAACGCGCAGGCGCCTTCCCAGGGGCCCGCAACACGGTGGGCCGGCTCGGGGCCGCAGCGACCGGCCGGTCGGGAAGGACCTCGGTCCTGTCCCGAGCACGAGGTTCCCCCAACAGGGATGTCCTCAAACGGGGAAGGAGGTGCGGTCCCGTAGCGGAGCTGACCCAGCCCGGCCGCGCCCGCTGGGGCCCTTGCCGCTTACAATCTGGAACGCGATGAGGCCCGCGCTCGTCGGTTCGCCGACTGATGGCTTCTACACAGAAGCCGCGGTCGTTGCGAATCAGGAGTGGTGCCGTGCCCCGTCCGTCGCGTTGGTCCCGTCCTGTCTGGCGTAGGCAGCGGTTGCCGGCAGCCGGCTTGGTGCATGGATCTGAGCTGCCAGAAGGTGCCAGGCCAAGGCGTTCGCGAAGCGGCTGCCGCACCTACGCCCCCTTGGTTGCTGACGGCTCGCGACGGTTCGCCGCCGGCATGCGCCGGTGGGGATCAGGCTGTCTTCACCAAGTCTCACCGTTGCTGGCGAGTGTGAGACCGGCCCGCAGAGCCTGGCGGCGCCGGCTCGGATTCGAAGCCGTGATTCGCACTCCGTGACCAGGGGCCCCAGATGCAGCTGCGGCCGGACCGAGCCATCACCGGGGGTCGGCGAGTCAGGGACACCAGCCCTCTATCCCAACCTGGCTAGGATCCTGGACCTGCTGGCTCAGGCGCGTCGGTGGGGCGGTCAATTGGACCGGGTGGTCGTTGCAGCTCATGGGATCGACCTCGCCGCCGCGGAGGTGCTGGTACGGGTGGCCGCCACAGCCGGCGGAACGGCAACGATGTCCGGGCTCGCTGCCGAGAGCGGTTTCAGCGCGAGTGGGCTCAGCCGGATCGTGGATCGGCTCGAGCGGCGGCGGCTGGTCGGTTGCCAACCAAGCACCAGAGACAGGCGGCAGATCATGGTGCGACCAAATTCGGTCGGATTGGAGCTGGCCCGGGAGCTCCTCGATCTGATGGAGGCGTCGATTCCGGAGATTACCGGGGACGCCTTGCGGCCGCCCCGCCGGCGGGCCACGGCAACTGGCGATGCACCTGGCGGCGGCGAGAGCCCGGGGAGGTCAGTGGATCAGCAGCAGAATTACGAAGACCGCGACCACGTAGAGCAGGTACAGACCGACGTTCCCCCCTTGGATCACGCCGAACCGAGCCGACAGCTGCCGGGCCGCTAGAACCACGGGACGGTAGAGATAGGTCTCGACCGGTTCCACCACCCTGCGCTCGTAGCTGACCGAATGGGCGTAGTAAGGCGACTGGTGGTACTCCTGGGCGACTGTGCGCCGATCCCGAAAGACCCTTCCGAAGGTCGAGCGGAATAGGTTGGTGAAACCGGTGGCGGTGTACTGCATCGACGGCCGGAAGCTGCTCCCGCCACCGACCCAGGGGTCCCGCCGCATGGGTTCGCCGCGGCCCAGCAGGTGGATTGCGCCCGCGGTCAGCCCGATCACCGCCAGCAGGCTGAGCAGAATGTATGGAGGCGAGATGAACGCGTAGTTGAAACTGGTTGGGGTGATCACCACCCCGTTGCCGGGAAGAATCTGGCTCAGGAATGTGCCCCCCAGGCGCGCGGGCAGTGCGAACTGCTGGGGCTTCAGGAAGATCGGCGGAAGCAGGGCGTTCAAGAGCTGAGGCACGCGTGTGACTGCCGAGGCGGAGGTGACTGCGGCGCCGATGCCGATTGCCGGCACCAGAGCGGTGACCACGGCGGCGGCGGCGGTTACGAACATACCGAGCCGCATGGTCCAGGGCACCTCGCGTGCCTGGCGGGCCTCCCGGCTCCGCGGTGCGCCTAGGAAGGCACCCCCGAAGACCCGGACGTAGGCGGTGGTGGCCAGGGCGAACGTGAGCGTCAACAGCAGTCCGGCTCCGGCCAGGTAGAGGCGGCTCTCGGGGGTGGCCAGGATGCGCGATCGAATCAGCATCTGGAGTCCCAGCCATTCCGTTTGAAAGCCGTTCAGCGGCGGGATCCCGGCCAGACCCATGGCGGCCACGAAGAAGAGCAACGTGGACCACCGCATGCGCCGGGCCAGACCTCCGAGACGATCCAGATCAAGGCCATGGGTAGCTACGTCAATGCAACCCGCGCCCATGAAGGCGGTGCTCTTGAGCAGGCCGTGGTACAGCGCGTGCAGGATCGCAACCACCAGCGCGGCAGCCCCCAGGAGCGGCTGATGACTGCTGATGAACACCAGTGCCAGGCCCACCATGGCGATCATGAAGCCCAGGTTCTCGATGGTGCTGTAGGCCAACATCCGCTTGAAGTTGGGCACCACCAGTGAGAACAGCACTCCGTAGAGGGCGGTGATGACCCCTGCACCCAGGGTGAGATAGCCCCACCAGGCGGAGGGCGGGCCGAGCAAGGTCAAGACGGTCAGGACCAAGCCGTAGATGGCAACGGCGACCACGACCCCGGACAGCGCCGCGGATACGTTGGCGGGTGCCGCCGGATGTGCCTCGGTGAGCCACCCCTGCAGCGGTACCAGGCCAGCTTTGACCCCGAACCCTATCAAAAACAACAGAAAGACGATCGAAGCCAGCCCCGCTCCAGGTGCCGGATGACGGGCGAGGGTGGCGAAGGAGACCCCGCTGCGCAGAGCGCCCATTGCGGCAAAGCCGCCGGCGATCGCGATGAATCCGAGTTTGGAAAGCGCCAGCATCAGAAACGCGGCCTGAGGCCGGCCCGGCCGATCGAACTCGACCGTGACCAGCACGTAGGTTGCGATCACCATCGTCTCCCACGCCACCAAGAACGTGAGGGCATTTGCGGCCGCCAGCACCAGGATGACCGCCGCAAACGTGATATTGAGCAACGAGTGGACGCAGGCCTGGCGCAAGGCACCGCCAACATGCGGTGTGTAGCCTGCCGTGAACAACGACAGGCCGCTGCTCACCACCCCCGTGAGGAGCACGAAGGTAGCCGCCAGCGGGGTGGCTGCCACCGTGAAGCCACCCAATGGCGTGCTTACCGGTAAGAGCAGGACGCCACGCCCCCCGCCCAGCCAGACCGCGGCGGTGCCCACTCCGAGCAGGCCGGCCACGAACCCCGCCGCAGCCGATAGCTCGGCGAATCCACGCCACCACAGCACCCCGAGGCCGAGCAGGCTGGCGACCGCATAGCATGCCAGGGCGGCTGCCAGGAGCTCAAGCGCCATCAGCCACCTCCTCAGGCTCAGGTCCAGGTCTGTCCTCTGCCCGATTCATCGCCAGCAGCAGACCGTGGAGCATGGCCTGGGGCGTGGGAGGGCATCCGGGGATGTGGACATCGACCGGGAGCAGGCGGTCCACCGGACCCCGGGTGACCGGGCCTCCGGCGAAGCTGCCGCCACTGACCGCGCAAACCCCAGCTGCGATCACCAACTTGGGTTCAGGCATCGCCGCATAGGTCTCCATGAGAGGCCGCTCCATGTTGACGGTGACCACCCCGGTCACGAGCAGGACATCCGCGTGACGAGGGGTCGGCGTGAAGAATATGCCCAGCCGATGCAGGTCCGCGTAGGGTCCGGTCAGCATCTGCAACTCAGACTCGCAGCCGTTGCAGGATCCGGCATCCACATGGCGGATGTGGAGGGAGTGACGAAAGATCCTGACCGCTCGCTGGCGGACCTCCTCCGCCGCTCGGCCCAACTCGAGCGGCAGAGGCCGGTTAGCCGCGCTCCATCCCACCCTGGTGACCAGGCTGCTCCGCTGGCGCACCGCCACCCGGCCATCCTTCACCGGCAGGAAAACTTGCGGGAGGTGCCGGGCGCAGCGGCCGCACATGATGCATCGTCCCGCATCGTAGGTCAGCTCTCCCTCCACTTCCGTACCCTGCGCCTGGATCGCTCCGCTAGGGCACATTTGGGCTGCGGCCAGAGCATCCGGGGCGCTGAGTCGCTGCCACTGCAGGCGGACCGTGGAACTCGCTCCTTCCTCGTACGGCGGGGTCGGACTCGGGAAGCGGGTGGTACGGATTCCGCTGCGCAAACCCCGGAGAATCCATCGGCTCATCTATCGAACTCCGCACTCGCGAGCCCGAAGCTCGCTTCGATGACCGGGAAATCGGTGAGGTTGTTGCCGCTCGCGCACGCGTGCGCGAATGGGTGCCAGTTCACGACTGCAGGCGGACGGGCCCGCCACCTCGCGACGCGCCCGCCCTCGTCCAGGGTCACGAGGTGGACAGTTGCCCCTCCGGGAGCCTCCGCCCACCCCAGCGCGGAGCCAGAACGCAGTTTGGGAAGCGGAGCCGGTGGCTGCGCGTGGGGCCAGCGGTCGAGCAGCTGGAGCAGCACTCCCAGCGTTTGCTCCAGCTCCATCACGTGGACGGTGTAACGGGCCTTGGCATCGCCCAGGGACAGCAGCGGAACTACGAACTCCACTGCTGAATAGGCGCCGTAGGGATGGTCGCGGCGCAGGTCGCTGTCGATCCCACTGGCCCGCCCCACCGGACCCACCAGGTTGTGTTCGGCGGCATAGCCGGGATCCAAGTACGCGGTGGTGTCGAGCCTGTCGACGAAGGTGGAGGTCCCTTCAAGCAGGTGACGCAGGCGGAGGGCTTGGCTCCGCCACGCCTCGACCTCGGAGCGCAGCCAAACCCGGTCCCCCTCCGGTGGCACCACTTCGGTACCTCCAATCCGCAGCGCGCCTCGAAGGTAGCGGTGCCCGGTGAGCCGTCCGGAGGCGCGTAGAGCCCGCTCTCTCATCAGGCTGAATTGGGCGGCGGCGACCTGCAGACCAGTCGCCTCGGCCAGCCGCCCGATCACTCCCAGATGGTTGTAGGCCCGCTCCAGTTCGGCCAGGAGAGTGCGGGTGAACTGCTCCGACGGGGTGACCTCGGCCCCAATCACCCGCTCCACCGCTCTCGAGAATGCCAGGGCGTTGGCGAAGCAGGACGACGCCGCAATCCGCTCCGCGAGCAAGATGACGTCGGCCGGAGCGCGACCTTCGGCGATTCGCTCGACACTCCGGAATTTGAAACCCAGGGTGATGTCGGTGACGACGATGTCCTCTCCTCCGGAGAAGAAGCTGAACCCCTGGGATTCCTGGGGGCCGCTTCGAACCGGGCCCAAAGGGAGCTCAAAGACCCCTTGGCCGGTCACGGCTGGGCGCTGCTTGGGCCGCTGCCCCGAGTCGTCCCCCGCGCCAGCCGCCCCACCAGCCCGTTTCGGCCCGGGCTCTCCCGACTTCCCCTGGCGCAGGGGATAGGGGGCGGGATGCCCCTGTGGCATCACCTTGTGCATCTCCAGAATGTCGCGCTCGTACCAGCTAGCGGCATGGGAGACCGCGCTCAAGCTCGGGAATGCCGCCTCGGGCAGATCGCAGTGGACCACCAGCCAGGCGGGGTCGCCGGGCGCATCCAGCACCGCGGTGAGTCGTGGGCGAGATCCCTTGGCGGTGGTCGCGAACAGGTCGACCAGAGTCAGCTCCTCGACCAGCCGGCGCAACCTCGGGGCCAGTTCCGAAGCCGGGCAGTCGACCACCCACTCATTGCGGGCTCCGCTGTGCGCCGAAAGTCCCACAGCTGTGGCGATCGCCATCATGCCTGCAGACCCGGTCATCTCATGGCAACTCGACTGGCACCCACGAGCAGCGAGTGCAGCGGACCGGGAATCCAGACACCCAGCACCAACAATCCGCCCAGGAGCAGGTAGCCCGGCACCAGCACCGCCAGGCCCAGCTCGGATCGCGCCGGCACCGGCTCTCCCCTGCCAGTGCCGAACACCATGCGGTTGAACGGTTCCAGGAGGGCCAAAAATGCGACCAGCAACAGCACCCCGAGCCCCGCTGCCACCGCCCAGGCATGTCGTACCAGGGCCCCCTCAATGATGGCGAACTCGGAGATGAAGAGCCCGAACGGGGGCGCTCCCGCGATCGCCAGTGCCCCCGTGATCACCAGGATGGCCGACGCCGGGGCTACTCGGATGGCTCCCGAAATCTCCGCCACCGTGGTGGTGCGGAAGCGCAGCAGCAGGTTGCCGGAATTGAAGAACATGAGGCTCTTGGCAAGGCTGTGAGTGATCATCTGCAGTGCCGCCCCCAGCGTCGCGATGGGAGCCCCCAGGCCAAAGCCGGCCGCGATCAGGCCCATCTGCTCAACGGAGGAGTACGCCAGCAGGCGCTTGAAGTTGCGCTGGGCGATGAGGAACACGACCCCGACCACCATGGACAGCAGCCCAAAGGCCAGCAGCGCCTCATGCAGGCCGCGGGCGTGCGCGGGGCTGGCTGGAGTGACCAAAGCGAGGACTCTGATGATGGCCAGCATCGCGCAATTCAACTCCGCCCCAGACAGCATGGCGCAGACGGGAGCGGGTGCCTGGCTGTGGGCGTCGGGCAGCCAGGTGTGCATCGGAGCCAGGCCGGCCTTGGTTCCGAAGCCCACCAGCACCATCAAGAAGCCGATTCCCCCCAAGGCCCCGTTGAGATGGGGTCCCGCACGGTCCAGCACCGGGATCGAGAAGTTATAGCTGGCGCCGAGGGCGGCGATCCCAGCTTCGAATAACAGGAAGAAGCCCAGGAGCGCGATCAGTTCGCCTGCGACCGCGAGCACGAGAAACTTCCAGGCCGCCTCCAGGGGCTCATGGGAGCCATAGAAATCGACCAAGGGCGCGGCTGCAAACGTGGTGGCGGTCACGGCGGTCCAGAGCAGGATCAGGTTCCCCGCCACAGTCGCCAGGACCATGGTGAAGGTGAAGAAGTGGAAGAGGCTGAAATACTTGCGGATCTCGCCGGGCCGCATAGCGTGGGCCTGGGCGGGGCTGCGGAAATAGGCCACGGAGTAGGCTCCCGCCAGCGCGGCCACCACCACGACCACCAGCAGCACCACGGCATCAAGGTCATCGACGTAGAGCCACTGGTTCAGCCCGGCCACCGGGCCGGATTGGACAACCCGAGCGATCAGGGTGAGGCCCAGCGCCAGGGTGGCCACCCCAGTCGGGACCACCAGGAGGAAGCGGGTCCGGTCGCTGAGGGCCAGCAGGCTGGCAAGTCCCCCCAGCAGGGGAACCGCCAGCACCGCCAACATGAGACTGCTGTTGGTCATCCGCGCAGCCGGGAGAGCTCGGAGGTGTCTGTCCCGGTGCCGGCATCCCGCATGCGGGCCACCAGGAAGCCCATCACCAGCACCGCGATGAGCACGTCCAACACAATCGCCACCTCGATCAGGAGGCTGAGCTGGGGGGCCACCACCAGGCTCAGCAGCAGCAGCCCGTTCTCGGCTGCCAGTAGCCCGGTCACCTGCAGGATGGCGTCACGCCGAGCGATGGTTGTGAAGAGGCCAAGGAGGAAGACCGCCAGGGCGATGCCGGCGATCGCAGGTGGAAGAAGCTGCGGCACGAACGGAAGGTCGGTGGCCGCGAGCAGACCGACCAGACTCAGCGCCGTCCCGATCAGCAGCGCAGTAGGAAAGCGGACGTAGTAGGCGGTTTCTCTGCCGGCAACCAGAGCGAACGCTACCTGGCGCCGGAAGAGGCTCGGGATCAGGATCCCCTTGGCGACGATGATCAGCAGTCCGAAGACCAGCAGTCCCAGTAGGCGGGTGTCCCAGTAAAGGATCAGAGCCGCGAGCCCCAGGAGCCACGACTGGACCGCGTAGGCGGCCACCGCGGTGCTGAGCCGCCGCGTCACGATGAACCAGTAGGTGACCAGCAGGAGGAGCGCCGACAGGATCACCTCAAGCAGCCGGGGCATCGCACTCAGTGCCGTCAATGTCCCACCGTGTAGAGGGCCAGGCCCAGAAAGGCGAGCACGAAACTGCCTCCCAGGTACTCAGGCACGCGCATGATGCGGATCTTGGCCAAAGCCGACTCGATTCCCACCACCAGGACGGCCGCGGCCAGCATCTTTCCCATCAGAGACGCAATCGCCACCAGGAACGCGGGCACCGTGATGGCCTGCGCCAGACCCAGCGGTAGGACCAGCACATTGAGCCAGACGATGAGCAGAACAAACAACTTCATGTGGCCGCCCCACTCAAAGAGCGCCAGATCAGGCCCGGAGAACTCGTAGAGGCGGGAGCCTTCGATCATCGACAGCTCCTGCGAGCTATTGGGGTTGTCGATGGGGAGCCGCCCCGCCTCCGCCAAGATCACCATCAGGAACGCTGCGGCCACCAGCGCGTGGCTGGGCACCACGCGGGCAGCGCTGGTGAAGAGCGCGTTGTTGACCACGAACGGCACCGTGCCTCCGGAAATGAAACCGACGGCGAAGAAAACCACGATGAATGTCGGTTCGGCAAGCGTTGACACGAACCGGGACCGGCTGCTTCCGAGTCCACCGTAGGGACTCCCGCCGTCCATGGCGGCGAGGTTGGTGAAGAAACCGCCGATGCCGATGACGAACCCGCTTCCGACCATGTCGGCCATGAAGGCCCAACTGAGAGGTGCCGCGGTCAGCACCGGGATCAGGATCGCAAACGCGATCGGAGTGGCGAAGACCACGTACGGCGCGACCGTGGAGACGGTCGAACTGTGCACCGTGCGACTGCGCTGCTTGTGCAGGTGCTTCCAGAGATCGAAATAGGGCTGTAGCCACGGCGAGCCCTGGCGCGACTGCACCTTCGCCTTGAGGTTCTCGATCACCCCTCGCAGCAGGGGCGAGAGCATCAGCACCACCAGGACAGCTACCACCTGTCCAACGGCGGCGGCTACCACGGGGCGCACCGGTCCGAACGCCACTCCAAGCTGGCCCTAGCTCCTTCAGACACGAAAATCAACCGAAGCCAGGGGCCATTAGCTCCAGCACGGAGCGTCTCGGCACGGATGCCGCGGCGAGCCCCATCGCCGCTCAACTGGCATGTAGCTTACTGGTGGGGCGGCGCGGGGGTCAAACCGGTGGGCGCGCTGCCCTGATTCCCGGCGCCTCGGGAGCACTGCCCTGTGGTCTGTCCCGGGGATCTGCCCGACCCGGTGCGCTCTTGGATTGTCTCCGGTCCTCGGGCCCAAGCCCGTCGCCGCATCCTGACCCCAGCGGGGGCAAGAGTCGGTGTCCACCTTCCCCCAGGAATCCGGGGCGGACGTGCCGAGACTGGGAGTCGTGAGACTTCAGGTCAGCGCCGTAGCCGAATGCTGCTCGGATGAGGAACCAGGCGTGGACGAAGGCATCGCAGCCTGGGTCGGCCACTGTTCTCACGATGACGATGACCGTGTTTCAGCTGCCCGGGAACAAACTCGTGGCCGCGTGACCCCCGCTCCCACCGGCGACTGCGGGATCATGGTAGGGCTGGCTCCTGCCGACGCAAGCCTGAGCCCGCAGGAGCAGAGAGCCGCGCGGGGGATCGGCAGGGCGGTGGTCGATTGGGAGGATCCCGGTGAGGTTGGTCAGCTTCCGTAAGGACGACCGGTTGGTGGCGGGTTTCGAGGAAGAAGGGCTGCTGGTCGAGGCCACGGAGCTGAGCAGGGCCCGCGGGCTCGAGGCGCCCACGGTGCGGCGCCTTCTGGAGCTGGGGCCGGACGTCATCCAGCATCTCGTCCTGGAAGCCAGGGGCCGGCTTGGAAACCGGGAGCCTCCGGTTCTCCGCCTCGAGGATGTCCGGCTCGGCCCCCCGGTGCCTGATCCGGACAAGATCATCTGTCTCGGCCAGAACTATGCCGAACACGTTGCCGAGATGGCCAGCGAGCGGCCCAAGGTTCCCAACCTGTTCGCCAAGTTTCGCAACGCTCTGGTGGGCAACGGCGAGCCGATCCACCTGCCGGGGATCAGCCGGCAGGTGGACTACGAAGGTGAGCTGGCGGTGGTGATCGGAAGGCGCTGCCACCGGGTGGGAGAGCAGGATGCGCTCAAGTTCGTGGGGGGCTACGCGCCTATGAACGACGTCAGCGCCAGGGACCTGCAGTTCCAGACCGGGCAGTACACCATGGGCAAGGCGCTGGACACCTTCTGTCCGATGGGTCCGGGTCTCACCCTGGCCGCGGATGTGGCGGACCCCCAGCAGCTAACGCTCAGAACCTACTTAAACGGGGAGGCGGTGCAGGTCGGGAGCACCGCCGCGATGCTGTTCTCGGTGGCGGAGGCGATCAGCTTCATCTCGTCGGGAATAACGCTGGAGTGCGGCGACGTCATCGCCACCGGCACCCCCTCGGGGGTCGGATACAAGCGCCAGCCGCCGCGCTTTCTGCGACCGGGCGATCGGATCGAGGTGGAGGTGGAGGGGATTGGTCGGCTCACCAACCCGGTCGTGCAGGGCTGAGGGCGCGGGTCAGTCCGCCGGATGCGGCCCGACTCCGGGTGAGGTGGCGCCCCAGCCAGGGGGATTGCCGCCGCTTCCGGGAACCCATCATGGATGAGGGCCTCTCCCCGGTTGCCGCCACCCTGAGCCTGCTCCAGGCGCACCGGCTGCTGGAGGTCTCCTTGAGTCGGCGGCTGGAACTGGCGACCGGACTCTCCCTCTCCGAGGCGGAGGTGGTGGTGCGGCTCGGGGCAGCCGCCGGCGGTCGTATGGGGATGCTGGAGCTGGCCCATGCCACCTGCTTCAGCAAGAGCGGGGTGAGCCGCATCGTCGACCGCCTCGAGAAGCGGCTGCTGGTCGCACGACGGGCTTCCACCAGGGACCGGCGCCTCATCTGGGTGGAGGCGACCCCGGCCGGGCGGGAGCTCATGTGGGAGCTGCTGGCGGCCCTGCAGGTCGCGGTGGAGGAGGACTTCGCCCGCTACCTGAGCGACGAGGACATGACCGTGCTCGCGGATCGACTGGACAAACTGGTCGCCGGGATCAGGGGCGCGCCGGAGGGGAACGGCAAGGACCCGCGGGGCTGATCGACTCCATCGCTGAGTCGTCCGCTTGCCGGCCGGTACGCGTCGCCCTGGCATCATGGGGAAGGGCACGGGCCGGCGGTCGGCCGTCGCCATGGTGGGAGCAGGGAGCAGATTTGTGAGCAGTCAGTTGCGCAGGCGGCGGCTGGGTCCGCTCGGACCGGAGGTCTCCGAGATCGGAGTCGGCACCAACAACTTCGGCCGCAGACTCGACCAGGCCGGCGCCCGAGCGGTGGTCGACGCGGCGCTGGACCACGGGATCAATCTGTTCGACACCGCCGACATTTATGGCGGCGGGGAGAGCGAGCGCTACCTGGGAGCGGCGCTTCGGGGCCGCCGCGATCTGGTACTCATCGCCACCAAGTTCGGCATGTTCAAGGAGGGGCTGGAGCCCTCGGACCGGCGCGGCTCTCCGGAGTACATCCGGAAGGCGGTGGAGGGCAGCCTGGGGCGGCTGGGGGTGGACCACATCGACCTCTACCAGATGCACGAGCCGGACCCCAACACTCCGATCGCGGAGACCCTGGGGGCGCTTCACGAATTGGTCAAAGAGGGCAAGGTGCGCTGGTTGGGAGTGTCCAATTTCGCCGGCTGGCAGCTGGTCGATGCGCAGTGGACCGCACGCAGCCGCGGCCTCACCGAGATCACCTCCTCGCAGGACGAGTACAGCCTGCTGGAGCGCGGGATCGAGCGCGAGGTGTTGCCCGCGATCGAGCATCTGGGAATCGGCCTGTTGCCCTACTTCCCGCTCGCGAGCGGCCTGCTGACCGGCAAGTACCGACGCGGGGAACCGGCGCCGCCGGGGACCAGGCTCTCGTCAGGGGCCAACGCCGCCAGTCTTGCCGATCAGGCCAAGTTCGATGTGCTGGAGGCGCTGCAGGCCTTCGCGCGGGAGCGGGAGATCACGCTGTTGCAGGTCGCGATCGGCGCTCTGCTGGGTCGGGCCGCGGTCTCTTCGGTCATCGCAGGAGCGATGAGCGAAGAGCAGGTCGCCGCCAATGTCGCAGCGGCCAGCTGGGTCGCCAGCGCCGAGGACTGGGTCGAGCTCGACCGGATCACCCGCCGGAGTCCGCGCCCATGACACTCGACAACCGCGCACCTGGAGGCTACTCGTGAAGGTCTACATCTCATGCGACATGGAGGGCGTTGCCGGGGTGGTCGACTGGCAGCAGTGCGGCCCCGGTCCGGAGTTCGAACTGGGGCGGCGGTTGCTGCTGGCGGAGGTCAACGCGGCGATCGACGGCGCCGCCGCCGCAGGCGCGACCGAGTTCTTGGTCAACGACTCGCACGGGGCGATGCAGAACCTTGCCCCCGACCAGATCCACGGGCGGGCCGATTACCTATCGGGCAGGCACAAGCCGCTCTACATGATGGAGGGTTTGGACGAGACCTTCCAGGCGATCTTCTTCATCGGCTACCACGGGTCTGTGGACGGCCCCCCGTCCACGCTGTCGCACACCTACAATCCCTCAGCGGTGCTGGCGGCGGAGCTCGACGGCACCATGGTCGGAGAGGCGGGGATCAACGCCCTGGTGGCGGCGCACTTCCGGGTCCCCATCGCTCTGGTGAGCGGCGATCAGCACACAGCTTCCCAGACCGCCGCCATCTGCCTGGGGGTGACAGCAGCGGTGGTCAAGCGTTCAGTGACCCGGATGGCCGCTCAGAATCTGCACCCCGAGCGGGCACGAGAGCTGATCCGGGATGCCGCCAGCGCCGCCATCCGGGGACTCGACTCCATGCGCGCGCCCCAATTCGCGGGGCATCCCACCCTCAAGCTGAGGATGCGCAACGCAGACCTGGCGGAGCTGGCGACCGCCATCCGAGACGTCAGCCGAATCGGTGACACCGAGGTGATGGTGGGGGGCGCCGCACCCCTGGAGGTGTTCCGCAACTTCGTGGGGGTGCTGCACATCACCAGGGGACTGGCTCTGGAGCATTAGGATCCCTGGCCCGCGGCCGCTCCATACCCCAGGCCGCGCTGAGCTGGGGCATCCACCAGTCGGATCACGGCTGCGGCTTGCGCGCCTGGACGATGAACCGCTCCTCCGAGAAGCTGAGAGGGCCGGTGGCACACCTCTGGTGGAGCTCCTGAAGGCGATCCAGGTACCGCTCCACCGTGAAGTCCGGGATCTCCCATGGAACCGCCCGCAGGTACCAGACCAGGGCGCCGACGTCGTCCACTTTGGTTTGGATCCGCACCGCCCGTGCCGCCTCGATCGTCAGGCCCGCCGCCTGCAGCTGGCGTCTCGCCTCGGCCACGCTCCAGCTGGCTGCTGGCCCCGCCGCGGGCGCGCCCAGCAGCGCCCGCACCGAGTCGTATGAGCCCACCTGTTGGGTGATGAACAGCCCGCCCGGTTTCAGCACGCGGTGCACCTCGGCCGCCACGAAGGACTCGTGGCGGTTGACGATGAGAGCGAACGACGCGTCCGGGAATGGCAACTGGGGCTCATGCGCCGTTTGGGTCATGTTGTCGGACGGTCCTTGGTACGGGAGCACCTCGATGCCAAGTGGCTCGAGGCGAGCCCGGGCCACGCTGACGTTGGGCGCCAGCCCCTCGACTGCCACCGTCCTGGGGGGCCGGCTCCGGAGCTGTGCCAGCCACTCGCCGCCACCTGTTCCCAGGTCCAGCAGATCCGGCGAGCGGGCGGCCGCCACCGCGACGATCCGATCGTAGCTCCAGGGTGGCGCCGTGGACCGCATCCGGCCCGCGACCCAGGAGAAGTCCCAGCCCGAGATGGGGTGTGCGATGGCATCCGCGATCAGCTCCGGGAGCGAGGCCATGGCGCCCATGATGACGCCGAGGGCGGACTCGGCGACCGAGGTGGTTCGTCGCCGGTCGGAGAACCGGCGATACTGCTGGGGATGAGTGGTCAACTGCCCCCACCTGGCCGACAGGAGGCGCCGAGCGGGCCGCCCGAGCCAGATCTCGAGTTCACACTGATCCTGCGCCCGCGCACGGACAGAGCCGTTGCCGGGATCGGCGGGGAAGGCGCCGAGTCAGTCTCAACTGGCGGCTTTGTCGCTCGTTCGGAGTTGGGGCAGCTGCGGGGAGCGAGCCCCGGTGACATCACGACCGTTCGGAGCTGGGCGGCGACCCGTGGCCTGCGCGTGGTCAGGACCCGGCCGGAACGACGCGAGGTGGTGCTGGCGGCACCTCTGACCCAGATCTCGTCATTGTTCGGGGCGCAGTTCGAGACCGACGCCACCACCACCCCGCCGCGCCGAAGAGTGCTATCAGGACCGGTTGTTCCCGTCGATCTGACCGAGGTGGTGGTGGCGGTGCTCGGTCTGGACTCCGGGCCATTTATGCCGCCCCGGCTGCGGCGGCTGCCTCTGCCGAGCTCGCCCATGCCCCTCAACCAGGCGGCCCCGCTGAGCTTCTATCCAACCCAGGTGGCCGCTGTCTACCGCTATCCGGCTTCGAGCTGGGCCCGGGGCCGGTGCATCGGCCTGCTGGAGCTGGGAGGAGGGTACCAACCTGCGGATCTCCAGAGCTACTTCGCCGGCCTTGGCCTGGCGCCTCCGACCGTGGTGCCGGTTCCGGTCGACGGCGGTGCCAACCGGCCCACCGGAGATCCCAACGGGCCGGACGGGGAGGTCGCTCTCGACCTCGAGGTTGCAGGGTCCGTCGCACCTGATGCCAAGCTGGCGGTCTACTTCGCCCCCAACACCGACCAGGGGTTCCTGGCCGCGGTGTCGGCCGCGGTTCATGACCAGGAGAACACCCCCACCGTCCTCTCGATCAGTTGGGGCGGCCCCGAAGCGGGCTGGCCGGCGGCCACCGTGCAGGCGTTCGAGCACGCATTTCAGGATGCCGCACTGGTGGGTATGACGGTCTGCGTCGCCGCGGGCGACAACGGCTCCGGGGACGGCCTCAACGACGGCCTGGCCCATGTGGACTACCCGGCGGCGAGCCCCTACGTGCTCGCCTGCGGAGGCACCCGCCTGGTGGCGGCAGCCGGCGCTATCGAAAGTGAGGTGGTGTGGAACGACCAGCCCCAGGACGGCGCGACCGGGGGCGGGGTGAGCGCGGTGTTTCCGCTGCCCAGCTGGCAGGTGGGGATTGGGGTGCCGCCGTCGGTCAATCCGGGCCACTTCCACGGCCGGGGCCTGCCGGATCTGGCCGGCGACGCGGACCCTGAGACCGGCTACCGCGTCCTGGTGGACCAGCAGGCGGCGGTCTTCGGTGGCACCAGCGCGGTGGCGCCGCTGTTGGCGGCGCTGGTCGCGATCTGCGCGGGCGCCGTAGGCCGGGACCTGGGCCACCTGAACCCGCTTCTGTACCAGCAGTTGGCCCCCGAAGGGGTAACCCGCGAAGTGGTCGATGGCAGCAACGGAGCCTACTCGGCGCACCCCGGTTGGAACGCCTGCAGCGGATGGGGCAGCCCTGTCGGGGTCGCCCTGCTCGAACGGCTGAGATCGCTGCTGGCCGCTCCCACCCCCGCTCACAGGACGGGGGCTGGAGGCGGTCCCTGACCGGAGCCAGGTGGCCCGGTCGGGGTTGGATCGGGTCCTGGCGCGCGGTCGGCCCCTCGTGGCAAGCTTGACCGGTGACCGTGATGCAGCAGGGGATCGGGACCGCGCGATTGAGCGGCGCAGCCGCGGTCCTGGCTGAGGACCTGCGCAAGAGCTATGGTGAGTTGGAGGCGGTCAAGGGGGTCAATTTCCAGGTCGCGGCCGGGGAGACCTTCGGTTTCCTCGGCCCCAACGGGGCTGGCAAGTCCACCACCATCTCCATGCTCTGCACCATCACCCGCCCCAGTGCGGGCAGAGCCCTGGTCGCCGGATTCGACGTGGTCCGGGAGCAGGCGCAGGTTCGGCGTCACATCGGCCTGGTCTTCCAGGACACCACCCTGGACGACTACCTCACCGCCACCGAGAACCTCAGCTTTCACGCCGAGCTGTACGGTGTGCCCAAGAGCCAGGTCCAGGACCGGCTGCAGCAGGTGATGGAGATGGTGGGGCTGTGGGACCGGCGCGCCAGCCTGGTGCGCACCTTCTCGGGCGGAATGAAGCGCCGTCTGGAGATCGCCCGAGGCCTCCTGCACTCACCCCGGGTGCTCTTCCTGGACGAACCGACGGTGGGCTTGGACCCGCAGACGAGATCGCACATCTGGGGCTACATCACCGAGCTGAAGAAGCGGGAGAAGATCACCATCTTCCTCACCACCCACTACATGGATGAGGCTGAGTACTGCGACCGCATCGCCATCATCGACAATGGCCTGATCGTGGCCAGCGACACCCCGGAGGCGCTCAAGGCCAGTGTCGGCCAGGACCGCGTGGAGCTGCACACCAGCGACGATCCCGCCACCATCCGTCAGCTTGCCGAGCACTTCGACCTGGACGCCAGGATGAGCGAGGGAGCGGTCGCCTTCTTCGTGAATCAGGGGGAGGAGTTCGTCCCCCGGCTGTTCGCCGAGCTGGGCATTCGGATCCTCTCCGTGCGCGTCGCCCGGCCGACCCTGGACGACGTCTTCATGAATTACACCGGCCGTACCATCCGGGACGCCGAGGTGAGCGGCTCTGACAAGATGCGGCAGAACCCGTGGATGCGGGCCAGGAGCCGCTAGTGGCACAGGCTCGCCAGCAGTCGATGCCAGCGGTCGCGCCGGTCCGGGTGGCGGGGAACGGGCTGGCTGACGACCTGCGGGCGATCCTGGTCGTGTGGAAACGGGAGCTGATCCGCTTTCTCCGCAACCGGCTGCGCATTGTGACCTCGCTGGCGCAGCCCATCCTCTTCCTTTACATCCTGGGGACCGGACTGTCCCCCTTGATCAGCCAAACCGAGCACTTCAACTTCCGCACCTTCATGTTCCCGGGAGTTCTGGGGATGACGATCCTGTTCACCTCGATCTTCTCGGCGATGTCGATCGTCTGGGATCGGGAGTTCGGTTTCCTGCGCGAGATGCTGGTCGCCCCGGTGCACCGCTGGACGC
This sequence comes from Candidatus Dormiibacterota bacterium, assembly GCA_027319585.1. Lineage (GTDB taxonomy): Bacteria > Chloroflexota > Dormibacteria > Aeolococcales > Bog-877 > AG-12. The sequence continues at coordinate 49,395 of DAHVMY010000002.1, read as the reverse complement.
TGGTCTTGGGGAAGTGCCTGGGCGGCGCCACCGTGGCCAGCATTCAGGGAGCGATCATCCTGGCTCTGGCCGGCACCGTCGGGGTTCCCTACAGCCCGGTCATGATCCTGACCCTGCTGGGCGAGATGCTGCTGACCTCCTTTGCGCTCACCGCCTTCGGGGTGATGCTGGCCGCCCGTATCTCCCAGGTGGAGTCCTTCCAGATGGTCACCCAGTTCTTCGTGTTGCCGATGTTCTTCCTGTCGGGCGCGATCTTCCCGCTCAGCGACCTGCCCGCCTGGCTGGCCGTGCTCAGCAAGATCGATCCCCTCTCCTACGCGGTCGCTCCCTTCCGGGAGGCGGTGTTCAGCCAGATCCAGCTTCCCCCACCCCTGGCCCGGACCCTCAACCCCGGCATCAGCTGGGGGGCCTGGGTGCTGCCGGTGTGGTTTGAAGTCGCCATGATCATGGCTGCGGCGGTGGTCATGCTGGCAGCCGCCATGCGCCAGTTCAGCAAGCCGGACTGAGATTGGCGGCACCCCACCCGCCCGCGAGCGGGCCGGAGCGAGTTTACGATGCCGTCAACCTGCTCGCCGATCCCATCTACGAGTACTGTCAGATCACCAAGCAGCTGGGTGACGGCTCCAGCTCCGAGCAGGCCCTGCTGGATCACCCGTGGATGCAGCGCCAGCGCCGCATCCACCAGCTGCAGTCCGCCTGGTGGGTCTTCCACACCGCCGAGCACTCCCGCTTTCAGCATGCGGTCGGCGCGATGCATCTCTCGGGGCGGATCACAGAGCACCTGTATCCCAGCCTGCGCGAGAGCTTCCCCGACCTGCCCTCCGAGCCGCTGGTGGTCGAGACCATGCGGGTCGCCGGATTGCTCCATGACAGCGGCCACGGTCCCTTTGGACACTTCTTCGACAGCCAGGTTCTGGCTCGATTCGGCCTCGATCATGAGGACCTGGGGCGCGCCCTGGTGATGGGGCCGTTGCAGGACCTGATCGCCTCCCTGCGCCGGAGCCCCTCGGGCCGCTTCGGTGAGCACGAGCGGATCGACCCCAGATGGGTCGCGTTCGTGATGGCCCCGGCTCCCCTTCCCGGATTCGCCCCTCCGAGCTGGCTCGGCGCCCTGAAGGCGGTTCTCTGCGGGGCGGTCAGCACCGACAACCTGGACTACGTGCCCCGGGATGCCTACATGTGCGGGGTGGGGGTCGGCCCCGTGGATGTGGCCCGACTGCGCCACTACATGTTCATCAAGGACGGTTCGCTGGTGCTGCACCAGCACGGGGCTCCGGCGCTCGAGGGGTTCCTCGCCGCCCGGTTGTACATGTACAACCACATCTACTTTCACCGAACCGTGCGGCGGATCGACCTGCATCTTCGACCGGTGTTCGCGCGCACCTGCTGGAAGCTGCTGCCCCCGGGTAGTCCCCTGGAACACCTGGAGGAGTACCAACTTCTGACCGACTGGTCCCTGCTGGGCGAGGTCGAGCGGCTGCAGCGGCATCCGCGGACCGCCGACGAGGCCGAGCTGGGCCGGGGCTGGGAGGCCGTCACCAGCCGCACGCTCCCGTGGCAGCTTGCCTATGAAGCGTTCCGGGAAGTCGGAGGCGACGACGAGCCGGCGACGCTTCGGGACGCGGGCTTCCTCGAGGACCGGATCCGCGAAGAGCTGCCCACAGCGCTCTCTGAGGTTCCCCTGGAGGTGGACCTGGCCAGCACCTCCCCCAGGCCGGAGAACCCAGCGCGGGCCGGCGAGCAGCTGAACATCTTCGATCCCATCTCCGGCAAGGTGGAGGTCGAGGCCGCCCCTCAACTCCTGGCCCGGCTGCTCCCGGTGCGGACGGTGTGGATGCGGGTGTACACCCCCGACGGGAGCGCGCGAGAGGTCATCCGCCGCGCGGCGGCCGCCGCGGTCTCGAAGCTGGTCCCGGCGGCGGGGGAGAGCCCCCTCTAGCCCAGCCGGACGCGGGGGCCAGCAGGCATCACCGGGGCCGCCGCCGCCTCGAAGTTGACCTGGCTGATCTGTCCCGCCAGCTGGGCCGCGACCTCCGCGAAGATCCTGGCCTGCGCCGACTGCGGTTGGGCGAGCACGAGGGGCAGCCCCGCACCTCCACCCACCCGCACCGCTGGATCGAGTGGGATCTCGCCCAGGAACGGGACCTGGCGGGCCGCGGCCAGCTGGCGCCCACCGCCGCGGCTGAACACATCGGTCATCTCTCCACAGTGGGGGCAGACGAACCCGCTCATGTTCTCGATCACCCCCAGGATGCCCACGCGGAGCTGCTCGAACATCGCGATCCCCCGTCCCACGTCGGCCAGGGAGACGTCCTGGGGGGTGGTGACGATGACCGCACCGGTGAGGGGTATGGATTGGGCAAGGGTCAGCTGGACGTCCCCGGTGCCGGGGGGAAGGTCGCAGATGAGATAGTCGAGCTCTCCCCAATTGACCTCGAACAGGAACTGGCGGAGTGCCCCCGCCAGCATCGGGCCCCTCCAGATGACCGGTTTGTCAGGGTCGATGATGGTCCCGATCGAGACCACCTCCAGGCCGTTCTTGGCGAGTGGGATCATCCTGCCGTCCTGGGCCGACGGGCGCTCCTCCAGCCCCAACATGATCGGGACGTTCGGCCCGTAGATGTCAGCGTCCAAGAGGCCCACACGCGCACCGCTTTGCAGGAGGGCAAAGGCCAGGTTGACCGCGACTGTGGTCTTGCCCACGCCACCCTTGCCGGCGGAGACCGCGACGATGTTCCGCACCCCGGGGATCTCCTGGCGTCCGGTCACACCGCGGGTGCGGCTGACATCCGCATCCCACTCCAGCTCGACTCGGTCCACTCCGTCGACGTGCCCCACCACCGCCGCCCGGATCTCGCCCTCGATCCGGTCCTTGAGCGGACAGGCCGGGGTGGTCAGGACCACTCGCAGCCGCACCGTCGTGCCGTCCAGGCGCAGGTTCTTGAGCATGCCCAGCTGCATCATCGGCCGGTGCAACTCCGGATCCTGCACCCTGGCCAGCGCATCCTCTACGGCCGCCAGCCGTTGGGAGTCATTCATCCACTACCCACTCCACTTTGATCATAGCCGGGAGCCCGCAGCCCCCCAGCCGCAATTGTTGCAATAGCTGCCAACAGCTATCATCTTCTCACCATGGACCGGCTCGAGATGCTGCGGGAGAAGGGCAAGCGGCTCACGCCCCAGCGGCGGCTGGTGTACTCGGCACTGCTCGAGAGTCCGGGACACGCGACCGCCGACGAGCTCTGTGCCAGTATCTCTCACAAGGTCCCCGGCTTCCAACGCACCACCGTCTACCGCACCCTCGACCTCCTGGTGGAGATGGGTCTGGCGCGCCGGGTCCAGCTCGGCCACAGCAACGCCTACGAGGCGGTGCAGGTCGGAAACGAGTCTCACCAGCATCTCCTCTGCGATCTCTGCGGGGCCACCTTCGACGTCAGTGTGCCCGAGGTTCCCGACTGGGTGGACCGGATCTCCTCGCGGATCCATTTCCACGTCGAGCGTGTGGAGCTGGTCGGCCACGGGGTCTGTGAGCTCTGCCGCCACGGAGCCTCGGGGATGGCTGGGTAGCGGGAGCGGACCGGGCCGGTCAGGGAGTGCGGTCGCCGAGGGCGTCAGTCGCTAACAACTGCTCCAAGAGCTCCTCGAGCTGCCGGTAGGCGGCTGTCCCGAGCTCGCGCTCCAGAGATCGCCGCCGCGCCCGTGCTCGGCGCGAGAGTTCCTCGGCCAGGGTGGTGCCGAGTTCGGTCGGCCAGACACCCTTGGTCCGGCGATCTCGGACCGACGTTCGGACCTCGACCAGGTTCAGGCGCTCCAGATCGATCGCCAGCCGTCGAGCATTCATGGGGTCGGTACCCAGAACCCTGGCCAGGCCCCGCAGGGCCTGGCCAGGCTGGGCCACCGCCGCTCTTAGCGCCGCCGCCTGCGGGGCGGTGACGCCAAGATCGGCGATCGCCCGTTCCCAGCTGGCGCGCAGGTGGCGGTGGGCCCGGCCCAGCCGGAACCCGACGTCCTGGCTCAGTGGCTGAAGCGCCGATCCGAACTCGGGTGCGCCCGCCGCCGGTGTCGAATCTGGACTGGTCCGGCGGCTAGGGCCGCTCACCTGGCGATCCCGCCTCCTCCAGGAGCTCCGCGCAGATCTCGATCCCTAACGAGTAGGCCGGCATGCCAGCGGTGATCAGGGCCAGCTCCGCAGCTCCGGTCAGCTCTGCCAGCGTCGCTCCGGCGCGGAGCGCGGCCCGGGCATGCAGACGCGCCGGCGCGCCCCTTTGCAGGGCGACCAGCTGCGCGAAGTGGACTATCTGACCCACCCTGCGTCCGAGTGGATTCTCCATGATCAGCGCCCGCCGGGTGGCCTCTACGGACGCCACCGCCGCCTCCCGGCCGGTGGCCCCAGCGACCCTTAGCCGGGCCTCGATCGACTCGGGGACCCCTCCGGTGAGCTCGCGGTAGGAGTCGCGGATCGCTTCCAGCTCATCTCCCCCGGGAGCGGTCATGACCGCACCCGGGCCATGGCGGTCCGGACGTCCTCCAGGGCCCCCGCGGGAAACTCCTCGGCACCGCCGACCTGCGTTGCCGCGAGTTCAGCCTCGGCCGCCTCCTCCAGCACCGTCACCAGGGCAGCCGCCGCCTGAGGGGTGCTGCCGAAGACCAGGACGCCATGGTTCCCGAGGAGCACGGCCTGCGTCGAGGGATGCTCCCGAATCGCCTCCACGATTCCGGCGACGGACCGCTCCGAACCGCGGGGCGCCCAGGGCACGACGGGCACCTCGGCGGCCTGGCCGAAGCGAAGAAGCGCCTCGTAGCGGCAGGGGAGGGGCCGGTTCGCCAGCGCGAAGGCGAGCAGGCTGGGCGAGTGGGTGTGGATGATCCCCCCCACCTCGGCGCGAGTGCGGTAGACCTCTCCGTGCATCGCCACGATCTCGGCGTTGGTGGGATCGAGCGTTCCCTCCACGACCTTGCCGTCGAGCCGGAGCCTGGCCATGCGGTCGACGGTCAGCTCGCGGACCATGCCGTCCACGGTCAAGATCATCTCCTCTGACGAAAGACGCCCCGATAGGTTGGCGTGGCCGGTGTGGGACATGACCTGGTTTCGGAAGAGCGAGGCGGCCGCCTCCACGATCGCCTGTCGGACTTCCGGCGCTGTGCGTTGCTGATCAGCCATGCGGCACCTCCTGGGTGGATCTGGCCGCAGGGCGGGTAGCCCGCGACCACATTGTAGCGATGACTACATTATGCGCCAATCCCCGAATTCGACCGATAGCCATGATCAGGAGCCGATCTCAAGACACGCTTCGGCCGGCTCATGATTCGCGACGGGCGGCGCGGCGGCGGACCTGATCGCGGTCGGCGATGAGGAGCGATGCTCAATCCCTGAGGAGGGCGGCGAAGTCGGTCTCGCCAATCGCCCGGGCCAACTCCCGCCCCTGCAAATCGATCTCCATGGTGGCGTCGTAGACGAAGCTGTACACGTCCTGGAAGCTGAGCGGGGACAGGCCCCGCAGGAGCAGGCGCTCTCCCAGCTCTGGGTCGAGCTGCAACTGGAGATTGAGCTCGCGGGCCGCCAGCAGGAGGGATTCCAGGATCCGCACCTCGACGGTGAACTCGTCGATGAGCACCGGATCGCCGCCCCCCTCGACCAGTTGCGCCAGCCGCGACCGCAGGTCGGCGATCTCCTCCAGGTACTCCGACTGCTCGCTCTCTGCCATCAACTCTCCCCGCCGGGCGCGGCCAACCGGCCGCATCCTTTCCGCGTCAGTGGATGAGGTAGTGGGTCGCGATGATCGGCGCGATCAGGATGGCGATGATGTTGACCACCTTGATCATCGGGTTGATCGCAGGCCCGGCGGTGTCCTTGTAGGGATCCCCGACCGTGTCCCCGGTCACCGCGGCGGCGTGGGTCTCGGTCCCCTTGCCGCCGTAGTTGCCCTCCTCCACGTACTTCTTGGCGTTGTCCCAGGCGCCGCCGCCTGAGGTCATCTGGAGGGCGACGAACAGCCCCACCACGATGGTGCCGATCAACATCCCCCCGAGTGCCACCGGGCCGAGAATGAATCCCACCAAAATCGGTGCGACCACTGGGATCAGCCCGGGGATGATCATCTCGCGCTGGGCAGCTTTGGTCACGATCGCCACGCAGCGTCCGTAAAGAGGCCGGCCGGTGCCGTCCATGATCCCGGGTATCTCCCGGAACTGACGCCTCACCTCATCCACCACCCCGCCCGCGGCGCGGCCGACCGCCTGCATCGAGAGGGAGGCGAAGAGCATCGGCAGGATTCCCCCGAAGAGCAGGCCCACGATGACGCTGGGGTTGCTGAGGCTGAAGTTGTAGTGGTGGTTCCCCAGAGTGAGGGTGTAGCCGGCGAACAAGACCAGCGCCGCCAGGGCCGCGGAGCCGATCGCGTACCCCTTGGTCACCGCCTTGGTGGTGTTGCCCACCGCGTCCAGCGGGTCGGTGACGTTGCGCACCGACTCCGGCAGGTCGGCCATCTCCGCCACGCCACCGGCGTTGTCGGTGATCGGGCCGTAGGCGTCGATCGCGACCACGATCCCGACCATGCTGAGCAGCGCCATGGCGGCGATCGCGATCCCGTAGAGGCCCGCCAGCGCGTAGGCGCCGAGAATCCCAACGCCGATCACAAAAACGGGTGGCGCGGCCGCCTCCAGGCCCACGGCGAGTCCGGCGATGATGTTGGTCGCGTGCCCGGTCTGCGACGCGCGCGCGATCCCCCGAACCGGACTGAACTGGGAGCCCGTGAAGTATTCGGTGATGGCCACGATCAGGACCGTGATCACGATCCCGATCACCCCGGAGTAGAACAGGTCGATGACCGGGTGTCCCAAAACGCGCGCGGAGAGGGCGCCGCTGGAGTTGAGCGCCACGGTGAGGATCGCGAAGCCGACGATTGACACCACTGCGGCCGCCACCAGGCCGCGGTAGAGCGCGCCCATGATCCAGCCACCCTTGCCGACGCGCACGAACCAGGTGCCGATGATCGAGGCCACGATGCTGATCGCCCCCAGCATGAGGGGGTAGACGGTGAGCGCGAAGTTGTGGAACTCCAGGCCCCCCAGCAGCATCGCCGCGATCGCGGTGACCGCATAGGTCTCGAAGAGGTCGGCGGCCATGCCCGCGCAGTCACCCACGTTGTCGCCCACGTTGTCAGCGATGACCGCCGGATTGCGGGGGTCGTCCTCAGGAATCCCCGCCTCGATCTTGCCCACCAGGTCGGCCCCGACGTCGGCCGCCTTGGTGTAGATGCCACCGCCCAAGCGGGCGAACACCGAGATCAGCGAGGCGCCAAAGGCCAGTCCGACGATCGCCTGGGGCTTGTCCATGATCCAGAACGCGATCGTGACCCCCAGGAGGCCGAATCCGACCACGAAGAAGCCCGTCACCGCGCCCCCGTTGAAGGCCACGCGCAGTGCTGGCCCAATCCCGCCGCGAGCCGCCTCGGCGGTCCGGTAATTGCTGCGGACCGAGACGTTCATGCCCACATACCCGGCGCTGGCGGACAGAGCCGCGCCGAACAAAAAGAGCAGCGCCGTCTGCCAGCCCAAGGCGGAGCTGACCAGCCCTCCCAGAGCCAGCACAACTGCCAGCACCACCCCAATCACCGCGATGATCGAGTACTGCCGGTTGAGATACGCCGAGGCGCCCTCCCGGATCGCCTGGCCGATCTCCTGCATCCGCTCGTTGCCGGGGGAGCGCCGCATCACCCAGCGGGTGAGCACCCCCCCGTAGAGGAGGGCCAGCACCCCGGCCACCAGGATCGGAATCAGGTCGGTTCGGTTCATGAGCGCGATGACCTCCCAGCCGCGCGGCAAGACTTCCTGAGAACTGTTGGGGCGGGCCTGATCGTGCCAGCGGTGGCGGCCCAAGCTGCCGGATTATATCGGGGTGGACCCCGCAACCGCCATTTCTCCCGATCGACGCCGGGTACCGCCGCCGGCTGGCCGGGCGCCCGGCTGTTGAGCGCGCACAGCTGGATCGTGGCGATCGGGGACGAGGTTCTGTCCGGTCACACCCTCGACACCAACTCCAACTGGCTCGCCGCTCAGCTCCGGGAGACCCCGTTTCCGGTGGCTCGGATCACGGTCGTGCCGGACGAGCCGATGGCGATCTCCGAGGTTGTGGGGGCGGCGGTGAGCCAGCGGGTGGCCCGGGTATTCTGCTGCGGAGGCTTGGGGCCGACCCCTGACGACCGCACCATGGCGGCCCTCGCCGACACTCTCGGCCTGGAGCTGGTGGAAGATCCGGCGACCATGGCCCGCATCCGCCAGCGGGTGGCGCGGATGCACGCCGAGGGCCGGGTGCCGGGTCCGGAACCCAACGAGGGCAACCGCAAGATGGCCCTGGTGCCCCGGGGGGCGCTGGTGCTGCGCAATCCCGTGGGGATGGCGCCCCCAGTGGCGATTCCGCTACCTGACGGCAGCGAGCCGCGCTGGATTCTGGCCCTGCCCGGGGTCCCTCACGAGCTCCGAGCGATCGTCGAGCAGGAGGCCATTCCGACCTTCTGCGGCGGCGAGCGGGCGGTCAGCTATCGAGAGGCGCACTTCCAGGGCGTGCCGGAGTCGCAGTTCTACCCGATCCTGACCCGACTCGGCGAGGAGTACCCGCAGGTGCACTTCGGCTCCTACCCGCAGAGGGTGCGCGGGAACCTCATCATCCGGGCCTGCTCGGCAGACCCGGATGCTCTGGACCTGGCGATGGCGGATCTGCTCGAGCACGCGCCGCGAGCAGATCCCTGATCAGCGGGCTACCCGGTGGTTCTCGAAGCAGGCGCTGCAGTAGACGGGCCGATCGTACTTGGGCTCGAACGGCACCTGGGTCAGGGTGCCGCAGTCGGCACAGACGACCTCATGCATCTGCCGCGGGGGCCGCGGGCCCGAGGAGCCGTAACCTCCTGCCGAGCCCTGACGGGACGCCTTGGCCAGCTGCCGGCAGGGCTGGCAGCGGGTGGGCTGGTTGACCAAGCCCTTCGACTGATAAAACTGCTGTTCCCCGGCCGTAAAGATGAATTCCGACCCGCACTCCCGGCAGGTCAGGGTGACGTCGACGAGGCTCAATCCGAGCATCCTCCAACACGAAGCTAGCCAGGACCACTCGGTCGTGCCTTGTATCGCCGCCCGGAACTGTCTGGCGGCCGGTACTATAGCAGGCCCGCCGCCAAGTTGCGCGCTTTGCTCAGCCGACCCCGCAAATCAGAAGGTGAAAAGGTCAATCCCGCCGGCCACCGGGAGCTGGACTCCGGTGACGTATCCGGCTTCTTCGCTGGCGAGATAGCAGACCGCGGCGGCGACGTCCTCGGGGGTCCCTGGGGCCCGCATCGCGGTTCTCAGCACCATCCGGTCGACCATCTCGGGAGGGGTGGTGCGGAACGACTCGGTGGCGATGATCCCCGGCACCACCGCGTTGCTGGTGATGCCGTGCCGGGCGCCCTCCAGCGCCAGCGACCGCATCAGTCCGAGCAGCCCCGCGGAGGTGGTGCTGACACTGGCCTGTCCGAAACCGCCGGCGATACCGGCGATGGAGGACATGAAGATCAGCCGTCCGAAGTTGCGCGCGCGCATGTGCGGCCAAGCCGCCTGGCTGCAGTTGTAGGCCCCGGTCAGGTTAACCCTGAGATCCCGCTCCCACAGCTCGGGCGATTGGTCCATGATTTGGGCGACATGATCGTGAGCCCCCGCGTTGTTGACCAGGATGTCCAGGTGGCCGAATTGCTCCACCATCCGGTCGACCACCTCCCGCACCATCTGGAAGTCGGCCACGTCCATGCGAACCGCCTCCGACCGTCTCCCGAGGGCCTGGATCTCCCGGGCGGTGCGCTCCGTGAAGACGACCCGATCGGTCACCATCACCCGCGCCATCACGCTGTCGCTGGCTTCTGCGACCCGCTCCAGCTCCGGGTCGGACTCCACCAGAAGGTCCGCCACCACCACGTCGCAGCCGGCTCTGGCGAGCGCGAGCGCGTTGGCGCGCCCCAGGCCCCTCGAAGCCCCCGTCACCAGAGCCACCTTTCCCGACAGATCGAACATGGCCATCCTGGCACCCGAGTGTACCTGCCTTGACAACGGCCACCACGCCGATCCACCCTTCTCGGTCAGGGATGCCGCAACCGCCGCGCGCAACTGTGACTTCGAGATCTTCGACTTGACCTGGCGGCGCCGGCCGTGGTCACTCGCACGGCGTCTCATCCCCGCCCTGGCCGCGGGAGCGCTGCTCGCGCTGCTGCTGGCGGGCTGTGGCCAGAACGGCGAGGCCACCAAGAGCGGCCCTCAGATAATCAGCGCGTCAGCGCATGCCCTCCTCACCGCCCGCTCGTACAAGTTGCAGGGTACGGTGCCGGTGTCGGGAGGCACCGGCAGCTTCACGTTCGAGGTGGGGGGGCCCCACCTGGGTTCGGGCACCTTCACGCTGGGCTCCCTCACCTTCCAATTGCGAGAAATCAGGGGCACGGACTACGTCAAGAGCGCCACTCTCTGGGAGCAGGCCGACGGCGGCGCCCTGCAGGGATTCCTGGCCAACAAGTGGGTCTCCATCCCGGCCGACAACTCGCTGGCTCAGACGCTCACAACCGGGCTTGCCGCGCTGACCTCGGCCAAGCAGGAGGCTCAGGTGATCCTGAAGGGGGAGTCACGGGCCACCCGAGGCAAGACCTCCACCTTCGCCGGCCAGGGTGTCGTGGAGGTGACCGAAGGGTCCGGCAATAGCGCGACCAAGGTGCTGGTCGCGACCAGTGGTCCGCCGTTTCCGCTGCGCGTGGACGGTCGGGGCCAGGACTATCTCGACCTCTCCGACTTCAACCAGAACTTCAAGATAGCCGCGCCGGCCGGGGCGGTGAGCCTGGTCCAGGTTCTGGCCGGACTCAACGCGGGCTTCGGTTCGGGAACCCGCAACTGACCGCGCCGCGGTCAGAGTGGCCGCAGCTCGACTCTCCCCTTGGTCAGCACTCGCTCCCCGGCCTCGGAGAGAGCGTCCAGCTCGATCACCACCAGCTCCGGTCCGGTCTCCACCATTCGGGGGTTGCCGGAGAGCAGCTGGCCCGACGGCAAAGGGGCGGCGAAGCGGCAGCTGACCCGGGCGGTCCACGCTTTGTGCGCCGCCCACAGCTCGATCTCAGAACACGCCGCGCCCAGGGTGAGCAGGCCGTGCGCGATCGTGGATGGCAGACCGACCGCCTGGGCGAATGCCGGGTCCAGGTGAATCGGATTGTGGTCTCCAGACGCCTCGGCGTAAGCGTCGATTCTGGCCTGGGTCAGCCGCTGCCGCAGCTCTGGAGGCGTCTCCCCGGCTCCTGGTGGGAATGCGTCCATCGAGGGGTGGTCCATCATCCTGGGCCCCGCACCAAGAACAGGCTCCGGGAGTGGGCGACCTCGGATCCGTCCCGCGCCCGGCCGTCGCAGACCAGCTCCAAGAACACCATCCCCCGCCGCTCCTCTGCCCTGGTGATGGTGCCGAACGGAAGGAGTTCCTCCTCGAAGGCGGCCGGCCGCTCGAACCAGAACTCCTGCTCCCCATGAAGCAGGCGGGGCAGATCGAGCCCGACCTCGGGGTCGGAGAAGACCAGCGGGACGATCGGCCACAGCAGGTACACCGCGGCGAAGCACGCCAGCGGCCGACTCGGCTCCGGTGCGTCCTCGCGCCCGGTCACCGCGGCCAGATAGGCGCGGTGGCGCGGCCGATCCACCTTCTGCCAGTCCGCTTGATAGGTCTTGCCGAGACAGTCTGGGTTGAATCCCATGGGCTCGCCCAATATAGAGCCAGTCGCAGCGCCCACGCTGGGCCTGCGGATCGAGAGGGCACCGCTCCGCGAGTGGGTGCGGTGGTCAGTCGACGGCGCCGGGGTTGCGGCCGGGGTCGAGCGCGTCCGGCGCTTGGGCCGGGCTGAGGTACGGAGGCAGGTACTCGTTGTCGAGGAGGAAGGGGGACATCACCTGAGGTACCCCGCCCACCGATCTGACCAGCCGCGCTCCTACCTCCTCGAACACCTCGGCCACCGACCGCACCATGCCGCAGGGGACGCCGGCCCGATCCAGCCTCGTCTGCCACTCCATCGCCCCGTGGGGCCGCAGCAGCGCCTCCAGGGCCATCCGGAGCTCATCGCGGTGCTGCACCCGGCCGGCGTTGCTGGCGAACCGAGGGTCACCGGCCAGTCCCTCATCGCCCAGCTCGGCGACCAACGCCGCGAACTGGCCGTCAGTCCCGGCCGCAATCACGACGTCGCCGTCACCGGTCGTGTAGAGGCCATAGGGGGCGACCTGGGGGTGGTCATTGCCCATGCGTCCCGGAGCCACCCCGTCCGCCAGCCAGGACATCGCCTGGTTCGACAGCAGAGCGATCACCGAGTCCAGCAGGGCGATCTCCACGGTTGCCGCGTGGCCGGTGACCTCGCGGCCGCGCAGGGCGGCGGTGACCGCCAGCGCTGAGAACAGCCCGGCCGCGAGATCGGAGATGGGTACTCCGACCTTGGTCGGGGAGCCTTCGGGATATCCCGTGACCGCCATCATCCCTCCCAGCGCCTGGGTGATCACGTCGAAGCCGCGCCGATCGGGCTGCTCCGGGCCGAACCCGGAGATGGTCGCGTGGATGCAGCGAGGATTGAGGGCGGACACCTCCGGGACGGACAGATGCAGCTTGGTCAGCACGCGCTTGGTGAAGTTGTGAACCAGCACATCGGCGTCCCGCAGCAGGCTGCGGACGCGTTCCTGACCCGGTTCGCTGGCGAGGTCGAGGCTGACGAAACGCTTGTTGCGGTTGGCGGTGTAGAAGTAGGTGGCCGTTCCCCGGTCGAAGGGGGGGCCCCAGCGTCTGGTCTCATCCCCCTGCGGGCCCTCGACCTTGACCACGGTGGCCCCCAGGTCGGCAAGGAGCATGGCGCAGTAGGGGCCGGCCAGCACCCTGGAGACGTCCAGCACCCTGACCCCAGCCAGCGGTCGGCCGGTTGCGCGCGGCTCTTGCTCCCAGAGCACGTCCATTGCGCCCCCCACGGTAACCGGTCGGGCACCGGCGCCACGGCATCCCGGACCGCCCGCACCGCATCCTCGCCCACCTCAACCGTCGCGACGCCAGCAAACTGTCGTGGTGTGCGGGCGCAGCTCCGCGTCCGCGGGCCCGGGGGTGGCCCACCGGCCTGCCTCCCGGGCGGTCGAATCGGGTCCCGAGGCTGGTGACGGCTCACCTGGTGGTCGGTTCTGGTGCGCGACCCGGCGGTGGTCGCCTATCGTGGACTGCGCAAGTCGGGGCTGAAGCGGTCCCGGTGCTGTGCGGCCCCGGCCAGGAGTGACACGTGCGCACATGCCCGCCCGAGCGGAACCGAGTTCGGCCGCCCCGCGTTGGAGCTGACGTGATGCTGGTGCTGATCCGACGCGTGCCATGAAGAGCAGATCGTCGACGCTGCGCCGCCTGAAGCTGACCGTCTCCGCGGTGGTGGCGATTGTGGTGCTGGCGGCGGTGGGGCAGTACCTGCGGCCCGTACCCGCGGTTCACCTGGTCCGCACCGTCTCCGCCCGGGTGCGGATCCCCGGCTCCAACCCAACGCTGCCGTGGCCCAGCACCGGGGAGGCGACCGTGGCTGTGGAGGGAGTGGGCACGGTGGGGAGCTACGGCGGGAATCAGCCGGAGGCGATCGGATCGGTGGCCAAGGTCATGACCGCCCTGCTGGTCCTCCGGGCGCACCCGATCGGAGTCGGCGAATCCGGCCCCGAGATCACGGTGACGGCTCAGGACGTGGCCACCTATCACGCTGACAACGCGGCTGGGGACTCGGTGGTGGCGGTCGCGGCCGGGGAGCAGCTCAGCGAGCTGCAGGCGCTGCAGGCGCTCTTGATACCGTCGGGCGACAACATCGCCTCGCTGCTGGCCAGCTGGGACGCCGGATCCGAGTCGGCCTTCGTGGCGCAGATGAACCAGATGGCGGCGAAGCTCGGACTCCGTCACACCCACTACGCGGATGCCAGCGGAGTGTCGGCGGCCACGGTGAGCACCGCCGCCGACCAGACGCGGCTGGCCGAGGTTGCGATGGAGAACCCCACCTTTGCCAGCATCGTCGCTCTGCCGCAGGTGACCCTGCCGGTCGCGGGGCTGACCTACAACGTGAACTCCCAGGTCACCCACGACGACTTCATCGGGGTCAAGACCGGCTGGACCCCGGCGGCGGGAGGCTGCTTCGTGTTCGCGGCGCGGCGCTCCGTGGGGGGCACCCCGACCACGGTGGTGGGCGCGGTGCTGGGCCAGGGTGGGGTGACCGAGCTGGGCAACGCCATCAACGCCGCCGTGGCGCTGGTGAACGCGACCTTCGCCACCCTCAGCCCCTACACCGTGATCCCGCGGGACGGGGAGGTCGCCTCCCTGACCCAGCCGTGGCTCGCCGCAGTGGCGATCCCGGCTCCCCGCTCACTGACGGTGGTGGGGTGGCCGGGACTCACCCTGCGCACCTCCCTCAGCCCCCGTCGGCTCACCGATCGGGTCGCGGCCGGCGCGGTGGTGGGTGAGTTCCGCCTGTACTCAGGGCAGTTCGTAAAGACGATCACCCTGCGGGCCCCGGCGGCGGTGCCGGCCCCGTCGATCCGCTGGCGCCTGACTCGGCTCTGAACCTGCGGTCACGGCTCCCACTCCCACCGGGAACACCGGTCGCCGGCCGTCAGCCGGCGAAGCGGTACCCGATCCCGGGCACGGAGTGGATGTAGGTGGGGTGCTCGGCGTTGGGCTCGATCTTGCGCCTGAGCCGATACACGTGGGCGTCGACGGTGCGAGTCTCGATCTCCACCTCGTAGCCCCACACCCGCCGCAGCAGCTCCGATCGGCTCATCACCTGCCCCGGCTTGCTCGCCAGGAGAGCCAAAAGGTTGAACTCCGTCAGGGTGAGCTGGACCTCATTGTCGTCATGGAAGACCTGTCTCCGGCGGAGGTCGATGCTGAGTCCGGGGAACTCGAAGCGCTCCTTGACGGTCTCTCCCGGGATCGACTCCGCGCGCCGCAGATGGGCGCCGATGCGGGCCACCAGCTCCCGCACCTCGAACGGCTTGACCACGTAGTCGTCGGCACCCAGCTCCAGACCGACCACCACGTCGATGGTGTCGCTCTTGGCGGTCAGCATGATGATGGGGATCTTGTGGCCATCCGCGCGCAGCTTGCGGCAGACGTCCAGCCCCGACATCCCCGGCAGGTTTATGTCCAGGAGCACCAGGTCGGGAGCGTTGTGAAGCACGGCCTCCAAGCCCTCAGGTCCGGTGGTCGCCTCCAGCACCGTGTAGTGCTGGGGCTCGCAGGCCAGCCGGATGATCTCCCTGGTACTGGCGTCGTCCTCCACGGTCAGGATGGTCTTGTTGCCCCCGCTCATGCTCCCTGTGCCTCCAGGTATTCGGTCACCGTGTTCAGAAAGCTCTTGACCTCTATGGGCTTGGTGATGTAGCCCGAGCAGCCCGCCTCCAGTGCCTCGCGTTCATCGCCGAGC
This sequence comes from Candidatus Dormiibacterota bacterium, assembly GCA_027319585.1. Classification (GTDB taxonomy): domain Bacteria; phylum Chloroflexota; class Dormibacteria; order Aeolococcales; family Bog-877; genus AG-12. Next base: position 33,943 of record DAHVMY010000002.1, on the reverse strand, counting down.
ATGGCCCGGGCGCTCAGGGCAACGATAGGGGTTCTCGCGGTCCGGGGATCGGCCTTGAGCAGGCGGGTCACGGTCAGCCCGTCGATCCCGGGGAGCTGGATGTCCATGAGGATTAGGTCATAGGGGTGGGCCTTGGCCATCTGCAGCCCCTCCTGCCCGTCGGTCGCGGTGTCGACCTTGAAGCCCTGCCCCCGCAGCACCAGGGTGGACAGCTCCAGGCTGGAGGGGTTGTCTTCGATGACCAGGATCCGGTTGCGGAGCTGCCCATCGGGGCGCAGCCCCCGCAGCGGCAGGGTGACGGTGAAGGTAGCCCCCTTGCCCAACTGGCTGTCGACCTTGATCGTGCCCCCGTGCAATCCCACCAGCCGCTTGACCAGGGCCAGCCCCAAGCCGGTCCCCTCGAACTGCCGATCGGCGGCGGCCTGAACCTGGAAGAACTCGCTGAAGATCTGCTCGTGATGGTCGGGGGCTATGCCGATTCCGCTGTCCTTGACCTGCAGCACCAACTGCCCGGCCCGTGGCTTGGTGCGCGTCTTCACCAGCGCCTGGCCCCCTTCGGGGGTGAACTTGATGGCGTTGGACAGAAGGTTGTAGAGGATCTGCTTCAACTTCCCCTTATCCGCCCGCAGCAGCGCACTCTCGTTGTCCAGCTCCACCACCACGTTGACGGAGGCGCGCTCGGCCAGTGGTCTGACCACCGTCAGGACCTCGGAGATGCAGCTGCCCACCTGAAATTCCTCGTACTGCAGCTCCAGCCGGCCCGCCTCGATCTTGCTGAGGTCGAGTACGTCATTCACCAGATTGAGCAGGTGCCGTCCACTGGAGTGAATGTTCTCCAGACATTCCTGCTCCTGCTGCGGGCTCATCTTGCCGGCGAGATTGTCCTTGAGGATCTCACTGAACCCGAGGATGGAGTTGAGCGGGGTGCGCAGCTCGTGACTCATGTTGGCCAGGAACTCGCTCTTCAGCCGGCTGTTCTCGCGGATCTGGGCGTTGGCGACCTCCAGCTCATGCTTCTGCAGTGCGATCTCCTGGAGCTGGCGCTGGGCCGACGCATGCAGCGCCGCGTTGTCCAGGCTGATGGCGGCCTGGTTGGCGATGACCCGGACCAGCGCCTGCTCCAGATCGGTGAACGGCTTGACCTGCTTGCGCCCCAATGTGAGCGCGCCCACGACCCGGTTGGGCGACTCCAGGGGCATCACCATGACGCTCTTGGGCGTGGTGCCCGACGCGAGGGTCTTGAAGCGTGGGTCGGTGGTCGCGTCGGCGACCCGGGCCGCCTTGCGCTCGGCGACGGACCAACCCACGATCCCCTCGCCCAGGCCGAACGATGCCACGCTGCCCACCTGCTCGGTGTAGGGGTACGTCACCATCGCGGTCAGCCGGCTCTCCTCGTCGTCCAGCAGGAACACGGTCTCCGAGTCGCACTCGACCAGCTGGGAGAGCGCCCGCAGGGTGAAGTCGATGTTGACCTTGACGTCGAGGCTGGACGTGAACAGATTGCCCACCCGCTCCAGCAGGTCGACCATCGCCTTGTCGTCCATCGGCCTGGGATTATAGGTGCCGCTCGCGATCGCAGAAGGCGGCGGGGCCGCCGGGCCGCTCCCTGGCGCGCGGCCCCGGGGCGCGCTCACTTTCCTGGCGCGCGGCTCGGGGCTCAGCAGCTCCACGCCCCGGTCACGACGAACGAGGCGCCGGTGCGGTCCATGAACCGGATGGCCATCAGGCCGGAGTCCAGCCCGGCGTCCAAGCGGAAGTCCCCGCCCACCGCCGCCCAGTTTGAGCTGGGTATCGCTCCAGAGCTGCCCACAGACCCGTCGGGAACGACCTCTCCCGTGGCCCAGTTGGTCTCCATCGGCAGGCTGGCGGTGGTGAAGGCGGGGTAGTACTGCCCCGCCCCCTGGTACTGCTGGAGCTGCACATCCAGGATGAAGGGGTGGCCGGCCAGCCCGACCACCATGGCGACGTTGAAGTGGACGCCGGACGCGGTGTGGTACACACCGCAGTTCGGGGCGCCGTCCACCAGGCTCGAGCCCGGGACATCGGCGGCTCCCACGTGCCCCGACATGGCACCGCTCACGGTCAGGGCCTGATAGGCGTTGGTCACGAACGAGGACGAGACCGTCGGGTTGAGCCCCGGCGGCGCACAGGTCCAGTTCCCGCTCACCACCTCGGCGTATTGATTGCCACGGCTGCCCTGGCGGGCGGAGCCGAAATACAGCTCCAGGCTGCCGCCCCGCCCTCCGGGCGAGACCACGACCGATCCCGCCTGTGCCTCTCCGAGGGTGCTCAACCGGGTCGTGGCGACGGCGGTCGCAAGGCCGGCGGGAGACCCCACCCGGTAGAGGCCTGGGCCGTTGAACATGGGGAGCTGAATTGTCAGGCTCGCCACCCTACCGGCCAGCGGCAGCTCGAGCGCCGCCAGATACCCGTACCCCGGGTAGACCCCGCACCGGGCCGCGTAGCCGACAGTGACCGACGCCGCCAGCTCGCCCTTGAACCTGAGCGCCTCAGGGAGGTGGGTGCCTGCGGGGAGGGCCACCGCAGCCAGCGGAGTCGCCCCCGTCGCCGTTCCCGCCTGCTGGTGCCTCGCCGCTGACTCACGGCGCCGTCTGGGGCGGAGATGCGCCGGAACCCCTCCGCACCCGGTCAGTGCGACCAGGAGCGCCGCAACCGCAACGGCGCCGGCGGCCAGAGCACGGAAGGTGCGCGACATCACCAAGGAGCCGGTTCGCCCTGGGGGGGACGTGGAGGGGGTGGGGGCATGGCCTGCTTGCAAGGTACGCCTCTCGACTCCCAACTTTCAAGTGGCTCATCTCGCTTGGGGCCGCTAGGCCCTGGTCCTGCGGGCCCGGCCCGACCGTGGCCGGCGTCGAAGGACACGCCGCTGCGGCTCACGCCGGCCGCCAGCTCGCGCCCCCGTCGGTCGTCTCCCACACCGCTCCGGCCGTCAGCAGCCACACCGTTTCCGAGTTGGCGATGGAGATGTCGGGCGCGCTGAGGGCTCCGCCCCGAGCCACGGCCGGGCGAGCCGCCGCCGGGCGCCACTTACCGCCGGCGGTCGAGGCGAGGTAGATTCGGACAAGGGGGTTGTCTCCGGCTCCGACCTGCGCGGCGACCACCGATCCCCGATCCCCGCTGAGGTCGAGCGCGGCCAGGCGGGTCGGCGCCCCTGGCACGAGCGACCAGGTGTGGCCCAGGTCCTGCGACTCCTCGAGCTCGGTGCCCCTGCCGTGATTGACCTCTGCCAGCCCCAGCCATCGCCCTGCCCCGAGCCGCTTGAAGGTCGCGCTGGTGACGAGGTTGTAGCCGCTGGCAAGGCTGCCCTCCGGTTCCCAGCGGCGGCCGCCGTCACTGGCGGCGAAGAATCCCGTCGGGTAGGGCAACCCGGTCCCCTCCTCGGTGCCGGCGATCGCGCCCACACCGCTTCCCGACGCCGTGAGCCACAGTCCGAGCACCCCCCAGCCCTGAAGGGGGAAGCCCGGACCGACCATGGTCCAGCTGCGACCGCCGTCGGCTGTGCGGTAGAGATCGAAGGACTGGAGCGCGGCTCCTGTGCCTGCGGCGGCGGCGAATCCCACCTCGGGCCCGATCATGTCCAGGGCCAGGACCTGGGTGGGGAGCTGGCTCACCAAGCTCCAGCTCCGCCCTGAGTCCCGGGTCTCCAGGACCGAGCTGTCCGAGCCCAGGCTGCCGTACCCGAAGGCAATGGCGCTGGAGATGGCATCCAGCCCGCCGGTGGGGCTGAGCCCGGGCCAGACCTGGGTCCAGGTGGCCCCCCCATCCCGGGTCGCCAGCAGCGCGGACCCATTCTCCCCGTATCCCACCTCGGCGCTGGGATAGGTGAGCTCCCGCGGCTGGAAGAAGTTCCAGCGGTGGACGGGCCGCCACTCTCCATCGACCAACTTCGAAAGGAATGCCGCCGGTGCCTCACAGGTGGCGAGGCTGCTCTGGTAGGTGCCTATCACCGTTCCGGTCGGCGCGATGGCAACCGCTCCCGGCGGCGCAAAGTCACCGCACTCCGCCTGCGGAGTGGGATCCGGTGGTCCGTTGGCGCGCCAGCGGAGGCCGCCATCCACGCTCTCGAAGCCGCCGACGGAGCACCCGTGCATGGCACAGCTGTCCTGCTCCAGGTAGCTGAGCCACATCTCGCCTCCAGGTCCCAGTTGAAGGCGAGCCTCCAGCCCAGGACCGATCTGGGAGAGAGGCCCCAGGCTGGCCACCTGGGTCCACGTCCCGCCCTGATCCCCGCTGCGCATCACCAGCAGGTGCGGCGACCCGGTCACCCCTTCGAGACCGGGGACTCCCGTCACCGCCCAGAGGGTGTCGCCGCGTGCCGCGATCGCGCTCACCAAGCCAGTTGTCCGCAGCGTGGTACTCCAGTGCACCCCACCATCGGTGGTCAGCAGGACCGCACCGGGGCATGGGGCGCCGGAGAGGGAGGCCTCGGCCCTGCAGCTGGGCGCGGTCGCAGCGATCCCGAGTTCGGTGGTGGCGAATGCGACCTGCCAGACCGGAGTCGGCATCGCTGGCAGCTGGTGCCAACTGGTGCCGCCATCGGCGGTCGCCAGCAGCACTGACGACGGGCAGTCGGCGGGGGGAGTGCCCGGCTGTCCGCAGGCGAGCGACTCTCCCGCCAGGACCCAGCCCGCCTCGGCACCGGCGGACGTCGAGAAGAACGGGAACAGCCCACCCTTCCAGCTGGTGTGCCAGGTGGAGCCGCCATCGCTGGTGGTCACGATTGACTGGGCGGTCTGGGGGGAAGCCGATCCCGACGAGGACAGTGCCATCCAGCCGTCACGCGCAGTCGGGAACGAGATCGCGGAGATGGTGGGAGGCGGGTGGGCCGGCAGCACGATCGGGTGGGTCGCTCCAGCGGTGGTCGAAGCGTTGCGCGGCAGAGCGCAGCCACTTGAAAGGACCGCGAGCGCGACTGCCGCCAATTGAGGCCCCCGCGCCGACCAGCCGCTCATCGCGCGTGTCACTCGGGGGTCAGAACGGGCCGCAGGAGGGGCCGGTTACTACCGGGCTGACCGTGCGACGGCCACCCCGGTCGCGAGGTCGGCGTCAGCCCGCCTCACTGATATGGAAGGGCTCCTCGACGTGCGGCCCGCCGGCCGCGTCCGAGGGGGCAGCCACGGTCGAGCAACGTCAAAGGGTGGTGGTCCGGCGGTCGGCGCGGGCTCGAGCCGGCCGGCGGGAATCTGACAGATGGCGTGTGCTCCCGAGCGCACGCGGGAGGCGCACGTGATAGGGAGTCGTGACCGTTAGTGGGCCACCGCCTCCCGACCCTGATGTAGCATCGGCATGGGAGTGCATGGGTCCAGGTGGGCCCCTCGATCTTCAAAATCGATGGGGGGCGCGACATCGCGTCCCCGGAGGGATCGTTCCCCTCGCCTCCCGCCAAATTGATTCGCCGTGCCCCTACCGCGGGATTCACCCTGGCGAACACTCATCCACGGCTCCCCTACGGCGCCGCCGACGGCTGGAGCCGTCAGTGCCCCGGCCAGGTTCCCAACTTCCCGAGGCGGCATGGTCACTCTCTGGACATCGCTGCTCTCGCAGACCTTGGGGACCGTTGGCGATTTCGGCCGAGTGGAATGAACGCGGTGTCGTGGCCGATTCCGGGGGCGCCGTCGGCCCCGAGGCTTCTTGCCCGACTCGGCAATCGCGGCGGCAGCCCAAATCTGCGACAACGCTCGCTGCGAGGTCCCTGTCTTTCCAGTGGTGGCACAGGAGCGGGAAGTTTGACATCGCGCAGCGCCGTCGGCGCGCACGGGGGGTCGGCGCTTCGCCGGGCCGCCGAGTCACGGGCGTCCCTCCCAACAGCGCGCAGCTCCTTGGCCCGACGTCGGACCAGGGACTAGAGTCGACAGGGTGGACGATTCAGCTACCCCCGGGCAGAGTGGGACGAGGCCCCACCTCCCCGCTGTCGGCGCACTCATGCTTCGGGATGATGTGCGTCAGCTGGCCGCAGAGCACGGTCGCGGGGCGACCGTCGCCGCCATCCGTGCCGCGGTCGCGGAGTTGCGGGCCCTACGGGACCCATGCGTCCTCGGGCCGCTGACCGCTGAGGACTGGGTGGTGCGGCGCGCCACCGCGGGGGTCGCGCGGGCTCCCCGCCGGCTCCGGCGGGTCGTGAATGGGACCGGTGTCGTGATCCACACCAACCTGGGCCGAGCGCCGCTGGGGGTGGCCGCGGCGCGACGAGCGGCCGAGCTCGCCGCAGGCTACTCCAATCTTGAGTTGGACCTTGTTTCGGGGCGCAGGGGCGACCGCCAGGACCTGCTCTCCGAGCTGCTGTGCTCCCTCTCCGGCGCGGAGGGTGCGCTGGTGGTCAACAACGGGGCCGCGGCGGTGCTGCTGGGGCTGGCGGCCCTCTGCCGGGGGCATGAGGTGGTGGTGTCGCGGGGTGAGGCCATCGAGATCGGCGGAGGCTTCCGAATCCCCGACATCCTGCGCCTGTCGGGGGCACGGCTCCGGGAGGTCGGTACCACCAACCGAACCCGGCCCAGCGACTACGAGGACGCCTGTGGTCCTCGCACCGCCGCCTGGCTGCGGGTGCATCAATCCAATTTCCGCATGGAAGGGTTCGTGGAGCGGCCCTCCGTGCGGGAGCTGGCCCGCGCCGCCCACCAGCGGCGACTCCTCCTGCTGGAGGATGTGGGCAGCGGGCTGATCCCCGCGGCGGAGGTCGCGACCCAGCCAGAGGACCGTCTCCTAGCGAGCGTGAAGGCCGGGGTCGACCTTTTGTTCTGCAGCGGGGACAAGCTGGTAGGGGCCAGCCAGGCGGGGATCATCTGCGGTCGGGCGGATCTGGTGGCCCGCCTGCGTCGCCATCCCCTGGCCCGTGCCCTGCGCCCCGACAAGCTGCAGCTGGCGGCCCTCGAGGAGACCCTCTTGTGCTACCAGAGTCCCGATCGACTGCGGGAGATCCCCGTTTGGCGCATGCTCCATCAGGACGATGCTGCGCTGGAGGCCAGGGCGCGCCGCTGGGCAGCAGTGCTGGCGCGGGCGGGAGTTGCTGCCGAAGTGGTCGGGCTGAAGGGGGCAGTGGGAGGCGGGACCACCCCTGGGCACCCCCTCGATTCCCATGGGCTCCTGATCCCCGCCCGGAACCCGGCGGCCTTGCGCCGACGGCTGCTGGCGGGGGATCCACCGATCCTTACCTTGGAGCAGGACCGCGGGGTGGCCATCGACGCGCGCTGTGTCCTCCCCGACGAGCAGTCGGGGATGCTGCGGGCGCTGGTGGCGGCGCTGGGGTCGACGCGGTGAACGAGCCAGTGGTGGGGACGGCCGGGCATGTTGACCATGGCAAGACGGCCCTGATCCGGGCGCTGACGGGCATCGACTGCGACGCTCTGCCCGAGGAGCGCCGCCGCAGCATGACGATCGAGGTGGGGTTCGCCAGCTGGCGCCTGCCCTCCGGGCGCACGGTCTCGGTCGTCGACGTGCCTGGCCACGAGCGGTTCATCCGCACCATGGCGGTGGGGGCTCGGTCCATCGACCTCGCCCTGCTGTGCGTGGCGGCCGACGACGGGGTGATGCCGCAGACCAGAGAGCACGCAGCGGTGCTGCGGGTGCTCGGGGTGCGCCAGGTGGTCCCAGTGGTGACCAAGGTCGATCTGGCTCCCGAGCGCGCCGCCGGCTGCGCCGAGGAAGTGGGGCATCTCCTAGACGACACCGGCCTCCCCCACCGCCCCTGGGTGGGCTGCAGCAGCATCACCGGGGTCGGGCTGGAGGAGCTGGCGGCGGCGGTGGACCATGAGCTCGGCCGAATCCCGGCGCCTCTGGACCGAGGAATCCCCCGGCTGCTCGTGGATCGCAGCTTCACCATGGTCGGGACCGGGACCGTGGTCACCGGACTGCTCGACGGGGGAGCGTTCAGGCAGGGACAGCAGATCGAGGTCTTCCCCTCCGGCGCTCGCGGCCGGGTACAGGCCATGCAGCGCCGCGGCCAGCTGGTCGACACTGCCGAGCCGGGGGGCCGGCTGGCGGTCGCCCTCCACGGGGTCGAGCTGGCCGAGGCTCCGCGCGGGAGCGTGGTGGGTCTCCCGCACCAGGTGGTGGCGACCCACACCCTCGACTGCTCCGTCTTCGTGCCCCGCGCTGGAGCTTTCGGGGTGCGCCAGGGGATGCATCTGGAGGTGCTGGCCGGTGCCGCCGCCGCGCCGGCGCGGATCTGGCTGGCCGGCGAGACCGAGCTGGGACCCGGTGCCTCAGCCTTTGCTCAAATTCATCTCGAGTCCCCGCTGTGCTCGCTGCCCGGGGATCTCCTGGTGCTGCGGGCACCGAGTCCGCGGGCGATCCTGGGTGGGGCTCTGGTGATCGACAGCCAGCCTCAGCGCCACCGCCGCTGGGTCGAGGCCCCCCTGGAGACATGGGGGTTGCGGGAGCGGCATTTGGTTCAAGCCAGCCTCGATGGCCTCCGGGCCCTGGCCATCCTCGAGGTGGTCGGCAGCCCGCTGGGAAAGACGCCGAAGGAGGTGGCGGCGCGGGTCGGGCTGGCCCACCCCAGCGTCCTGGAGACCCTGGAGCAGGCTTGCGCCGAGGGTGTTCTGGTCAGGCTGGGGAGCCGCTATCTCAGCGCCGAAAGTTGGCGGGAGCTCTTCCGACAGGCGCAGGCGGCTCTCAGGGAACATGAGCTGGTCCACCCCCTGGCCCCCGGGATGGTTCGGGGGGAGCTGCTGAGAGGGCTGGGGCTGAAGGCTGACGGGGACGGGGAGGCGGCGTTGCGGCAACTGCACGCCGAAGGCGCCGTGGAGCTGCGGGGCCCGCTGGCGACCCTTCCGGGCAGGCCACCAATCGGCGTCGGCACCGCTGCCACCGCTCGCGTGATGGCCACGATCTCCCGGGCGGGACGGACGCCCCCAGGGGTGGCCGAGCTCCGCGATGTCGGTCTCACCAAGGAGGTGCAGGGCCACCTCGTGCGGGCGGGCGAGGTGGTCGCCCTGACTCCGGACACCCTGATCTCCCGGTTGGTGCTGGACGAGATGGAGGCCGACCTGGAAGAGCTGCTCGCGGTGGCCCCAGCTGGGCTCACCGTCGCCGAGATCCGCGACCACCTCCACAGCACACGCCGTATCGTGGTCCCACTTTTGGAGCGCTGGGAGCGGGACCGCCGCAGCGAGCGCCGCGGCGACCGGCATCGATTGCTGAGGAGTGCTTCATGACCGAGCCCTTGCGACTGACCCAGATGACCGGTCAGGGCGGTTGTTCAGCGAAGATCGCGCAGGCAGATCTTCACGCCGTGCTCGGCGGCATCGCCACCGAGGCCGGAGGTGACCTGCTGGTCTCGGCGCCGACGATGGATGATGCCGCGGTTTACCGGCTCGGGCCTGGCCTGGCGTTGGTGGCGACGACGGATTTCTTTCCCCCGCCCGTCGATGATCCCCACGCCTACGGGGCGATCGCGACCGCCAATGCGCTGTCCGACGTCTACGCGATGGGAGGGGTGCCGCTGCTCCTGCTCAACCTGGTCGGGTACGACCTGGCCAACCTCGACGGTGGCGTGCTGCGCCAGATCCTGGAGGGCGGCGCCGAGGTGGCCGCCGAGGCGGGGTGCGCGATCGCAGGGGGCCACTCGATTCGCAGCTCAGAGCCGCTGTTCGGCTGCGCAGTCGTGGGCCGGGTCGACCCCGAGCGCATGGTCACCAACCAGGGAGCCCGTCCCGGGGACGTGGTGTTCCTCACCAAGCCGCTGGGGACCGGGGTCATCCTCAACGCCCACAAGCAGGCCGAGGTGGACGAGGCGGTGCTCGGCGAGGCGATCTCGGTCATGCGCCGACTGAATCGCGGGGCGGCGCAGGCCATGCTCGGGGCCGCCGCGACCGCCGCGACCGATGTGACCGGTTTTGGGCTCGTCGGACATGCCCACAACCTCGCCAGCGCCTCCGCGGTCCGACTCCACATCCACGCGAGGATGCTGCCGGTGCTCAACGGGGCGGTGGAGCTGGTGCGGGCCGGCAAGGTGCCCGGTGGCAGTCGCAGGAACCTGGAACTGGCGAGGGAGCAAGCCCACATCGCGACCGACCTGGAGCAGGACCTGGTCGTGCTCGCCTGCGACGCTCAGACCAGTGGGGGTCTGCTCGTCACCATCCCTGAATCGGGGGCCGCATCATTTGCCGCGGCCGTACCCGAGGCGCGGCGGATCGGCGAGGTCACGTCCACCCTCACCGGTCGGCCGAGGGTGGAGTTGGTGTGAATCAGCGGCGCCGGGCTCCGGCCCGCAGCACCTTGAACGCCGCCCGCGCCTGCCGCCTCATCACGAGGTCCGAGACCGCCCTACGCGAGTGCGGGATCTCTCCCCTCAGCTCCCTGGTCCGGTCGTCAGTCATCATGCGGATGATGGTGGGGTTCATCATATGATCTCCCGGTAACTTGTAATATCCAACTAGCCAGTAACAGAATAGCAGGCAATGGCTAACTTGTCAAATGAATTTCGATAGTTACATGGATCTGGGCGTCGAGGCCGCGGCCGAATTGGTGAATCGACTCACCCCCGGCTTCAGCCGCGGCAGGGAGCAGGTGGGCTCGGGGGCCGCCGCCGTCCGAAGGCAGGCGGCTCAGGTGGCTGAGGCCGCGATCTGGGGTCGCTCTGGGGCTCTCTCCGACGCGGATGCCGAGGGGCTGTTCGATCTGGCGCGGCGGCTCAGAGAGGTCTTCGAGGCCGCCGCTTCCGGGGATCAGGACGAGGTCGCCCAGCGGGTCAACGGGCTGCTGCACGACTACCACGCGGCTCCCCAGCTGGCTCGCCACGACGGGGAGCCCTGGCACCTGCACTTTCAGAGTCAGGAGAAGGAGGCGGGTCGAGCCGAGGCCCGAGGCGCCACCTGCGCCACCGCCTTGGCGATCGTGGTGGGCACCGGCGGCCAGGGTCGCCTCGGGGTCTGCCATGCGGAGCGCTGCGACCGGGTCTTCGTGGACACCTCCCGCAACGGCTCCAAGCGGTTCTGCAGCCAGAGCTGCCTGAGCCGCCAGAAGGTGGCCGCCTTCAGGGCCCGCCACCCCGGCAAGCCCCACGAGCCGGCAGTGGAGTTGTAGGGGCTAACACCCGCTGCGGAGGTCCCCGGCCCGGCCGGGCCGGGTTCAGCTCTGGCTCTCCACCAGGTAGCGCGGATCCTCCGCGGATTGGAACCCGGCCTGGTAGATCGACTGCCTGAGCGCGGCCGACCCGGCCAGGGTCAGCGCCGAGCCGATCACGGCCGCTCTCCGGCTGCGCCGGCCCCAGGTCACGACCAACGCCGAACCCGCCAGGGAGCTGAAGCGCTGCCACCGGTTGAGAGTCCCTGCCCGGCCCTCCCGATACGGCCTGGCGAGGTCGCCGAGCTTCCGCTCCATCGCCAGCCCCGCCCCCTGCTCCAGCACGGTGCCCCATCCGACCATGCGTCGGCCGGCCTGGGCGTCGCCGACCGGGCTGGTGACGCAAACGGCAGCACCCGCGGAGGCGAGGGAGCTGCCCGCGAACACGAACGGCAGGAGGTGCCGGGCTCCCCGCCAGATGGGGTTGGCGGTGTTACCGATCAGAACCGCGGTGTACGTGGAGAGGATGGGGCCGAGCACCCCGGCCGTGGTGTCGGCACCCGTCACCGCGAACCCGGGAAGCCCCAGCTGCTCAGCCACCTCTCCGGCGCCGAGGGCGGATCCCAGCCCCACCAGCGTCCAGCTACCGACGCTCATTGGGGAGGTGGGGCGGAAGACCCGCAGCATGTTCAGGAATCGCTCGGGCCGGCCCAGGTCGGAGATCAGCAGGATCGGGCTCACCAGGCTCCCGAGCAGCGCCATCCGGCGGGCCCGTCTTGCCAGCCGACCCTGCCCCGAGCGTCGGGCGGCCATGGCCGTGGCGGCCAGCGCGCCGGTCGCACCGCCCACGAAGAAGTACCAGGGCACCTCGATGGTCCAGGCCGGTCGCTTCACGATCGGCAGTCCGTAGTAGGAGCGGGGCTGGACGGGTGGCACCATGGCCCGCTCGGTGCCGTGGGATCCCGGGCTCACCGACGTTGCCGCCGCAGGGAGCCCACGACCCCGGCCAGGATCAGCATCGAAGCCGCCGAAGCCATCCCCCACATGGTCGCGAGCTCGGATCGCCGGTAGGTGGGGGCCGGGGGCAGTCCGTAGACCTCGGGCTTGTCGAGGAGCAGGAAGAACGCCCCGAACCCGCCGACCCCGTCAGAGCCGTCGGCCCCGTAGAGCTGGGCTTGCTCGTGGCCGGGCTCCTGGCGGACCTGCTCCAACCGTGTTCGGGCGCGCTCGCGGAGCTCGTCGAGCGGGCCGAACTGAATCGACTCGGTGGGGCAGGCCCTGGCGCAGGCCGGCGTCTCGCCGACCTTGAGGCGGTCGTAGCAGAGGGTGCACTTGAAAGCCCTGCCGTCGTCCTGACGCCGCTCGATGACCCCAAAGGGGCACGCCGATACGCAGTAGCCGCAGCCGTTGCAGATGTCCTCCTGAACCACCACGGTTCCGAACTCGCTGCGGAAGATCGCGCCGGTTGGGCAGACCTCCAGGCAGGCAGCGCGGGTGCAGTGCTTGCACACGTCCGAGCTCATCAGCCACTGCAGGCCGCCGCCCTGGTCGGGGTGGTGCCGCTCCACGAAGGCCACGTGGCGCCAGCTGTTGGCCCCGAGGCGAAGGGTGTTGTCGTACGAGTTGCCCGACCACGCGGGGTCGCGGTCAGGCACCCCGTTCCACTCCTTGCAGGCGACCTCACAGGCCTTGCAGCCGATGCAGATGGAACTGTCGGTGAAGAAGCCCATCCGGGTCCCCCCCGCCTGCCACACGGGCAGTGGGACGGCCGCCTGGCGCGGGCTGGCCGCGGTCACTCGAACCCACCTCGCGGGCGGCGCCCGGGCCGGATGTCACAGGTGGCCGCCTTGACCTCCTGGATGTGCACGTTCGGGTCCAGCACCAGCGGGAAGAGGTCGTTGGCGGAGTCTCCCCGGACCAAGCCTCGACTTCCCCAGTGGTAGGGCAGTCCTACCTGGTGGATCCAGCGATCTCCGACCCGCAACGCTGTCATCCGGGGGGTGATGAGCACCCGGGCCTCGATCGACGCCCGCATGGTGACGATGGTGGCCCACCCGCCGGGTCGCAGCCCGCGGGCCTCGGCCAGCTCGGGGCTCACCTCGCAGAACATCTCCGGCTGCAGCTGGCTCAGCCGCGACAGGAACCGGCTCATGCCGCCGGCGGTGTGGTGCTCCGTGAGCCGGTAGGTGGTCATCACGAACGGATACTCCTCGCTCCCGGGCTCGCCCGGGAACGGGTGGTAGGGGTTGTCGGGGCGCCGGAAGCGCTGCCGGGCCGGGTTGCGCTCCTGCTCGTATAGCGCGTTGCGCACCGGCGACTCGTGGGGCTCGTAGTGCGTGGGCAGGGGGCCGTCGACAACCCCGCTGGGAGCAAACAGCCAGCCCCGGCCGTCGGCCTGCATGATGAACGGCCGGTCACCGGCCAGCGAGTTCTCCGCCACCGCTCCCGCCGGGGGGACGTAGTCGGGCCGCCGATCCGCCGGGAAGTCGGGGGTATCGGGCCCGACCCAGCGGGCCTCCTGCTCACTCCACTCGACGTAGCGCTTGCGCTCCGACCAGGGTCGCCCGGCGGGGTCCGCGGAGGCGCGGTTGTAGAGGATTCGCCGGTTCATCGGCCATGCCCAGCCCCAATCCAGCGCCACCCAGTTCTGTTCCCAGTGGGGCCGGCGCTGGGCGGTGCGGTTGATGCCGCCCGCGAAGGCGCCCGCGTAGATCCAGCACCCACAGGGGGTGGATCCGTCGCCCTGGATCGCCCCCAGGCCCGGAAGCGGCTTCTGATCGCCGGACCAGCCGCTGATCTCCCGCAGGACCGCCTCGGGATCTGGATCCTGGGACTCGAGGAGCGGATAGTCCCAACTCAAGTCGATGATCGGCCGGTCGTCGAGCTCGGGGGCCGCGGCCAGCTTCTCCCGGATCTTGCGCCCCAGCCAGTAGGCGAACCAGAGCTCCGACCGGCAGTCCCCGCGGGGCTCGACCGCCTGCTCATGCCACTGCAGCAGGCGCTGGGTGTTGGTGAAGGAGCCGGCCTTCTCGGTATGGGCCGCTGCCGGGAGGAAGAAGACCTCGGTGCCGATGTCCTCGGGACGGACCTCCCCAGAGGCGACCTCGGGCGAGTCGTACCAGAAGCTGGCGGTCTCGATCTCATAGAGATCGCGCACCACCAACCAGTCCAGGTTGCGCAGGCCCTGGCGGTGCAGGCTGCCGTGCGCCGAGCCCACCGCCGGGTTCTCCCCGAGCACGAAGAAGCCCTTCACCCAACCATCCACCATCCCCAGGGTGCTCTGGTAGGTGGAGTGGTCCCCAGTCAGCCGGTGCAGGTAGTCGAAGCCGTACTGGTTGCCGGCGGTGGCGGCCTGGCCCCAGTAGGCCTTCAAGAGCGAGACGAGATAGCTGCGCAGGTTGCCCCAGTAGCCGCCGGCGTCGCCGCCGTTGAGACGGCAGAACTCGTCCAGATCGGTGGGATCGTCGACCTTGGGCACCGGCAGATACCCCGGCAGGACGTCGAAGAGGGTCGCGATGTCAGTCGCCCCCTGGATGTTGGCGTGTCCCCGCAGGGCCAGGATGCCACCGCCGGGGCGGCCCATGTTGCCGAGCAAAAGCTGCAGGATGGCGGCGGTCCTGATGAACTGGGCGCCGGTGGTGTGCTGCGTCCACCCGACCGCGTAAACGAAGGCGGTGGTGCGCTCGGGGCCGGAGCGGTCGCAGATCGTCTCCGCCAACTTGAGAAACTGATCCCGGGGGACTCCACACACCGACTCCACCATCTCCGGGGTGTAGCGCGAGAAGTGGCGGCGCAGGAGCTGGAACACGCACCTCGGGTGTTCCAGGGATGGGTCCTCATCCGAGACCCGGCCGACCACCGCCTGGTCAGCTTGCCTGGCTTGAGGGACTCCCCGCTGGCCCGCCGAGGCGTGGACGACGCCATCCTGGTACTGCCAGGTGGAGTTGTCGTAGCTGCGGGTTTCGGGATCCCAGCCGGAGAAGAAGCCGTCCAGATCCTCGGTGTCCACGAAGCGCTCGTCGATGAGGGTCGCGGCATTGGTGTAGCTGCGCACGTAATCGCGGAAGTAGCGCTCGTTTTCGAGCACGTAGTGGATCAGGCCGCCGAGGAAGGCGATGTCGCTGCCCGCCCGAAGCGGGATGTGCTGGTCAGCCAGCGCGCTGGTGCGGGTGAACCGAGGGTCGACGTGGATCAGCTTGCCGCCCTTCAGCTTCGACTCCACCACCCACTGGAAGGCGACCGGGTGGCACTCGGCCATGTTCGAGCCCATGACCACGATGCAGTCGGAGTTCTGGAGATCCCCGGGGAAGGTGGTGGCGCCGCCCCTACCGAAGCTGGTTCCCAGACCGGGAACTGTGGCCGAGTGTCATATTCGGGCCTGATTTTCGACCTGGACGACGCCCAGGCCGACCATCAGCTTGCGCCACAGGTAGTTCTCCTCGTTGTCGATGGTGGCGCCGCCCAGGCTGGCGATGCCCATGGTGCGCCGCAGCGGGCGGCCCTGAGCGTCGCTGCGCTCGAAGGTCGCCCGCCGGGTGGCGATGACCCGGTCCGCGATCATCTCCATCGCTTGGTCCAGCTCCAGCTCCTCCCAGGCGCTGCCGTGCGGCCGACGGTACTTCACCTTCAATTCCCGCAGCGGGCTGTTGACCAGCTCCTTGCTGGCCGACCCCTTGGGGCACAGCCGCCCCCGCGAGAGCGGGCTGCCGGGATCCCCCTCGATCTGGGTGACCTGCTCGTCCTTGACGTACACCAACTGGCCACATCCCACGGCGCAGTAGGGGCAGATCGACGGCACCACGCGATCCGCCAGAGCGGTTCTGGGGGCGATTGCCCTGGTCTTGGCCGACGCCGCGGCACGCCCGAGGCCGAGCGGATCCCCCTCCGCCAGCTGTCGCACCACCGGCCACATGGGAAGGCGCTTGCTGATCGACATACGGCCTCCAAGTCGCTCGACCCGACCCTGGCGTACAGGATACCGCTGCGTGGGGATCCCGTTGGGCCATCTCCGCCTCCCCGGAGCCTTCACTTGCTGTCCTTGCCGGTCCGAATGTCCTCGGTGGCATTCGCAGGTGGGAGGAAGATCGCATGAGCGGCCGCGGCTCGAGGACTCGACGCGCCCGCTCCCCGGCATGCGGCACGGCCACTTAGACTGGCCCGGAATGGATCCCTCCGCCGGGCACACCCAGATGCTGTTCTTCACCGAGGTCGGACCGCGCGACGGCCTCCAGAACCTAGACCGGGAGCTTTCCACCGGGTCCAAGCTGGAGCTGGTCGGACGGCTGCTGGATGCCGGGGTGGACCAGGTCGAGGCGGCCTCGTTCGTGTCGCCCCGATGGGTTCCCAAGATGGCGGACGCCGAGGATCTCATCACTCGCTTGGTGGCGACCCGGGGGCACGCGGTCATGGCCCGGGTTAGGGTTTTGGTGCCCAACGCCAGGGGGCTGGAGCGCGCCCTCAGCGCCGGTGCCCGCCGCGTGGTGGCCAACCTCGGGGTCACTGACAGCTTCAACCAGCGCAACCTGAATCGCACGGTGGAGCAGACCCTGGCTGAGCTGGCCGAGATGGCGTCAGCGGCGCAGGCCGCCCACTGCCGGTTCGACGTCGGCCTCAGCGTCGCCTTCGGGTGCCCGTTCGAGGGCAGGGTGGGGGAGGATAGGGTGGTGGACCTGGCCGACCGCTGTCAGGAGTTGGGCGCGGACGAGATCGGGATCGCCGACACCATCGGGGTCGCGGATCCGCGCCAGGTCGGCTCCCTGATCGAGAACCTGCTGCGCTCGGGGATCCCCACCGAGCAGCTCTCGCTTCACTTCCACGACACCCGGGCGATGGGCCTCGCCAACGCGCTGGCCGCCTATGAGCTGGGGGTCAGGCGCTTCGAGGGGTCGGTGGGCGGGATCGGCGGGTGTCCGTTTGCGCCGCGCGCCACCGGCAACGTGTGCAGCGAAGATCTGCTCCACATGCTGACCCGGGTCGGGGCGACCTCGCCCATAGACCTTGAGGCGCTCTGCGAGACCGCCTCGTTCCTGGAGACGATCCTGGGGACTACGCTGCCGGGCCGACTCTATCGGGCGGGGATCTGGACCGGCAACCCGACCCCTTCCTGAGGGCCGAACCTAACCGGCGGCACCTTCGGGCTGGAGCCGGCCCTCGGGTCAGCCCGCCGGCCTTCCCAGGCTGGGCTGCTCCATGGGCGCGGCACTCCCGGAGTCGGGGGTCGCGGCCCGGCCACCGCCGGGCGCCCGGGGGCCGACCCGGGGTCGCGCCCGGAGCACCCTGGTGCCGGACAGCACCAGCGCCACCAGCATGAAGGCCACCGATGAGTAGAAGGCCGCATGGACCCCGTCGGTGAAGACGGCCGCCAGGTGGTGGTCGAGCCGGGTGGTGCCCACGAAGATCGCGAACGCCAGCCCGCGGGGGATCGAGCGCGCGGCCACCAGGATCGCGACCGAAAAGGAGAAGACCATGCCCACGTTGGCAAAGGTCCGCAGCATCCCCGAGGCGGTCCCGAACGCGCGCCCCGGTGCGGCCTTCATCACCGCCGAGTTGTTGGCGGGGAAGAAGAAGCCCGCACCCACCCCGTTGATCACGGCGGCGATCGTCACCACCGCCAGGGGGGTGGTGACCTGGACCTGGGCGTACACCAGCAGGGCCACTATCTCGATGAGCAACCCGATGGTCGCCGGCCACACCACCCCGATCCGATCGGACAGCCGGCCCGCGTAGGGACCCACGAAGGCGCCCACCAGATAGCCCGGCACCAGCAGCAAGGAGGAGTCCAGGGGGCTGAGGCGCCGCACCCCCTGCAGGTACATGATCACCAGGAAGAGAACCGCGAAATTGGCCAGGCCCTGGAAGAGGGAGGCGAGCAAGGTCGGGCTCATGGTGGGGATGCGGAACAGTGACAGATCCAGCATCGGCGCCGGGCTGGCCCGCTCGATGAGCGTGAAGGCGAGCAGCAGGATCAGCCCACCCACCAGAAACCCGAGCATGCTGGGCGAGAAGCTGGAGGTCGCCAGGGATGTGATCGCCCACAGGACCCCGAAGAGGCCGCCCCCGAGTGTGACCATCCCCGCGTAGTCCAGACGCTGGTGCTGGCGACTGCCGGAGTCGCGCAGCACCCGGAGGGCGAGCGCGAAGGCGATGACCCCCGCGGGGACGTTGATCCAGAAGATCCAGCGCCAGGAGAGGAAGGTGATGATCAACCCCCCCAACAGGATTCCCAGAATCGCCCCCACGTTCCAGCCGATGCTGTTGAAGCCGTAGGCCCGGCCCCGGGTCTCGGGCGGGAAGGTGTCGGCGATGACCGCCCCGCTGTTGGCGGTGATCAGCGCTCCGCCGATCCCCTGGAAGAGGCGGAAGCCGATGATGCTGGCCTCGTTCCCGGCCAGGGCACAGAGGGCCGACCCCACGATGAAGACCAGGAACCCGGTCTCGTACATGCGCACCCGTCCGAACATGTCGCCCAGCCGCCCCACCTGAGTCGCCAACAGGGTGATCACCAGCAGGTAGCCGATGATCACCCAGATGACGTCGGCCAGAGGGACGTGCAACGCGCGCTCCATCTCGGGGAGCGCCAAGACCACGATGGTCGTGTCCACCGCCGCCATCAGGACTCCGATCACGATCACGAGCAGCGCGAGGCCGGTCCGTGGCTTGACCGGAGCTGCGGACTGGATCACAGGGCCCGAGGTCCGCGTGGGTTCCCCCGTCCCAGGTGACGGCGGTATTCGGTCAAGACATGCTCCCAACCGCGGTCCCGGACCCCAGCGCGGCTGGGGCCCCACGGTTCGGTCCGCCAGGGATTCCGGTCGAGGGTGAATCCGCAAATCGCGGCCCGCGCCCCGGCGCGCCCGCGACTTCGCCAACCGACTGCAGGAGCGTGAACTGGACGGACATGTCGTCCATCTTCGTCGGCTCCGAACCTGGCTGCTGGCCCATCTGCGTCTCCGAGCCGCCCCGGTCGTCGTCCATCGTCGCAGTCAAGCAAACGGGCCTTGCTCGAGGTCGCAGCGAGATCAGGCTTCGATGGCAGGCCCGCCGCCAGCTCCGACGGACACGGGGGGATCTGGTGAGGCTGTGCGGGCGTCCCCCTCCGGCGCGGGGCCCGGCGGCCCGTCAGGGCCAGTGGCCGCTGGCTCGCCCGGGCCCAGCTCCACCACGAATGCGTACCCGAAGACGATGATCTGGGCCACCAGAAAGGCGTAGGCGAGGAGCAGGAAGAACAGCCCGAAGGTCGAGCCATAGGAGCTGAAGCCGTGCTCCAGGTGGAAGTAGAGCGGGAACAGCAGGCTCAGGCCCTCGAATGCGAGCCCGGCCACCAGCCCCCCGCGCACGCACGCCCGCAGCCCCTGGGCGGGTTTGGGCACCAGGCGGTAGATGGCGGAGAACAGCAGGGTCCCGACCACCACAGCCAGCACGACCTGTCCCACCCACGCCAGCGGGCCGGATCGCAGGAAGCCCGGTACGCCGGGCAGGGATGTGAGCACAGCCAGCAGGCTGGAACTCAAGACCACCGGCACCGCGAGCACGGTGAACAGCACGATCATCTCGACGCTCATGAGCTTCTGGCGCAGGAAACCTCTGGTCTTGGCACCGGACAGGGCGGCGAACCCTTGCTCCATCGCCCCGAACAGGGATGTCCCCGACCACACCAGGCCCACGAGCCCCACCACCGCCAGCGCTCCGGAGTTGCGGTGGAAGGCGTTGAGGGCTCCCAAGACCACCGATCCTCTCCCCTGGGGCACGATGGAGGCGACGGCCTTGGCAACGGTCCGTCCGACCGCCGGATCGCGAAAGACCAGCCCCGCCACGGTCACCGCCAGCAGCACGATGGGGAAGATGGCGAACAGCAGATTCCAGGCGATCAGGGTCGCCTGATTGGGACCGTTGCGCCCCAGATACCGCAGCACCACTCGGACCAGCAGGGTCCGACGCAGCCTGGCCAACAACCGCTTCATCAGCTCGAGGTTAGCTGGCGAAGCCGGGCCAAGACCGCCAGCGATCTGGGTTCGATGGGGCTCTTGGCGGCGGGCCGGCTCACCCGCGGCGGGTCCGTGAGCGCCTGCTATCCTGCCCCTGAGGTCGCGAAGTCAAGGGACCCGGCCGATGCGGAGGAGCAACGCCATAGCACTCGCCACGACCCCTCCTGCTGATCCCGACCGCCCCCTGGCGATAGACGTCCGGGACCTTCGCAAGAGCTACGGGCCGGTGCCGGCGGTGCGAGGGCTCGACCTCACCGTGCGCCGGGGCCAGATCGTCGCTCTGCTGGGCCCCAACGGCGCCGGCAAGACCACCACGATGGAGATCATCGAGGGGCTGAAGCCGTTCGACTCCGGCAAGGTCGAGGTCCTGGGCACATCGCCGTCGCAGGCTCGCCGCCGCATCGGGGTGCAGCTGCAGGAGGGGGCCCTCTACGACGACCTCACCTGCGCGGAGACGCTGGACCTGTTCGGGAGGCTCTATGGCTACCAGGCCAACCCCGCCGCCCTGCTGGCCCTGGTCGACATGGAGGAGATGCTCGACCGTCGCGCGTCGGCCCTCTCCGGGGGGCAGAAGCGCCGGCTTCAGATCGCCCTCACCCTCTGCAACGACCCGGAGCTGGTCATCCTCGATGAGCCCACCACCGGCCTTGACCCACTCAGCCGTAGGCAGACCTGGGAGATGATCCGACACCTCCACCAGCAGGGGCGCACGGTGCTCCTGACCACCCACTACATCGAAGAGGCGGAACAGCTGGCGGAGCACGTCGTGATCATCGACCGCGGCCTGGTCGTCGCCGAGGGGAGCCCGCAGCAGCTGGTGGCAGGGTTGGGCGCGGCGGCTCGGATCAGCGTGGCTGCGGCCGAGTCCTGTGATCTCACCACACTTCCCGGCGTGCTCCGCAGCCGTTGGGAGGCGGGGCGCTGGGAGCTGCAGACCAAGGAGGTGGGAGCGGTGCTGGCGGAGCTGGGCGCGCGGCTGGGTGAGGAGGCGCTGCGAGATGTCACCGTGCAGCCTCCCAACCTGGAGGATGTGTTCTTGCAGAGCGCCGGTCGGCATCTCTCGGAGAGCGCCGAGTGAGGTCCTCCCAGGTGCCACCCGGCGAGCTCTCGCGTCCTTTGGGAACGGGGCCTTGGATCCCGCTGGTTGCGCTCACCTTGGCCAACGTCAAGGTCCTATACCGGAACCGCCAGGTGCTGGTGTTCAACGTGCTGGTGCCCCTGCTCTTGATCGTCATCTTTGGGGGCTTGTTTCAGCGCTCCGCGGTGACCGTCGACGTGTCGGCGCCGGCCCCGGACTATCCCGTCCTGCGTCAGGCGCTGCCCCGGAGCTCCTTCCACCTGGTCCGCACGACCGCGACGACGGCCCGCGCCGATGTCCTGAACAACCGGGCCGCCTTCGCGCTGGTGGTGACCTCAGCGGTGGACCCGGGGGTCACGGTGCGGATTCTGGAGAACTCCAGCAACGTGACCGAGAACGGCTCGTTCACGGCGGAGGCGGAGGCGGCCGTGGCCGGCCTCAACCAGGCCCTGCTCGACCGGTCCCCGGCCGTGGCCGGGGTGGTCCAGTCCGTCCACGCCCCCGGGGGGCTCAATTCCGACGCTTTGGCCAACAACAACTACATCGCGTTCCTGGCGCCGGGGGTGCTGGCGTATGCCGTCCTCGCCGGTGGCCTCTCCGCCGGCCTCAGGCTGGTCGGAGACCGGGAGCAGGGGACCCTGCGGAGGATCCGGGCGACCCCCGCCCCCGCCTGGGTGTTTCTGGCCGCCAGCGTGCTCTCGCAGCTGGTGCTGGTCGCGATCCAGATCGCGGTCCTTCTCGGGATCGGGCATGTCCTCTACGGGATCGGCTTGGGCCCCCGGCCCCTGCCGCTGCTGCTGGTTTTGCTGGTGGGGTCGCTGTGCTTCCTGGCTGCGGGGTTCCTGGTGGCCGCACTCTCGCGCCGTGAGCAGGCGGCGGTGGTGATGTCGAACCTGATCTCCTTGCCCCAGCTCTTCGTGGCCGGCGTCTTCTACCCCCTCTCAGGCGCTCCCGCGTGGCTGCAGAAGCTCTCGATCGTGATGCCCCTCACGTACTTCAGCGACGCCCTCCGAGGCCTGATGGCGGAGGGGCAGACGCTCGGCGAGGTCACCAACGACATCCTGATCCTGCTGGGGGTGGGGGTGGCGGTGCTGGTGGTGGCCGCCCGCACCTTCAGATTCGAGCCCTCGGGGCACTGAGCCGACCCGGCGGCGCGGTCAGCTCAGCCGCACGGTCCGACGAGGGTGGCGCCGGCAAAGTTGCCCACCTGCTCCTGGATGAACCGCAGGGTCGGGGTGAGCAGATACAGGCCTTGGTCGGTCGCGACCCAGGTCCCGTGGGCATCGGTGTAGGTGGAATAGACAGCCAGGCCACGCGCGCTGGCCAGCCCCGGACCGGTCAAGAGCGTCACGGCTGACGTGGGGGAGGTGGCCACGGCCAGGGTGGTCTGACCTGTCCCCTGGATGGTCTCAAGTGGATCTCCCGAACTGGTGGCGCCGACCACCGTCACCTGGTCACCCGGATGGTAGGACCAGGTGGAGATCTGGCCGGTGGTGAGGTCGTAACGCAGCGCCTCGTCCCAGGGTACGAAGACGGCCGGGGGCGAGCTGTCGGCTGGGTTGGTCCGGCCTCCCCATACCGCGCCTGCGGCAGCGAGATACCAGTCCACCCCGCTCACTTCGGGCTGCAGAGTGACGGCTGTCGCTGTCGCCGGGTCGAGGCTCAGGAGCCCCTCGGCGACGTCGCTGGTGGGAATATGGTCCACCAGCAGGAGCTGCTCCCCGTTCCACCCCAGCACCTCGGTCTCGCCCTGCGAGTAGATGACCTGATCGCTGGCCGTGGCGATGGTGACCAGATGGACCTGGACTGAGGTGGTGCTGGGGTCGGCGACGTCACCCACGGTCACATATGCATACTGCGTCCCGCTGGGCGACAGCTCCGAGGGTCTCGCCGGCACCCATTGCGCCAGCGGCTGGTCGTACGACTCCTCCGGGACGTCCCCGTACAGGGCAGGGGTCGCCTGGGTCTCCCACTCCGAGAAGGCGCCCGCCACCGCGATCACGCCGGTGTCGGGGACCGGGTCCACCGCTCCCGACGGTAACTCCAGGAATCCGCCGAGGGCCGTCCCCGGCGCGGATTGCGCGGTCACCGAGGCGCCGTAGATGGGGAGGCTGCAGCTGAGGGTGCCGGCGCCCGGTCCGCTCGCCGGGCTGGTGAACGGGGTGGCCTGTGGGGTAACCCGGGCGCTGGGTGAAGGGTGGGCTCGGTGGCCGTGAGCGACCGCGGCACAGCCCGAGACGGCGAGCGCCGCTGCGAGCGCGGTGGTGGGCCACCGGCGCCGAATCCCAGCAGTCACCATCTGACCCCGGGTCGTCCGCTCCGCCTCTGGCGGCCTCGGGGTGGGCCGCCAACGGTCGCCGGCCTTCCCAAGCGAGCTGCTTCGCAGCGCAACGCACGGTTGCCACAGCTTCGCTCAATCCACCGGGGCCGGGATTGCGACGGGATGTGCAACTCCCTAGGGGAGGGGGCCGGCGGCCCGGCATCGGAGGGCGCGGCTCAACGGTCACCTCGCGACCGCCGCCTCAGTCGTCCCGGAGCGGCCGGAGCTCGTCTCGGCCGCAAGGCGCAGGTCGGCGCGGAGCCGCAGCGGCCAGGGTCAAGTGGGGCCCGACGCCCTCGTGTTGGCGGGGAAACTGCCACCCTCTGAGAATAGCCACTACGGGAGATCCTGGAACTGCTGCAATAGTGGCGTCCCGTGCCGGCCGCGCAATCCGCGCGGGCTGGCGCCCGGGGGATGACGGAAGGCCTCAGGCCGACTGGGCCGGCCTTCGCGGCTGCCACTGGGCGCCAGTTACCGGGTCGCGGACGGGACTAGCTGTCCCCGTGTCGCTCGGCACGTGAGACGCGCCCGAGAGCGGCCGTACACTGCCTGATCCAGAGCGTCACCGACGCCGGACAGTCGGCCGGCGAACCCCGCGCAGTGGCAGTGGTTGCCCGCGTCGGCCCGAGCCGCGGGCGGAGTCCCGGGATCCGTCAGAGGGTGGCGAGGAGTTCCTGGAGGCGGGCGACCGTGTTCCAGTTCCGCGCCGTGACCGGGATGCGCCAGTGGCGCTCGACAAACGGCCCCACCGTGGGCGCGGCGAGCACGCCGTCGGGACACCATTGATAGATGACCTTGTGGCCCAGACGAATGGTTTGGGGGTCGAGATTGGTGGGGTCGTGGTCCGCCCGCAGCTCGGCTGTCGGCTCCTGATTGAGGAAGTGCACCAGAAGCCGCGACCCCGCGCCGGTGTGCTCCGGGAAAGGGTTATCGCGGATCGCCGCTGTCAGCTCATCCCGATCCCACACCAAACAGCGGACCTCGACGCTCTGCTGTTCGGCCAGAGCCTGCTCGAACTTGCACGCGAGTTCGAGGGCATCCTGAGCCGAGTGGCAGAAGATCAGGTTGCCACTCTGCAGGTGGCTCTGCACCGCAGTCGCGCCGAGATCGATCGCGAGGCTGCGGAGTTCGTCCATGGGCACCCGGTTGCGGCCACCCACGTTGACTCCGCGCAAAAGAGCTACATAGGCCGTCACTCCGGGATTATCGCCGCAGGCTGGAGGGCCTCGCGCCAACGCTCCCGAAGCCGCCGGGTGGATGGCTAGGATGGGCCCAAGGGCCAGGCCCGGAACCGCCTGGCACTGCTTGTGGCAGGCGGTCATCAACGGGGAGGTTGGCATGGGGTGAAGGACCTGACCGACGGGCAACTTGAGGCGCTGCAGCAGCGCGCAATGGAGCACGTGAAGAACGGGACGCAACCTTCCGAGGAGGACGAGCGGCTCTCGATGCAACACGCCGCCGCCCGCTGGGCGAACGAGGACGAGTGCCCGCAGATCGTCGTCGACGGGAATGACCTCGAGGCCGTGAGGAACCTCGCCAACTTTTCCCCCCCCGTGCCCTCGGGCAACCCCGACGACCCCTCGATCTACCGGCAGCGGTACAAGGACGGCAAGTTCTTCTGGGAGAAGGTGGGCGATGGCGAAGGAAACTGAGAGCCAGGCCGAGAAGGACCTGGAGGCCTACCGCGCTGGGCGCCTGAACTTCCCCAACCTCGCCCAGCGGTGGGCGAACCGCGTCTGGGAGGCCCCGCAGCCGGACCCCGACGGCTTCGACCACATGACGCCGGGCAATGGCACCTGGGGCGAGGTCGACCAAATGTGGGCGGACGGCAGGCTCACCGATGAGGAGTACAACGCGCTCTGCGACGCCGCCTGGGAGCAGGCTGCGAGCCATCGGCCCGCGTGACGCGACCGTGCCAGGCGCGCAGCGCGATTCGCTTGGTGATGGCTCCGGAGCACGGATTCGAACCGTGAACCTTGCGGTTAACAGCCGCCTGCTCTACCGTTGAGCTACTCCGGACCGACGGTGGCTCAAGTCTACGGGAGATGGCGTTGGTGCGCCCCGCCCGATGCGCGACAGTCGAGTCCACTGGTGGGCAGGTAGGCTGTCGGCAAGGGCGGTCCGCCGTCCCCCCAGTACACAGGAGGATCCCGCTTGGCCGCTTCCCCCGCCCCGGTCACCGCTGCCGATCTCTTCCGCAACACCTTGGAACCCGGTCTTCGTCGGGTCTCCAGCGCCGCCGATATGAGCATCTCGCCGGATGGCACGCTGGTGCTGTTCACCGGTGAGTTGAGGCTGGACCTAATCGGTCGGCCCACGACCGCCCTGTTCGTTCTCAGTCTCGCCACCGAACAGATGACGCCGCTGACCTCGCACCAGGATTGTGGCGAGCACAGTGGCCGGTGGAGCCCGAGTGGAGAGCTCATCGCCTGGATTTCGGACCACGGCAGCCCGGGGCTGTTCTCCCCCTGGGTGATGGCCACGGGAGACCCCGAGTCGGTTCGACGCCTCGATCTGCCGGGGCTCAGTGCCGAGTCGGTGCATTGGTGTGCCGACTCCAAGCGGCTGGTGGTCCTGGCGGCAGAGGAGGGGGCGGAGCAGGGAGTTGCCAGCGGATCCGGCACCGTGGCCGCGAGCAGCCAGGAGGAGGACCGCCAGCCATGGGAGCCGACCGTCCATCGAGGTGGCCCCGAGCTGCGTGGCTGGAGGGTGGCGACTGTGGTCGAGATCGAAGGCGGCGCATGCCGCCGCATCTCCGAGGAGGGGCTGAACATCTGGGAGGGTGCGGTGGCGGGGGACTCCCTGCTCGCGGTGGCCTCAAACCTGCCCTGGGAGGGCGATTGGACGAAGTCGCGGCTCGAGCTCATCGCGCTGGACGGCTCGGGGCATAGCACGGTGTACCGGCCACGGACCCAGCTCGGCAGCCCGAGCGCCTCGGCCGACGGATCGGTTCTCGGCGTCATCGAGGGCCTGGCCAGCGACCGCGGGCTCGTGGCCGGCGATGTCGTCCTCTTGGACCGGCACGGCGGCGCTGTGAGGCGCCTTGACCTCGATGGTGTGGACGCCACCTGCCTGCGGTTCCGGGACCGCGATCGGGTCCTGGTCAGCGGTGTCCGCGACACCGAGACCGTGATCCTGGAGTGCGATCTTCGCGATGGCGCGCTGGTCCGGCATCACCAGGGGCTGGTCACGTCCTCGAACTGGGCTTACCCCGAGGCGGAACCCCATCCCGAAGGCGGCGCCATCTTCTGCGCCGAATCCTGGGCGGAGCCTCCACACCTGGCCCGCGTGGACCGCGGGGAGCTGACGACCCTGGCCAGCTTCGCGGATCCAGGTCAGCTCTGGTTGAAGGAGCAGCTGGGCCAGATTGAGGTGGTGCGCTGGGCCTCCACGGGCGGCTTGTCCATCTCCGGCTACTTCGCGGCCCCCCGGCTCGGGAGCCCGCCCTACCCCACCATCCTGGTGGTCCACGGTGGACCTGCCCATTGCTGGCGGGCGTCCTGGCCGGTCCCGCACCTGATGTTGGTGGCAGCGCTGTCGGCTCGCGGCTATGCCGTGCTGATGCCGAATCCCCGGGGAAGCAGCGGCCGCGGTCAGGAGTTTCTCGCGATGGAGCTCGGTGACTATGGCGGGGGCGAGGTCGATGATCACCTGAGCGGGCTCGACCTGCTGGTGGAGCAGGGGCTGTCTGACCCCAATCGCCTCGGAGTTTACGGGGTGAGTCACGGTGGCTACATGAGCTGCTGGCTGACCACCCGGACCACCAGGTTCAAGGCCGCGGTCGCCGGGTCGCCGGTCACGGACTGGTACAGCCAGCACTTCGCCAGCAACATCCCCGACTTCGATGCGATGTACCTGCAGGGGAGTCCTTGCACCGAGGGCGGGGTTTATTACCAGCGCAGCCCGGTCTTCTTCGCGCACCGGTCAGAGACTCCCACCCTGCTGGCGGCCGGGATGGTCGACCGTTGCACCCCGCCGGGGCAGGCGGTGGAGTTCCACCAGGCCCTGCTCGCCGCCGGAGTGGAGACCGAGTTGGTGCTGTACCCTCAAGAGGGCCATGGGGTCCGTAGCACCGCCGCCAGGATCGACATGGCGGAGCGGACCCTGGCATTCTTCGACTCCCACCTTGGGGTGGGCCGCTGACCAGGGAACGCCTGGCCGCCGCGGCAGAAGTCAATCGGGGCGGTTGGGGCGGACCGTGCTGCTCTCTGCCGCGGTGGCCCCCGCTGCCAGCCGGCCTCTCCAACCCAGCTTCGCCAACGAGATGTCGCCCACACCGGAAGCGCCAAGGCGCGAGATCGGGGGTGGAGATGGCTGGATCCACCGGGATCGGGTTGCAAGGACCGCACTGGACCGCGATTGGCCTAGCCCCAGCGGCGGTCACGTCACCTCTTATCCGGCGCGGAGCAGCTGTCGCACGCTCCTGTCACCTTCGGTCTGCCGGTGGCCCGACCCGCGTCGGTGGGCGTGCTGAGGTCCCTCAGGCAGTCGCCGTAGCCGCCCCGACCATGAGGTAAGAGGACCGGGCAGCGGTCTGGGGCACCGTCCAATCAGCGACGGGTGGGACCGTGCGCGCCCCGGAGGGGCGGGACGCCCTCGAGATCCAGGGCCACCTTGGCAGTGCCGCAGGGTGGGGGTCTGGTCCCACCGGGCGATCTGGCGATCGACCGCGAGAGCTGTTCGCCGGCGCCGAGGTCGTGCCAGCTGGTCCTTGATCGAGTCGGCGACCGCAGCCCCGGGGGTCCTGCCGATCCCATCAGGGGCCCCTCCACAACTTCCTGCCCCTGCGCGATCTGACTCCGGGCCCGGACGAGCGACTGAGGCGCTACTCCAGGTAGTCCTTGAGCTTCATGCTGCGCGAGGGGTGGCGCAGCTTGCGCAGGGCCTTGGCCTCGATCTGTCGGATCCGTTCCCGCGTGACCCCGAAGCGCTTGCCGACCTCTTCCAGGGTGCGCTGGTGGCCATCGATCAGGCCGAAGCGAAGCTGCAGCACCCGCCGCTCCCGGGGGGTCAGGGTGTCCAGGATGTCCTCCACCTCAGTGCGCAGCATGGTGAGCGACGCGGCCTCCGAGGGCGCGACCGCTTCGCTGTCGGGGACGAAGTCGCCGAGGTGGGAGTCCTCCTCCTCACCGATCGGGGTCTCCAGGGACACGGGGTCCTGGGCGACCTTGACAATCTCGCGGACCCGGTCGGGAGTGATGCCCATCTCCTCCCCGATCTCGGGATCCGAGGGCTCGCGCCCCAGCTCCTGCAGCAGGCGCCGGGAGATCCGCACCAGCTTGTTGATCGTCTCCACCATGTGGACCGGGATCCGGATGGTGCGGGCCTGATCCGCGATCGCGCGGGTGATGGCCTGGCGGATCCACCAGGTGGCGTAGGTGGAGAACTTGTAACCCTTGTGGTAATCGAACTTCTCGACCGCCCGGATCAGCCCCATGTTGCCTTCCTGGATGAGGTCCAGGAAGGACATGCCGCGTCCGATGTACTTCTTGGCGATGGAGACCACCAGGCGCAGGTTGGCCTCGGTCAGGCGATGCTTGGCATCCTCGTCGCCCTGCTCGATGAGCTTGGCGAGATAGACCTCGTCCTCCGCCTTCAACAGAGAGACGCGCCCGATCTCCTTGAGGTACATGCGCACCGGGTCGTCGAGGGAAACGGCGTCGGCGTCGGCCGCCAGCAGCTCGTCATCGGACTCGTCGGCGTCGAAGTCCTTGTCCCCGTCCGAGACCACGATCCCCATCTCCCGGAACAGGACGAACAGCCGCTCCATCTGCTCCGGGTCGGTGTCGAGCTCCGGGAACGGATCGATGATCTCGCTCGGACTCAGGAACCCCTGCTCCTTGCCCTTGAGGATCAGCTGCTCCGCAGCCTTGACCAAATCCTCGGTGCGGGGTGGCGACAGCGGTGCCGTCACCCTCATTGCCCTTGCCAAATCACGCCTCCAATCCGTCGCCGCGCCGCAGCTGTTCGATGCGCCGTCGCACGCCCTCGAGCTCGGCGACCAAAGCCGGGGCTGAGCCCGCCCGGTGATGGCCGAGCCCGGCCAGTTGGTCCTGCAGCATGCTCGCGGTCCTCTCGGCCACCTCGATTCGAATCGTCCTCACGCAGTCCTCCAGGGCCCTCTGCAGACGCCTCTCATCAGATTCTTCCGCCAGCTCCGGAAGGTCGGCGTTTCCGACTTCGACGATGCGGTGGGCCAGGTCCGGGGCCAAGGCGTCAGGCTCGGGCGTGGCGGGCAGGGACTCACACAGGACAGAGTACAAATCTCCATCCTTCGGATCGGGAAAGTCACCTCGAGTGACCTGATATCGATCTCTGACCTCCGCAACCAGCCCGGGCCTGGCCACCAGCAGACCCAGCAAATGGGTAGACGCGCCCATTGCACTGTTCCCCGTCGGACCGGGGTCCAAACCGCCACCTCGCACAGCTGAGCGCACTCCCCGCTCCACATCCTCCAGAATCCGCCCCGGGGCGATCCCCAGCCTGCGCCCGACCCGTTCGGCGTAGAGCTCCCGAATGCTCGCCTCGGGGATCCTGGCCAGAACCCCCATGGCCCGCCGCAGCGCATCCTGGCGCAGCGTCCCGGACTGCGAGGACGCGTCGCCCAGGGCCTGGTCGATCAGAACCTCAAACGCGGGAGGAGCGTCGCCGACCAGCCGACGCAGCCGGTCCGGATCCTCGCGGCCCAGGTCGTCGGGGTCGAGACCGTCCGGCATCACGGTGAGCCGACAGATCATCCCCGCCCCGGCCAGCAGGTCGACGGCACGCCGGGCGGCGCGCTGGCCGGCGGCATCCCCGTCGAAGCAGACCACGACCTCGTCCGCAAAACGGCGCAGCAAGCGCACCTGGACCTCGGTGAGCGCGGTACCTGAAGTCGAGACGGCGGTGCTGAGGCCACTCCGGTGAGCCCCGATGACGTCGAAGTAGCCCTCGACCAGGGTCGCGCGTCGCTCCTTGGAGATGGCGGCCACGGCCCGGTCCAGTCCGAACAGCACCCGCGACTTGTCGAAGACGGCGGTGGAGCGGGTGTTGAGGTACTTGGGCAGTTCGTCGCCCAGGGCCCGGCCGCCGAAGCCCACCCAGCGCTGGCGCTCGTCGCGGATCGGGATTATGATCCGGCGCCTGAAGAAATCCCCCAGGCCGCCGCGGCTGTCGCCCAAGCCGGCCGCCACGATCTCCTCGGCGGTCGCCTCCTTGCGGAGGAGGTAGCGGACAAGATTGTCTCGGCGCCGCCCCTGGGGGGCGTAGCCCAGATGGAAGGCCTCGACGTCCGCAGCCGTCAGGCCGCGCCGCTCCAGGAACTCCCGCCCGGGTTGGCCGGCCTCATGATGCAACAGGACCTCGTGATAGAAGTCGGCGGCCATCTGGTTGAGCCGAAGCGAGCTCTCCCGAAGCCGCGCCTGCCGCAGCTGCTGCGGGGTCAGCTGTTGCGGCGGCGCCAGATCGACCCCAGCCCGCTTGGCCAGCTCCTCCAGGGCGCCGCGGAAGTCGGTGTGGTCGATCAATTCGACGAACTTGATCAGGTCACCTCCCAAATGACAGCCGTGGCAGTTCCACAGCTGCTTCTCCGGGTTGACGTAGAAGGAAGGGCTGCGCTCGAGATGGAACGGGCACAGCCCACGGTATTCTCGGCCCGCGCGCTGCAGGCGCACATAGCCGCCGATGACATCCACGATGCTGAGGCGGGACTTGACCTCCTCGACGTCAGTCGACGCGGCCATCACCTTGCCCCTGGTCCGCCGGGGAGGCCGGTCTGGAGGCGGCGATCAGCGCCGGAACAGACCGCGGCCCCGGGGCGCCTGTTCGAGCTCCCGAATGCGGTTGCGCAGTTCCAGCACCTCGCGCTCGCGCTCGGCCAATTCGGCCGCCTGCGCCTGCCTGGTCTGGTCCAGCTCCTGGCGCAGGTCGCGCACCTGGCGCATACGCTGCTCCAGCTCCGCCTCGAACCGCAGCCGCTGCTCGGCCTGGATCCGCTGCTCCAAGGCACGCTCCCACCTCTCAAAGAGTCCGGCCACGAGTTCGCGAGCGTCCAGGGAGTTGATCGCCAGGGTGCCCGGCCCCTGGGTGCTCGCGTTCAGCATGGTCGAGGGCGCCGCCACCTCCTCGCCGGCACCAGCCGCCACCTCCGCCGGGGCGCTCGGCTGAGGCGGCCCGGAGCCGACGGAGTCCTCCAGCGATTCCTCGTCCTCGTAATGACCCGTGTATCCGAACCCGGGCGCCGGGGGTGCCATGAACGGGGACTCGGCCGTCTCCGCCGCCTCCGGGTTGGGGCCGAAGTCGAGTCCCGAGTCGTCGTCGGCGACCGTGTCCGAGAAGGGTGGTGGTTCGGGCGTGGGGGTTGAGGAAGGCTGCCCCGAGCTCCATCCGAACGGGGATCCAGCATCCCCGTCGGCCTCCGCCGACGGGGCGCCCTCACCATCGAACGCCCCGAATGCTCCCGTGCTGCCATCCGCTGCCGGAGGGACGACCTCCCCGGCCCCCGCCTCGGTGGCCTCCAAGGGCTCGTCGTCCCAGGTCGCGGGGTCCGGCCTCCACACCGGGACGGTCTCGCCCTCCGGCTCCGTCAGCGGGATCTCCTCGTCACCCACGCCCCACGGGGCGCTGTCGGATGCCGAGGACTCCTCTACGGGCGTCCACAGTCCTTGCGGGTACTGCGCCTCGGAGGCGCTGGGCCAGTCGGTCCCCGGGGCATCGGGGGGAGTCGAGGCTGGGACTTCCGATTCCGTGGCGGAACCTGGAGCTGCGAACAGCGGGGCGCCGCCGTAGCCAACATCGGTCTCCGCTCCGGGGGAGATATCCTCCCGAGCTACGCGCATCTCCAGCTTTCCGTCGGCCTCCACCCAGTGGACTGGGATATCCCCCGACTCGATCCTGCGGCGGATCATCTCCGGGGGGAGGGCCAGCTGTTGGGCGACCTGTTCGATGGTGAGGAACTCGTCTGGCACCGCTGCTACCTCTGTGGGGGACTGGTCAGCGCGATCATGCGCGCTGAGTGGTCGACTTCCGGATCTTGCCGGTTAGTCGGGCGGGACCAGCGGTCTTGACCACCTCGTCGAAGATCCGTTGCCAAAACGATGGAGCGGCGACCGCGGTCCCGAAGACGGAACCGAGCAGAACCACCGCATCCACGCTGGCTCGCCCCTGGGTGCTCCAGTAGTCGTCCTCAAGCCGAAGCCAGAGAGCGAACTCATCGAAGGTCAGGGCGGCTCCGGCGCCGTAGAAGGGAGCCAGGCGCCGCCGCCAGTGATGCTCCGAGCGCAGCAGCCCCAAATAACCGCAGCAGGTCAGAGTGAGGATCCCCCAGACCAGGTGGTGGATGTGCAGCGGGTGGGTCCCCTGCCGGCCGCCCAACTCGATGTTCTTCAAGGGCAGCCAGTTGCCCTTGATCCCATGGGTGATGATCCGCACGGTGGCAAAGGTCCCCAGGAACGAGGTGAGGACCCGCAGGTTGATCTCCTCGTCAGGACGCTCCGCCGCCGTCTCGCGATATCGCCGCCGCAGCCGCGAGGGCAGGGACCAGAGCGTCGCCCGGGCCGACTCGACCTCGGACTGGGCCATGGACTTGCTCATCGGCTGATCCTACGTCCTTTGCCCTCTCCGTTACAGGGGATGCCCGGCTGGCTCGCGCCGGATTCGCCCCGGCCGTGCCTGGCACCGGTGCTCGCGCCTCCGTCCGCAGACGCAGACGATCGGCAATCGTCGGCAAACGATTAGTCTTGTTGCGTACGGCCTCGGAGCCGGGCTTGGGAGCCGCGAGAGCCAGCGCAGTGAGGAGGCGTGGAGACTCGAGTGACAGGATGGATCCGGCCATGACCAACGTCCTATTCGTCTGCCTCCACAACGCCGGGCGTTCCCAGATGAGTCGCGCCCTCTTCGAGGTGGAGGCCCAGGGCCGTCACCTGGCCGCATGCGCGGGCACCACCCCGGCCGAGGTGATCCACCCCAACGTCCTGGCGGCGATGGCCGAGATCGGGCAGGATCTGAGCGCCCGCCGTCCGGCCCCGCTCACTGAGGAACTGGCCGGCTGGGCGGACGTGGTGGTGACCATGGGATGCGGCGACAAATGCCCGTACATTCCCGGCAAGCGCTACATCGACTGGGCGCTCCCCGACCCCAAGGACCGGCCCATCGGCGAGGTGAGGCGGATCCGTGACGACATCGCCGAGCGGGTGGCGGCTCTGGTCCAGGAGCTGGATCGCAGTTCGAGTTGAGGCACCACGGCCCGGCTGGCACCGGGTAAGGTTTCTCCGGTGTTGGATCCAGCGGCAGCCGGGCCAGCCGCCACCGCGTCCGAGTTGGCCATCGCTGTGCGCGAGTTGAGCAAGCGCTACGGCCGCAAGTTCGCGCTAGCGGGGCTGAGCATGACGGTGCCCCGCGGTGAGGTGTTTGGTTTCCTGGGCCCGAACGGTGCAGGCAAGACCACCGCCGTTCGGCTGCTGCTGGGCCTCTCCGCCCCCACCTCCGGCGCGGGGGTTACGAACAGTTGCTCGTACGCTGAGCTATAGTGAGCGGAGATGAACTTGAAGGAGTGGGCGAGGG
>DAHVMY010000029.1:0-24751 GCA_027319585.1 Candidatus Dormiibacterota bacterium | reverse complement strand
CCACCCTCACGGGGCGACTATGGTTTCGGTGACCGTGGAGCTGATGCGGCCCGCGCCGCCGACCGGCACCGTACTTCGGGGCGGAAGGACGGGAGGCGGCGTGGTCCGGCGTCCGCATCCCTGCGGGTCCGGGTGGCTCGCCGATGCCTCCACCCGGGCATGGTGGGCGGGGTGCGCGCCACGGCCCTTCCTTGCCGGAGCCCTCTGATGGCGCACCACACTTGACATCGGCACACTTGTTCGCTACTATGCGAACTAATGTTTCCAGTACCACGCGGACTTCACCGCCGTGATTCGCGCCGCGTCCGGGAGCGCCCCTGGGAGGGCGAGCGTCGAGTCATCGTGCGCTTCCTCGTCATCGGAGCCATGGTCGCCACGTTCATGACGACTGGGGTTCTGGGGAGCCAGCGCGCGGGAGGGACCTGGGTCACCGTCCGGTCCGGCCAGACCCTCTGGGGGATCGCCGTCCACCGCTACCCGAACACCGATCCCAGGCAGGCGGTGTATGACATCCAGGCGGCCAACCATCTGACCGGGGCGGCAATCTACCCCGGAGAGAGACTGTTGCTGCCGACCGAGTGAGGCCCCACCGGGCCACCTCCCCATGCGAGCAGGGATTTCGGTGTGATCTGCAGCCAGCTCTGACACCAGCTGAGATCCCGGAGCTTGTGCATTGCCTGAACAGCCACCTCGGCGGGAAGGGCGGCGGGGGACAGCGACGCCGTCGGCCCCTCGGCTCGGATTATGCGGTGTCCAGGCGACGCATCCGGTCCCACCACGACCGCGGCCCATGGGTGTGAACGCAGATGGTGGGTGCGGCGTGCCCCCGGGCCGGCTGGGATCCAGATGTCGCCGCGGACGTCAAGGTGGAAGGAGACGGGGATGGCGTGGACCCGTTCTGCCTCGGCCAAGTAGGCGAGGACGCAGAAGCGGGAGCTGGCCGCCAAGTCCAGCAGTTCCCCGGGCGAGAGCCGGCGCTCAGGCGGCCAGGCGGAGCGCAGTCCGGCCCCTGCCTTCGCCCACGACCGCTCCAGCAGGCCGGCCAACTCGGCGTGGTCCGCGTCTCCTGATGCCGGCATGCGCCAATGATGCCAACCCAGGACCGGCCCCGGTATCCTGCCAGAAGTGAGTGCCCTGGAGGTCGGCGTCGAGTCCCGGCTCCGCCAGCTGGTCGTCTCCACCCAGCGGCAGCGCCGCCTGCCCAGCCTGGTGCTGGTCGTGCAGGAGGGTGGCG
This sequence comes from Candidatus Dormiibacterota bacterium, assembly GCA_027319585.1. GTDB lineage: Bacteria > Chloroflexota > Dormibacteria > Aeolococcales > Bog-877 > AG-12. The sequence continues at coordinate 23,517 of DAHVMY010000029.1, read as the reverse complement.
TCCAGATGGGAGCGTTCGCCGCCGGTAAGGCAAACTTGGCGTCCGGGCTTCTGGCCGGGCCCGGGGTGCAGTATCGCGTGGGGTCCATCACCAAGACGGTGACCGCGGTCGCGGTCATGCAGATGGTGGTGGAGGGACGGCTCATGCTCACGGACTCTCTGGGCGAGCACTGGGAGGATGCGCCGCACCCGGATCTGGTGATCGGCGAGCTCCTGTGCCACACCTCGGGGCTCCAGCGGGAGCCGGTGGGAGAGGTCTGGGAGTCTCTGGTGATACCCACTACCGAGGAGCTCCCCGAGAACGCCGCCGGGGCCCGCCGCCTCTACTCTGGGGGCAGCTGGTGGCATTACTCCAATCTCGGCTACGCGCTGCTGGGAGAGCTGGTAGCGAGGGTCGCGGGCGAGAGCTGGCACGGATACGTCGGTCGCCGCATTTGGGAGCCGCTGGGAATGACTCGCACCTCGCTGCAGCCGCTGGCCCCGCATGCGCAGGGCTACGCCGTCGGGCCGTACTCCGACGACCTCATCGAGGAGGTGGCGGTGGACAGTGCCGGGATCGCCCCGGCGGCCCAGCTCTGGAGCACCGCCGCCGATCTCTCCCTCTGGTCCCACTTCCTCAACCGCGGGAACCCGGAGGTTCTGGTGGCGGAGGTCCTCGAGGACATGCGCACCCTGCGGGTGATGGCGGATCTGGAGGGATGGCGCCTGGGGTGGGGGCTGGGGCTGATGCTCATGCGCAGGGGGGCCCGGGCTTATCAGGGCCATACCGGGTCGATGCCCGGCTTCTTGGCCGCCTGCTTTGGGTGCCCAGAGCACGATCTCGGCGTCGCCCTGGTCACCAACTCAACCGCGTCGGTGGATGTAGCAGGGGTGGCGGCGCAGGCGCTGGACATCCTGGCCGACTCTGCCTGTCCCGAGGAGTGGGCCCCGGGGCCGCCGGTCCCAGTCTCGGTGCGGCCGCTGCTGGGCCGCTGGTGGACCGAGTGGAGCGAGCTGATCTTCAGCTGGCGTTCGGGGGTTCTCATGTCCCGCGCCGCCGATGCACCGGAGGAGGCGGCATGGCAGGGCTACCAGGAGGTGGAGCCGGATCTTTTCCGCTGCACCACCGGCTCACAACGAGGCGAGGATCTGCGCGTAGTGAGGGATTCCAAGGGCGAGGTGTGCAAGCTGTACCTCGCCACCTATCCACTGACCCGTTCCCCTCGCCCGTTCGGAGCGGGCTGACCTAGCTCGTCTGCGCCGTGGGCGCAATCCAGACGGTGGCGAGTGGAGGCAGGGTGAGCAGGGCGGAGTGGGGCAGACCATGCCACGGCGAGCCGTCGGCAGAGATCTCCCCGAGATTCCCAAGATTGCTCCCCTGGTAGTACGAGCTGTCGCTGTTGAGCAGCTCCCGGTAGGGGCCTGGGCCGGGCAATCCGATCCGGTACCCATGGCGGGGGACTGGCGATAGGTTGCACAGGCAGGCGAGGTGCCGCTGGCCATCTGCGGAGTAGCGCAGGAACGCGATCACGTTGGCATCGGCGTTGCTGGCGTCGATCCACCTGAACCCCTCGGGTACGAAGTCGCGCTCGAACAAGGCTGGCTCCGCTCGGTAGATGCGGTTGAGATCGCTCACCATTCGCTGCACCCCCTTGTGGAAGGGCTGTTCCAGCAAGAACCAATCCAGCTGCTGGTCGGCGTCCCATTCGGACCGCTGGCCCCATTCCTGGCCCATGAAGATCAGCTGCTTGCCCGGATGGGCCCACTGGTAGGCCAGCAGCGCGCGGAGATTGGCGAACTTCTGCCAGTCATCGCCAGGCATCCGGGCCAGCAGTGAGCCCTTCCCGTGCACCACCTCGTCGTGTGACAGGGGCAGCAGGAAGTTCTCGCTCCACGCGTACATCAGGCTGAAGGTGAGGGTGTTGTGGTGGTAGCGGCGATAGATGGGGTCATAGCCGAAGTAGTCCAGCGTGTCGTGCATCCAGCCCATGTTCCACTTCAACCCGAAGCCCAGCCCGCCCGAATATGTGGGGCGGCTGACTCCGGGCCAGGCGGTGGACTCCTCCGCCACCATGAGTGCGCCAGGATGCTCCCGGTACACCAGTGAGTTGACCTCTCGGAGGAGTTCGATGGCGTCCAGGTTCTCGCGTCCACCGAACCGGTTGGGGAGCCACTCCCCCTCCTTGCGGCTGTAGTCCAGATAGAGCATGGAAGCGACTGCGTCGACCCGCAGGCCGTCGACATGGAACTCGTCGAACCAGTAGAGCGCGTTGCTGACCAGGAAGTTCCGGACCTCACGCCTGCCGTAGTTGAAAATCGCGGTGTTCCAGTCGGGGTGGAGGCCGAGGCGAGGGTCGAGATGCTCGTAGAGGGCGGTTCCGTCAAAGCGACCAAGGGCGAAGTCGTCCCGCGGGAAGTGGCCTGGAACCCAGTCCAGGATGACTCCGATCCCGCGCTGATGGAGGCGGTCGATCAGAACGCGAAGATCGTCCGGGTCCCCGTAGCGGGCGGTGGGGGCGAAGTACCCGCTGACCTGGTAGCCCCAGGATCCTCCGAAGGGGTGCTCCGCGATCGGCATGAGCTCGATGTGGGTGAAGCCGAGCTCGGCGCAGTAGCTGCTGAGCTGGTCGGCTAGTTCTAGGTAGCTGAGCGGCTCGCTGGCGGCCCCCTGGCGGTGACGCCACGACCCGAGGTGGGTCTCATAGACGCTGACCGGGCGCTCCAGGGGGTTGGCCGCGGCGCGTGCTTGCATCCAGGTCTGGTCTTCCCAGGTGTGCCCGCTCTGGACCACCCGGCTCGCCGTCCGCGGCGGTTGTTCCATCGCCTGGCCGCAGGGATCGGCCTTGTAGGCGGACCCCCCGTCGGGATGGAAGACCCAGAACTTGTAGAGCGCCCCGGGTCGCACCCCCGGGACGAAGAGCTCCCAGAAGCCGCTGAAGCCCAGATTGCGCATGGGCAGCCACTCCGCTTCCCACCCGCAGAAGTCACCGACGATCCGCACCGAGGTTGCGTTGGGCGCCCAAACCGCAAAGGCGGTGCCATCGACTCCCTGGTGGCGCCGGAAGTGGGCGCCCAGATGCCTGTAGAGGTACCGATCGCGTCCCTCGGCCAAGAGGTGGATGTCGGTCGGTCCCAGGGTGGGGGAGAGGGAGTAGGGATCAGCCCAGCCGGTCTCCGGGTGGTCGGGATCTAGCACGGTGTACCCGGGCTCGCCGGAGGCCAGACGCCGTTCCACTTCATCGCTCCGACGCGGGTCCAGCTGCACCAGGTGGAATCCGGAGGCGCCTGGGATCGGTGCGCTCGGAATCAGCTCGTCGCCGATGCGGCAGGCGATGGAGTGTGCCTGCGGGCGAAAGCCCACAATCTGGGCCCCGCTGGAGGTCCGGTGGAAGCCCAGAACGGAGTGGGGGTCGGCGAATCGGGCCTGGGCGATCAGCAGCAGTGAGTTGACGTCCAACGGTGTTTCTTCAGGTGAGATCACAGGTCTTCTCCATGCGCCAGCCGCGCGATCCCCTCCAAGGGGATGCTCAGCCAGTCAGGGCGGGTGCGGAGCTCGTAATCGACCTCGTAGAGCGCCTGGCCAATCTCCAGCAGCGCCAACAAGGCCTGCTGGTCCTCACCCGCGGGGCCGATCAGGGAGTCAATCCCCGGCTCCTGACGATAGGCGTCCCAGAACTCATTCCGCATGATCGCGGCCCAACTTCTGCCGTAGGGGGCGAGGGTACGCGCCGTGGCCTCATCGGGGTGGGCCTGCTGCCGGAGGGCGACCGCCGCCGCATAGTCGAAGGACCGGAGCATGCCGGCCACGTCCTGGAGCGGGCTGGCGTGCTCGGAGCGCTCCTGGATGGATGAGGCGGGGCGTCCCTCGAAGTCCAGGACATGCCAGCCGTCATCGGTGCGGAGCACCTGCCCGAGGTGGAGGTCGCCGTGGATGCGGATCACCAACCCGGTCGGTTGGGCACGCTCCGTCTGCCGGAGCAGCATCTGGACGCGCGCCCGGCTGACGCGCAGTGGCTCCAACCTGGGGTCGGGATTGGCCAGCAGCGCCTCCAGGTGGTGCTGGATCCTTTCTCGGGCGCGGGCCAGGTCGGCGGTGGTGGCGGCGCGGGCGCGAACCTCCGGCTTGAGGTGCGGCACGGCCAGCGCCAGATGCATCCTGGCTACCAGCGCTCCCAGCTCCCGAGAGGCGGCCGTGAAGGCTCCGCCTTGTGACCGGACGGCATGGTCGCAGGTCTCCCGGGACGGGACCTCGCCGTCCGCGTCGGGAAGCAGGTCGGCCTGCAGGTCGCGCAGGGATGTGAGCGCCAGGGTGAACCCATCGGTCCCGTTGCGCAGATAAGTCTGCAGCATCCCCAGGGAGTGAGTTTCGCCGTTCCAGGATGCTTCGACCGCCAGCCAGGGCTTGGCGATCCCGGAGAAGCCCGCAACGTCCAGGGCCTCGAGGAGCTCCAGCTCGGGGTTCGCTCCCGGCCAGAGCCGGCGGAAGACCTTGAGCAGCAGCCTTTCGCCGAACACGACCATGGAGTTGCTCTGCTCCAGCGCCAGGGTCCGAGCCGACAACGGGGATGGGATCGGTGCCGGCTCGGGCCCCAGGCTGCGGACCCGCAGTTCTCCGGAGGGCTCGCCGGTCACGATCCCCGCCTCCCGAAGCCGCTCCAGCAGCATGGTCGCGTATTCCGGGTCGGCCAGGACGTCGGTCACCCAAAGCCCACCTTCCTCGCCCGCCGCGTCCGGTCCTGGCAGCCGGGCCACTATGGATGGGGCGGGCGGGGCTGGGGTGATCTCCTCAGAACGCACCCCCAGCGGCAGCTGGTAGCGGGCTGAGCTGCCGTCCGCGAAGGTGACTTCGACCACGGCGACCAGGACGGCAGGAAGCTCTCGCTGGAGCCAGAAGATGGTGTCGGGCTCAACCCTCGTGATCTGCTTCTGCTTGTCGGCGAACCACCGTTGCTCGGGGAGCTGCGTGGGCAGCACTTCCCACAGAGGGTCGAGGGCGGCGCGTCCCAGCCGCACCGTCAAACGGGATCCTCGATGCGGAACCAGTAGAAGCCGTGCGGTCCCAGCGCCAGGGGATACGGCTGATCTCCGATCACCGGGAACGGGACTCGGCCAACCAGCTCCACCGGCAGCTTGCCCGTGAATTGGGAAAGGTCCAAGGCGGCCGGCTGCGAGAACCGGGAGAGATTGTTCACCGACAAGACCACCTCATCCGGTGAGGATCTCACGAACGCAAAGACGGAGGGGTTATTGAGTTCGAGGACCTGAAAATCTCCGCGCCCGAAGACCGGATGGGCCTGACGAACCTGCAGGAAGCGCCTGAGCCACTGCAGCAGCGAGCTCTGGCTGCGCTGCTGTTGCTCCACGTTGCAGGCTTGGTAGCCGTAGAGCGGGTCCATGAGAGGGGGGAGGTAGAGCTGGGCGAAGTCGGCGGTGGAGAATCCCCCGTTGCGGTCACCGTTCCACTGCATCGGCGTCCTGACGCCGTCGCGGTCGCCCACGTAGATGTTGTCGCCCATCCCGATCTCGTCGCCGTAGTACAGGATCGGCGTGCCCGGCAAGGAGAGCAAGAGGCCGTAGAAGAGCTCCATCTGGCGCCGTCCGTTGCCCAGCAGGGGTGCCAGCCGCCGGCGGATGCCGACGTTGAGCTTCATCCTGGGGTCGCGCGCATATTCGGCGTACATGTAGTCACGCTCGCTGTCGGTGACCATCTCCAGGGTGAGTTCGTCGTGATTGCGCAGGAAGATGCCCCATTGGCAGTTCGAGGGGATGGGCGGCGTCTGGCTCAGGATCTCCGTGATCGGGTAGCGCAACTCCTGGCGCAGGCCCATGAACATGCGGGGCATGAGCGGGAAGTGAAAGCACATCTGGCACTCGTCACCGTCTCCGAAGTATGCCCGCACGTCTTGGGGCCACTGATTGGCCTCTGCGAGCAGGACCCGGTTGGGGAACTCGCGGTCGACCTCGGCCCGCACCCGCTTCAAAAAGGCGTGGGTCTCGGGGAGGTTTTCGCAGTTGGTGCCCTCGCGTTCGAAGAGGTAGGGGACCGCGTCCAGCCGCAGTCCGTCCAGCCCCAGCCGCAGCCAGAACCGCACCACGTCCAGCATGGCCTCCTGGACCGCCGGGTTGTCGTAGTTGAGGTCAGGCTGGTGGCGGAAGAAGCGGTGCCAATAGTAGGCGCCGGCCTGGTCGTCCCAGGTCCAGTTCGAGGTCTCGGAGTCGACGAAGATGACCCTGGCCTCACGGTACCGAGCCATGGTGTCGCTCCACACGTACCAGTCGCGTTTCGGGGATTGCGGGCCCTGTCGGGCCTCCTGAAACCAGGGATGCTGGTCGCTGGTGTGGTTCATGACCAGGTCGGATATGACCCGGATGCCCCGCTCGTGGGCTTCCTCGATCAGCTCGCGGAGGTCGTCGACCGTTCCGTAGTCAGGATGGACCTGATAGAAGTCGGAGATGTCGTACCCACCGTCGCGCAGCGGGGAGGCGAAGACCGGCAGCAGCCATAGGCAGTCGACCCCCAGCCAGTGCAGGTAGTCGAGCTTGGCGGTCAGCCCCCTGAGGTCACCGACGCCGTCGCCGTTGCTGTCGTAGAAGCCGCGGCAGAACACCTCGTAGATCACGGCGTCCCGGTACCACTGGGGATCGCTCTTGAGGGTCACTGGCTCACCTGCAGGATGTGTGCGGGCCACAGCTGCGGGTCCAGCCTGACGTAGTTGTGAGCCCCCCACCAGTGGTACTCCTCGCCGCTCAACAGGTCGGTCACGGTGAAGGGACGCTGTTCGTCCACGCCCAGCTTGCCAAGGTCCAGATGGACGGTGGTCGCCCGCACGTTCCAGGGGTCGAGGTTGACGACCGCCAGGATGACGTCGGTCATGTCGGGGGTCGACTTCGAGTAGCAGATGATCCGGTCGTCGTCGCTCCAGTGAAAGTCCAGTCGGCGCAGCTGACGCAGGCTCGCGTGGCGGCGCCGGATCTCATTCACCCGGGCGATCAGAGGGCGGAGGTTACCCGGGGCGGCGAAGTCGCGGGGCCGGAGCTGATACTTCTCCGAGTTCAGGTATTCCTCGCTGCCAGGACGCAGCGGTTGGGCCTCGGCGAGCTCGAATCCGCTGTAGACCCCGTAGCTGGCACCGAGGGTGGCCGCCAGCACCAGGCGGTAGCGGAAGGCGCCCACCCCACCCGTCTGCAGTTCGGCAGTGAGAATGTCAGGGGTGTTGACGAAGAGGTTGGGTCGCAGATAGTCCACGGTTTCGGTGGCGAGTTCGGTCAGGTACGCGGTCAGCTCGGCCTTGGTGGTTCGCCAGGTGAAGTAGGTGTACGACTGCGAGAACCCGAGCTTACCCAGCTCCCGCATCATCGCCGGGCGCGTGAACGCCTCCGCCAGCAGGATGACGTCGGGGTGCTCTCGCCTCAGCCTCCCCATCACCCAGGCCCAGAAAGGCACTGGCTTGGTGTGGGGGTTGTCTACCCTGAAGATGTGCACCCCCTGGGCGATCCAGTACTCCAGGATCGCGTAGCACGCCTGCCACAACCCACGCCAGTTCCGGCACGAGAAGTCCAGGGGATAGATGTCGTCATACCGCTTGGGGGGGTTCTCGGCAGGACGGATGGTGCCGTCCGGGCGGTGGGCGAACCAATCGGGGTGGTCCTTCACCCAAGGATGGTCCGGGGAGCACTGGAGAGCATAGTCGAGCGCGATCTCCAGGCCCAGAGAGCTGGCGGTGTCCACGAGCGAGCGAAAGTCCTCCAGCGTCCCCAGCTCCGGGTTCACTGCCGTGTGTCCCCCCTCCTCGGACCCGATCGCCCATGGGCTCCCGGGGTCGCCCGGGTTGGCGGCCGGGGCATTGTTGGGTCCGCGCCGCCCGGTCTTGCCGATGGGGTGGATGGGGGGGAGGTAGATGACGTCGAAGCCCATTTGCGCGATTTCCGGAAGGACCCCCGCCGTGGTGGCGAAGGTACCGGAGGCGGTGCCGTCGGTTCCCTGCGAACGGGGAAACAGCTCGTACCAAGCTCCGTGCAGCGCCCGCTGCCGCTCCACCCAGATTGGGATCACCTGGCTGCGGCCCACGCCGCGAGCCGGGATGGCCTCGGCCATGGTCGCCGCCAACCGCTCCTCGGTCAGGTACGCCAGCTGCTCATCCACTGCTGCGTGGCGAAGACGCTGCGCCTGCTCTACCAAGCGGAGGCGCCGAGCGGTGGGGAGCCGGCGCGATGTCCTCTCAATGGTCTCCCATCCGGCCTCCAGCTCGGGAATCGGGTCAACCCCGACCTCAACCCGGCGGAGAACATCATTTCGCCAGGTGCCGAACTCGTCCTCCCAGCCTTCGACCAGGAACTCCCCGGGTCCGACCTCGGGGAAGGAGACGCTGGCGTACCAGAAGTCGTCGTAGCCCGGCACCAGTTGTGTGGCTCGCCACTCGGGATCGGACGATCCAGCCTGGCGCCAGCGGACGCGGGCGCGCAGCTGCGGACGCCCGTCGGCGAAGATGCGAGCCGAGATCGGCACCACCTCATCAACGGTCGCCTTGACCGTCCGGCGTCCGCAGTCGACAATGGGCGTCACCTCCGCAACCTGGATCCGCTGCACGGTGGAGGGCAGGGTGGTGGCCGGGACGGACTTGGATGGCATCTACCCCTAGCTTCCCAAATCGGCGCTGGGGCGTGCCGAGTTGATGTGGACGCGTCGCGGTCGCTGCTGGGGGTGGTCCTCATTGGAGCCGGGATTAGGAGAGAGCGCTGTGGTCGACGATGACCGGCTCGCGGCCTCCTGCGATCGTTTCGTGCAAGGGCACGGTCGCCGCCCCCCGGCTGTCCAGCTGGACCAGATCCCGCGAGAAGTGGTGGGGGATAGGTACGGGGCAGGTGGCGTGGTCGCCGAGCTGGAGCGCGAGGTCGCGTCACTTCTGGGAATGGAGGCCGCTCTGTTCCTGCCCAGCGGCACCATGGCTCAGCAGATCGCCCTCAGGGTCCATGCTGACCGCCGTGCCAGTCGCGGGGTCGCCTTCCACCCGACCTGCCATCTGTTCCACCGGGAGGAACTGGCTCTCGAAGCTCTCCACGGGCTCGAAAGCGTCCCCGTCGGGGCGGCGCGCCGGGTCATCGAGATCGCCGACCTGGAGAGCCTGGGGTCGCGAGACGTGGGGAGCTTGCTGTTGGAGCTTCCGCAACGGGAGATCGGGGGGCAGCTCCCGTCATTCCCGGAGTTGGAGCAACAGGCGAGTCTCGCCAAGGAGAGGGGATGGGCCCTGCATCTCGATGGCGCCAGGCTCTGGGAGGCGGCGGCCGGCTATGAGAGGAGCCCGGCTGAGGTGGCGCGGCTGTTCGACAGCGTCTACGTCTCCTTCTACAAGGGCCTGGGGGGAATCGCGGGGTGCTGCCTCGCCGGCCCTGCGGAGTTCATCGAGGAGGCCAGCAGGTGGCGAACGCGGCACGGCGGTAGGGTGGTCGCGCTCTGGCCCTACGCCGCCAGCGACCTCAGCTCCCTGCGGCGGCGGCTGCCCCGGATGGCACGCTATCACCAACATGCGCGCGCCGCGGCGACGGAACTCTCACACGTGGACGGGGTCCAGGTGACGCCCAACCCACCGCAGGTTTCCATGATGCATCTCACTCTGAATGTCGATGCAGAGACCCTGGGGGCTCGCTGCCGCCGACTGGCTCGTGAGCAGGGCATCTGGAGCTGGCCCGCGCCGTTTCCCTCCTGTCTCGAGACCGATGACGAGCGGTGCTTGGTGGAGTTCACCGTGGGCGACGCCACCCTAGAGCTCTCGGCGCAGGAGATCGCCGAGGTGGTCGACTTCCTGACCCACGGTTAGTTGGCCTGCCCATTGGTCCTGGTTTCGGCCTAGCCATGGACGACCGGCGATCAGCGCGGAGCCGTCACCTCCAGGCGGAGCATGCGCAGGGGGGCACTGGACCCAGCCTGTAGCCGTGGGCTCGTCGCCACGATCACGCGGCCCGCCCCGGGCCCGGCCAGGAGCTGGGGCGCATCTGCGGGGTCGGCTGTGAGCAGGGCCACTCCTCCAACCACCACCTCGGCGCCCCAGACCAGGTCTGGGGGCCACGACTGGTCCTCTCCCGCCACCAGTCGCCACCCGAGGCCGCAGCGGGACCAGTTCGACCAAGGCTCCTCCCCAAGCGCTGCTCCCAGCCCCAGGAGCCGGCGGAGTAGGAGCAGGCGCGACTCGACCGGCGCACGCTCCGTGGCCAAACGGTCGAACTCCAACCCCAGCCGAGCCAGACGCTTGGTCATGGGCGGCTGGCGGAGGAAGACCAGCTCGCGATTCTGCTCGAGGTCGAGGCGCCGCTCGAGCACCGGGTTACTGGGGTCCTGGCTCAGATGGCAGGAGATCGCGGCCCGCTGACGCTGGCGGTCGACGATCAGCTCGAACGGCCAGCTCCCCATCTTCTCGATGCGGGTGAACGGAACTCCAAACTGTCGGCGGAGCGACTCGGCCACCTCGTTGGCGATCCCCCACTCCAAACACGGGATGCCGTGCTCGAACGCGACCCTCTCGGCGGCGGCGGTGGCCGCTCGGTGGTCCGGATGTCCGGTGACCCCACCTGGCTCGAACACCACAATCAGGTCGCAGTCTCCGAGCCGCGAAGCCACCAGCTCCTCAATTTCGCCGCTGGCGAGCCCCGAGAGGCGCCCATCGGGAAAGGCCATCAGCTCCGCCGAGTCCAGGCCGAGCTCGCCCGCTGCCCGCTGCAACTCAACCTGCCGTCTCCGGGAGAGGTCTGGGCCGGCTCCGACCGTGGAGGCCTCTCCCGCCGTGAGGCATAGCAGCCGCACCCGGACGCCACCGGAAATGAGGTTCAGGATCACCCCGCCCAGCCCGAAGCTCTCGTCGTCGGGGTGGGCGACCACGACCAGCGCGTGCTGGACGCCGCACAGGGCGGCGGGTAGATGGGAGGCCGGCCTCTCCGCGGTGGGGAACGGCGGGAGCGCTGAGGTCTCCGAGGGCATCGTGCGGTTCAGGCGAGGGAGAGGAACAGCCGTTCGAGCTCAGCCTCGGCCCGTGCTGACTCGGCGGCTTCGCCATCCGACTCGAGGCACTGCCGCAAGCCCCCCGCCACGATCTTGAAACCGGCCCGGTCGAGGGCGCGTGAGGTGGCGGCCAGCTGCGTCACGACCTCGGCACAGTCGCGGCCGGATTCGAGCATGGCGATGACGCCGGCCAGCTGTCCGTGCGCCCGGCGTAGGCGCCGGGCCACATCGGCGGCATCGCCAGGGGCTAACTGCATGCTGCCTGCCCAGAGGGACCGGGGCAACGCCGGCGACGACCTCGGCGGGCCGTAGGGTGAGTTGGCGCCGCACCCACCGTTTCAGAACCCCATACCATACCCACGTGGGTATTTTACAGATGTTGCGCGGCCCCAAGGTCACCCAGATCTCGATGGAGGAGTTCGTCGAGATGCATCGGTCCGGGTGCTACGTGGTCGATGTCCGCGAGAGCCACGAGTACTCCCGGGGCCATATCCCCGGATCGAAATCTCTGCCGTTGACCCAGCTCGCCAGAAGGGCTCAGGAGCTGCCACGGGACCGGCGGATCCATGTGATCTGTGCCAGTGGCCACCGCAGTCGTGTGGGGGCCCGCATTCTAGGGGCCGCGGGCGTCGACTGCGTCTCGGTCCGTGGCGGAACCGCCGCTTGGGCGCAGCGCCAGCTTCCTCTGGTCAGAGGAACACGTTCTGCCTGATCGGCCCAATTGGTCGCCTCGCCCGCGAAGGGGCGGTAAGCGTGAGGAGATGACCCGATGCCCGAACCAGAAGTTGAGATTGATCTATTTTTCGAGGCGCACACCGGCGGTGCGCACGTAGTCGACGTGCGCGAGCCCCATGAGTACCACGCCGGGCACGTCCCCGGAGCCAGTCTCATCCCGTTGGGGGTGGTGCCGCTGAAGGTTCATGAACTGCCCCGTGACCGACCGGTCTACGTTATCTGCGCGAGCGGCCACCGGAGCCTGACCGCCGCCCGGCACATGATCCGTGCCGGCATCGATGCCCGCTCGGTCCGCGGCGGGACCATCGCCTGGGCGCGGAGCGGCGGCCCACTCGAGCGCGGCCCAGCGTAGATCCAGTGCACCGAGTGCGGTCCAGCTGGTTTGGCACGGGTGCCAGGCGGGCCGAAGTCTCGCCGTCCTGGGCAACGGCGGGAGGCAGCCGGTCGGCCGCACACGTCAGCTAGATGCTATGGATAAGAGACCTTATCGTAAGCATCCCGATTAGGATGGCCTCCCAGTGCGGTGGCCCTCCCCCGGTACGTGCGCTCGCGTCACTCTCCGGTTTGGCCGTCCGTGAGCTCGCGCAGGATGTCCAGGTGGCCGTTGTGGCGGGCGGTCTCCTCGATCATGTGCAGCATCACCCAGCGGCAGGACACCGGCCGGCTCTGGTTGCGGGCCATCGCCTCCAGATCCCGGCGCGCGAAAATCTCGCGGCTGCGCTCGCACTCTTGGTGATACTCGTCCAGCAGGCGGCCTAGGTCGTCGGTGTCGGAGACGACGAATTCGGCGTCAACCTGGCCAGCCGGCTCCGGCGGAGGCAGCACGAGCCCCTCCAGAACCTCCTGAAACCACCAGCGTTCCACGTAGCGGAGGTGACGGACGATGCCCGCGCAGGTGGTGAGCGGTGACGGAACCAGGTGGCGGGTGGCCTCGGCGCCGGTGAGTCCGGCAACCTTCACGAAGACCGTGGCGCGGTGGAAGTCCAGCCAGGCGGCGAGGAGTTCGCGCTCCGATCCGGAGGTCGGGGGGTCGGTCCTGTCCCAAGCGCTGCCGGAATCTGGCGGGATGGACCCTGGCATCGAGCCGATGATAGCTGATGCCGGGTCGGTATGGGAACACCTGTGCTGGCGATCGTTCGTGCAAGGCGGTGCCCGGGGCCTATGGTGGTGAGGATGCGGCCCGTGCTGCCGGCTCCATGACGATCCTGGAGGCCCTGGCGCCACTTCTGGCGACCGGGGCGGGCTCAGCGCTCTTGGGAGCGGCCCTGAGGCGCCGATCGCCCGGGCGATGGCTGCGACTCGTCATCCTGCTCGCCCTGCTGGGCAGCGAGGGGGTGGTTCTCCTCTGGCCCCTTGTGATCCACGCCTGGTCGCCGGCGACAACCCTGCCCCTGCAGCTCTCCGACGTCGCGACCCTGGTGTGCGCCGCCTCGCTGGTGGCTCCTGGCGCGGACCGGCTGAGAGCGCTGGCCTACCTGTGGAGTGTTCCGGCGGGACTGTTGGGCCTGGCCTTTCCCGCCATCGGTGCCTCCGCACCCTCTCCCCTCTTCTATGCCTTCTACGTCGATCACGGGACGTTGCTCTGCTATGGGGTTCTGCTCGGCCTGGATCGGACCCTGCGTCTGCAGCCGCTCTCCGCCGTTCGGGCGTTCTCAGCCACCGTGATCTGGGGGGTGATCGCCGGAGTGGCGAATCTGGCGACCGGTGGTGACTACATGTTCGTCCGCGAGCCTCCGCCCACCTGGAGCCCCCTGCAGCTCATGGGCCCCTGGCCCTGGTACGTGTTCTCGGCGGCCGGCCTGGCGCTCATGGTGTTCGCGATTCTCACCTGGCCCAAGCTTGCTCGCTCGGCGGCCTCCGCCAAGAGTCCGTCGTCGGCCGAAGCGTAGCTGGTCAGACCTTCGTCAACCATGACGAGTTGGCATAGCGAATATCGGCGCAGGGACGCGCTCAAGGTGGGCCCGGGGTTCTTCGCCCCGGGCCCACCTTGGCCAGCTCTTGAAATTCAGGAGTTGTAGTACGTCGTGATCGCCGTGGCCAGAGCCGCGACGTCGGGGACCCCGAGGCCGGTCGTGGGGCTCCAGCCGTTGGTGGCCGTGTAGCCCCAGTTGTTCCCCGAGGTGATGGCTGTGAAGCCCTGCACTGTTCCGCCGTGCACCTTGGGAAGGTTGTAGAAGAGCTCCGAGGCCAGGCCGATCGGGGATCCGGTCGCCTGATCCAGCAAGGCCGTAATCCCCGCCCACTGGGGTGCCGCGAAGCTCGTCCCACCCCAGCCGTTGCTCCAGGGGTTCGCGGCGTTGGAGTACGCAGAGCCGCTGTCGTAGATGGCGTAGCCGGTGAAGGGGTCGGCGTTGAGGGCGACATCAGGGGTCCCGCGCTGGCCGCTCGTCTGCACCGACTCCTGCCAGCTGGGCTCGCGGAAGTAGAGGCTATAACCACCACCCGACCCGACCGGGTAGAGGGCCCGCTTGGCCTGCTCGATGTTCTTGAGGCCAAGGTCTTGGTAATACGGGAGCAGGTAGCTCCAGCCCCAGGCCGCCTCAGATTTCGGTCCTCCGTAGACAGCGCCACTTGCGCCAGCAGTCCCGGCGATCAGGACGCCGTGCGAAGAGCTCGGTAGGGTGGTCCCGCCGGCGGCGGTGATGTAGGTGGATGACGCCGGGCTGTCCACCGCAAGTGTCTTGTACTGAGGGTAGGCGTCGTAGGCCCCGTAGTCGCCCGAGGCCGCGAACATGCTGATCCCCTCGGCTGCCCCCTGCTCGAACGCCTGGTTCAGAAGGGTCGCGTAGCCACGGGTCTCATCCTGCTCCGCCTCCCCCCAAGAGGTGGTCATCACCTGGGCTTGGTCCGCAGTCGCCACCTGATCGAAGAGATCCACGAAGCCATTGTTGGTGTTCACGGAGATGTAGGCGATGATGTTGGCTCCTGGAGCCATCGCCCCTGACCGCTCCACGTCGAGAGAGCTCTCCGAGCCCCCTGAACCTGGGATCGCCTCATGCGTCGGCGCCTCATCGACGCTCACCTGGCTGAGTGTCCCGGTCCGGTTGATCCCGTAGTAGCTCCAGAATGCCTCGGCGTCGGAGTCCTTGAGCGGCGCCAGGGTCGCCACCGCGATGGTGATGCCAGCTCCGGTGTCACCCTTGGTCTGCAGTGAGGCGGCGCCGTAATGCTGGGCTATCTGCTGGGGCGAGTAGCCGATCGGAGTCGTGCAAAAGCTCTGACAGGGGTTCGCCGCGGCGACTCCGAGCTCGGTGCGATTGACACTCAGCGCGTGGATCGCGTCGTAGCTGGTCATGCCCGAAATGCCGGAGACGATCTGGGCCAGGTTGTAGATCTTGCCCTGGTAGGCGAAGTGGGTCGGAAGGGTTGGGTTCTCCTGATTGGCGAAGTAGGAATGGCCGTGCGCCAGATAGTTGTTGATGGTGACGCTGAAGGCCTGCTCCACCTGGCCAATGGTCCCCACCGCCTCGATGCGGTTGGGATAGTTCTTGGTCACCGAGATCCCGAATTCGCCCAGGTAGGCACCGAGCGCCGCGACGGCGGCCTGCGGCTGATCGTACGTCTCAACGAACTGCTTCTCAGTCAGGAATTGGTGGAAGTACGGACTCCCGGGAGTGACGGTATCGGTGATGTACTGGGGCAGGCTGACCCCGCCCTGAGGGGTCACGTAGCTCAGTCCCAGCAGGAGGTCGACCCGGGCTGAGGCGGACGCGGGTCCGGTGTCGGTGGATTGGCTGAGAAGTGCCTTTGCCGTGTTGCCGTGCAGAATCCCCCGCGCTCCCCGGGACCCCTGACCGTGAGCGGCAGCCGGCACCATGGCCGCCATGGCGATGGCCGTCGCCGCCAGCCCAGTCGTCAACGTTCGCCTCAACGGAACTCTCAAATCGCCGCCTCCATGAAGCTCCACCCGGGCTGACCGCCGCCAAAGCCTGCCCGGCTCATCGCATGGGATGGTAACCACTGGCTGCCGGGTGGCGCCACCGGAGGGCCGGGGCTGGCTCACGGGCAGTGACGTCACGCCGTCACCACCCCTGGATCATGGGCGCTCGCTAACGAGCGCGCGGAGATGCGTAGGAGGCAGGCCGGTGCCGGTGGGTAGCCGCCAAGGCGACCGCGGTGGCCGCCGCCCCGCCCGCAACCAGGACCAGGGTCACTCGGTTCAGCCTTCCCCGCGACCACATCCAGAGCGCGGTTGCCGTGTCCCCGACCTGGACCATCGCCACCGCCTGCTCCAGGGCCTGCCTGGATGCGGTGTTCCGGTTACGGGTTCGAAGCAGTGCGACCCCTAGAGCCAGATCGCGGACTCCAGCCAGTCGGAGCCCGAACGTGTCGCGGCCACCGCCCGGTGGAGCCACGAGCCGAGCCACGAGGTCGGCGCCTCCGAGCAGGGTCGCCCCGACCCCGAGCGCCGCCCAGCCCACAACCGTGGAATGCCGCGGTCTTGGTCGCCCTGGCTGCATGGTGATGATCGTAACGAGTGGGGCGGGGCCCGACTCTGCGCCCTAACATGGAAACGCATGGCCACCGCGAGCCCTCCCGCAACCCCGGCCGCCGACGCCGCAGAGCGCCTGGCGGCGCGCTGCGGTGAGCTGATGATGGCGGCCGATGTCGCGTCCCGAGCCCTCGGCATGGAGCTGGTGGAGATCGCTCCGGGCAGGGCGCGGCTGCGCATGCGGGTCGGCCCAGACATGGTCAACGGACATCACATCTGCCATGGCGGATTTCTGTTCACCCTGGCTGACAGCGCGTTCGCCTTCGCCTGCAACACCTACGGCGAGGTGGTGGTGGCGGCTGGGGCAGACATCAACTTTCTGGAGTCAGCTCGGGAGGGTGACATCCTGGAGGCAGTCGCGGAAGAGCGCTGGGTGAGGGGCAGGTCCGGGATCTACGACGTCACAGTGCGCCGATCTGGGGATGACGTCCAGCTCGTGGAGTTCAGGGGACGCTCCCGCAACCTCCGCCGTCCGATGCCTGGGCTCGAGGTCGGCGGAGCAGAGGCCGCCACCACCTGACATGCAGGACCTGTCTCCCAACCCGGAGTCGCTGGAGCCGATCGAACGCTCGTCGCCGGAGGAGCTGCGGGCCCTCCAGCTCGAGCGACTCCAGCGCACGGTCGCGGTCGTCTACGAGCGGGTGCCCTTCTACCGCCAGGAGTTCGAGCGCCGCGGGCTGCACCCGTCCGACATCAGGTCGCTCGCCGACATTCATCTGCTCCCCTTCACGGCCAAGGACGATCTGCGTGACCACTATCCGCTCGGGTTGCTGGCGGTCCCTCAGCGTGACCTGCGGCGCATTCACGCATCCAGTGGCACAACCGGGCGGCCCACGGTGGTGGCCTACACCCAGGCCGACATCAACACCTGGGCCGATCTCATGGCGCGCTCCATCCGCGCTGCCGGGGGGCGCCCCGGGGATGTCGTGCACGTCGCCTACGGCTACGGCCTGTTCACCGGCGGCCTGGGGGCCCACTATGGGGCGGAGCGGCTCGGGTGCACGGTGGTGCCGGCGTCGGGCGGCCTGACGGAGCGCCAGGCCACCCTGATCGCCGACCTGAAGGCGGATGTGATCATGCTCACCCCGTCATACATGCTGGTGATCCTCGATGAGTTCGCCAGGCAGGGCATCGACCCTCGCTCGACCTCCCTTAAGGTGGGCATCTTCGGGGCGGAGCCCTGGACCGCAGAGATGCGCGCGGAGATCGAGAGTCGAGCGGACATGCACGCCGTGGACATCTACGGGCTCTCGGAGCTGATGGGCCCGGGGGTGGCGCAGGAGTGTGTGGAGACCAAGGACGGCCTGACGATCTGGGAGGACCACTTCTACCCGGAGGTGGTGGACCCAGCGACCGGGACCCCTCTTCCCGACGGCGAGCTCGGCGAGCTGGTGCTCACCAGCCTCACCAAGCAGGCGATGCCGCTGCTGCGCTACCGCACCAGGGATCTCACCCGCCTTCTGCCCGGCACCGCCAGGACCATGCGCCGGATGGAGCGGATCCGCGGGCGCACCGACGACATGATGATCGTGCGCGGGGTGAACGTGTTCCCCACCCAGGTTGAGGAGATTGTGCTGCGGATGCCCGGCCTCAGCCCCCACTTCGTTTGCGTGCTGAGCCGCCCGAACCGGATGGATGAGATGACGGTACGGGTGGAGGCAGCCGCGGGATCGGCGAGCTCGGAGCAGCGGGAGCAGCTCCGGGGCCAGCTCATCACCCGGATCAAGCAGGCCGTGGGGGTGACGGTCGATGCCGACGTGGTGGAGCCGGGATCGCTCGAGAGATCCCTGGGCAAGGCCAAGCGGATCCTGGACCTGCGAGGCTGAGGGCGACGGTCCAGCGGGCCCACATTTGGCGGCGATGATCTTGCCGCCGGTCAGAACCTGACCTACTGATCCTTGCTGCCACCGCGTGGAGCGCGACCAGAACCGCGATGGCGGCGCAAGGGCCGCACAGCGCGGGCTAGCGCCGGCTGTGGGCCGGGCACCGGCATCGCCTCGCATCCCTCCCCCGCCAGCCGACGCGCATGGTCGATCTCCAAGCCCGGCACCAGGCGGCCGCTCTGGGTCACCACTCTCCACCATGGCAGGCCATGGGATCCGGCGAGCACGTTGCCGACCGCCCGAGCCGCCCCGGGGCGGCCCACCAGCAGAGCAACCTGGGAGTAGCTCATCACCTCACCAGGGGGAATGGAGCTCACCACTGCAGCGACCTGCCGCCTGAAGTCCCCACAAGCCAAGATCCGCGCGGTCGCACCGGTGGCAGCGGCAGGAGCGCACGGCTCTGACCGGCATTCGCTGATCGCCCCGTTCACCCCGACCCCGGGCTGGTGCCACTTCGATCGGGGTTGCCGGGATCTCAATCCGGCTGCGGCCGCAGGCCCAGATGGCGCTCGAAGAATGCGACGATTCGGGACCGGGCGTCGGCGGCCGCATCCGGCTCGTAGGCGACCCCGCCGACCTTGGCCATCACGGTTGGGAGCAGGCCCCGGTGGCGGTTCATGAAGCCGTGACCCGCGGCGGGATACTCGCGCACATCGTGGTCGATCGCAAGCCGGGTGAGGGCCGACTCGAGCCGATCGGCGGCGCCGCTGAGGGTGCGGTCCCGGCCGCCGTAACTGGCGACCAACGGGCAGGACCCCATCAGGATGGTTTCGGCATCAGCCGGCACCTGCCCGTAGTTGATGCTCGCCACTTGGTAGCGACCGAGCGGCGCCATCAGGAGCGCAAAGCCGCCCCCCATGCAGAAGCCGATGACCCCCACCTGACCGGAGCACTGGGCCTGGGCGGTGACCCATGCCCGGGCGGCCTCGACGTCGTCGAAGGTGCGGCCCTGGCGCTGGCGAAGGTCCGTAAAGGCCCGGCGGATGCAGGTGACCCTGCCCTGGTGGTGAAAGAGGTTGGGAGCCACCGCCAGGAACCCGGCGGATGCGAGCCAGTCGGCCTGGGCGCGGAGGTCGGGAGTCGCGCCAAACACGTCGTGGATCACCACCACCGCCGGATGCGGACCCGCACCATCGGGAGCGGCCACATAGGCCGGCATCGGCCCGTGCGGGGACGGGATCATGGCACTGACAGTGAACGGCTGGTCAAAGGGGGGTTCGGTCACGGCCGCATCATATGCATCCGCTCCTCCCCAGAACTGCCGCTGGAGCTGGCCGCCCGATCAGCGCCTCGCCAGCCGACGCTCTCCGGTCGCACCGGGCTGGTACGTGAGCCCGTAGTGCTGAAAGACCGCCGGCTCGTCAGCCGCTTCAAGCCCGCCATCGGTGTCGATCGACGGTGCCGACTGAACCAGCTGGCGGCCGTAGGCGACTCTGAGGTACCCGAACCCCACCCTGGCTCCCTCCAGTGGCACAAACACGAGCCGGTGGGACAGTCTGCCGACCTTGACAGTGGCGAATGACGGCTCGTCGCTGGCGGTGTCATAGTAGATCGCCTCCAGCTCCCCTATCTTGTTCCCCGACTCATCGAGCACGTCGTGGCCCAGCCACTCGCGGATGTCTGTCGCTTCGAACACGGCTTCCTCCTCACCTCAACCTACCACTTACCCGACTCACGCGGGCTTGGACCGCACCGGCCGCGCAGCCCCTCCAGCGCCAGCGAGGCGACCTGATCGGCCAGCCCGGCTGAAGGGGCTTCGTGATCTGCCCTATACCACTCGGTGATGGAGTTGACCATGCCGAAGATGAGCCGGGTGGCAAGGCCGGGATCGATGTCGTCCCGCACCTCCCCCGCCCGCGCGGCGTCCGCCACCAGCGCCGCCACCCTGCGGTCGAACTCCCGCCTTTGGTCCAACGCCCAGCGCTCGCTAGGGGTGTTGCCCCTCACGCGGAGCAGCAGAGTCACATACGGCAGCTGGGCCACCAGCGCGCCGGCGGTGTCGGCGATCAGCCTTCGCAGCCTCTCCCCCGCTCCATGCACGTCCGCAACGTCCTGGTCGAGGACCGCGAACAGCGCTTCCAGAGCCCGCTCCAGGGCCGCCCGGAGCAGGAGCTCTCTGCTACCGAAGTGATGGTAGATGGTTGACTTGGTGATTCCTGCCGCCGTGGCCAGCTGGGACATGCTGGTCGCCTCGTAGCCGCGACGGTTGAACTCGGCGACCGCGATACCGAGCAGCCACTCGGAGTTGTGATTGGTCCGGCCTCGGCCTCGCGGAGAGGGGGGCGGCGAATCCTGGTATGGCATGCTGAAGAGTATCGGTCAAGCCGTCTTGACTTCGGCTCGCACTGCGGGCAGAATCAAAACCGACCGATCGGTCGGGAAATTGGAGAGTGGTCATGGCAGCACCGGAGATGGACGAGCGGGAACGGGCATTTCAAGCTCGCATCGATGCTGATGAACGGATCGAGCCTCGCGACTGGATGCCCGACCGCTATCGTGCGACCTTGATCCGGCAGGTGGCCCAGCACGCTCACTCCGAGATCATCGGGATGCAGCCGGAGGGCAACTGGATCACGCGCGCCCCCTCGCTGCGACGCAAGGCCATCCTGCTCGCCAAGGTCCAGGATGAAGCCGGGCACGGGCTGTACCTCTACTCGGCTGCCGAGACCCTGGGGATCAGCCGCGAAGAGCTGGTGGAGCAGCTGCAGAACGGCCGGCAGAAGTACTCCAGCATCTTCAACTACCCCACCCTGACGTGGGCGGATGTCGGCGCCATCGGCTGGCTGGTCGATGGTGCGGCCATCACCAATCAGCTGGCCCTCACCCACACCTCGTACGGCCCGTACGCCCGGGCGATGGTCCGGATCTGCCGGGAGGAGTCCTTCCACCAGCGCCAGGGCTTCGAGCTGCTGATGGAGTTGAGCCATGGGACCGCGGCCCAGCATGAGATGGCTCAGGATGCCGTGAACCGCTGGTGGTGGCCGTCCCTAATGATGTTCGGCCCGCCGGACCAGGCTTCGCCCAACACCGCGCAGTCCATGGCTTGGAGGATCAAGCGGGTCAGCAACGACGAGCTCCGCCAGCGCTTCGTGGACATGACGGTTCCCCAAGCGGAGGCTCTCGGTCTGTCACTTCCAGATCCGGAACTTCGCTGGAACTCCGAGCGTTCCCACTATGACTTCGGCCCCATCGACTGGGAGGAGTTCAACCGGGTGGTGCGGGGCGACGGCCCGTGTAACGCTGAGCGGATCGCGGCCCGCAGGCGGGCGGACAGCGACGGCGCGTGGGTTCGGGAGGCGGCCAAGGCATGGGCGGTCAAGCATCTGGCAGTCGGCACCGGAGCCGCCGCGTGAGCGCACAGCCGGGCTGGCCGCTCTGGGAGGTCTTCGTCAGGAGTCGGCGCGGCCTCTCACACACCCACGTGGGCTCCCTGCACGCTCCCGACTGGGAGATGGCGGTCCAAAATGCCCGCGACCTCTACACGCGGCGCGGGGAAGGGGTGTCCATCTGGGTGGTGGCGGCCAACCAGATCCACGCATCTGACCCTGACGAGAAGGGTCCGCTCTTCGACCCTCCCGAGGACAAGGTGTACCGCCATCCCACCTTCTACAAGGTGCCAGAGGACCTCAAGCTGTGACCGCGCTCGCCCAACTGGAGCTGGCCAGCGCCATCTGCGACTACTCGCTCCGCATCGGAGACGACTCCCTGGTCCTGTCGCATCGGCTGTCGGAGTGGGTGGCAAGAGCTCCCGAGTTCGAAGAGGACGTGGCGCTCGCAAACCTGGCCCTGGATCTGCTGGGGCAGGCCCGCACCCTGCTCGGATACGCCGGTCAGGGCCTTGGGAAGAGTGCCGACGATCTCGCCTACTGGCGTGACGATCGGCAATATCGCAACCTGCTCTTGGTCGAGCAGCCCAATGGCGACTTCGCCATGACCATCGTCCGCCACCTCTTCTTCTCGAGCTACCAACTGCTGCTGTATCAGGCGCTCGCAGAGTCAAAGGACACCACCCTGGCGGGGGCGGCCGCCAAGGGAGCCAAGGAGGCTCGCTATCACCGGGACCACGCGGCAGCGTGGACGCAGCGTCTGGGCGACGGGACCGAAGAGAGCCATAAGCGTATGGTCCGAGCGCTGACGGCGCTCTGGCCCTTCACCGCCGAGATGTTTGAAGACGACGCCATCACGGCAGAGCTTGCCGAAGCCGGGATGGCGCCGCTGGGGTCGGCTCTGAAGGACGATTGGCACGCCTTCGTTCAACACACGCTGGTGGCTTCCACCCTTGAGGTTCCCGAAGCCGGCTTTCAGCGGACTGGAGGGCGCCAGGGCTTTCACTCCGAACACCTCGGTCACATGCTGGCCGAGATGCAGCACCTTCATCGGAGCCATCCAGATGCCAGCTGGTGAGCTGAGTGCCTGGGAGGTTGCGGCCCAGGTGGTTGACCCGGAGTTGCCCGCGTTGACCCTGGAGGATCTTGGAGTTCTGCGCTCAGTTGACGTGGGAGCGGATGGTGAGGTCGCCGTGATCCTCACCCCGACCTACTCAGGCTGCCCGGCGCTGGAGGTGATGCGCCGCGACGTGGTCGCGGCTCTGCTGGCGGCGGGCTTCAAATCGGTGCGAGTCGACTTCCAGCTGCAGCCGGCGTGGAGCACGGACCGCATGGGAGAGCGGGCGAGGGCCCGGTTGCATGAGATGGGAATCGTTCCGCCGGTGGCCCGAGGCGGGGACTCTGTCCTCCGTCTCAGCCTGAAGTGTCCTCAGTGTGGATCCCTGCGGACCGAGGAGACGAGCCACTTCGGCACCACCGCCTGCAAGTCCCTGTGGCGCTGCCTCGCCTGCGGCGAGCCCTTCGAGCACTTCAAGGCATTGGAGTGAGCCTGGCCCAGGCGACTCCGGCGACGACAGGCCGGGGCGGGTTCTATGAGCTAACGGTGACCGCGGTCGAGCGGGTCGCCGACGACGCGGTGGCGGTCTCTTTCGCGGTTCCCCCTGAGCTGCGGGAGCGATTCCACTTTCAGGCCGGCCAGCATCTCACCATCCGGGCCTGGGTCGACGGAGCGGAGGTGCGTCGCACCTACTCCATCTGTGTGCCCCCGTCAATGGGCCAGCTGCGGATCGGGGTGCGCCGCGTCCCCAACGGCATCCTCTCGCGATTTCTGTTCGAGGAGGTGGCGCCCGGTGCGCGGGTCGAGGTCATGGAGCCCGCCGGCAGCTTCACGCTCCCGTTCGACCACGGGGCCCGGCGTTCCTACGTCGCGCTGGTGGCGGGGTCCGGGATCACCCCGGTGCTCGCCATTGCCGCCGAGGCGTTGGCGGCCGAGCCCGAGAGCCAGATGACCATCTGCTACGGCAACCGCACCGTTGAGACAGCGATGTTCTTGGATGAGCTGGCGGATCTCAAGGACCGCCACCCCGCCCGCTTGCAGGTGCTCCACCTGTTC
>DAHVMY010000028.1:0-24765 GCA_027319585.1 Candidatus Dormiibacterota bacterium | reverse complement strand
CCTCAAACACCAGGTCGGGCGCGAGCAGTGCGCCAAGCCGGACGGGATCGAACTCGTGGGCCCCACCCTGCAGGATCTGGTAGTAGTCATCGACGGTCTTGGCCAGTACACCGTCCACGTCACTCAACGCCCATCCTCCCCTACGCTCCAGAACCGCTGGCGCCGCGCCGGTCGCCGCAGCATACCGCCCGAGTCCCGGCACCGGTGGGCCACCCAGCGGGGCCGTGGGACGGCGAGGCCAATCGGGGATGGTTTCAAGCAGTCCGGTCGATCCGATGCCCGACTCCCAGAGGCGCACCAAGCCAACTTGTCCGCGGCATGTCCGCTGCGGTGACCCCATCGCGGGCGCACCGTGCCCCACCCAGGCTCAGCGGACGGCGGCGCGACCGCCAGGCGCCGAGTGCAGAGCGTTCCGAGGTGAGCTGTCTGCGGGGACCCAACATGACCAGATTGCGCCAGAAGGCAGCACCCGGCCGGCGCCCGGTTGGTCCAGTGGTGCCCCAGGGCAGGCCCCACCAGGAGGCGACCCCGCCCAAGTTCCCGAACGCGCTCCCGCGGGGTCCCGAGCTGGACGAGACGTCCCTCGTGGCCCGCAGCGTGGCGCGAACTGGGCCGCCCACTCCACGCCATTCCTGGACCACGCCCAACCACGCTCTGTCTGGCACGTCGGAGCCGGCTCCAAGCCCTGAAGGCCCGGTCGCTGGGCTCCGCCGGGGGGTATGACGTGGGGGGCCGGTCCAGGCCGTCCAAGAGTGGGCGATTGGTCGGCGGGACAGGCTATGACCACCGAGCCGAGCCCGCCGAAGAGGAAGCAGGCGGTCCTGCCCACCGCTCCTCGTCACGCATCGACGCTGATCGATCCGGCTCTGAGTTGCAGGAGCTCCACCGAGACGCCCGGACCGAAGGCCATCGCCAGACCGCAGCCGGCATCAGGCTGCAGGCGGGACAAGACGAAGAGCAGCGAGGCCGACGAGAGGTTTCCCACTTCGCGAAAGGAAGCGCGCGACGCTGCCAACCCGAACGGAGGGAGTGACAGGGCACGCTCGACAGCGTCGAAGATCCGGGGCCCACCGGCGTGAACCGCGTAGAAGCTCATCTCCTGACCCCCAAAGGTGGTCACCAGCTCCGTCAACGCGGCCTCCAGCCGGCCCGGGAGGTGCCGGTCCAGCACCGGGTGAAACCCGCCGTCCCGTAGTTGGAACCCCAGCAGGTGCTCGGTGTTGGGGATGAGCCGGGACCCCGCCTTGGTGATGTGCAGCCCGGGGCCGTCGTCCCGCAGCACGGCGGCCGCCGCCCCGTCGCCGAACACGAGTGCGGCAGTGAGGTTGTCGAGGCTCAGATCGTCGGGGTCGAACGTCAACGAACACAACTCGACGCACACCACCAGCACGATCGCGGTGCGCTCCGCCTGGAGGTGGCGATGGGCTGCGGCCAGGGCGGCCCCGCCTCCGGAGCACCCCAGTTCAGTTAGCGGCAGGCGCAGCACCGAGGGCTTGAAGCCCATCGAGTTGGAAAGCCGGACATCCAGGGCGGGAACCATGTAGCCGGTGCAGGACACGGATATCAAGAGGTCGACCTGGGACGGCGACACTCCCGCGCTCGCCAGAGCGCGGCTCGCCGCGACCTCGGCCAGCCTCGGAGCCTCTTCAGAGTAGACCGCCATCCGCTCTGCGATCGTGCGGGGGCGAAAGGTCACGTCGACGGGCCGCACCAGATAGCGAGTCACCGGCTCGACCGCCAGCGCGGTCAGATGGGGCCAGTGACCCGCGATCACGGATCGTCCCTCGTCGGCCGCAAGGCGGTAAGAGGGAAGCGCCAGGCCCACACTGGCTATGGTGGTCATCGGCTAAGCGAGGCCCAACAGGGCAGCCCAGTCCAGAGGGCGCAGAAGCCCCACGCCCGCGAGCCCCTGGTTCACCGTGAGCAGCCGCTGGAGGGCGACCGGGCGACGCCGCAACCCGTGCACCGCTCGGCGACTCAGGGTATCGGAGCCACCCAGGCGGAGTGCCATGCGCGTGACCAGCAGCCGCCTTCTCCACTGATGGTGGCAGAGGGCCCGATATCGGGCCGGAGCTGACGCGGGGTCGTCGGTGAGAAGCCGCGCCAACCACCGTGCCTGCTGCAGCCCGGCGGTCATGGCGTCGCCGGTCACAGGATCGAGGAACCCCGCGGCATCTCCGACCAGGAAGACGCGAGCGCAGGACACCGCTCGCGGCCTTACGAAGAAGGGTCCAGCTCCGCTCAGGCGGCCAACCAGCGGAGCCGTGCGCAGATCCGGTCGGGCGGACCCGAGGAGGCGCCGGTAGGTACCCTGAACCGAACCGCCGCGGTCCCGGAGGCAGCCCCGGGGTCCCAGAACCGCGAAGAGCACCTCTTCTTTCCCCGCCGGGGCAAGGTAGGTCTCGACCTCGCCAAACAGGGTCACTTCGACGTCGGGGATCATTGTGGGGGTGGCCAAGTGTCCCACCACGCCGAAGCGATGGCGCCCCCTTGGTACACCGGTCCACCCCATGAGACGTGAGACGGTCGAGCGGAGGCCGTCGGCTCCGATCACGGTACCGGCGGATATGGTACCCGTTGAAGTTTGCAGCTCGACTCGGTCCTCCAGGACCCGCATGCCCAGGACCCGGACCCCGGTGACGACCTTGGCGCGCGATGCCAGGAGGGCGTCCAAGCGCAAGCGCCTGGTCCCGAAGCCGCATCCCTCGCGGAAGTCGCTGCGGACCGACTCGCCTCCGGGTAGACGGTAGCGCACCCCGGCGATGGTTGGAAATCCAGCCTGCTGAAGGGAGATGCCCAGCGACTCCAGAATGGCCGCCCCCGCCGGCATGAGACCCTCGCCACAGGGTTTGTCGCGCGGGTACTGGCGGGCGTCGAAGACGGTCGCGCTCGGGATCATCAGCCCCACCGCACAGCCGATCGGGCCCCCTCCCACAACCGCCACGGGGAGATCCATGTGCGCTCAAGCTACCAGACGCGTGCCCGACGTCCCTCAGCGGTGAGCCGGACCGCAGAGACCAGCCTTCCCAGAGTGCCCCCGCTTTCGTCTCCCACCGGGTTGCGCCCGCTTGGCGGCCACCGCCGCTCTCTCCGTCTTCAGCTTCTGCCAGCTCAGAACCCGGTCCGAGGTGATCGTCCCGGCCGCCACGGCCGCGGAGACGGCGCACCCGGGTTCGGTTCGGTGAGCGCAGTCTCTGAACTTACAGTCGGCGGCGAGCCGCTCGACCTCCGCGAAGGCGACCTCCAACCCATCGTTCTGCAACCACAGCCCGACGGATCGCATGCCCGGGGTGTCCAGCAATATGCCGCCCCCGGGGACCACCAGCAACTCCCGGTGGGTGGTGGTGTGCCTCCCCTTACCGTCCGACCGCACCGCTCCGGTGGGCATGGACAGCGACTCGGTCAGCGCGTTTACCAAGCTGGACTTTCCGGCTCCGGACGGCCCGATCAGAGCAACGGTCAGGCCCGGCTTGAGGTGCTGATCGCGCAGCTCCTGGAGCCCATCGCCGGTTACGGTGCTGGAGGTGACCACCCCGGCCCCCCCGGCCACCCGCGCGGCGAGCTCGACCAGATGGCGGAGCTCGTTGGGCGCGCGACAGTCCGCCTTGGAGAGCACGACCACCGGGCGGGCGCCACTGTCCCAGGCCAAGGCCAGATAGCGCTGCAGAGCATGCGGGTTGAGCTCCCGGTCCAGTGCATGCACCAGCAGCGCTCTGTCGACGTTGGCGGCCACCACCTGGGCTTCGGTCGCGGCGCCCGCCCCTCGACGGAGAAAGGCTGATCGGCGCGCAAGCAACCCGACCACCCTTTGCTCACCTACAGAGCCAGGCCCGGGCGACATGACCACCCAATCCCCCGTTGCTATGTGGAACCCCTGATAGCCGGCGCGAACCGGTGTGGGAGTGAGCACCGTGCAGCAGCGGCGGTCGATGCGCGACACCCGACCGACCGCGGACTTTGGAGCCGCGATCAGCGCCAGTTCGCGGGCGCGCTCATCGTCCCAGCCCAGGGGTTCCAGTGATGCGAAGTCTTGCAGCAAGCGAGCGGTCAAGGACGACCTCCTAGTGGGAGGTGCCCGGCCGCAAGGCTCAGATGGGAGATGCCACCAGAGAAAGCCGGGCACTTGTGGTGCTGTCAGTTCGGAAGTGCGAGAGCGGCGATCTGAGATCACAAGCCATTGAACTCACCTCCTCGAACTCCAGCGTGGCCGACTTGAAAGCCCACTCTAGCAATGGCCATCTCCTAGCGCAACCGCAACCACGAGCCGGCCGACTCGGCCAGCTCATGGTTGGGGCGCCGGCTGTCGCAGCCGGTAGCGCAGGAGGAGGTGGTCGCCAGCCCGCCGCACCGCCAACAGATGGGCTGGCGGGATCCCCTCCCCAAGGAGGTCAACACTGCCTGCGAAGCCGGCACGGCCTGCCTGGGCCGGCCTACCGGCCACGGCCGGAGAAAGGGTGAGGAACAGCTCATCGACCAGGGAGAGTTGGAGAAGCTGCCCCATGGAGGTCGGCCCAGCTTCGGTCAGCACCGCGCGGTGGCCGCGATGTTGGAGTTCGGTGGCCAGCCACTGCCAATCCATGCGGGTGTCCGCGTACCCCAGCCAGCCAACTGCGGATGCGAGCCGGTGCCTCAGAACGGGCAGCCTCGACTCGGGCGCCACCACCAGCGCAGGCCCTTGGAGGGCGGGGTGCTCAGGGTCCAGGTCTCCTGAGCCCACCACGACCACCAGCTGCGGTTCGGCCGCTCTGCGCAGCCGGCGCCTGAGCTCCTGGAACTCCGGGGCCAAGGATGGATACGCCCGCTCCGCGGTCCACTTGGTGCCGGGACTGTCGCGCAAAGTCCCGGCGCCGACCACAACCGCATCCGCGCACGCTCGCAGCAAAGCCATTGAGAACCGGTCGGCCTGGCTGTGGCCCGAGAGCAGCGATCCCACATGCATCCTGCCCGGCACCCTGACCACCCCGTCGAGGCTGGAGACGAAATTGGCGTACCACAGCGGTTCAGAGAAGCCCAGTCCACCGCCGTAGTGGGCGCGGAGTGGCTCCGGCAGCGGATACTCGGCGAGCCCGCTGGCCTGGAACAGCAGCTCCACGAGATCAGCTCCAGCCATACACCGGGATCGCGCCGCCGCTGATCGGCCACCCGTCCGGCCCAAGCAGGAACGCGATGACCCTGGCGATGGCCTGGGGAGGGACCGCGCGGGTGCTGTCCCCGCCCAGGCGGTCCCGATTCGAGGGAGTGTCTATCACCGACGGCAGCACGGCGTTCACCCTCACCCGGTGAGGCGCCAGCTCCGCGGCGAGGACCTCGGTGAGTCGAACCACTCCGGCCTTGGCGACCGCGTAGGCGGCGCTCTGGGCGCCTGCGACCCTGGCAGCTCTGGAGCTCACATTGACAATGGCACCCGCGCCTCGCTGGGCGAGGCGCGGCGCTGCCTCCCGGCACGCCAGCCAGGCTGAGTCGAGATTCACCTGAAGGCTTTCGCGGTAGGTCGGCCAGGTGGTGTCGGCGACGGTGCCGACCTGAAAGCCGCCCACCAGATTGACCGCGGCCACCACTTCGCCAAGCCCATCGATGCGGCGCCAGAGCGAGGCGACCGAATCTGGGTCGATGAGGTCAGCCCCCAGCCGGACCACAGCGCCCCTCTTGCCGCTGGTGGGCTCTGCCACCTCCTCAAATCCGGGCCTGCCCACCGCCACGACCGTGGTCGTCCCGGCGGCCAGCACCTCGACGACCGCCCGCCCGAGGGATCCGGCGGCGCCCGCGACGACGGTGAGCTCCCTCACTACCCGAGGCCTCGGCCCACAGTGGTAAGGAACTCTGCCCGCAGCGCCGCATCCTCCTCGTAGGCGCCTCGCCAGACGGAGCTGTTGGTGCGGGTGGTCTCATTACGTACCCCGCGCATCCTGGTGCAGAGGTGCGTGGCGGACAGGTGGACCGCGACTCCGTGGGGTCGCAGCTGATCCACCATCCAGTCCGCGATCTCCTGGCCCACCCGCTCCTGAACCGTGAACCGCCGCGCATACACGTTGACCAGCCGGGTGAGTTTGGAGAGTCCGACGATGTGCTCATGCGCGATGTAGGCGACGTGGGCGAATCCATGGAAGGGCAGGGAGTGATGCTCGCAAAGTGAATAGAAAGGTATCGGGCCCTCGATGATCTGGCTGATCCTGCAGTCGGGCCCGCCCTGACACTCCGTCGGGAAGATGGTGAGCAACTTGGGATCGCCGTCATACCCCACGGTGGCATCCACGAGCGCCCTGACGAAGCGTCGAGGCGTGTTGCGCGTGCCCGGAGTGTCGAAGTTCATGCCCAGGGTGCGCAGGATCTCTGCGGCGTGTTCCTCCAGGCGGGCCACAACCTCGGCGTCCAGTTGTCGCGGTCGAGCTCCCGTCCAGAGGTGATCACGGCCGAGTCGGACCGCGGTCGGATCTTCGCTATCGCTCACTCGGAAGTCTCCCAATCCGGAACAACGTAAACATCGGGGGCCACCCACGACGGGGTCGCGACACCGGCCGGGCAGGCTGGTGGCTGAGGTTCTGATTGTAGTTTCACCTGCCGTTCGTGACCGCTCGGATGTGGGTCACCCAGGCGTTCGCCGAGCCCCATCCGACCATTCGCCCGGCCGACCGCGCAGCCGCAAGGCCCGCGATCCCCATCCCGATCCGGCAACACCCAAGGGTGCCTCCCGAGGGGGTACAGCCGGCCCGTACAATCGAGCTACTCGGGCTGGTGCCGAGGGCGTCTTGGGGGACACCATGATCTCGAAGGACGACTACCTCTATTTTGTAGACGAGCAGCTGCAGGCGATGATCGCCATGGTGCTCGAACTGGGAGATGCGCTCGCCAACCAGGCGCTGGACGTCCCCGGCTCCAACTCGCCGTACGCGATCCTCACCCATTGCCTGGGCGTCATGGAGTACTGGGGAGGGCACGTGGTCGCAGGCCGGCCATCCTCACGCGACCGCGCTTCGGAATTCCGCGCCAGCGGCTCGGTCGAACACCTGGTCGACCGGGCCCGGGCGGGCCAGCGGCAACTGCAAGAGGACCTAATCGGGTCCGAGCCAAATCGCGCGGTAAACAACTCCCCCGGGGATGAGCTGCGGGGTTCGCCGATGGGCAAAACCCAAGGTGGCGCCCTCATCCACATCTACGAGGAACTCGCACGGCACCGCGGCCACGTGGACCTGACCCGCGACCTCCTCCTGGCTCGGAGGGGATAGGCGCCGCCTGGACCGGCTCCCCAGTCCACCTCTCAGCTTGGCCGGAGACCGCTGCTGAATTGGAGGGGCCCAGCAGGATCAGGGCATCGAGAGAGCGCTGGGGCACCGACAAGCCCTCCGCTGGGGGCAGATGCGGTTCGGCGACCAGCCGATTGCCCCTGGCCCAAACCTCCGTATCAGTTCACCCTAGCGGGCATCGCGCGGCATGAGCGCCCGCACGCCAGGGTTGGCCCAGAGTCGCTTGCCGCCGCGGTGGCTACTCGCCGGCGACGCTGGTGAACGCGAGCCGCTGAACCTTGGGCGGGGAGGTCGGGGACAGCCAGATTTCGCAGTCGACGTCACCACGCTCGCAGTGCATGGTGAAACTGCAGCGTAGTCGCCCGGCCGGTCTGATCGCGGCAGCGGTTAGGCAGGGCCCGTGGCGGGCCTGCAGGCGGGCCAGCTCGGCATTCCTCGCCGAGAGAGCGGAGTCCACGAACAGGTTGGTGGCCACGAGTTCCCCGAGACCGTCGAGGGTGAGGGTGTTGTAGCCCGCGATCACGAGCTCGCGAGCTACAACGAGCTCGGCGGCAGGCTCGGTCTCCCCGCGATTCAGCACCCCCGCCTGGTCCAAGTGCTCGATCGCCTCGGCGACCGCCACTCGCATCGGCGCATAGGTCAGGTTGGCGAACGCAAACACGGCCAGATCGCAGTCGGGCAGCCACTCGACATGCGACCCGAAGCCGGGCAGGCCCCCGCTGTGGAAGACCACCCGCCCCTGCCTCTCGTGCCAGCCGGAGAACAACCCGAACCCGTAGGCAAGTCCGGTGACGCCGGGGCGGACCGGGCGACCGGGCCGGATGGCTCGATGCGATTGCTGCATCTCGCGCAGAGTCGAGGGGGTGGTGCGAACGCTCTGCTCCACCTCGCCAAAGCGGGCGGCGGCGAGGTGCAGCCGTACGTAGCGGCCGAAGTCCTCGATCGAGGTCCACACTCCCCCCATCGCCCCGAACGCGCCGTGGTGGAGAGGCGCCTCGGCGACCGCGGATCCGTCCTGGTCCCGGTAGCCTAGGACGCGCCGCGCAAGTGAGACCTCTTCGAACTCGAAGTGGGTGCAGTTCATGCCCACGGACACGAACAGATGCTGGGCTGCGAAGTCGGGAAGCGTGGTACCGGACACCACCTCCACTACCCGTCCCAGGATCGCGTAGCCCAGGTTGGAGTATTCGAAGTCACAGCCTGGGGGCCGGTTCAAAGGGAGCCCCGATCGGATTAGGTGGCTGAACTCAGAAGCCGACATCGCCAGCTGCCGATCCGCCCAAGGGTCGTCCTCGACCAGACCGGCCGACATGGTAAGAAGTTGGCGCAGGGTCAGAGATTCGGTCCAGTCCGCCGCTCCCAGCCTGAATCGCAGCTCCGGCACGTAGGAGTTAACCTCGTCATCCAAACTCAGCGCCCCCGCATCCCTCAACGCCAGCAAGCACCAAGCTGTGATGCTCTTGGTCATCGACGCGATCCTGAACACCGACTCCGCGGTGACCGGTCTCCTCGACTCGAGATCCGCCCACCCCTCCCATCCCGCGCCCCACAGCCCCTGGGAGTCGACGACACCAAAGCCGATGCCGGGAATCCGGTGGCGGGCCCGGACGTCGGCGAAGAGCTCCCCCAGCGCCACCACCACACCCTCCCCCGTGCGGTCGGACCCATCGCCCGAAGCTTCCCTGACCTCCATGACCGACATGATGACGGGGCTGGTGCTGCCGGCCCCCGGCCACCCTTCCGTGATGGGCGATGTAGTCGCGCGATTGGACTCACGCTCGCGGCCGGCGCTGGAGATTGTTTCCCCACCACCGGGCCGGTCGTGGCGCTGGAGCTCTCAGCCGCTGCGAGCGCCCATCGCCAGCACTCAGGCGGCGGTACTCCAGGCCGCCTGCCGCACTGGGTTAGCTTCGGGCCCCCGCGGTCCTTGACAACTTCTTGACGCCAGTTCGGGGAACCTTCACACGCGCTCTATGCCGCCGGTGGCAGCCTTGCCCCATGGGTGACCTGCTGGCCGTGGGCGGAGTGGTCATATTCACGATCGTCGGGCTGGCTCTGGTTCGGTGGCTGGAGCGCGTCTGATGGTCGTGCACCTGATCCTGCTGGCGCTGGCCGTGGTGCTCTTCGTCTACCTGGGTTACGCGATGTTCAAGCCCGAGGCCTTTTAGATGGTCCATTACGCGCTCACCCTGGCGGCGCTGGTGGTCGTGCTGGGGCTCGCCTGGCGTTACCTCGGGGCCTACATGGCGGCGGTCTACAGTGGGCGGGTGCGCTGGCTGGCGCTTCTCGAGCGCCCGATCTACCGCCTGCTGGGGATCACCGCCGACCATGAGCAGAGCTGGCGGAGCTATGCGGCGGCTCTGCTGGTGTTCTCCGGGATCGCCATCTTGTTCACGTACGCGCTGCTGAGATTGCAGGGGTCCCTGCCGCTGAATCCTCAGCATCTGGGCGCGGTGCCGCCGGCGCTGAGCTGGAACACCGCCGTCTCCTTCGTGACCAACACCAACTGGCAGAACTACGCCGGTGAGACCACCATGTCGTACCTCAGCCAGATGGCGGCGCTCCAGGTTCAGCAGTTCGTGTCGGCGGCCGTGGGGATCGCCGTCGCGATCGCGCTGGTGCGCGGATTCTCGCGCCGGGGCCAGTCGACCATCGGCAGCTTCTGGGTCGACACGGTCCGGGGACTGCTCTACATCCTGCTTCCGATCGCCTTTGTCGCCGGTCTCGTGTACGTCGCTCAGGGAGCGGTTCAGACCTTGGCCGGCCCAGTCCTGGTCCACGACCCACTGAACGGGGTCACCCAGCTCATCCCGCTCGGCCCCGTCGGCTTCATGGAGGCGATCAAGCAGCTGGGGACCAATGGTGGCGGCTTCTTCAACGCCAACGGCGCCGACCCGTTCGAGAACCCCACCGCCCTCACCAACTTCTTATCGATCGCGCTGCTGCTGGCGATTCCGGTCGCGCTGACCTATACCTTCGGCCGCCTGGTGGGATCGCGCCGCCAGGGGGTGGCCCTGCTGGCAGCGATGGCCGTGATATTCGCGATCTGGACCTCCTTCACCACCTTGGCAGAGTCCCAGCCCAACCCGGCGGTCGCGGCTGCCGGCCTGATCCACCAGCCGACCGGGAACATGGAGGGCAAGGAGGTACGCTTTGGCGCCCTAGATTCGGCGCTCTACGGAGTTGCGTCCACCCAGACCTCGACCGGATCGGCAGATGCCGCTTACGACTCCTTCAACCCGATGGGAGGGTTTGGACTGCTGACCGGGATGATGCTGGGTGAGGTGACCCCTGGGGGGGTCGGCAGCGGACTGTATACCATCCTCCTCGACGCCATCGTCGCGGTGTTCATCGGGGGCCTGATGATCGGGCGAACCCCTGAGTACCTCGGCAAGAAGATTCAGGCCCGGGAGGTGAAGCTCGCCAGCCTTGGGGTTCTGGTCATGCCGATCACGGTGCTGGTCCTGACCGGCATCGCGACGACCCTGCCGGTCGGGCGGGCGGGAGCGTTCAACGCTGGGCCCCACGGGTTCACCGAGATCCTCTACGCCTTCACCTCGCAGGCCAACAACAATGGGTCCGCGTTCGCGGGCTTGAACGGCAACACGCTCTTCTACAACGTGGCTGGCGGGATCGCCATGCTCCTCGGACGGTTCGGCATCATGGTCCCGGTTTTGGCGCTGGCCGGCTCGCTCGCCGCCAAGCCGCTGGTCCCGACCTCGGCCGGCACCTTCCGGACCGACGACGTCATGTTCGTGGTGCTGCTGTTGGGAGTGATCGTCATCGTGGGCGGACTGACCTTCTTCCCGGCTGTGTCCCTGGGACCGGTGGTGGAGCAGCTCAGCCATGGGAGGTTCTTCTGATGGGTTTGCTCAGTACCACCGCCGGTCGGCGCTCGCCCGCCCACTCACCCCGCAGAGGGCCTCAAGCCCGCAGCCTCTTCGACCGCCGGATCCTCCGGCAGGCTGCTCTGGGGGCCGTCCTCAAGCTCGACCCCCGCGTGCAGATTCGCAATCCCGTGATGTTCGTGGTGCTGGTCGGAACCGTGGTCACCCTTCTGGAGGCGGCGTTCCATCCCACCCTGTTCAGCTGGAGCATCACCATCTGGCTCCTGCTGACCGTCCTCTTTGCCAATTTCGCCGAAGCGGTGGCGGAGGGCCGCGGGAAGGCCCAGGCCGACGCACTCCGGCGCACCAGATCCGACACCATGGCGCGCCGGCTGACCCGAGAGGGCGCCGAGGACCACGTGACCTCCGCCGAGCTTAGGCGCGGTGACCTGGTGGTCTGCGAGGCCGGGGACGTGATTCCGTCAGACGGGGAGATCCGTGAGGGCATCGCCTCCGTCGACGAGTCGGCGATCACCGGGGAGTCAGCCCCCGTGATCCGGGAGTCCGGGGGCGACCGTTCGGCCGTCACGGGCGGCACCAGGGTCCTCTCCGACCGCATCGTGGTGGAGATAACCGCGGAGCGGGGTAGCACCTTCATGGACCGGATGATCTCCCTGGTCGAGGGCGCCAACCGGCAGCGCACGCCCAATGAGATCGCCCTCACGATTCTGCTGGCGGCGCTGACCATCGTCTTCTTGCCGGTCGTGGTGAGCCTGTTTCCCTTCGCCCGGTATGCCGGCGGCTCGGTCTCCGTGGTGACGTTGGTGGCCTTGCTGGTGTGTCTCATCCCCACCACCATCGGGGCGTTGCTGTCGGCGATTGGGATCGCCGGCATGGACCGGATGGTCCAGCGCAACGTGCTCGCCATGAGCGGTCGAGCGGTCGAAGCTGCCGGCGATGTGCAGACCCTCTTGCTCGACAAGACCGGGACGATCACGCTCGGCAACCGGATGGCGACCGCCTTCATCCCCGTGGGCGGACGCCAAGATCGCGAGCTTGCCCGCGCAGCCCTGCTGTCGTCGCTGGCCGACGAGACCCCGGAGGGGAGGTCCATCGTCACCCTGGCCCAGGACCGCTTCGAAGTCCACGAGAGCGCTCATCCCAGCGCCTCCACGTTCGTCCCTTTCTCCGCCACCACCAGGATGTCCGGAATCGACAGGGAGGGGCGGCAGATCCGCAAGGGCGCGGCCGAAGCGGTGCGAACCTGGGTCACCGAGCAGGGTGGACGCGTCCCGACAGACCTGGAACCGATCGTGGCCGAGCTGGCGCGGGCCGGGGCGACGCCGCTGGTGGTGGCCGACGGGCCGGAGATCCTGGGGGTGATCGAGCTCAAGGACGTGGTCAAGCCAGGGATCAAGGAGCGATTTGCCGAGCTGCGCAGCGCGGGAATTAGGACCGTGATGATCACCGGAGACAACCCCCTGACGGCTGCGGCGATCGCCGCGGAGGCGGGAGTGGACGACTACCTGGCAGAGGCGACTCCGGAGACCAAGATGGCCCTGATCCGCCAGGAGCAGACCGGCGGCAAGCTGGTGGCCATGACCGGGGACGGGACCAACGACGCCCCGGCGCTGGCCCAGGCTGACGTCGGGCTGGCCATGAACACCGGCACCAACGCCGCCAAGGAGGCGGGCAACATGGTCGACCTCGACTCCAACCCCACCAAGCTGATCGAGGTGGTCGAGGTCGGCAAGCAGCTGCTGATCACCCGGGGGGCGCTCACCACCTTCTCGATCGCCAACGACGTAGCCAAGTACTTCGCTATCATCCCTGCGCTCTTCGCCGCCACCTATCCCCAGTTGGAGGCGCTCAACATCATGCGTCTTCACAGCCCTCAGAGCGCAGTGCTGTCGGCGGTCATCTTCAACGCGCTGGTGATCGTGGCGCTGATCCCGCTGGCGCTGCGGGGGGTGAGGTGGCGTCCATCGGGCTCGGCGGCGGTGCTGCGCCGAAACGTCCTGATCTACGGGGTGGGGGGACTCATCACCCCGTTCATCGGGATCAAACTGATCGACCTGCTGCTAACTGCAGCACATCTTTACTGAGGGCTGGCAACTTGCTCACTGAACTGCGTCGGGCTGTGACCCTCGCTCTGGCGGCCCTGGTCGTGTTTGGCCTGGCCTATCCCCTGGTTGGGATCGGGCTCTCCCGAGCCCTCTTTCCGAGCCAGGCCCAGGGCTCGATCGGGCGCTACGGCTCTGCCCTGATCGGTCAGTCATGGAGCGGCAACCAGTGGTTCCATGGCCGTCCTGACGCCGACAACCCGCTCCAGGAGAATGGCCGGGCGGGGAGCTCGGGAGCCGCCAACCTGGGTCCGAGGTCGAAGGTGCTGGTGAACGATGTCCGCGAACTCATCCATTACTGGCATGAGCGCGGGGTGAACCCCACCACCGATCTGGTGACCACGTCGGCCAGCGGGCTGGACCCGGACATCACCCCGGCCGACGCCATCGCCCAGATTCCCATGGTGTCGGCGGCAACCGGCATCTCCGCCCGAAGGCTGCGTGAGCTGATACGCGCCGAGACAACCGGACCGGAGCTGGGCTTTCTCGGCCCAGCCTATGTCAACGTGCTCGCGCTCAACGAGGCGCTGGCTCGCCTGCGCTGACCGCCGCCGGCAACAGGGTGCGCCCCAATATGTGAATGTCCGTGTCCTTGGCGAGCCGGATGACCTCGAAGGCGACCGATCGCTCCCAGGGCAGGCGGTGCCGGACCCGCGGGGCGGGCATGATGAGGGTCGTCACCTGATGGGACTCAGCCCAACCAACCAAGGTCGCCGCCACCGTACCGCTGCGCGGCAGCGGTACCAGTGCCACTCCGTTCTTGGCTGCGAGCCGCGAGAGCTCCTCCACCGCTCTCGCCTCCCTCTGGTCCGGCCGCGGCTGAGTGACCGTGACCAGCGACAGCTCCGCGTCCTCGCGTCTGGCCATGGTGAGACCGGCTTCCAGCAGCTGGGCCGCCAGATCCACCCGCTCCGGGCGCATGGCAACTGCAATCCGCTCCTGAACCGCCCATAGCGTCCTGATGGAGTTGGTGGCGATGTAGCGCTGCAGGCGCTGCTCGGTGTGCCGGGCCACCAACCTCAAGGTGGCATCACGCAGGTCTCCGAGGAGTTCCTCCCGGTAGGCAGACAGGGCTCCCGCCACCTCGTCAGGGGGCACGATCCACCCGGCTCGCACCCTCTCCCGCAGCTCGGCGGGAGGGATATCGACCAGCTCGATCTCGTCGGCCTGGTCCAGAATGCGGCTTGGCACTGAGCCCGTCAGCCCATGGTGCTGGTCGCGCAAGGCCTCCAACTGACCTCGAGCAATTTCAAACCCGGGCAGGTCGATGACGCCGATCGTGCCCACGACGTTGATGCCCGCTGCCAGCAATCGCTGGACCTGGAGGTAGCGCGGCTCATGAGTCTCCAGGTCCCGCACCGACAGGTCGTCAACGCACGCGACGCTGGGGTTGCTGCGCAGCACCGCATCCACGTCGACGGCGCCCGTGGGCAGCGCCGGAATCTGGCGCAGTCGGCTGAGCAGGACCTGGACTGCGGCCCGCCCCCGACCCCCGACGGCGGCGACCACCACCTCAGCCCCGCGGCGCTGGCGGCGGCTTGCCTCCTCCAGCATCCGGGTGGTCTTGCCGACCCCGGGCGCGTACCCGATGTACAGCCGCAGCGACCCCTGGGTTCCGCGCCTGGCCTCCCGCTGGAGGATCGCCGCCGGATCCGGGCGCGCATCCCCCGATCCCGCAGAGACTGCCCCCAGCCGCCGACCAATGACGTGCAGATGGCGGTCGTTGAGCTCCTCGAGCAGCCGCGCGAGCAGCGCCTGCTGGCGCGACCCAGGTCGACTGCCGGCAGGAGCCGCGAGCATGATGTGGGTGGCCTCGGAACGTTCGATCTCAGCGGCAATCGCCGCCACCGAGCCGGTGTCAGAGCAGGCTCTGTAGGTGGCGCCCAGGTCCTCTGCGAGGCGGGCGGCCTCTGCGAGCGCCTCAGTCCCATGGCCGGGCTCGCCCACCGCCATGACCTCGACCGGGGCCGACAGCCGTCGACCCATCCGCACCCCTCGGCGGATCAGACCCAGTGCGGTGGCATCGGCGGCCGCGACGATGAGAACCCGGTCGAGCGCCTGGCTCGGGGCCGCCGCGACGCTCCGGGCCTGCCGGTGCTGGACCGTGTAGAGAAGCGCCAACTCGCGCAGGGCCGCCAGATTCCCCTCCCGGAAGAAGCTGTTCAGGGCCACCTCGACCCGCTCTGGAGGATAGATGTTCCCGTGGCGCATGCGTTTGCGCAGCGCTTCAGGGGTGATGTCAGCTAGGCGTAGCTCGGACGCGCTTTGGAGCACAAAGTCGGGCACGGTCTCCCGGACGGAGACCCCCGTCACCTGCTCCACCACATCGCGCAGGCTCTCGATGTGCTGAATGTTCACGGTGGTCCACACGTTGACCCCACCGTCGAGCAAGGCCTCGACGTCCTGCCAGCGTTTGGCGTGACACATTCCAGGCACGTTGGTGTGGGCCAGCTCATCGACCAGCGCCAGCTCCGGGCGGCGCTCAAGCGTCGCCTCCAGATCCATCTCCTCGACCTCAATGCCCCGGTACACCACCTTGAGCGGAGGAATCCGCTCAAGGCCGTCGAGCGCCTCCTCCGTGAGCGGTCGGCCGTAAGTCTGCACCCATGCCACCACCACGTCGGTCCCAGTGGTCAGCTCGCGGCGCCCCTCCTCCAACATCGAATACGTCTTGCCAACTCCGGGCGCGGATCCCAGGAACACGGTCAGCGTCCCCCGGCCCGCCACCTTCCCACGCCGTGGGACCGTCGCTGCCGGCTGGGCCGGCGTCATCCCAGAGGGCACTAACGGTCCCTCCTCCGCTCAGCGCGAAGCCGCACCGCCGGGCGGGTGAGAGCTACGAAATGAGAATCGCGGGCTGCCGCGTGCACGCGACCATCATGATCGGTTTCCCAGATCGAGGGCGCTCGGTCTGATCCGGGCGCACCCGGGTCCCACCCGAACCCGGTGGTGGGAGCCGCGCTCCGAAGCTCGACCACTCTCGCCAGGGCTGGGGCCGTTGGACGCTGACCAGCGCTGCCCGCGCTCCTGCTGAGCGTTGATGGGAGCGCTCGGACAAGCGGAGTATCGCTCGTTCTCAGCTTGCTACGATCGGAACCGAACATGGTGCAGCTGATTCCGCATTCTCTGCGCCGGAGAGCTGCGGGCGCGATCCGTCCGGTCGATGAGCCGGGCGCGTCACGATGGCGCGTCGTCCTGGGGCTCGTCCTCACCCTGGCCGCGGTGACCCTCCTCACGGCCCTTCTCAAGGCCCTGCGCCTGCCCGACCATACCCAAACGTACGAGTTCATCTATCTCGCCGTGGTCGTGGCGGCTGCGGGGGTCTACGGGTTCCCAGCAGCAATGGCGGGCTCGCTTGCGTCGGCCTTGGCCGTCGGCTACTTCTTTCTACCTCCGGTGGGCCGCCTCACCATCTACTCCACCACTGAGACCTTGGCCTGGGTCGCGTTCCTCCTGGTGTGTCTGGCGGTGGCCGGGCTCACGAATGCTCGCCGCCGCCACCTGCTGAGGCTGCGGGCGGCAACCGCGCAACTGAGAGCAAGCAACCTCGAGCTGCGCGCCGCCGAGGCGGAGTTGGAGAAGAGCATCGCCGCTCGGACTGAACTGGCCCGCACCGAAGCGGCCTTGGCCGCGACCCGGCGGGCGGAGGCCTTTCGGCGCGAGCTCCTGGCGACTGTCAGCCATGAGCTGAGAACTCCGCTGTCAAGCTTGCTCGGATACAGCACCGCCCTGTCGGACGCAGACTGGCATAACCAGCGCTGGCGCGAGTATCCACAGCTCATCGCTGCGGAGGCGCGACGGATGAACCGCCTGTTGGACGATCTGTTGGAGATGGCGAGAATCGACACCGGGCAGGTGCACATCGAGACCCAGGTGATGGATCTGGGAGATGCCGCTAAGGAGGCGGCCCAGCGCTGGGCTCGGACGCTGGATCTGCAGGTGACTGTTCCGTCGAGCCCCACTCTGGTGATAGCCGACTGGCAGCGCGTCCAGCAGGTGCTGGACAACGCGCTGCGGAACGTGGAGCTCCATTCAGGCCAGACGCGGGCCGACATTGCGGTCCGGGAGGCGCCCCCTTACCGGCGCACCGCCACCGAGTTGGTCGTGCGAGATCACGGGCACGGAATCGCCCCGGAGGTCCGGGATCGCCTCTTCCAGAGGTACGCGTCCGCCTCAGAGGGCGGCCTTGGCCTGGGGCTCGCCGTCAGCCGCGGCCTGACCGAGGCGATGGGGGGCGCGCTGTGGATCGACCACGCGCCCGACTCGGGAGTGCAGTTTCACCTCATGCTCCCCCGCCCTTCACAAGCGGCGGAGCCAGAAGCGGTGCCCGCACTTCTGGCATCACCATGAGCGGAGTTCCGTCGGGGGCATCCGTGCTGGTTGTCGAGGACGACCCCGGCATGAGTCGATTTCTGATCGATACGCTGGAGTCGGCCGGATACCGCACGCTCAAAGCGGAGGATGGGAAGGCCTGCCTGAGAGCCCTGGGGAGCAGTGCGGTGGACATGCTGATTCTCGACCTGGGGCTGCCGGACATCGATGGGATGGACTTGCTGCGCACCATCCGGCAGTGGGAGCAGACGCCGCTCATCCTGGTCGTCAGTGCCCGGGGACAGGAGGCCGACAAGGTGTCGGCCCTGCGCGCCGGCGCCGACGACTACATTGCCAAGCCCTTCGGGGTTCAGGAGCTCTTGGCCCGGCTCGAGGCTCGTTTGCGCCGCCAGCCCCGCTCGGAGTTCGATGCTCCGATCGACCTGGGGAGGGTGCGCGTTGACCTTGCGGCCAGCCAGGCAGTGGTAGATGGGCAGCCGGTGCGTCTGACACCGATGGAGAAGGGAGTCCTTCAGGACCTTGCCCGCCACCGTGGTCGCGTGCGCACCCACCGCGAGATCCTGGCAGCGGTCTGGGGTCCTTCCTATACGGCGGAACACGCGTACGTCCGCACCATCATCCAGCGCCTGCGCGCCAAATTGGAAGAGGAGCCGGAGGCTCCGCGGCTCCTGCTCACAGTGCCCGGGGTTGGGTACCTGCTGCAGGGACAGATCGCGGCCGTCGGCCCCGGAGACGCGCACGCTGAGCCACACTGACGGCTAACTTGAACTCTGGACCGATCATCTGTCCCGGAACGCCCGGCTGATTGCGGTCGGCGCTGGGGCACCCGCATTCAACTGGACGGGCTCGATTTGGCCCGGCTCGTCTGCTGTGAGTAGTTGTCCCGGCGAGCTAATCGGTTGGAGCCGCCTGCTGGACAAACTCAGCAGGCGAGCATGCGCCAACCCCAGCCGCTCACTCGTGTTGGCCACCAGTGCTTACTTTGACCTGGCCACTGGCAGCAGGACTCGACCCCATGTCTCAAGCCCCACCCCTGATCTTCGGCCATGACCCCGAGCAGCCGTGGCGATACCCCGGTCTTCGAACAGCCGCCGCTCAAACTCGGTCTGCCGCTCGTGCTGTCCCGGCAGCGTCCTTCATGGGAAGGCTGGTAGGAGCCACCTGGTCGCACCGAACGCGAAGGATCTCCGAGCCAACCGACCCCGGCGCCAGCTGTAGGTAGCGGGACTGGACGGGAACAGCTTCGGCAAGGACTGGCACCGGGGCCCTCCTGTCGATCGCGTAGCCGGCTGCTACCGGACCCCGGTGCGCAGCGCCAGCTCCGTCAACTCCGCCCCACTTCCGGGCGTGCTGTTGCCTGCGCGCCATCACAGCCGCGGCTCAGTCGGTGCTGGTCGCGGGCTGGTCCCCAGAGCGCTCCAGCAGTTCAGCCAGGCGCTCCAAAGTCCTTGCCATGTTGGCCCTGGTCTTGGCCGGGAGGCCGAACAGCTGCAGGAATGGGCGCTGCCGATCCTCGGAGATATCCCAGGTCTCCTTGACCAGGGTACCGCCATCCACGGGGGTCAGCTCGTACCGCCAGACGCGACCACCGACCAGATGGCCGATGGGCGGGGGCGCCGTGGTTCGCCACGCAATTCGGCGGCTCTCCTCGTACTCGATCACGGTGTTCATCATTGAGTACGGAAGCCCCATTTGCATCTTCATGCCGAAGCTGGCCCCACTGTTGAGACGATGGAGGCCGCTCACCTTTGGAGCCTTCACAGAGCCAGACCCGTCGATGTCCGGATGGCGTCGCGGATCGGCCAGGACTGCGAAGATGGCCGCCGGTGAAGCGGGGATCAGGCGTTCGACCGTTACCCGGTAGCGGTTAGCCGATTGCGTCGCGGGTCCGGTGTTGCTCATGGTGCCAGTATGCGCCGAGCGCTCATTGCCCCTCGATCGCCAATGCAGGCGCCGCTGAGGCTCACCTCCGCCCTCCTCAGCAACCCGGAGCTGGCCATCCTCGGCGAGCCCACCTCGGACCTCGACCCGTGGGCCGGCACCACGCCCGAACCGCCCTCCGTAGCCTGTTCGATCGCGGCCGGGCGATCTTCCGCAACTCCTACCTGCTCGGCAAGCCTGAACACCTTTGCGATCCGGTGGTGATGATCTTGTGGGGACGCCTGATGCCCGCCGGCGCCATCGTGGAGGCGAACGGGAGGAGAGAGCTGGTCTACGATGATGGTGCCGCAGCAAGCCACGGCACAGCGCGAGATCGAGCTGTAGAGGAACAGGCATACGCGTGGAGGATGCGGGCTTCTTTGGCATCGGTCACGTCGATTTGTCGGTCTCCGACGTCGAGGTGAGCGCTGCCTGGTACGAGCACGTGCTCGGGCTGCGGCGCCTACGGCGGACGGACTTTCCCGAGCGCACCATGATCGTGCTGCGCCACGACGCCTCA
Source organism: Candidatus Dormiibacterota bacterium (assembly GCA_027319585.1). Classification (GTDB taxonomy): domain Bacteria; phylum Chloroflexota; class Dormibacteria; order Aeolococcales; family Bog-877; genus AG-12. Next base: position 4,802 of record DAHVMY010000028.1, on the reverse strand, counting down.
GGTCTCGTGGTCGGGCTCAACCAGCATCGGGGGTTCCACGGGGGGCCCCTCGACGAGCGCCGCGCCGGGCTGGACCACGTTGGCTTCGCCGTGGGCCGGCGTCAGGATCTCTATGTCTGGCAGGAGCGTCTGGCGGCGCTCGATGTCGAGCACTCGCCGGTGGCTGACACCGAGGTTGGCTCCGCGCTCGTCTTCAGAGATCCCGATCACATCCAGCTCGAACTGTGGTGGTCCAAGTCCGCCGGGGACGCTTCGGCACCGCTGCCCGCTGATCGTGGCGTCGTCGAGCGCTCGAGCCCGCTCCCCGTCGACGAGGCGGTCCGCCGGCTCGCCGACGCGGTCACGGCTGCCGGCGCCACGGTGTTTGCCATCATCGACCATGCCGCCGGTGCACGGTCGGTCGGCCTAAACATGCCCGAGGCCAAGGTGTTGATCGTCGGCAACCCGGCTGCGGGGACGCCGGCGATGCTCGCCGCCCCTGACCTCGCCCTCGAGCTTCCGACCCGCCTCCTCGTCCGTCAGGCGTCCCGGGGCGCCTCGGGGAGCACGGTCCTCTTCTCCGACCCGACCGCCCTCGCTCGTCGCTACAGGCTCAACTCCGAGCAGGTGGCCGGCCTGGTCGGCCTGGTCTCGCTGGTCGACCGTGCGCTCGGGGGAGCGTCTGATGAGGAGTGATCAGTGCATCGCAGGTCGTGATGCATCGCCCCAACGACCTGCTCTCGGCACATCGCGGCGAACGGCATGAGCCGATGAGGGCCGTCCCGACCACCGCCGTGGTCGCTGCCGGGCCGGCGGCGATCGCCGCGGCCGGCGAAGGCAACCCGGAGCCGGTCATACTCGGCGGGCCCGCCTCATTCCTTGAGCCCGTCGGCCGGCACCACACCCGGACCTTCATCCGGACCATGCGCGGCCGGGCTGTACGGTCTTCCTCAACTTCCAACCGCTGAGTGATGTCGATCGGGTCTGCGGCCGGGTGGCGGCGATCTCGCGCGGACGCCTGATGGCTTCAGGCGCCTTCAAGGATCTTCTCGGTCCCAACGCGGTACACGCGGTTCGCGAGTTACCGATGCGTGCAGCATGGCCGCGGTTCGGCGGTTGGTCGGGAAAGACCCACTGGGTGAACTTCGCGTCCCATAGCCAGTGGCTTGTTGGTACCAAAGTGGTATCATCAGATCATGGCCATGACAGTCCGCACCGACCCGGAGATGGAGCGGGCCTTGACAGCGCTGGCTCAGGCCGAGGGCGCCTCCCGGCAGGAGGTCATCCGCCGAGCCGTGCTGGATCGCTACGAGCGGCACGGTCACCGTGCCCGTGTGGGAGCCAGCACAGAGAGACTAGCAAGCCGCTGGGAAGACGTCATCGAGCGGTTAGGCCGCGTGTGACCGATGTCGAGTACCTGGACCTCGAGGACCTGCTGGGGCTGACCCGAGCTCTAGGGGCCGGACCTGTTCGCGATCTGGGCCTCCTTGACTCAGCGGCTGCCCGGCCGCGGTCCAACGCCTTCGGAGAGAACGCCTACCCAAGCCTCGATCTCAAAGCGGCGGCGCTGCTCCATTCGATCGCCCGGAATCACGCCTTGGTCGACGGCAACAAGCGCCTGGCCTGGCTAGCGACGGTGGTCTTTCTGGATTTGAACGACCAGACCCCGGATCTCGATGACGACGCAGCCTTCGACCTGGTCATGGACGCTGCTCAGGGCACCGTGGAAGTCGAGGAGATCGCGGCGCGACTCCGTGTCGTTCGGACCAGCGCGAGTTGAAACCACGTGCCCCTCGTCAGAGGCCTTTCTTGCAGGCATGCTGTACGCCGCGCACCAAACCTCGTCGTGGGAGCAGAATCGCAAGCAACTCGCTCCAACCGCGCTGCGCCGCCGATCTGGGTTGAGCTCCGAGCACCCTCCTGTCAAGCTGGTGGGGATCTTCCCCAACTCCGCCTCCGTGCTCCGCCTGGCCACCCAGGCCCAACATGGCCGCCATCCCACATTGGAATCCAGTCAGCCGCTAACCTCGGTGCCCCGCCAGCGTGCGGCTTCGCTGCCGCACACGTTCCGACGCCGACCCGGGTGAATCGAAGTGGACCGCAGTGGCGCCTGCTGAGATCAGAGGGGTCTCGTCCCCGAGAACTGGACCGGTGGCTCTCCGCGGTCAGACGCTCCGCGGGGGCGGGAACCTGAGCTGCCTCTCGGAGTTGGGCCGGACCGGGGCACTGGGAGATGAGGTGACCAAACTGACGGTCCGCGACCTCGGCGCCGACCGGGCCGCCCGTGCCGCCCAACAGGCGGCCACCGGCCGGCTCCGTGACGCCGCCAGGCTCGGGACGTCGGTGGACGACGTCCGACTCTGCCCTTCACATCCAGACTCTATGTCCGCTCTGCGACCGCCGACCACCTGCCCCCCATCAGCCTACAGCGACCACGCTAGGTGTCGGGGGGAAGGTGAGGCGTCCACGGCACCTTCCCATCTGTCTACGGGGGCGCGATCCCGGGATTCGCCGGACGCTCCGTTCCCGTGCTGGGCCCCGCTTACCGGCAATAGCCATCGGGCTACACCGGGCCCGGCTTACGGCACTCGGGGCCGGCACTCCGAGTGTGGGAACATGGCGCGATGGTCGGGGTGCCCACGAACTCGCAAGTCAATCGGGCAGGACAGACCATCCGCAAGTTCATTGTCGAGGCTGAACCTTGGTCGGAAGACCGCCTCCGGTCAGCCTATGAGGTGCTGGTCGTCTTCAGAGCAGCCCACCAATACCCTCTGATCAAGGCGAACATGGGCCTGCGCTCCGTCTTGAGGACAGAGGGGTGCCAGGTGGAGGTCACTCAGCGCCTGAAGCGTATTCCCACCATCGTTGACAAGCTTCGGCGGGAGCCAACTATGCAGCTAGCCAAGATGCAGGACATCGGAGGCTGTCGGGCCATCGTAGAGAGCGTGGCGGAGATCAGGAGTGTGGAGCGGCGCCTGTGCAGGAACCGCCCGCCGCTTCGGGTGGCGGACTACATTGGTGCCCCGCGAGCCTCAGGTTACCGAGCGGTCCATGTCGTCGTCTCATACCCGGACGAGGACGGAGTAGCCAGGGCCATCGAGGTCCAGTTGCGGACCCGGATCATGCATGAGTGGGCCGTCACCGTCGAGCGCCTCGGCGGGCGTATTGAAGCTGACCTCAAGAGTGGCATCGGTCCGCGGCCGGTGCTTGACTTCCTAAGGACGGCATCCGCCGCTATGGCGATTGAGGAGGCGGGAGGAATGGTGGCTCGCGAGTTAGCGGCGGAAGTGGTCACGTTGCGGGCTGCCGCGATGCCATACTTGGAACGAAACTTACGGAGGAACAAGCCATGAGCGAGTCGATCCAACACTTCCTGCTGGTCTTCGATCATGCCAAAGGCGAGTTGGTCGAGGTGCAGGAGTTCGGGTGTGATGCCGCTCGCGCCCTGGCGGCCTATGCCGAGAAGGAACGAGACCTACGGACGAGCCCTTCGCTGGAGATCGTCCTTGTTGGGTCGGATTCTTACGACACGGTGCGGGTCACTCATGCCAACTACTTCGCCGACGCGGCAGCCACGTCGAAGTACCTCGTGGGTGTCTGAGTTCCACCTCCTATGAGCGCCGGCTGAGAGGCCGTGCCAGCCGGTCGGCAGGGGTCTTGCTAGGGCGCTCCACCGAGCCCAGTGGTCGCGGTGACCCCAACCATCCCCGGTTTTGCCTGCTGAGCACCTGGATGGCCGCCTCCAGCTGCCGTCCACAGCCTTCCGGTGGGTGACCGGGCCTGGCCCGCTTAGGTGCCATTCAGATGCGAGGGACCCAGGGACGGCCATCCGGGCCAACATCGGACCGCTCCCCTCCCGGCTCTTCGCCAGGACTCGGTCCGACTCACGGCGACCACCAGAGGTCGCTACAGGCCGGCCGGATCCCCCCGAAGTTGACTGCAATTTTGACTGCAACGGGGGCGGATTGAAGTGGACGTCTGCGGTCACTGCTGAACTCAAAAAGCGGAGCCGACGGGGAGATTCGAACTCCCGGCCAGCGGTTTACGAAATCGGAAACGTATGTGCGCCGACGTTCGTGACCGTTCATTTCGAGTTCAATTGAGTGGCGCAAGGCGCCCTGGTGTCCGCCATAGTCCGCCGACGTGCGCCCCCGCTGGGGTCAAAACTGGGGTCAAAAGTTCCGCCTGATTGGAGCGTCGCCCGGCTCGGGGCCGTGTCCCGGGCGACGCATGGAAGAGTCAGGTCCGCACCAGCGGGACAATCTCCTCAAGGACTTGGCTCAGCCGGTCGCGCTCGAGCTCAAGGTCGTAGCGGCCTTGCAGGTTCATCCAGAACCGCTCGGAGGTGCCGAAGTAGCGCGAGAGTCGGAGCGCGGTGTCAGCACTGATCCGACGCTTGCCATGGACGATCTCGTTGATGCGACGGGGCGGCACACCGATGGCCAGGGCCAGCCGATGCTGGCTGAGTGCCAAGGGGGATAGGTACTCCTCGACCAGAATCTCACCGGGGTGCATGGGTGGGAACTCTGCAGCTGTGCTCATCGCGCATCTCCTTCAGTGATAGTCAACTATCTCCACCTCTTCTGGGCCGCTCATCGGCCAGCGAAAGCAGATCCTCCATTGGTCGTTAATACGCATGCTGTAGCGTCCCTCCGGCCACGTGGCTCCGAGGCAACGCGGCTACGCACTCGGAGCGACTTTCCTGTGGTTGCGGGTCGGCGCCGGTGATCAAGGCACGTGGCCGTCACTCGAGGGCAGTCGTCTGGAGCACCCGCAGCTCCGACGCGTAGAAATAGGTGGGGGCCCCTTCCACCCGAGAGCTG
>DAHVMY010000027.1:0-25218 GCA_027319585.1 Candidatus Dormiibacterota bacterium | reverse complement strand
GCTTCGGCGCGGGCGGTTCGCGGTGAGGCCAGAACCGAACCCAGCAATGGGGGAGGAACCCCGCGAGGGGTGCCACCGCCGTGGGCTTACTGGAGTTCACGCAGTGGCAACGGTTTGATTCGAGCCGAGAACCGCCGCCGGACCACCGGACAGGCCGACCCGGCCCATGTCCTCTGGCACGCCTATCTCGGCTGGCTGCACACCCAGGGCGAGCGGGTCCCCTGGGATGAGACCGGGCCCCCCGGGTGGCTGGTGAAGGAACGGGTGCTGCAGGCCAGGCGGGCTCCGGGCACGACCTGCCTGGCAGCGCTCTCCCGCAGGGCTCCTGGTTCCATCGAGCGACCCCATAACAACAGCAAGGGCTGCGGCGGAGTGATGCGGGTGGCACCCATCGGCCTGGTCGGTGCCGACCCGTTCCAACTGGGCGTCGCCGCTGCCGCGATCACCCACGGCCATCCATCGGGCTATCTGGCCGCTGGCTGCTTCGCCCACCTGGTGGCCCGGGTCAGCCGGGGGCACGACTTGCGGGGTGCAGCTGTGTAGGCGATCGAGCTCGCCTCGGCCCGGCCAGGCGCCGACGAGACCAGAGCGGCGCTCTCCCACGCCCTGGACCTCGCAGCCCTGGCCGACACTCCAGGCCCGCGAGTCGTGGAGCGGCTCGGTGCGGGGTGGATCGCCGAGGAAGCGCTGGCGATCTCGGTCTACTGCGCGCTGGTGGCCCACGACTTCGCATCCGGCGTGCTGCTGGCGGTCAACCACAGCGGCGACAGCGACAGCACCGGCGCGATCACCGGGAACCTGCTCGGGGCGGCCCTTGGAGTCGAGGCGATACCCATCGGCTGGCGGCGCCGGTTGCGCGGCCACGAGGTGGTGGAAGGGGTTGCGAACAGTTGCTCGTACGATGAGCTATAGTGAGCGGAGATGAACTTAGAGCACGCACGAATAGGTGAGGCAGGGAGCAGGGCAGGAGGGGTTGGGAGCAGGCTACTGAGACCTGGCGGGCCTGCGGCCGCGGTGGACTTTGGTGGTCGCGGGGGACTGGCGGTGAGTACCGGGGGAGACTGGAGTTCCGACTACGGCAAGGGTGAGCTCTTGAAGTTCGGCAATCAGGGTCCGTAGGCGTTTGGCATTTTCGAACAGGGGCCGGTACTCGGCCAGTTCCGGTTCGGCCAGCCGGCGCGTGACCGTCTTGTTGTCTGCCTTACGGGTCCACAGAGCATAGGGGCCGTGAAGCCGTGGGGGGTCGGCGGCGCACTTGCAGGTAGGGCTACCGCAACGGTAATAGCCTTCGGAGAGCGATCCCGGGAGGGCCAAGCCTGTCTGAGCCAGATCATCCGCGATCCGTTTGAGCGCGGTCTGCTGTTGCTTGGTGACCTTCACCTCAGCTCCCTAGTATCGTCCAACTGGCCCTGGAAGTAGTATACTTCCAGGGAGTTCGTTTCTGGGGAGCCGCAGTGCAGGCACTCGACCAACGAGTCCTCGACGCCACCTGGGCCGCCTTCTCGGCCCGGTTGCCTCCTCTTCCCCCCGACCACCATCCCCTGCACTGTCATCGGCCCCGGATTCCCGACCGCAAGTGCTTCGAGGCCATCGTCTTTCGACTGGTGACGGGCTGCTCTTGGTCTACCGCGGGACGCTTGGGCAAGGGCAGTGCGACCACCCTGCGCTCCCGCAGAGATTGCTGGCTTGAGCTCGGAGCCTTCGATGCCACCTTTGAGGAGGCGCTCCGTGGCTACGACCGGATCATCGGCCTCGACCTATCCGAGGTCGCCATCGACGGCAGCCTGCAGAAAGCCCCTTGTGGTGGAGAAGGCACGGGTCCCAATCCCACCGACCGCGGCAAGGTCGGCTGGAAGTGGTCAATCGCTACTGAACACCGGGGGGTGCCCCTGGGCTGGGCCATCGCGGCCGCCAACCGCCATGACTGCATCTTGCTCCCACCCACCCTCGATGCCGTAGCCCGCCGGGGACTCATGGCTGACATCGAGACTCTCCACCTCGACCGCGGCTACGACAACGAGGTGGTGCGGGGGGTGTGTGCTGGGCACGGCCTCACTGATGTGGTCATAGCGCGGCGGCGCAAGCGCGGCCAGGCTCCCGCCAGGAAACTACTTCCTATGGGCGAACGCTGGCCCGTGGAGCGCACCAACTCCTGGTTCACCAACTATGGCCTGCTGCGTCGCAGCACCGACCGCCGCTCTGACCACCGCTTGGCCATGATGGCACTCGCAGCCACCCTCATCTTGGTCGTCAAGCTCTTCCTCTGGGCGGATCGCTGGAACCGCTGAAAGCCCCATTCACCACTGTCGGCTGGTCTCTCAACCCTGGAGCAAGCCTCCCCTCAGAAGCAGCCACTCCAGCCCCGTGCACTCCTCTTCGCTGATCCGACGCCAACCTTTGGCCACCGGGACAAGCTGCCGCCCAACCCCGCCCGAAGGTTGCCCCACCAAACCTCGTCTCGGCCACCCTATTCGCGCGTGCTCTAAGCCAGCTACTGACCAGCGTCTCTCTGACCACATCTCGATCGGGGTCCTGACCCGGGTGTTTCCTCCCGAGGTGGTAGATGCGGTAGTAGCGACCACGGGACGCGGGGAGCATCGGCGCCGACTCTTGCCAGCGCGGGTGGTGGTGTACTACGTGCTCGGCCTGGCGCTCTTCAGCGATGCCTCGTATGAGGAGGTGATGCGGCAGCTGGTCGAGGGGCTTGCCTGGTGGAGCGGCTGGCAGACCCGGTGGACGGTCCCCACCAAGGCTGCTCTCTTCCAGGCAAGGCGTCGGCTCGGTCCAGAACCACTCGCCGCTCTGTTCGCTGCGGTGGCTCAGCCGGTGGGGCTGCAGACTACACCGGGCGTGTTCTACCGAGACTGGCGGCTGCTCAGCCTGGACGGTACTTGCCTGGACGTCGCCGACACGCCGGCCAACGCGACCGCGTTCGGCCGGCCAGGCGCGTCACGCGGCAACGCGGTCGGCGCCTTTCCCCAGGTGCGGCTGGTGGGCCTGGCCGAGTGCGGGACCCATGCGCTTCTCCAGGTGGCGCTCGGGCCCTACACGATGTCGGAGCGTCGCTTGGCGGATCGCCTGATCCCGAACCTGCCATCAGGGACGCTGGTGCTGGCCGATCGTGGCCTGTACAGCTTCGAGCGCTGGCAACGGGCAGCGGCGACTGGGGCGGCGCTCTGTTGGCGGGTCTCCACACGGATGCGACTGCCCCGGGACGTGGTTTTAGAGGACGGCTCGTACCACTCGCGTCTGTATGCCTTCGCCGATCGCCACCGACACCAAGACCCCATGGTGGTGCGGGTCGTTGAGTACCGGCTGGATGATCCCGGGCGACCAGGGCAAGCCGAGGGCTATCGCCTGCTCACCACCGTGCTCGAGCCGGGTGCAGCGCCGGCGCCGGAGTTGGCAGCCCTGTATGGGCAGCGCTGGGAATTCGAGACCGTCCTCGATGAGCTGAAGACCCATCAGCGTGGACCTCGGGTCGTCCTCCGCTCCAAGCAGCCCTCCGGCGTCGAGCAGGAGGTGTATGGCTATCTTTGCGTGCATCATGCCATCGGGCGACTGATGCACGATGCCGCTCTCGAGGCGGCGCTGGCACCTCAGCGCCTCTCATTCCTGCGAAGTCTTCGAGCAGCCCGCCGGAGTACGCGCACCGCCCCTGGTTTTTCCCCCTGAAGCGCTCGCTGCCGTCTACGCGGCTGCAGTCGAGGAGATCCTCGATCAACCCCTGCCACAGCGCCGGCTGCGCGCCGCACTTCGCGTGGTCAAGCGCAAGATGTCCAACTTCAAGCTCAAGCGCCCCAGCCATCAGGACTGGCCCGAGCCCACCCGTCCTATAGCCGATGCAGTCTCTATCCTTTAATTAAACGGTATTGGACTTAGGGGGCACTGCCGAAATGCTTCCAGCAGCGCTATGGCCTAGGTGAGGAGTTGTCGCCGAGGTACCGGAGATCGGTGGGAACCGCGGGGGGAGGATCTGCTGGAATCCTTCTACTTGCCACTGGGTACGAGCGCGGGGACCCTATCAAGGCGCCGCTAGGACAGCGCCGAGCGCCGGTGCGCAATCATGTCACCCACTGTGAAATTGCGCTCGCCTGCATGCCCATCGACTCCTCAACCCAATTCAGATCACCAGCCTCCTGGCGCGACCCTAGACTGGAACCCATGTGCCGAGTCTGTCTCAGACGTCCTGAGATCCCTGACGAGCCCCACGGGCGCTGCGAGTCCTGCCTCAAGGCGGGCAGGCGAGCCTACTCCTTCCGCCTGACCCCAACTACCAGTGGCTTTCGGGTCAGCGCCGGCGAGCTCTCACCGCGAGCGCTCCGCGACCACGTGGGAGCGGCCCTGCAAGGCTTCGTCGGCAAGCCCGCGGTGAAACCCCATCTGGTGGCGACCCAGTGCGATCTGGTGGTCGCCGGCAAGCGGCTGGAGTCGATACGCATCGGTCCCGGGCTGGCCACGCGGGGGGATCAGGTGGTGGAGGCGTTGCGGCAGGCAGCGGCCAGGACCGACGCTGCCTGGTAGGGTCCGGCCGACCCACCGCCTCCTAGAGGACCTCGGCCTCCACATCCACGACCTCCCCGTCCGGCTCCGGCTGAACCTCGACGGGAGCCGGCTCGCGGCGGATCTCCAGGCCGCCCCCCGTCTGATCCACAACCAGGGTGTCGCCCTCGCGGTAGGTGCCATCCAGCAGCCCCAACGCTATCCGGTCCCCCAGCTCGCGCTGGATGACCCGCCGCAATGGCCTGGCGCCATAGACCGGATCGTAGCCCTGTTCCGCCAGCCAGCGGACCGCAGCGGGCAGGAGCTGCAGGTGCAGTCTTCGCGACTCCAACCTCTGCTCGAGCTGACGCAGCTGCATGACCACGATGCGCTCGATCTGGGCCAGGTCCAGGCGGTGGAACAGGATCACGTCGTCGACCCGATTCAGGAACTCCGGCCGGAAGTTGCGCCGCAGCTCGGCCATCACCTGTTCGCGCGCCGACTCCTCCTCCGCTCCCGAGGGGTGGTCGGGCAGCCCCGCGATGATCGGGCTGCCGAGGTTGCTGGTCATGATGACGACGCAGTTGCGGAAGTCCACCGTGTGGCCCTTTCCGTCCGTGAGCCGCCCATCGTCCAAGAGCTGGAGCAGGATGTTGAAGACGTCCGGATGGGCCTTCTCGATCTCATCGAGCAGGAGCACCGCGTAGGGGCGGCGACGCACCGCCTCCGTCAGGTGCCCCCCCTCCTCATAACCGACGTAACCCGGGGGCGCCCCCACGAGCCGAGCCACGGAGTGCTTCTCCATGTACTCGCTCATGTCGAGTCGGACCATGGCGTCCTCACTGTCGAACAAGAACTCCGCCAGCGCCCTGGCCACCTCGGTCTTGCCGACGCCGGTGGGCCCCAGGAAGATGAAGGAGCCCATGGGCCTGCGCGGGTCATTCAACCCCGCCCGCGCCAACCTGACCGCGCTGGCCACCGCCTTGATCGCCTCATCCTGGCCGACCACGCGCTGATGGAGGCGCTGCTCCATCTCCACGAGCTTGTGCATCTCCCCTTCCAGCATCCGCTGGACGGGGATCCCGGTCCAGCGCGACACGACCTCGGCGATGTCCTCCTCGCCGACCTCCTCCTTCAGCAACGGCTCCCCGGCCTCGTTCTGGCTCAGCCTTGCCTGCTGATCCTCCAGGCGCCTCCGCAGCTCGGTGAGGCGCCCATAGCGCAGCTCCGCGGCCTTGCCGAAGTCGGCCATCCGCTCCGCCCGCTCGGCCTCGAAGGTGGTCCTCTCGATCTCCTCCTTGATGGCCCGCAACTCCGCGATCTGCGACTTCTCACGCTCCCAGCGTTGGCGCAGCCCGACCGCCTGCTCCTGCAGATCGGCCAACTCGCGCTCCAGCGCGATCAAGCGCTCCCTCGAAGCCTCGTCCGTCTCCTTGCGCAGGGCCTCTCGTTCGATCTCCAGCTGGCGCACCTCCCGCTCGACCGTGTCCAACTCGACCGGCATGGAGTCGATCTCCATTCGGAGCCGGGCGGCCGCCTCGTCGACCAGGTCGATCGCTTTGTCCGGCAGAAACCGACCCGAGATGTACCGGGACGAGAGCACCGCCGCCGCCACCAGAGCGGCATCCTTGATCCGGACGCCGTGATGGACCTCGTAGCGCTCGCGGAGGCCCCGCAGAATGCTGATGGTGTCCTCCACGGAGGGCTCGTCGACGTACACCGGCTGGAAGCGGCGCTCGAGCGCCGGATCCTTCTCGATGTGCTTGCGGTACTCGTCGAAGGTGGTCGCCCCAATCGCGCGCAGCTCGCCCCTAGCCAGGGCCGGCTTCAGCATGTTGCTGGCGTCCATGGACCCCTCAGCGGCTCCGGCGCCGATCAGGGTGTGCAGCTCGTCGATGAACAGGATGATCCTGCCGTCCGAGCTGGTCACCTCCTTCAACAGGGCCTTGAGCCGGTCCTCGAACTCTCCCCTGAACTTGGTCCCGGCCACCAACGTGCCCAGGTCGAGCGCCACCAGGCGACGGTTGCGCAGGGTCTCGGGCACGTCGCCGCTGGCGATCCGCTGCGCCAGCCCCTCGGCGATGGCAGTCTTGCCCACACCCGGATCCCCGATGAGAACGGGGTTGTTCTTGGTCCGCCTGGCCAGCACCTGCATGGTCCGACGGATCTCCTCGTCGCGGCCGATCACCGGGTCCAGCTTGCCCTCCCGGGCGCGCTGGGTGAGGTCGATGGCGTATTTCTCCAGCACCTGAAGCTTGCTCTCGGGATTGGGGTCGGTCACGTGCTGCCCCTGGCGCAGCCCATCGAGCGCCGCCAACACCCGCTCCCTCGTGACCCCGGCTGCCTTGAGGACACCCGCGGCGGGGCCGACCGAGCGTGCGGTCAGCGCCAGCAGCAGGTGCTCGGTGCTGCAGTATTCATCATGGAGCTGCTCCATCTCGTCCCAGGCCTGGCGCAGCACCTGCTCCAGGTCCCGCGAGGGCACCGGGGTAGCCCCCTGCTGCCGGGGACGGCTCTCGAGGTCTGACACCAGCCGACCTCTGATCTGGGCGGGCTCGGCCTCCAGCTGCTGCAGCAAAGGGGCGACGGTCCCATCCGGTTGCTGCAGCAGCGCAAGCAGCAGGTGCTCCGGATCGATCTCAGGGTGCTGGTAAGTGGTCGCCAGCTGCGCGGCCTCTTCCAAGGCCTCCTGGCTGCGCTGCGTGAATCTATCCAAACGCATGTGAACCTCCCGAGCGAAGGTGTCGCTCATTTGCCGTATACCCCTGCGACAAGCTCCCAAATCTCCGCCGCCGGTCCGGTTCCCGCCTACCGATAGGCGCGGCCCACGGCAAGGCCGGTGCGGCTGGCGGGGGCTGCAGGGAGCGACTGACGAGGCACCGCAAACCCCCGCGACCGGGCCTCCCAGCGGACGACGGCTGCCGGCGGTGGCTGACAGTCCACCTTGGGTTCAGGGAACTCCCAGCCACCGCCAAGGCGGGCTGGAGGTCAAGCTGGGACGTTAGGGACGCGTCCGGGCCAGCCCCGCCCGGCCATCAGGAGGATCGATCAGGCCAGCGCACACACTCAGCGGCCGCCAGCGGAGGTGCCCACCATGGCGCAGACCGACCACGCCTCGACCCGAGGATCAGTGCCGACGAGCAGCGCCGTCGCGGCCGCCCCGGGATCCGCGCCCCACCGCCCCCGGGACATCGTCGCCGGCCCCATTGAGGTGAGCGAGCCTCCTGACGCCAGCCGCCCGACCCGCCTGCAACGCCTGACCGGGCTGCGGGTGTTCGCCGCCCTGGCGGTGGTGCTGGTGCACGTGGGCTATCACTTCACCAAGTCGAACACGGTCGACATCGCCGAGGCGTACGGCTACACCGGCGTCACCTTCTTCTACCTGCTCTCCGGCTTCGTACTCACCTGGTCCAAGCCGGGCCCTAAACCTGGTCGCTTCTGGTGGAGCCGGTTCTGCCGGATCTGGCCGCTCACCCTGGCTCTGACCGTCTTCGCGTTCACAGTGGTTGCCGCCCAGGAGCGAATCCCAGGGACCGTGGGACAGGTCGCAAATGTCCTGCTCATCCAGGCCTGGTGGCCCAAGGGCAGCTGGTACTTCGGCGGCAACGGGGTGAGCTGGTCGCTCTCCTGCGAGATGTTCTTCTACCTCCTCTTCCCGCTCCTGATCCTCGTGGTGCGACGGCTGCGCTGGCGCGGACTTGGTCTGGCCGCCGCGGGCGTGCTCACCATCCAGGTGGGGGCGCCGGTGGCGGCGGCGCTGCTGAAGATGCCCGGGAACGTCTACTTCTGGCTCTTCTTCATCTTTCCTCCCTACCGGCTGCTGGAATTCATCCTGGGCATGCTATTGGCCCGGGCGGTGGTGCTGGGACTCAAGCTCCGCTGGCCGCGATCGACCACCATGATGGCCCTGGCCGGCCTGGGACTGGTGGCCTTCGCCTGCACCGAGTACACGGTCTCGACCGGTCAGTACCTGGATCGACCGTTCGTTGCCCTGGCGGTCATCCCTTGGCTGGCGGTGCTGCTGCTGGCGGGCGCCACCCAGGATCTGCGCCGGGTGTCTTCCTGGTTGCGCTCCGGGTTGCTGGTGGCCTTGGGCGAGTCCTCGTTCGCCCTCTATCTGGTTCACAAGCCGCTCTACTTGTTCACCAGCCGCTTCGGCTGGTGGCACAACGCCGGTCACTGGTGGGCGACCGGCCGGCTGGCGCTGTTCATCCTCTTGGCCCTGGGGACGGCTGCAGCCCTGCACTACCTATTGGAGGGCCCGCTGGATCGTCTGCTCCGGCGAGCCCCGACCGTGGTCCGCACCTCTCCGCGGATGCAGCCAGCGCTCGCCGGCCTGGTGAATCAAGCTCTGAGATCAGCGGACTCGCGCCCGGAGCCGGGCACCGGGAGGTGGCGGCTGTCGGCTAGGACGAGGCTGCGGGCTCCCCACACCATTGGGCGATCCGCAAGGCGGTCCCGGCCGGATCCTCGAAGGGGAACAGGTGGCCGGCGCCCGCCAGCAGCTGGAGCGTGATCGCGGGATGGCGCTGGAGCTCCGCCCGGGCTGGAGCCATCGCCACCTGGTTGTCGCGATCCCCCCAGATCACCAGGGTGCGCTCAGCCACCGCATCCAGTCCAGGCAGGAGCAGCGTCTCAGCCCTAAACCCGAACGGCCGCATCAACCTGGGCACCACCTCCAGGTCGGCCCCGCGGACAAAGCGACTGCCCACCAGGTACCGGTAGCGGGCCAGATCAGGGTCGAGCTGGGCTCCAGACGCCTCCGCCTCCCCGGCTTGGGGAGCAGCGCTCTGGCGGGCCAGTTGCAGCCGGGCCGCCGCTCCCAGGAGGTCCGTGATGCCCGGGATCATCGACATGCCCCAGATCCAGGGCAGGCGCGCCGAGATCCCAACCGGGCTCAGCAGCACAAGGTGTTCCACCCGCTCGCCGTGATCTAGGGCGAAGCCACCCGCGGCCAGCCCCCCGAGCGAATGCCCGACCAGGTCGAACCGGCCGAGCCCGAGCCGGTCGGCCACGCCGAGCACCGCCTTATCCCACGCTGACCTGGGATGCCCACGGAACTGGACGGGATCACTGAGACCACTCCCCGGACGGTCGATCGCGATGACCCGGAACCCCGTCGCCAATTCGGCCGCCAGGCCTGCATACTCGCCCACGCTGGCACCGAGGCCGTGGAGGAACACCAGTGGCCTCGGCCCCTGTCCGAGCTCGAGCGCATGAATGCGTCCAACCGGGGTCTGGATGTAGTGGTGGGAGCCGCGCTGACCCAGCCGGCCCAGCCAGCGGTCGAGAATCGCCTCCAGCTCCTCGTCGGCGGCTGACTGGGCTGGCTGCCGCCGCGCCAGGCCGACCGCCGAGGCGTAGCCGGCTGAGGCCAGGGCGCCGGCGCCGAGGCCGATGGTCAGGCCGAGCTTGGGAGGCTTCATTCCGATTCCTGTGATGGTTGCCGCCATCCCAATTCTGCCCACCCGCGCCGTCGCTGTGGCCCGCCCAAGGGCACGCTCAGCCAGGCGCCTGGAGCCAGGAGCGCACCCTGGACGCGGTCGTGGGCGGCTCAAGAAACGGGAATAGGTGCCCCCACCGAGGCACCACCTCCAAGGCGATGCCCGGATAGTGCTCCAACTGGGCAGCCGCCGGACCGACCGGGACCTTACGATCCTCCGCCCCGAAGATGACCAGAGCCCGGTCCGAGAGGAGCCCTAACCCCGGAAGCAGCTGGGTGTCCGGGTGAAACCCGGACCATGAGACCAGTCTCGCAAAGGCCAAGAGATCGAAACCGTGTTGGAAGCGCCTGGTGACCAGGCGCCGGTAGCCGTCGGGGTCGGGCCCAACCTCGACCGGTCCCCCCGGGAGTCCGGCGATATCGGCCACCCCGTGTGACCACTGCCAATCCATGACCCAACCGTCAAGCCCGAAGATCAGCTGTGGAAGGCCGGGGACGAGGGCCGCCTGCCAGGTCCGGGGCGGCCGCTCGGCCAGTCCGACCGGCGCGAGCAGCACGACCCTTCCCACCTGCTGGGGGCGGGCCACCCCGTAGGCCCCCGCGGCCAGGCCGCCCATCGAATGCCCCACCAGATGGGGGCGGACGAGGCCCAGTTGGTCCGCCACCTCCCCGATCACCGAAACCCATGCCCGTCGCGGATGCCCAGTGAACCGGATCGGGTCACTGAGCCCGGTGCCGGGAAGGTCGATGACGATGACCCGCAAGTCGTGGGAAAGCTGGGCGGCCAGGTCCGCATACGCGCCCGAGCTGCCGCCGAGCCCGGGGACGAGAATGACCGACGCGGTCCCCGATCCGACTTCGAGGACGTGGATGCGCCCCCAGGTCGTGCCCACATACAGGTGCCGACCGGAAGCGCCGGATCGGCGCAAGCGGTCGTCCACCAACCGTTCCACCTCCGCCTCGGAGGTGGTGAGCGACGGCCGTCGGCCGGCTATGCCGACGGCCGCCCCGTAGCCCAGCAGCCCGAGGACGGCGGCACCTGCCGCCCGTCCCCAGGTCCGCCCGCTCAAACCTCTTTGAACTCGGCGTCCACCACGTCGCCGTCGGCGCCCGCGCCGGCGCCCTCACCCGGCGCCGGGGGGATGTCTGCCGACGGCTGGCCGTCCGGCGACTGTCCATCACCACCGGCGGTGTTGGCGTAGATCGCCTCGCCAACCTTCTGGATCGCCTCGGAGAGCTCGCGCTCGGCGCTCTGCATGTCGACCGTGCTCGAAGACGCGACCGCGGACTTCAGCCTCTCGATCTTCTGGTTGATGTCATCGCGAAGCTCGCTGGGAACCTTGCCCCCGTGCTCGCGCATGGTCTTCTCGGAGCTGTAGACCAGCGAGTCGCAGCGATTGCGCAGCGCCACCTCCTCGGCCTTGCGGCGATCCTCCTCAGCGTGGGACTCCGCCTCGCGCACCATCCGTTCCACCTCCTCCTTCTGGAGCGTGGTGGATCCGGTGATGGTGACCTTCTGCTCCCGGCCGGTGCCCCGATCCTTGGCCGTCACGTTCAGAATGCCGTTCGCATCGATGTCGAAGGTCACCTCGATCTGGGGCAGTCCGCGCGGAGCGGGCGGGATCCCGTCGAGCATGAACCGGCC
This sequence comes from Candidatus Dormiibacterota bacterium, assembly GCA_027319585.1. GTDB lineage: Bacteria > Chloroflexota > Dormibacteria > Aeolococcales > Bog-877 > AG-12. Next base: position 13,648 of record DAHVMY010000027.1, on the reverse strand, counting down.
CAGAGTGCGGTTGTCCCGGGCCAGGGGGCGCTCTCCCTGCAGAACCACGATCTCCACCGACGGCTGGTTGTCCGCGGCGGTCGAGAAGACCTGGCTCTTGCTGGTCGGAATGGTGCTGTTGCGCTCGATGAGCTTGGTGTTCACCTCGCCCTCGGTCATGATTCCCAGTGACAGAGGGGTGACGTCCAGCAGCAGCACGTCCTTGACCTCGCCCTTGAGGACCCCGCCCTGGATGGCGGCACCGACCGCCACCACCTCGTCGGGGTTCACCCCCCGGTGGGGCTCCTTGCCGGTCAGGCTCTTGACCAGCTCTTGGATCACCGGCATGCGGGTCGAGCCCCCCACCAGGATGACCTCGTCGAGGTCCCCGACCTTGAGATTGGCGTCCTTCAGCGCGTTCTCGAAGGGGCCCTTGCAGCGGTCGGTGAGGTCTGCCGTCAGCTGCTCAAACTTGGACCGCGACAGCTTGAGGTCGAGGTGCTTGGGCCCATTCTGATCGGCCGTTACGAACGGCAGGTTGATCTGGGTCTCCTGCAGCTGCGAGAGCTCGATCTTGGCCTTCTCCGCCGCCTCCGTCAGCCGCTGCAGCGCCTGCCGGTCGGCCTTGAGGTCGATCCCCTGGTCGCGCTTGAACTCCTCCGCCATCCAGTCAACCACCCGGCGGTCGTAGTCGTCACCACCCAGGTGGGTGTCCCCGTTGGTGGACTTGACCTCGAAAACGCCCTCGCCGACCTCCAGGATGGAGACGTCGAAGGTGCCACCCCCGAGGTCGAAGACCAGGATCTTCTCCGACTCCTTGCGGTCCAGCCCATAGGCCAGCGCGGCCGCGGTGGGCTCGTTGATGATGCGGAGCACGTTGAGCCCGGCGATCTGGCCCGCATTCTTGGTGGCCTGCCGCTGGGCGTCGTTGAAATAGGCGGGGACCGTGATCACCGCGTCCGTCACCTTCTCGCCCAGGTAGGCCTCCGCATCCCCCTTCAGCTTCTGCAGGATCATCGCCGAGATCTGCTCAGGGGTGTAATTGGTGCCCCCCACCTCCACCTCGGCCCGGCCATCCTTGCCGGAGACCACCTTGTAGGGAACGATCTTGCGCTCACCCTCCACCTCGTTGAAAAGGCGGCCCATGAAGCGCTTGATCGAGTAAATCGTGTTCTCGGGGTTGACGGCCGCCTGCCGTCGAGCCAGCTGCCCGACCAGGCGATTCCCATCCTTGGCGAACGCCACCACCGACGGGGTGGTCCGGCCACCTTCGGTGTTGGGGATTACGGTGGGCTCACCGGCCTCCATGACGGCGACAACCGAGTTGGTCGTGCCCAGGTCAATTCCAACGGTCTTGGCCATGAATTCTCGAAACCTCCCATGTCATCAGTCGGGGGCTGCGGTTTCGCGGCCCGTCCGCTATCCCTACCCTACCGCAGCCCGAGGCGGTCGAAACAGGACCGGCGTTCGGCCGCCGGACCGCCCCGGCTCAAGCGGCGATCATAGGTGGCGTCAGATGTCCCGCTCCGCCTTGCATCCCGCCCCCCACCGGCTCATCGCGGCGAGCCTCTTCGCGCTGCTGGCCATCGCCATCGCGCTCCTCACCCTCCTGGCGCAGGCGGCGCCGCCCCAGCCCAACGGCTTCGGGCTCCTGCCCCACACGGTGCAGCTGATGGCGCGCACCGGGGTGGTCCTCAGCGACCCCACCGGCCGTCCCAGGATCTCTTCGGCCCAGGCGGTGGCGATCGCGCACCGCCAGGGCCGCCAGGACCAGGTGCGGCAGGTGGTGCTGGCCAATGCTGCCAGCCTGGGCGGAGGCCCCCTCGGCCCACGGGGCCGGCTCTGCTGGGTGGTGCTCCTGCGCGCCGTGCCTGATGCCGCGGGGAATCTCCCGGCTCCGGGCCGCATCCAGCTCTACCTGGTCCTGGTGGACGCGCGCACCGGCCGCTTCCTGGAGGGCGTGATCGCGTTCGCCGGACAACCCCGCACCGGGGTGGGGTCAGAGTGAATCCCGGCCGCGGGCCAGTTCGGCGCTCAGGGGTCACCACCGTTTAATCGACAATCGCTGCCGTGTCCTGGCGCCCCGGTTCGCACCGATGCCCCCGCGGGCCGGGGCTGAGCCCCACGGTCTGCCTCCTGGCAGCGGCCCTCGGCCTGCTGGCCGTGGTGGTGCTTCCGGCTCCCGCCCTGGCGGTCAAGGTCGTCCCCCAACGGCCGCCGGCGCAGCCGGGCCTGCCATGGCTCGAGGTGACGGGGCGGCAGATCACCACCACCACCGGCGAGCAGTACATCCTGCGCGGGTTCAACGACGACGCTCTGCTCCAGACCGGCTCCGGTCCCCTGCCGCCCCCCCTGACTTCCCGAGATGCCTCGATCATGCAGGAGCAGGGCTTCGATGTGGTCCGGCTACCGATCTCCTGGTCGCTCCTGGAGCCCCACCCGGGCGACTTCAGCCAACCCTACTTGGCCGAGTTGGCACGGGCGGTTGAGCTCTGCGCCCGCCACCACCTCTACGTGGTTCTGGACATGCACACCGAGGACTTTGGTGTGGCCTACGGCGGCAGCGGGGCTCCCGCTTGGCTGGGCCTTCCCGGGGTGCCTGACCTCCACCTGCCTGGACTGCCCCCGGCCTGGCAGCGCCATCTCTCCCCGGCGGTCAACGCCTCCCTCGCGTTCTTCTGGCTGTATCCCAACTGGCAGGTGCTCTACTGGCAGGCCTGGGCGGTGGTAGCGCGGGCGTTCCGGGCCGATTCGGCGGTCGCCGGCTATGACCTCTACAACGAGCCCCACCCCCTGCCCATCCCCCCAGGGATCTTCGCCACCCGGCTGCTGTGGCCCTTCTACGCGACCGGGATCCGGAGCATCGCCAGGGTCGACCCGAACCACCTGTTCATCCTGGAAGGTGACCTGTTCGGCGAGTTCCCCACCGCGATCCGGCCACTGCGCGCCGCCGACGTGGTGTACTCCACCCACCTGTACGCCGGGAGCCTCCTGGGATCGGCGTTCGACGGCTCGTCTTTGCCACTCGCTCAGGAGTGGGATCAGGCGCTGTCGGAGGCGCGGCAGCTGCTGGCGCCGTATTGGGTCGGCGAGGTGGGGATCCAGCACACCCGGCCGCTGGCGCGGCGGTGGGCCGAGGACGAGCTGGGGCTCGCCAATCTCCACCTCGCCGGCTGGGCCTGGTGGCAGTGGGACGACCCAGACGGCTGGGGGGTTCGCCAGGGCAACGGCCCGATCGATCGGAGCTGGTTGGACGTGCTCTCCCAGCCCTACGTGCGCGCCGCACCGGGCGAGCTGCTGGGGATGAGCTACTCCCTCGCAAGCCGGGCCCTGCGCGCGACGCTCGTCCGCGCTGTCCCCGGCCGCTCGGTTGTGGTCTCCTGGCCCCAGAGCCTGGGGTCGGCCCGACTGCAGAGCTCCTGCGCGCGGATGGCTCGGGGACCGGGACCCGGGTCCGGCCAGCTGCGGCTGGTGCTCCTGGCGGCGAGCTGCCAGATCGACCTCACCGCGGGCTGACCGGGAGGCCCCAGCTCTTCCGGCAGCGGTCCAGGACCGCCAGGTTGGCCGCCCCGTCGACCGCGGTGGTCAGCAGCGGTTGTCCGGTTGCGACCGCGGCGTGAAACGCCCGGACCATCTCGGTGTAGGGGTTGGTGGCGGGCACCGCCAGTTCCTCCGACCCCCGGGCCCCCAGCCGGCGCACGACGGGGAGAGCTTCGGTGTGCCAGGCGGTGAAGGGACGCTCAAGGCGCACAGCGCCCTGTGTCCCCTCGATCGTGATCCACTCGGACTCGGCGGCATCGAACCCGCACGCCAGGGCGGCCAGGCACTCCCCGGCCCCCGGCTGGGAGGGAAAGCACAGGCTGATGCTAGCTGCCAGATCCACACCTCGCGCCAGGACCGCCAGCGACTTGACCTGGGTGGGCTCCCTCCCCGCCAGCCACCGGGCAGCGTTGACCAGGTATGAGCCCACGTCATACAGCGCCCCGCCGCCCAGGGTGGGGTCCCAACGGTAGTCGACGCCGGACCCGAGGGTGAAGCTGAAATTACCGGAGATCAGCCGGACCTCGCCGAGCTCGCCGGCGCTGACGATCTTGCGCACCAGCGCCCAGCGGGGGTGGTAGCGATACATCACAGCCTCCCCCAGCACCCGGCCCGAGGCCGAAGCCGCGGCGGCCATCTCCAACGCCTCGGCCTCGCTGAGCGCGAGCGGCTTCTCGCAGAGTACGTGCCTGCCGCGAGCGAGCGCCGCCAGCGTCCAGGGGCGGTGCTCCGAATTGGGCAACGGTATGTAAACACAGTCGAGGTCCCGCTCCAGCACCGCCTGGTAGCCCTCGACCGCCTCCAGGGCGCCGGCCGCTGCAGCCAGTTCCTGGGCCCGGAGCAGCGACCGCGACCCCACCACCTCCACCACTCCCCCTGCCTCCTGGATCGCCGGGATGACAGCTTGGCGGGCGATCCGGGCCGCCCCTAGTACGCCCCACCTGAGCCCGCGCGGGTTCAGATCCGCACCGGCCTGGCGACACCGGTCTGGGCCGCCTGCTGGGCAATCTCCATCAGCTGGATGTTCCGCCGGGCGAACTCCGGAGTGACCGCCAACGGTTCCTGCGCCAGCAGGTGGCCAGCCAGGTTGCGGTAGAAGGCGGACTCGGGCACCGGCGGCAGTGCCAACCTCTCGTCATGGCTGAGCCCCTGGCCCGCCGGGCGCAGGACGTGCAACTCGCAGGGCAGGTCGGACACGGGCACATGCTGCTCGAGGAGCCCATTGGGCCCCTGGCTGGAGAGGACCGCCTCCCGCCAGTGGCCTACCGCCGCCCCCTTGGTGCCCAGCACGTACCACTTGGGCTTGCGGGCGGCGGCGATGTCGGAATGGAGGAACGAGGCTTCGGCACCACCTTCGAAGCGAAGTCGAATCTCGAACTGATCATCGTTGGTGACGTCGTGCCAGACCCGCTTCTGGCTGGAGGCGTCCACCTGCACCACAGGGTTGGGCAGCAGCTGAAGGATCCAATCGAGGTAGTGGGCGCCCCAGTCGTAGATCACCCCGCCGCTGACATCGCGGTCCGAATGCCAGAAATGGCAGGGATGGTCGAACCCGCCCACGAACGCCTCCACCCGGAACACATCCCCCAGCTGGCCCGAGCGCACCAGGTCCAGCAAAGCCAGGAAATCGGCGTCCCAGCGCCGGTTCTGGTACACCGTGAGGACGCGGTCGGCACCGCGGGCGGCAGCCACCAACTGGTCCGCCTCCGCCCCAGTCAGACAGAAGGGTTTCTCCACCACCACGTGCTTGCCGGCGGCCAGCGCCCGCATCGCCAGTTCGAAGTGGGTGTTGGGGGGTGTGGACACCACCACCAGGTCGACGTCGGCGCGGCCCAGCAGCGAATCCACATCCGGCAGCAGTTCAGGCTCGGCCCCATCGGCCAGGGCGGCCGCGAGCCGCTCCGGGCTGCGGTCACACACGGCCACCAGCTCCAAGCCCGAAACCGCGGAGATTCCCCGAGTGTGCTCGCGTCCGATGGCGCCGAATCCCAGCAGCCCGACGCCCAGGGCCGCCGGTTCATCCCGGCCGGCCACGTGGCGGACGGCCCGGTACAGAAGCCCCTGCATCACCTCCATGGAGTAGATCTCGGGCGTCTCCCCCAAGCCGCAGTAGAAGACCCTGCCCGCTCCGTGGGAGCGAGCGTAGGCCACCGGGACCTCGTGCGACTGCCAGGTGGTCGAGAGCAGCACCTCTGCGTCGGGCGCCAGCTTCGCCTTGGCGAAGCAGGAGTCCAGCAGCCGGAGATTCTGCGGCACCCTGCGGGTGATGTCATGGCCGGAAGACCGCACGTCGGCCACCAGCTCCATCTGCGGAAGCTGGCTGTCGGACCCGCCCCCCATCATCGCCAGGTACTCTGGGCTCGGGGCCCAGCGCTGGCTGGTGCAGTGCAGACCCACGAATCCCCCGCCGGCGCTGACAAACCTGCACAGCCCGGCCTCCTCCTTGGGAGCCAGGCCACCTCTGGGGGCATGGGCCACCACCACGTCGAAGTGCTCGAGCCGGGATAGGGGCGCAGTGTCGTGCGCCACCTCAAGCGTCACTTCCCCAGTGCTGGCGAGGTACTTGAGCCAGGGGTCGAGTGTCGTCACATGGTGCTCGTCCACCAGGACCAGCGTGCGGATCATCGCGTTGCAGCCTCCCTACGCAGCCTCGGTCACGCGCTCCCCAACGCTCACCTCAACTTTAACCCAGACCAGCGCCGGCCACCCCAAAGGGCCGGTGCCGAGCCGCACCGGGTGCGAACGCGCGGCTCAGCCGCGCGGTTTGACACCGACGTGGATGGCGACGATCCCCGCCGTCATCCGCTGGTAGCGCACGCGCTCGAAGCCCGCCTCCCGCAGCCAGCGCGACACCACCAGCGGGGGAGGAAAGGAAGCGATCGAATCGGTGAGGTACTGGTAGGCTCCCGCCCTCCCCAGCAGGGCCGTGGCGATCCGGGGGATGACGAAACGGTTGTAGAGCCGGTACCAGAATCGCAAGGGGCCCGCCACCGTGCTGAACTCGAGAATCACGGCCCTGCCCCCCGGGCGCAGCACCCGCCGCATCTCCTGGAGAGCCACATCTCGGCGGTCGATGTTGCGCAGCCCGAAGGCCATGGTGCAGGAATCGAAGGAGTCGTCGGCGAAGGGCAGCTGGCAGGCATCGCCGACCTGGAATCCCACCCCGGGGACCCTGGTGGTGGCCACCTGGATCATGGCCGCGGTGAGATCCAGCGCCGACACGGACCCCTCGGGACCAACCCTCCGCTTCAAGAGCGCGGAGAGCGCACCGGTCCCGCAGCAGACGTCCAGCGCCCGCCCGCCCCTGCCGATCCTAGTCAACTGCGCGGCCCGGCGGCGCCAGCGCCGATCCTCACCCAGGCTCAAGACCAGGTTGAGCAGGTCATAGCGGTGCGCGATCGCGGCGAACATGGAGCGCACCGCCTCCGGCTCGGGGTGGCCGGCCGTGGGCAGGGGACGCTCCAGCATCCCACTTTCTTCGACCTGGTCCGCGGTCACAGCTGGGCGGCGGCGCTGGCCTCTCCCCGCTCGACCGGGGCGCGCCTGACGGCGCACCCACAGGTGGGCTCCCCAGGCAGCGCCACCAGCGCGTCCAGCGCGACCCTGCCCAGCTCCTCCGCTCCCTCCTGGACGATCGCCCGGAGCAGCTCGAAGTCCCATTCGGGGCGCACGCCTTCCGCGTAATTGAGCACCATCTCGACGGTGGCGAAGCACGCTCCGATCTCCCGGGCCAGGTACACCGCCGGGGTCACCGCCTGTCCGATGATGTCACCCCCGAGCCGGGCCAGGGCCGCCACCTCGGCGGCGGTCTCAAACCTCGGCCCCTCGACCGTGGCGTGGACCGCTCGGTTGAAGACCCTGGTCGCCTTCTCGGCCGCAAATCGACGGGAGCGCTGCCAGAGCGCCTCGCGGATGTCGGGGCAGAACGGCTCTCGCATCGAGACCATCGCCCCGGGCACCAGCTGCCCGCCGATCTGGTGGGTGAAGTCGATGAAGTCGTGCGGAATGATCAGGTCGCGAGGATGGAAGTGCTGAGTGATGCTGGCGGTGCCGGACTCGGCGACGATCCGCCAGACGCCGGCCTCCTGCAGCACGGAGAACAGCGCCAGGCTCTGACGCTCCCGGCCGGCTTCGGGTTGCCCCTCATGGGGCCGGACGAACAGCACGGACCGCACCGCTCCAGCATCATCGCCGATCTCGAATTTGGTGATCGGGGGCGTGTCCCCGAACCGGGTCGAGAACACCTGCTCGCGGCTGATGACCCGCACCCGCGGATCGCGCTCCGGGGACCCCTGGGTGCCGGTGCCGGAGCCGCCCAGAATCGCGTAGTCAGCCGTGGGGATCGGGGGCTGGGATGAGGATGAGGCCATGGCCTGGAGTATATGGATGCCTCCGGGTGGTGCCGGAATCAACTCTGGGCGCGGCGCTGGACTCAGCCCCGGCACGGGCCCGATTGGAAGCCCGGAAGCCCAACCCTCGGAGCGACCAGATCAGGCGGTGCTCAGGTCGAAGTCCGCCACCACGGGGAAGTGGTCGCTGGCGAGCTTGGCGACCGCTGCCAGAGCGTCGTCCTGGGCCCCCACCCCACAGCTCACCAGCCTGTCCGCGAGATCGGAGGTGGCGAAGATGTAGTCGATGCGGACGGCGGGCAGATAGGTGGGACAGGTGAAGCTCTCAGAGGTCTCATCAACGCGACGCAGGCAGTCCACATAGCCGGCGTCGATCATGCTGCGCACCGCCGCCCTCGGCATCAGCGCAGCCACCAGGGCATCCGTCCCCTCCCCGCGTGGCACCATCTCGATCAGAGGGTGGACCAGCCAGGGCAACCGGGGAATCCCAGCCCTCGCAACCTCCGACACCTCGGCAGCGCTGCGGCCCGGGTCCCGCCACCAGCGCATCGCCCTCACACTGGCGGGCACCGGGCCCAGGGCCCCCACCTCGTCGAGGACCCCGGTGCGGCGCCACTCCGAGAGCAGACCCAAAAAGTCGGTGGCGTGAATGCCGTCGCCGGGGGCCATCGAGTTGAAGTCCCCCAAGATCAAGTGGGGGATTACGGGCTTCGCCCGTGCCTGCTCGCGGATGGCGCCGAGTTCGCGCAGCCGGTCCGGCTCAGCCCGACCGCGCCTCTGGAACGCCGCGGTGAGATGGACCGTGTGCACCCCGAGGCGGGGAAAGCGGCTGTCGGGGCCGAGCTCCAGCTCCACCTCGATGGAATTCCGCGGCCAGGCCTCTGGATGCTGGTGGTTCCGAAAGCGGGCCACCGGAACCCGCGAAAGCAGGCCCTGGTGCCTAAACCTGGGCGCCGGACCGAAGTAGGGTTGGTAGCCCAGGGCACGGGCCATGGCCTCCATCGGCTCCGGATCCTCGATCTCCTGCAGTGCGAGCACATCGGGATCGAGCGACTCGACCACCTCTCGGATCGCCGGCCAGCGGTCGCCACCCCCAGCCAGGATGTTGTAGGTGGCAACCCTCAAGCTGTCCCTGGGCCGGACGGCCGACGCAGCTTCCATCTCATTCGATTCTAGGATCGCGAGCTGCCGGGACCCGGCCACCAACGCCGGGCAGGCCCCGTGGTTGCCATGATTAGAGGATGAAGTTCGGGCTCTTCGTGCCGCCCTTCTTCGGGCTGGCCGATCCCCATCTGATCGCTGAGCTCGCGGCCGAGGCCGAGGGCTCCGGCTGGGATGGCTTCTTCCTGTGGGATCACATGCTGGCGGGAGAGGGGACTCCCATCGCGGACCCCTGGGTGAGCATGGCGGCCATGGCTGGGATGACCCGCACGATCCACATGGGAACGATGGTCACCCCTCTGAGCCGACGACGCCCCTGGGTCATGGCCCGCCAGATCGCCACCCTGGATCGACTCTGCGACGGCCGCCTGGTGGTCGGCATAGGCCTCGGCGACGACGGGTGGCAGGAGTTCAGCTCCTTTGGGGAGGAGACCGACCCCATCCGCCGAGGGGTCGCCCTCGACGAGTCGCTGACAGTGCTCCGGGGGCTGTTGACCGGGAAGCCGGTCTCGTTTTCGGGGACGACCCACCGGGTGGGTTCGACCGCCCTCCTGCCCCCTGCGCCGGTGCCGTTCTGGGCGGCAGGACGATGGCCGCGGCGCCGCCCTCTGGCCCGGGCGGCCCGGCTGGAGGGCTTCTTCCCGATCTTCCGCCAGCCCGATCGCGACCGGGCCCCGGCGCAGGCGGACCTGCTCGCGATCCAGGCGGAGCTTGGCGCGCGCCACGTGCCACCCGGCTACGACCTGGCGGTCACATGGTCCTTCCCGAGGGGAGGCGATCCCACCCCACTCCGGGACGACCTTCGGCGGGTCGAGGAGGCGGGTGTGACCTGGGCGCTGCACGGCCTGCCACCGCGGCCCCTCCCGGTCGATCTGGTGAGGACGGTGGTGACGGCCGGGCCGCCGCGGGACTGAGCCCCGCCCGCCGAGCCGCAGGAGCGATCCCTCGGCTGGGCCCTCGACGCCGGCTGGGTGTTCCGTCCCAGGCCTCTTCCGGCGTGAGCCGGACCTCCGTGCGGCCACCCTCAGACCGAGGCTGCGCGACCCCGGAGTACTTCCATGCCCAGAACTCCCAATCCCGGGCCGAGGGAGACTAAACTCGTCCCGTGGCCACGAGCTCCGCACCAAGACCAGCTGTCCAAGTCAGGCCCGGCGGGTTGGCGGTCACGGTCGGGCGGAGCTGGCGGGTGATCTCCGCCCACGGCCCGGCGGCGCTGGCGTGGGCGGTGGTGGTCGGGGCGGGGACAGCGCTGGCGCTGCTCGCCTTCAGTGCCCAGGCGCACTACACCGCGCAGTACGACCTCGGGGCGACCCTCAACGGGTGGCAGAACCTGCTGCGCCAGGGCGACCCGTGGGAGGCGACCCTGCCCGCGATGGGGGCAGGCCTGTTGGCCCTGATCGGCTGGCGCCGGCTGCTGAACGCCACCCCAGAACCGACCATCGGGCTGCCGGGCATGGACCCGAGTTCCCCCTTCGCGCTGCGTTCCAGCCTGCGGCGCGAGCGCCGGCTGATGCTCCTGCTGGTCCGGGTCGTGTTCGCGGTCGTGCTCATCGCGACCGTGCGCCTACCTGTGTACCTGGGCCTGGCGCTGAACGGATCCGCATTGGCCCGCGTGACCCTGCCCGGGGTGATCGTGCAAACCGTGGTGTGGATCGCCTGCGGCGGGTGCTTCTGGCTGTGGCGGGCGCGCTACCTCACGACCCTCGAAGGGTGGGGGATCACCGGTGAGCGCTGAGCCGCTCCAGCTCATGACCAGACGGGGCTGCCACCTCTGTGAGCTGGTCCGAGAACCGGTGGCTCACGGGGCGGATGAGCTGGGGCTTGCGCTCCTCGAATACGACGTCGACGAGCAGGAGGAGCTGCGGCGGCTCTACGGAAGTCGGGTCCCGGTCCTGCTTAGTGGCGGCGTGGTCCTGGGCGAGGGTCGGTTCGATCCGGAGGCCGCGCTCGAAGCGCTGCGTCCAGCGTCACCACAATTGACGGATCGGTGAAGCCCGGCTCCAGAGCGCCAACCGGAAACTAGACTGCGCTGCATGCCTCGCCGATCCGCGACCCCGGCCGCGGCCCCGCTCGAACTGTCGGTGGTGGTGCCCACCCGCAATGAGGCCGCCAACATTCCACTGCTGCTGCAGCGGCTGCGACGCTCCCTGGCCGAGGTGGCCTACGAGGTCGTCTTCATCGACGACAGCGACGATCTGACGCCTCGGATCCTGCGCGATCTCGCCGGCGCGGATCGGCGAGTGCGCTACCTGCATCGGCACCCTGGAGCCCGATCGGGAGGACTCTCCACCGCGGTCGTCGCGGGCATGGCCATGGCCCGGGGCCGACTGGTGTGCGTGATGGACGGAGACCTGCAGCATCCCCCTGAGGTCATCCCCGCCCTGCTCGAGGCTGAGCGGGCTGGCGCCGACGTCGTGGTCGCCAGCCGGTACATGCCCGGAGGAAGCCGTAGCGGCCTGGGCGGAGGCTTCAGGAAGCTGGTCTCCAGAGGCGCCACCCTGCTGGCCCGGGGCCTCTTCACCGAGGCGAGATCCAGCAGCGATCCCCTGGCCGGGTTCTTCCTGTGCCGTGCCGCCCTCTTTCAGGGGCTCCAGTTCCGCCCGGTGGGCTTCAAGATCCTGCTGGAGTTACTGGTCTGCTCCGAGGGTGCCCGGGTCGTGGACGTGCCCCTGGAGTTCCAGGCCCGGGGCGCCGGGGAGAGCAAGGCGACGGCGGCCCAGGGCCTGCTCTATCTGCGCCATCTCTGGTCGCTGTTCCGGGACGTGCCCGGCAGCGCTCGCCGCTGGAAGTTCGGCGCCATCGGGATCGCCGGACTGTTCATCTTCTTGGCCCTGCTGGCGCTGGGCGGACCCGGACTGGGCTGGCCCGCCCTGGGCGCCTGGGGCCTGGCGTTCACGATCTCATTCGCATGGAACGTCGCCCTCAACTGGAGGGTCACCCTCGCCGACGCCCGGCGGGAACGATACCCCCTCATGCGCAGATATCTGGTCTCGGCGCTGGTCGCCGGAGCGACCCAGCTGCTGGTGTTCCTAGCGCTGCTCAGCTCCAACCTGCCCCTGATCGTAGACGGGCTGCTGGGGGCAGTGGCGGGGATGGCGGTGAATGCAACTTTGAACTACCGGATGATTCGAACCCGGCGCCGGGCGGCCGCTGCCCCGATCGGGCTCGAGCCCCTGGTCAACCGCGTGATCCGAGCCGGACGGGCCCAGTCGGCAGCGGTCCTCGACCACGAGTTCAAGCCGGTTCTGGTGACCTCCGGCGGGGAGTACCGCGCGAGTTCGCAGGTGAAGAACCTCTGCCGCCGGGTGGACGCGACCGGGACTCCGGGACTGCTGACGGAGCCGCTGGCAAGGCGCCCCCAACCGCGCTCGAGCGTCGAGGTTGCCTCAGTGATGGTATTTCCGCTGGAGACCGCGACGCCAACCCGGCTCAAGTTGGTCCTGCTGCGCCGCAGTCCCACGGCCTTCACCGGTGCCGACATGGAGGCCGTGATGCGCCAGCTGCGGCGGGCGGGCGATCCCCTCAACCCGCCAGCTCCCGCCGCCGAGGCGGTGGTCCGAGCCCGGGTCGCGCGCTGAGCGGCCGGCCTCCCCCCGAGCGCAAGCGGGGAAGGAACCGCAGCTTGGCGCTCCGCATCAGCTAACTTGGGACGATGTCCCACCCCAGTCTCAACCGGTGCTGATCGGAGCGTTCTGGCCGGTCCGGCACCGGCTCCTGCCGTGGGTGGTGGTGGCCGCCCTGGTAGCACTGGCCGTCCCCCGCGCGGCTTCCGGGCTCGGCGGGCTGGTTCCGGTGTTCCTGGCCGGCCAGGTGCTCGGCGTCGCCCTCAACCTCACCCCCGGCGAGATCCGCGCCGCCGCGCGGCGCCTGCACCTGGTGGGATTGGCGCTGCTGTGCCAGTGGACGCTGGTGCCAGCGCTCGGCCTGGGGCTCCACCTGATCGCCCCCAACCCGATCATCGCCGCGGGGATCCTCATCTGCGCGATCTCACCTGCGGAGATCACCAGCGGGCTGATGGCCACGATCGCGGGGGGTGACACCGCCATCGCCACCGCCTGCATGGCGGGGTCGCTGGCCACCTCGATCGTGCTCACCCCGCTGTGGCTGGCGGTGGGGCTCGGGCCCAATGCCCACTTCAGCCCCACCGCACTGGGATCGGAGCTGGTGCTCTCGGTCTTGATCCCGCTGCTGGTGGGGGTGAGCCTGCGGGCCGCGTTGCCCGCCCTGGCCCGGTGGCGGCATCTCTTCCTCGACCTCAGCGCCGCCTGCCTGGTGCTGGTGGTGCTGGCCGGAACCTCGAGCGCCCGTCCGGTCCTGCTGTCCGCGGCGATCGGAGCCACCTTCGGGCTGGTCGTCCTGCTGCTGCTCGGAGCCGGCGCCATCGGGTTCGGCCTGGGTAGGGCGCTGCGCCTACCCCACCGGCAGGCGGCCGCCATCGGGTTTCCCATCGGGATCCGCGAGTTCGGAGTGGCGATCGCGGTGGCGCTGGCGGTCCTGCCTCGAGCCAGCGCGGTGGGCGGGGTCTACGGGATCGTCATGGTCGCGGCGGCGGGCACCCTGGCGACCCGCCTGGGTGGCCGGGCGGAGCGTCCGACGACCCAGGCGGGTGAGCGAAGCCC
>DAHVMY010000026.1:0-25712 GCA_027319585.1 Candidatus Dormiibacterota bacterium | reverse complement strand
GGGTCGACTTCGCCAATCCCTCGGCGGGGGTCGCCAACCTGCTGGACATCTATCGCGCTCTCACCGGATGCACGAAGGATGAGCTGCGAGCGGAGTTCGAGGGGGTCAGCTACGGGCGGCTCAAGGACCGGGTCGCGGATCAGGCGATTGCTGCCATCGAACCCATCCAGCTCCGGTATCGGGAGCTGACGGCGGACCCAGCGGAGCTGGAGGCGATCCTGGCCCGAGGCGCCGCCGCAGCCCGCGAGGTGGCGTCGGCCACGATGTCCGAGGTGAGAGCTCGGATCGGCCTGCTGCCACCTGGATGAGGGTGCGGGCCAACTGGGTGCCGATCTCCCTGGTCGGAATCGGTCACTTCCGGCCCGGCCACCTTACGAGTCGGCCATGACCTCGAACACCGCCGCCACGTCCTGATCGCCGTGCCCCAGTGACCGGGCGCGGGCCAGCCATCCGGCCACCGCCCCGGTCATCGGCAGGGCCAGTCCATGCTCGCCCGCGACCTGCAAGATCAGCTCGGCATCCTTCTCCGCCAGGTAGAGCGGGAAGCTCGGCGCGAAGTGGTGCTCCATCATCTGGGCTCCCTAGGTCTGGGCCATGGCGGCATCCAGGGGTCCGCCTGAGATCGCTTCCAGAAATAGCTTCGGGTCCAAGCCCAAAGCGTCCGCCAGCAGCAGGGCTTCGCCCAGGGAGCCGAGTAGGTTGAGCAGCCAGTCGTTGACCACCAGCTTGAGCGCGGTCGCCGGTCCGGCCTCCTCGCCGACCCAGACAGTGGCTCGGCCGAGCGCCGCGAAAGCTGGCCGGACAAGGTCGCGCACCGACTGGGGCCCGCTGGCCAGGACCAGGAGCTGACCGGACTCGGCTGGCTCCCGGCTGCCTGACACCGGGGCGTCGACGAGCGCCACGCCGGCGGCCCTGGCCAACGCCGCCAACTCGTGGATCCCGGTGAGGCCGACCGTGCCCATCTGCACCCATACCGACCCGACTGAGAAACTGCCGATCGCCCTGGCCATGACCGAGGTGGTGGCGGCCGCATCCGGCAGCATGGTGATCACCACCGAGGCACCATTGACCGCCTCCTCGGCACTGGCAGCCACCTGCGCCCCCCTGGCTCGGAGCGGCGCGGCCCGGCCCGGTGTGCGGTTCCAGACCGTCACTTCAAGGCCGGCCGCGAGCAGGGAGCGCGCGATCCCCGAGCCCATGATGCCGGTCCCCAGCACCGCCACTCGACCCTGGCCCGTCACCAAGCCAGTCTAGCCAACTTCGAATCCGCCGGGCGAAGTTGAGGGGACAGGCGCCCGAACGTGGGCCGCGAGACTGGCCGGGGCGGGTTCCGATCGGCGGGGAAGTGGGCAGGCCGGGCCGCGCCCGGGCTGGCGGCCACCGATGTCAGGGCTCGGCCGCGATCTTCCGGCCGCCTATAATCCGGCCGATGCGGTGGAGTCGTATAGGCGTCTTTCTAACCGCCGCGGCACTTCCCGCCTATGTTCTGCGGGGCAGCCTGCTGGGCAAGCTTCCCTTCACCGGCCTGGAGGTGGTGCTCGGATTGACCGTGCTCGCCTTCATCATCGAGAGCTGGCAGCAGCGACGGATGCCCCACCTCGACACCCCCTTCACCGTCCTTATCGCGGTCCTGCTGGTCGCCATGGTGATCGGGGTCGCGGTCAGCCCGGAGAAGCGGGACGCCCTGGGGATCGCCAAGGCCTACATCGTGGAGCCGGTCCTCTACTTCTTCATCGTGGTCAACGTGCTCCGCTCCAGCTGGGACTGGGAGCGGCTGAGCTACGGCCTGTATGTCAGCGGTGCCGTGGTCGCGGTCTCCCAGTTCGTGGCGCTGGCGGGCTCGCTGCGCGACCACACCTTCAACATCAACACCAACCCGCCGGTGCCGACCTGGCTCTGGACCAACAACAACTTCGGCGGGATCTTCCTGGACCCCCTGGTGGGGCTGGCGCTCGGGCTGGCGCTCTTCGGCGGGGTCAGGCACCGCCGGGTCCACTGGGCGATGCTGATCCTGCTGGGCCTGGCCGACGTCCTGACCCTGAGCCGGGGCTCGTGGTTCGCGCTGGTGGTGGTGGCCCTGGTGGCGGTGCTGATCCATCCGCGCCGGCGGATTCTGTTCCCCGCCCTGGTGGTGGTGGCGGTCGTGGCGGTCTTCCTGCCCCCGATCCGCCACCGGGTGGAGAACGAGCTCAACCCCAACAACCCGGCCAACTCGGTCGTGACCAGGGTCCACCTCTGGCACGCCACCGTGGATCTGCTGGTCGCCCACCCGTTCACCGGGAGCGGGCTCGCCAACTACCAGCAGGAGGTGCGACCCTACCGGGTGCAGCTGCACGACGTGATCCACCAGACCCACGTGTATCCCGACCAGCTGGAGCTCGACTTCTGGGTCGAGCTGGGGGTGATGGGGCTGATCTTCCTGATCGGCTTTTTGATCGAGCTGGGTCGTTACCTGTTCCCGGTGGTGCGCGCCGGGCCCCTCTCCCATCCCTGGGCGGCCGCTCTGGTCCTGGCCTGGGTCGGCATTCTGGCCCATGGCCTGGTGGACAGTCCGTACTGGAAGAACGACCTCTCAGTGGAGTGGTGGGCGCTGGCGGCGCTGGTCGTGGTGGCCGTGGTGCCGGCCACCCGCCAGCTCCAGCTGCGCCGTCCTCAGCGCCAGACCTGAGCCTTTGGCGTGAGCCTCGCCCACCGCACGGTCCGCAACACGACCATGCTGTTCGTGGCCCGGACCGGGGCGCGGCTGCTGGTCTTCGTGGCCTTCCTGATCCAGCAGCACGCGCTGGGCGCCTTCCGCTACGGCGAGTTCGGGGTGGTGGTGGTGCTCAGCAACCTCTCCAGCATCGTCGGCGACGGCGGCCTCCAGATCGTCTACCTGCGCGAGGGCAGCCGCGACCGCAAGCGGCTGGAGCCCTACCTGGCGGCCATCCTCGGAGCCAAGGTCCCGCTGCTGCTGGGCAGCCTGCTCTGCATGTTCGTGATGGCCTCGTTCACCAGCCACCCCTCGGTCCTGCCGCTGGTGTGGCCGGCTTTCGCGCTGCTGGTGGCGACCTCGGTCGCCAACGTGCTGCGCAGCACCTTCTATGCGACCGGGGAGATGCGCTACGAGGCGTTCGAGACCATCGCCGAGGGCGGGATCCTGCTGCTGGGGACCGCGTTCGCCTGGGTCGCCCACCTCGGCCTGCCGGCCTACCTGTGGGCCTATGCCGCCTCCTACCTCTTCACCTGCCTGTTCGCGCTCACGATCATCTCCCGCCGCTACTTCCGGCCCCGGGTCGCCATCGACTATCCGCTGGTGCGCCGGCTGATTCGGATGGGGCTGCCCTTCGCCTTGGTCTTCTTCCTCAACACCATCTACTTCAAGATCGACGTCCTGATCCTGGACGCGCTGCGGGGGGCCACCCAGGTGGGCTATTACCAGGCCTCCTACAAGTTCCTGGAGGGGCTCTCCTTCCTCCCCCAGACGGTGATGAACGCGGTCTTTCCCGCGCTTTCGGTGCTCCACCTGGGGGAGGTCGGCTCGATGCGTCTGGCCTACACCGTCACCCTGCGGCTGCTGGCCTCGATCGCGATGCCGCTGGCGGTGGCGCTGGCCTTCGGCGGGAGCGCGCTGGTGGGGTTCCTGCACATCTACTCGCAGTCCGGTCCCTCGGTCAGCATCCTGGCTTTGGCGCTGGTCTTCCTCTTCGTCAACAACACCTTCGTCTTCGGGCTGGGGGCGATGGACCGCCAGCAGGACAGCATCATCCTGTCGGTGCTCAGCATCGTGGTCAACGTGACCCTGAACTTCGTGATGATTCCGCTCTTCCCCCACCAGAGCGGGTATCTTGCCTGTAGCTGGGCTACCGTGATCACGGAGGTGTTCCTGCTGGTGGCCGGATACATGCTGGTGCGCCGCCAGCTTGGCAACCTGCCCTGGGCCCGGGCGCTCACGCCCATCGTGGTCTCCGGGGGGCTTATGGTTGGGGTGATGGGGGTGCTCGCCTTCGCCAACGTCTTCTGGGTGGCCCCGGTGGCCGGGGTCTGCTACCTGGGGGCGCTGTGGCTGACCGGTGGGGTGACCCCCGAGGAGATCCGGATGGCCCGCCAGAGCCTGCGCCGCCGGCTGGCGCCGGAGAGTGGAGGGATGGGGCTTGGCTGAATCGGGCCCGCTCATCCGGCCGCTGGAGCTGTCCCATGCGCGCAGCCGCAACGGGCGGCTGGGACCGCTGGTGGCGATCCGGGTGGTGGGGGACGCCCTGGCGGTCGCGGTCGGCGCCTTGATCGGCTACGGCTACCGCTTCCACCTCTCCGGGGTCCCCATCCCCGGTGGCGCCATCCCCAGCTTCGCCGACTATGCCATGGCGGTGCCGGTGGTGGTGGCGCTCTGGCTGCTGGTCTTCACGTTCACCGGCCGCTACCGGGTCCAGCGGGGTCAGTCCTTCGTGGATGAGATCCTGGGCTCGGCGGGCTCGGTCGCCCTCTTCGTGGTCCTGGCCCTGGCGCTCGAGGGGCTGTACCGGGGCTTCCCCTACTCCCGGCTGGTGCTGGCGGACGCCTCGATCGCGGCACTTCTCCTGTTCATCCTGGAGCGGGCCGCCATCCGCGGCCTTCAGGGGGCCCTGTTCAGCTCCGGCTTCGGCGCGGTTCGGGTCCTGGTGGTGGGCAGCGGGGAGGTCGCCGACCTGCTCATCCGCCGGCTGCGGATGTTCCCCGAGTACGGCTACCAGCTGGTGGGGAGGGTCGCCACCGCCCCGGAACCACCCTCGGCCGGGTCCGACCTGACGACCTTCGGGATCGAGCACGGGTTGGCCCGGATCGTGGCCCACGAGCACGCCGACATGGTGGTGCTGGCGCTGGGGGAGGACGGCCACCACCGGGTGGTCGAGTTCGCCAACGCCTGCCTGAGCCAGGGGGCGGAGGTCAAGGTGGTCCCGGACGTCCTGGAGATCATGACCTCAGCCGCCCGCACCGAGCAGGTGGCCGGCATGCCGCTGATCGGCCTGCGGCCGAACCGGCTGGTGGGCCGCAACCTCATCCTCAAGCGCGGCTTCGACCTGGTCTTCACCGTGCTCCTGGCGATCCCGGTGGTGCCCGTGGTCGCGGTCTGCGCCGCCGCCATCTCGCTGACCTCGAAGGGCTCTCCCTTCTACGGGCAGGACCGGCTGGGGCGGCACGGGAGGGTGTTCAAGGTCTGGAAGTTGCGGTCCATGGTGGTCGATGCCGAACGCCACACCGGGCCGGTCATGGCCCGGGCCGACGACGACCGCACGACCCCGGTGGGCCGCTTCGTGCGTCGCTTCAGCCTGGACGAGCTCCCCCAGCTCTGGAACGTGATCAAAGGGGAGATGAGCCTGGTCGGCCCGCGCCCCGAGCGCCCGTTCTTCGCCGCCCGCTTCGAGCGCGACTACCCCCGCTATCGCGAGCGTCTGGCGGCGCCCCCGGGGTGCACCGGCTGGGCCCAGGTCAATGATCTGCGCCAGGGCAACTCCATGGAGGAGCGCATCTTCTACGACCTCTACTACATCGAGAACTGGTCGTTGGGCTTCGACCTCAAGATCCTGCTGCTCACCCCCTGGCGGATCCTCTTCCATCAGCATGCCTACTGAGGCTCCGCCCAGAAGCTGCGCGGCCGAGGTGAGCTGGTAGGCTTGCCCCTCGTGAAGGGTCTGGTTCTCAGCGGGGGCAAGGGGACCAGGCTTCGCCCGATCACCCACACCGGCGCCAAGCAGCTGGTCCCGATCGCCAACAAGCCGGTTCTGTTCTATGGGCTGGAGGCGCTGGTCGAGGCCGGCATCGAGGAGATCGGGATCGTGGTCGGGGACACCGGGGAGGAGATCCGCCGGGCGGTGGGGGACGGCTCCCAGTTCGGGGCCAGGATCGAGTACATCAGCCAGCTGGCGCCGCTGGGGCTGGCCCACGCGGTCCAGACCGCGCGCTCCTTCCTCCAGGGCTCGCCCTTCGTCATGTACCTGGGCGACAACTTCATCACCGGGGGGATCCGATCTGTGGTGGAGGAGTTCCGCCGCGACCGCCCGGACGTGCTCATCCTGCTGAAGCAGATGCCCGATCCCCAGCGCTTCGGGGTCGCCGAGCTGGACCAGGGGAGGGTGGTGCGGCTGGAGGAGAAGCCCGAGCAGCCCCGCTCCGACCTGGTGCTGGTGGGGGTCTACTGCTTCCAGCCCAGCATCTTCGAGGCGGTGGACGCCATCTCCCCCTCGGCCCGCGGTGAGCTGGAGATCACCGACGCCATCCAGTGGCAGATCGACCGGGGCCGGCGGGTGACCCCCCACCTGGTGGAGGGGCGCTGGATCGACACCGGCAAGATGGACGACCTCCTGGAGTGCAACCGGGTCGTCCTGGACATGCTCGAGGAGCGCAGGGAGGGGAACGTGAGCGCGGACTCGCGGCTGCTGGGCAAGGTGATCCTGGAGCCGGGATCCGAGGTGATCCACAGCACCATCCGCGGCCCGGTGATAGTCGGCGCCAACACCCGGGTGGTGGACTCCTTCGTCGGCCCCTTCACCGCCCTGTATCACGACGTGGTCGTGGAAGGCAGCGAGATCGAGCACTCGATAGTCTTGGAGCACACGGTGATCCGCGGCGCCAGCAAGATCGAGGACTCCCTGATCGGAAGGGACGTGGTGATCGAGAAGAGCGACACCCGCCCGCTGGCGCACAAGCTGATGCTGGGCGACCACTCCCGGGTTAGCCTGGCTTGAGGAGGACCTGATGCCCTGGCAGCCGGTGACCGAGGAGATGGAGGCGGTGCTCCAGGAGATGGCGGACAGGCCGCTCGCCCAGAAGCTGGGGGAGATCGACCAGGTGATGGTGAAGACCCTGAAATTGCACTTCGACCAGCGCGGCCACTTCACCGAGCAGCTCAAGCGCGGCGACCTCGACGATCGGGGCCGGCCGTTTGTGCCCGACCACGGCTTCGCCCAGATGTCGCGCTCGCTGGCCTACGCCAGGGGTGGCAACCCGCCCGAGCTGATCAAGGCGTTTCACTGGCACCGTCGGCAGTGGGACTACTGGGACATGGTGGGAGGGGACGCCCGGATCGTCCTGGCCGACCTGAGGCCCGACTCTCCGACCAGGGGGAGGATCCAGGTCATCTTCAGCGGGGAGCGGAGCCCCAAGGTGATTGCCATCCCGCCCCTGGTGGCGCACGGCTACCAGGCGCTCTCCATGCGTGACGTCCTGCTCTGCTACTACGTGACCGAGCCCTACCTTCCCGACAACCCCGACGAGGGTCGGATACCCTGGGACGACCCGCGCATCGGCTTCGACTGGAGAATCGAGAACATCTGACATGACTGACCATCCCGCCCCGGACCCCACCCCCTGGTCGGAGCTGCCCCGGCGTCTGCTGGTGGCCGGTGGCGCCGGTTTCATCGGGTCCGCATTCGTCCGGCTCGTGCTCCAGCACCATCCCGGCCTCGAGATGACAGTCCTGGACAAGCTGACCTACGCCGGCAACCTCGCCAACCTGGAGGAGGTCGCCGGCCTGCCCAACTACCGCTTCGTGGAGGGGGACATCTGCGACAAGGAGCTGGTCCTCCGGCTGGCGGGGGAGGTCGACTGCGTCGTCAACTTCGCGGCCGAGACCCATGTGGACCGGTCCATCCTCGACCCCGACGCCTTCATCAGGACCGACGTCTACGGCACCTTCGCGCTGCTGGAGGCGGCCCGGACGCACCGCCACCAGCGCTTCCTGCAGGTCTCGACCGACGAGGTCTACGGCGATGTCGAGCCGCCCACCCTCTCGGTTGAGGACGACCCCCCGCGGCCCCGCTCGCCCTACTCGGCCAGCAAGGTGGGGGCCGAGATGCAGTGCTTCGCCTACCACGCCACCTACTCGGTCCCGATCCTGATCACCCGTGGCTCCAACACCTACGGGCCCCACCAGTACCCCGAGAAGATCGTCCCGCTGTTCGCGACCCAGGCGCTGGATGGGCTGCCCCTGCCGGTCTACGGCGACGGCGGGGCGGTCCGCGACTACCTATACGTGGATGACCACGCGCGCGGCATCGCGACCGTTTTGGCGCGCGGGGTGCCGGGTACGGCTTACAACCTCGGCCAGGGGGGAGACCCGGTGAACGGGCTTCAGGTGGCGCGCTCGGTGCTGCGCCTCACCGGCCGCTCCGAGGACCTCATCCAGATGGTCGCGGACCGGCCCGGACATGATCGCCGCTACGCCCTGGACAGCAGCCGGGCGCGCGCCCTGGGCTGGGCCCCCGAGCTGGACTTCGAGAGCGGCATGGAGCGCACCGTGACCTGGTACCGCGACCACCGGGACTTCTGGGAGCCCATCAAGTCGGGAGAGTTCGCCGAGTTCTACCGGCGCAACTACCGGCCGCTGGCCGGGACCGCTCCGGCAGCCAGCTGATCTCGCGGTGAGAGTCCTGGTCCTGGGGGCCGGGGGCCAGCTGGGCCGAGACCTGATGGTGGTGCTGGCCAGGGCCGGCCACCTTCCCGTCGGTGTGACCAGGGCGAAGTGTGACGTGACCGATCCCGCCCAGGTGCGAGGTGCCCTGGCAGAGAGCGGCTGCGAGCGGGTCATCAACTGCGCCGCCTACACCAGAGTCGACCAGGCGGAGTCGGAGGCCGAGCTGGCCTTCGCCATCAATCGCGACGGCGCCGAGATCGTGGCCCGGGCCTGCGCCCAGGCGGAGATCCCCCTCTGCCACATCTCGACGGATTTCGTGTTCGGCCAAGCCCCGAATGGTGAACCCCGACCCTGGCGGGTCACCGACATCCCGGAGCCCTCCGGCGTCTATGCCCAGAGCAAGCGGGCGGGGGAGGTCGCCTGCCAGGAGGCGGGGGGCCGGCTCTATCTGGTGCGCACCTCCTGGCTCTACGGCAACTCAGGCCCCAACTTTCCGCTCGCCATCCTCCGAGCGGCCGCCCGGCACGGGCAGCTTAGGGTGGTCTCCGATCAGGTGGGGGCCCCCACCTGGACCTGGGAGCTGGCGCTCGCGATCAGCTGGCTGATCGGCACCGATCACTTCGGCATCCACCACGTCTGCGGTGAGGGCTCGGCCAGCTGGTACGAGTTCGCCGGGGCCACGCTTGCGGAGGCAGGCGTGGAGGCCCGAATCCAGCCGGTCTCGACCGCCGAATGGGGGGCGCCGGCGCCCCGGCCGAGCTACTCGGTTCTCGACAGCTCCCAGTTCACCGCGCTCGGCGGGCCGGCCTGCTCGCCGTGGCGGGTGGCCCTGGCGGAGTACCTGCGCCGCGAGCGCGAGGGGGCGGTGGGAGCGGCGCTGGCCAGTGCCTGACCGGGCGGGGCTGGACGGCGTCCGGGTCGTCATCTGCACCTACCAATCGGAGCAGGAGGTGGCGGACGCGATCGGCTCCTGCCTTCAGCAGGGGCTCGCTCCGGAGCAGGTCACGGTGGTGGACAACCACTCCACAGACGGCACCCTGGCGCTGATCAGGGGCCGGTTCCCGGGGGTCGTGCTGCTGGAGCTGCCGCGCAACCTGGGGTTCGCCGCCGCCGTCAACCGCGCCGCCGAGCGGGCGGGCGGGGAGCTCCTGCTACTTCTCAACCCCGACGCGCGGCTCCTGCCGGGGGCGCTGGAGGCGATGTCGGTGGCGCTTTTGGCGGATCCTCGGCGCGCCGCCGTCTCGCCGCGGATCGTGCGCCCCGACGGCAGCCTGGACCGCGCCTGCCGCCGCACCTTCCCCAACCCCGAGATCGCGCTGTACCGGCTCCTGGGTCTCAGCCGGCTCTGGCCCGGCAGTGCCCGGATCGGGGCATACAACCTGACCAACGTGTCCCTGGATCGGCCGATGGCGGTGGACAGCGGCAGCGGGGCCTGCCTTCTGGTCCGGCGCACGGTCTGGGATGAGGTCGGAGGCCTGGATGAGGGCTACTTCATGTACGGGGAGGATCTGGAGCTCTGCTGGCAGATGGCCAGGCTGGGCCTTCAGGTCTGGTACGAGCCGAAGGCGCACGTGCTCCACCTCAAGGGGCGCAGCTCGGAGAAGGTGGCGCTCACGATGCTGGTGCACTTCCACCGCTCGATGTGGCGCTTCTACTCCTTGCACTACCGCAACGGCCCAGAGGGCTGGCTCGCGCCCCTGGTGTGGCTCGGCATATCCACCCGGCTGGGGGTGCTGCTGGTCCTGAACGCACTGCGCCGGCGCCCGCGGGTCAGCCCGTGAGCGTGGCCCCGGTGACCCCGGCCCACCAAGTGGCGGCCGTCCTGATCAACTGGAACGGCCGCTCCGACTGCGAGGCGGCGCTGGGTGCGATCCGGGCCCAGGAGCATCCACCGAGCGAGGTGGTGGTGGTGGACAACGGCTCCCAGGACGGATCCCTGGAGTGGTTCCTCGCCCAGCCGGATGTGTCCGTGATCGCCAACCCCGGCAACCTTGGTTTCGCCCACGCCGCCAACCAGGGGATCCGGATGACCTCGGCCGAGCTGGTGCTGCTCTGCAATCTGGATGTGCGGCTCAACCCGGACTTTCTCGCGCAAGCCGTGCGGCGGATGGGCTCAGCCCCCGACGTGGGCAGCGTGGGCGGGCTTCTCCTGCGAGAGGGGCAAGCCCCGGTGGTGGACTCGGCCGGTCACGTGCTGCACCGCAGCGGGTGGGTGTCCAACCGCGGCCAGGGTGGGCCGGATCGGTATCCAACGGCGGAGGAGGTGTTCGGGGTGACCGCGGCCGCCGCCGTGTACCGCCGCCAGATGCTCGAGGACGTGGCGATCTTCGGGGAGGTGTTCTGCGAAGACTTCTTCGCGTACCTGGAGGACGTGGACCTGGACTGGCGCGCGCGCTGGCGGGGCTGGCGCAGCTTCTTCGAGCCTCGGGCCCGGGCCACTCACCGCCGCGGTGGCAGCGGCCTGCACCGCACCGCCGCGATCGAGCGCCACGTGCTCGCCAACCGGGCGCTCCTGTTCTTACGCAACGCCCCCAGGAGCTGGATCCTGGGGCCGGAGTGTGTCAGCGCCGCCTGCCTGGTTGGGCTGCGG
Organism: Candidatus Dormiibacterota bacterium; assembly: GCA_027319585.1. Classification (GTDB taxonomy): domain Bacteria; phylum Chloroflexota; class Dormibacteria; order Aeolococcales; family Bog-877; genus AG-12. Next base: position 14,754 of record DAHVMY010000026.1, on the reverse strand, counting down.
GCCGGGCTGGCCTTGGGCCGCCACCCGGAGGCGGCGCTGGGGCTCGCCGATGCCGCTCGGCTCATGCCCCGGACGCTGCGGGCGAGGCGGCAGATCATGGCGACCCGGAGCGTGGGCGACGCTGAGATCGAGCGCTGGGCGAAGCCCACCCCCTGGCGGTCTCTCATCGGGTCGCACCTCGGCTGAGGACGTGGCTTCGGCGGCGGTGGCGTCCGGTGGCAGCCCACGGGGAGGGCCGGTTCACGAAGCCCCGCGCGCGGACCGCACGCTCGACGTCTGCGGCCGGCTGCGGTAACTTGGCCGCCGTGGCCGAACCCCTTCTCCCCCTGCGATGACCGCCGAGCCGGACTTCACGGTGGAGCAGGCCAACCGGCTGCTGCCCGAGCTTCGCCTCCTGCTGGTGCGGCTCAGGGAGGAGATCGGCCTGACGACCGTCGAGGCGCGCCGCCTCAAGCCGCTGGCGGGCCACAACGGAGGAGGCGGATGGGCGTCCCGGATCCTCACCGCCGGCCAGCAGGCGCAGGAGGACTTCCAACTGCTGCGGTCGATGGGGATCCTGCTCCGCGATCTGGAGACCGGCCTGGTCGACTTCCCCGCCCATGTGGACGGCCAGCCGGCTTTCCTCTGCTGGCGTCTGGGCGAGCCGAGGGTCGGCTACTGGCACCCGCGCGACCGCGGCTTCTCCTCCCGCCAGCCGCTGTAGCGACGGGCGCTGCGCCGGGCCGCCGACCCGGCGGCGACCCTGTGCCCTCCCCGCGCCGCGGTGACTCGCGGCGGATGGCCGCGCACCAGCCGGGGCGTCAGCGATGGTGGTGGCGCTCAGCAGGCGACGGCATCTGCCGATACAGTGTCAGGGTCGGAATCTTCAAGGTGGTCCATCCATGTTTTCGATCCTCTCCGCCACACCGATAGCGCCCTCGATCCTGCGCTGGAATTACGCTGGCTACGAGGTCCTGGCCAAGCAGGGTCCCCATGGCGGTGATTGGAACTCCGCCGCCGCCGCCCTGGCGGAGTGGGGGATCTTCTCCCTGGCGTTCGTCCTGGTCGCCCTGTTCTTCCTGGGCTCCCCCTCAAGGAGGACCCGCCTGGAGGCGCTGGCCGGCGCGGTCGCGGCGGTGGTCGCGCTCCTCATCAACCACGTGCTGGGCCTGCTCTGGTACGAGCCCAGGCCCTATCTCTCCTCCTACCACGTGCCTCTGCTGGCGGCGGCCGCCCACGGCAACTCCTTCCCCAGCGACCACCTGGCCTTCGGCGGGGCGATCGTGGCTACTCTGTGGGTGACCCAGCGGCGGTGGCTCTCCCTGCTCTCGCTCCTGGTGATGGCAGGGGTGGGCTGGGCGCGCGTCCTGGCCGGCATCCACTGGCCCCTGGACGTCCTGGCCGGCCTCGGGTTGGGGCTCGTGGTGGGCACCGTCATCGGCGCCATCGCCTACTCCATGCCCGGGTTGGGGGAGCTGCTGGAGAAGGTGCGGGTGCCCCGGGTGGTCTCGGTCCTCCTGGCGGTGGTTGTGGTGGCGGTGGGCTTCGCGGTCCTGGAGAAGGCGACCCACATCGGCATCGTGCTGGGCCCGATCGCGATCGGGGTGGTCGTGATGTTCGTGTTTGGAGCGCTCTGGACCCAGACCCCACTGGCCGCCAAGAGCGCCAGCCTGCGCTCCTGACCAGGGTCCGACTTCGGCCTGCGCCGCCCCGCGGAGTGGCCGGTCCGGCAGCTCCGGCCGACTGACCGCGGGACTTCGCCGTGGTCCCGCGCCGGGACCCATGGTCCCGACCCAATACCATGTCGGGGTGCAGGCTGAGAAGGTCGTCCCGCAGCCGGATCTGCGGCGGTTCATACGGGATGTGCCGGACTACCCTGTGCCGGGGGTGCTCTTTCGCGACATCACCCCGCTGCTCGCCTCCGCCGAGGCCTTCCGGACCGCATGCGACCTTCTCGCCGATCGCTATCGCGGGGTACCCCTGGACGCGGTCGCCACCATCGAGTCTCGCGGCTTCACCTTCGGGGCGGTCCTCGCCTATCAGCTGGGGCTGGGGGTGGTGCCGGTGCGCAAGGCGGGCAAGCTGCCGGCCGAGACGATCAGCGCCACCTACGAGCTGGAGTACGGCAAGGCGGTGCTGGAGGTGCACAAGGACGCGATCCAGCCCGGCCAGCGCATCCTGGTGATCGACGACCTGCTGGCGACCGGGGGCACCGCGGTGGCGACCCGGGATCTGATCCAGGCGCTCGGCGGCGAGCTGGCCGGCTACGGCTTCCTCATCGAACTCCGGGCGCTGGGGGGCCGCGCCCGGCTCGAGGGCGCGCGGGTCGAGACCTTGTTGGAACTTTGAGGAGAGAGAGTGGCTCAGACTTCATCCGCCGCCGAGATCAAATCCGACGTCGCCGATCTGGCCCTCGCCGAAGAGGGGCGGGGCCGCATCGAGTGGGCCGCCGCTGAGATGCGGGTGCTGGGTCAGATCCGGGAACGTTTCTCAGCCCAGCGGCCGCTGGCCGGCCTCAGGGTAGGAGCCTGCCTCCACGTGACCGCCGAGACCGCCAACCTGGCCCTGGCGCTGCAGGCGGCCGGCGCCGAGGTGCATCTTTGCGCCAGCAACCCGCTCTCCACCCAGGACGACGTGGCCGCGGCTCTCGTGAAGTACGACCAGATCCCGGTTTTCGCCATACGCGGCGAGGACGACGCCACCTACTACTCCCACATCGACGCCGTTCTCGACGCGCACCCAACCATCACCATGGATGACGGTTGCGACCTTGTGACCCGCCTCCACACGAAGCGCCCTGAGCAACTCGGCGAGATGGTCGGCGGAACCGAGGAGACCACCACCGGGGTGATCCGCTTGCGGGCGATGGCGGAGGCGGGGGTGCTGCGCTTCCCGGTGATCGCGGTCAACGGAGCGGAGACCAAACACCTCTTCGACAACCGCTATGGCACCGGCCAGTCCACCATCGACGGGCTCATCCGGGCCACCAACCTGCTGCTGGCGGGAAGGACCCTGGTCGTCTGCGGTTACGGCTGGTGCGGCCGCGGGCTGGCCTCCCGGGCCCGGGGCATGGGCGCCCAGGTGATCGTCACCGAGGTGCAGCCGGTGCCCGCCCTGGAGGCCGTCATGGAGGGGTTCCGGGTCATGCCCCTGGCCGAGGCTGCTCCCATCGCGGACGTTATCATCACCGTGACCGGGGACTGCAACGTCGTCGACCGGCAGCACCTGGAGCGGGTCAAGGACGGCTGCGTGATCGCCAACAGCGGTCACTTCAACTCGGAGATCAACCTCGCGGCGCTGGACAGCCTCACCACCAAGGTGCGCGAGGCTCGTCCCCAAGTCGCCGAGCACACCCTGGCCGACGGCCGCCGCGTCTACCTGCTGGCGGAGGGCAGACTGCTGAACCTGGCGGCGGCGGAGGGGCACCCGGCTGCGGTGATGGACATGTCGTTCGCCAATCAGGCGCTGAGCCTGGTCCATGTGGCCGCCGCCTGGAAGGAGCTGGGACCAGGGCGTTCACGAGGTGCCCCGGGAGATAGATGCCGAGGTGGCGAGCCTGAAGCTGGCGGCGCTCGGGGTGAAGATCGACACTCTGACCGAGGAGCAGCAGCGTTACCTCACCTCCTGGGAGCAGGGCACCGCCTGAGGTCGGTCGCAGGGGGCCGATCGCCCCGCACACCGGTCAATCCTGCCCTGCCGCCCCAGATGAGAACCGTGGGAGAGCACTCGCTGAGATCGAGGCACTGCGGCCAAAGGCCGAGTCCCCGCGTTCCCAGCCGCTGAGGGCTGGGGGCGTCTGGGCTACGCCCCTCGCGGTGGCCGGCAGCCCACGCCAGCCGGCTTCCGATCCCTGATAACGGCTCCGGCGGCCGCTGGGATCGCCAGTCCGGATCCGCCAGGGTTCCACGGGGTATCCGATCAGCCAGAAGTGGCTCGCGGCAAGCGACGACGGCGAACAGAGCGGACGCCGCCTGGCTGCGGCGCCATGGACGCCGGATCGGCCGCTGCTGATGGCATGCCGCAGGGCTTTGGGGAAGCTGTCGGCAGCTGGGGAGTCGACGCCCACCGGGTCTTGACCGCACGGGAGGCGGGGCTCGCGGCCACCGGCCAGGTCGCCCCACCCGCTGTGGCCATAGGTCGGGACTTTCGCCAGCGACCGTGCCGGGGCCCGGCAGCTACTTGATGAGCCGGGTGGGAAGCGGCTCTTCCACGACCTTGCCCGACTCCAGCCGGAGCCGGTAGGCGCGGGCTCCCTCGACCTCGGTGAAGGCCTCGTGCAGCTCGGTGCCGTGGAAGATGAGGCCGGATCCGTTGTCGGTCGCGAACCCATCGGGGAGCGTTCCCTCCTCGATCAGGCGATGGATGGTGGGTCGGCGCTCCGGCTCGGCGTCGTGATGGGGGCTGTTGCTGTAGGGGAGGAAGCCGAGCCCGTTGGTCACCGCCTGGAGCGGCAGCCCAAACGAGTCCGTGGTCCCGCCCACGTGCCAGCACAGCGAACCGGCGGAGACTCCCATCAGGACCACCCCCTGCTGCCAGCAGTCGTGCAGGATGGAGTCCAGCCCGTGCAGCCGCCACAGGGCCAGCAGATTGGCGGTGCTGCCGCCGCTCACCCAGATCAGGTCCTGCCGCCGCAGATGGCCCGCGATGTCGGCCACGTTGGGCATCGGGAACAGAACCAGATGAGAGACCACCGCGTCCAGTTGGGAGAAGGCGTGGTGCATCGCCGTGAGCGCGGCGGGGTCATCCCCGACCGCGGTCGCCAGGATGCAGATCCGGGGCCGGGGGCCGGGATTGGCCAGCTCCAGGGCCATCGGGTAAGCGGGCCCGCAGCGCAGGTCCCAGATCCCCGGCCCACCGAAGCCGATGCTGGTGGCGATGATCGTCGGCTGCGGGGCGGTCACGGGCGCATCTTACTGAGGCAGGTGCGATTGGGTCGCGGTCTTGACAAACCGCTGGGTCAGCCATTAGACATAGCTCTTTCCCTCTTGGGGGAAGGACAGCAACCGGTTGGGAGGACTGGCGTTGGATTCGACCATGGGGGTCTCAAGGGCCACCGACACCGCGGGCGAGCACTGGCTTCCCACAGACTCGTGGAACTTCACCTCCTTCGTGCTGGGGATGATCCTCGAGGCATACATCTTCGGGATGGCGGCGATCGCCACCGGGTGGGTGTCCATGCCCACCACGCTGCGCTCCCTGCTCCTCTCCTGGGCTCCCCTGTGGTTGATCATCGGGATCGCCGTGGCGGGGCCGATGTCCGACCGGGTGGGACGCAAGACCACCTTCTACATCACGATGAGCCTTTACGGAATCGGGGCCATTGGGTTGGTGTTCAGCTTCACCTACTGGCTGATCCTGATCTTCCTGGCACTGATGCTGTTCGCCGCGGGCGGCGAGATGAACACGATCATGACGGCGTCCCACGAGGTGATGCCCGCCCGCCATCGCAGCAAGACCATGATGCTGGAGATCAACGGCATCAACCTGGGCAGCTTGATCCTGGCGGCGGTCTCGCTGCTCAGCGCCTACAAGGGGATCGCCTTCGAGCGGGGCATGATCGCCGCCACCTTCATCGTGGTGCTGGCGGTCCTGTTCTTTGCCCGCACCAGAACCCCTGAGTCCATCCGCTGGCTGCGGGCCAAGGGTATGAACGCCAGGGCCGACGCGGAGATAGCCAGGTTCTACGGGGCCGAGGAGTACCGCGCCCGCGACGCCTCGGCTGCCGCCGAGACTGAGGTGGCACGGTCGAAGGGCGCCGTGAAGACGGTTTCGATCGGGCTGCGGGTGGTGGTGATCAGCTGCCTGGCGTTCGCCGGCACCACTGGGTTCGGCCTTCTGACCTACGTGCTGGGCCCGGCCCACTTCCCCAAGCTCACCGCCGCGATCCTGCTGGTGGCGAGCGTGACCGGTTTCGTGTCCGGCTTTTACGCGCTCTGGGCGGAGCGCTGGAGCCGCAAGAAGATGCTCCTCGTGGGCTATTGCGGCACCTTCCTGGCGACCCTGATCATCGCCCTGACCACCAGCGCCTGGGCGGCGTCCGCCGGTTTGTTCTTCTTCCTCCTGATTGTGCTCAATGTGTTCAGCAACGTGAGCTACCTGAGTCAGGACACGCTGAAGGGAGAGGTGTGGCCGACCAAGAGCCGCGGCACCTACACCGCGATCGTCCGGTTCGTCGGGATCGGCCTCTACATTCCCACCATCTACCTGACCCAGAGCTTCAGCCTTAACGCCTTCGTCCTCTTCAGCCTGGGCGTCTGGGCGGTGGGTGCGCTGGCCTCGATCGTCTGGGCAATGCGCGGGGTGGAGACGGGGTCCGGGGTGAGCCTGGACGTCGCCTCAGGGACAGTCGGCGCGGCCTGAGCGCAGCGGCGGGCGGTCCGGCGTATCCCGGACCGCCCGCCCGGCCATTTCGGCGCGGCCGAGGGCCGGGCAGATCGCTTCGAAGCCGGATGTCGGGCCGGTAGAATCGGAGCTCCCGGGCGATGGCCCCGCGGGGGCGCCAGAGGTGGTCCCCACCCGGGCTGATCGGATCCGGGGAGCGAGGAAGGGAGAGTAGATGCGTCTCTATTTGGCCGGGCCGCTGTTCACCCCCTATGAGCGCGCGTTCATCGCCGAGAATGCGGCCAAGCTGCGGGCTGTGGGGTTCGACTGCTTCGTACCCCATGAGCAGACCCTGGCCGGCCCGTCCGAGCACAAGGGGATGGAGTCCCCCGGTCAGGGCCAGTACCAGCAGCAGGAGATGGCCGACCTCGTCTTCGCCAAGGACAACCAGGGCCTGCTCGCCGCCGAAGCGGTGGTGGCCCTGCTGGATGGGCCGACCGTCGACGACGGCACCGCCTGCGAGATCGGTCTCTTCTACGGGCTGATGCAGCACGATCCCAGCAAGCGCGGGATCGTCGGGATCCTGACCGACAGCCGGGCGACGGTGGGATTCGAGGGCCGGGGCGTCAACCTGTACGTGCTTGGCTGCATCCAGCGGGTGGGCGCGGTCTTCGACTCGGTGGAGGCCTGTCTGCCCACTCTCGAGGGGTGGCGCCGGCAAGCCGAGGGCTTGCCAGCCGGCCCTGGTGGGGCTGCATGACCGGTCCCACCAGGCTGGTGGTGGTCGACTGCGACACCGGAGTCGACGATGCGCTGGCGATCATGTACCTAGCCCGGGACCCCGCCTGCCGGATCCTGGCGGTGGGTACCGTGGACGGCAATGTCGCTCCCGAGCTGGGAGCCGAGAACTCCCTGCGTGCGCTGGAGGCGGCCGGGCGGCGGTCGGTGCCGGTGGCGATCGGGGCCAGGACCCCGCTGCTGCAGCCCTCCAGCCACGCTGAGCACTTCCATGGTCAGGATGGGCTCGGGGACTCGGGGTTGCCGCCGCCGCAGGGGCAGCCGACCAGCGAAGGAGCGGTGGAGCAGCTGGTGCGTCTTGCCCGGGAGCGGCCCGGGGAGATCTCCCTCCTGGCGATCGGGCCCCTCACCAACGTCGCCCTGGCCCTGGGCGTCGAGCCGGCGCTTCCCGAGCTTCTGGCCGAGGTGGTGGTGATGGGGGGCGCCGTAGCCTGTCCCGGGAACGAGAGCCCATGGGCGGAATTCAACATCGCCCACGACCCTGAGGCCGCCGAGATCGCGCTCCGGGCGCGATGGCGAAGGCTGGTGCTGGTGGGGCTGGACGCGACCGGCCAGGCGATTCTGGATCAGGAGGGTTACGACCGGCTGGTTGAATCCCCATCGGCTGAATTCGCCACCCGGATCCTGGCCCAGCAGATGTCGGCCAACCGCCACTTTGAGCTCTGCGACCCGCTGGCCGCGGCAATCATGCTCGACCCCTCACTGGCGACCTACCGGACCCTGCCGGTCTCGGTGGAGTTGGAGGGACGCCACACCAGGGGAGCCACGATTGCCGACCGCCGGATCACCCTGGGAGCCGGCTTTCCCGAGACCAGGCCGGCCGTGGAGATCGCCATGGCGGTGGACGCCAACCGCTTCCTGGCGGAGTTCATCGCGCACATCGCGTCCTCCGCATGAGCGGCCCGAGCCGGCCCTCCGGCGGGGTGCGTCGGGGAGCGGATGTGGGCCTGGTCAGTCAGCTGTGGCCGGGGCAGATCGGGGCTGGAACGGCTGCGGAGGGCGGGCGGTGACGGAGGTGGTGGTGGTCGGGTCTCTGACCATGGACCTCACGGCCAACTGCGACCGGATGCCGGTGGCGGGGGAGACGCTGCTGGGAACCGGCTTTGCGATGGTGCCGGGAGGCAAGGGCAACAACCAGGCGATCGGGGTGTCCCGGCTCGGAGCCCGGACCGCCATGGTGGGCAGGGTCGGCCAGGACCTCTTCGGCGACCGCGTGCTGGCCCAGCTCGATCAGGATGGAGTGGACTCCGGCCGGGTCGAGAGGTCGGCCACCCTGCCGACCGGGATCGCCCACATCAGGGTTGACGGCAGGGGACAGAACAGCATCGTCATGGTGCCGCTGGCCAACTCGGAGCTGGACCGGGAGATGGTGGAGCGCCACTCCGAGGCCATCACCTCGGCGCGGGTGCTGCTGACCCAGCTGGAGGTTCCCATGGATGCGACCGTGGCCGCGCTGCGCTCGGCCCGCGCCGGCGGCGTCACCACCGTCCTCAATCCCGCGCCCGCTGCCGCCCTGGCGCCGTCGACCCTCGCCCTTGTCGACATTCTGGTCCCCAACGAGTTCGAGGCCAGCTCACTGACCGGAGAGCCCCTGGATGGGGTGGACGGAGCGGTCAGGGCCGCGCGGAGGCTGCTGGACCTCGGGTGCGGATCCGTGATAGTCACCCTCGGGGAGCAGGGGGCGGTTCAGGTGGATCGGGGCGGGGTCTTGGCGATCTCGGCGCTGCCGGTGCGAGCCGTGGACACGGTGGCGGCCGGGGACGCCTTCTGTGCGGGGCTGGTGGCGGCCCTGGCGTCCAAGGATCCCCCTCGCATGGCGCTGGCTCGCGCGACCGCGGCCGGGGCTCTCGCCACCACGGTTGCCGGGGCCACCACCTCCCTTCCGACCAAGGAGGCAGTGGATCGGTTGCTGGCGGAGTCCGGTGGCCCCGCCATCACCGAACGCTGAAGGGGCAAAGACCCGGGAGCTGGTCCCGGTCCCGGCGTGCAGCTGCTCTATTGGAAGGCGGAGATCATCCCTGCGCCCACTGTGGTCCGGGTGCCGGGCGCCAGGGCTATGAAGGCGCCGGTCGCCCGGCTGTGGGCGTAGGGGTCAGCCGCGAGCGGGCGGTCGAACCGCCAGCGCACCAGGCCAATCGAGTTGGCGGCCACCTCTGCGGCGGGAACCATGCGCAGGGAGTTCATGTCCAGGACTGCTGCCACGCTCAGCACCTCGGCGCGGCTCGTCAACGTCAGGTGCTTGATCTGGAACTGACTCCCAGCTCTGGCCGGGGGCCCGGTCAGCCAGCACACGGTGGTCAAGGCGGTGGACCACAACCGAGGAGCACTACCGGGGTGGGCGATGACGTCGCCCCGGGTGACTGCAGGGCACCCCGCCAGTCGCACGCGGAGGGACATCCCCGGCCGCGCGACCTCGATCGGGCCCGATGGCCCATCCAGGGCCAGGACCCGGCTGTGCGATCCGCCTGGCAGGATCACAACCTCGTCGTCACGCCTCAGCGTGCCGCCGCTGAGACGACCTACGCAGAAGTAACCGTCGGGACCCACCGCCACCATCTGAACCGGCAGGCGCGGGCCGGTCCCGGAGGTCTTGGGGTCGGTTGCCGCCCGGTCGAGCGCCTCCAGGAGCGTCGGACCGCCATACCAGGGTGCGGCCGAGGTCCGGCGCACCACCTGGTCCCCGCGGGCGGCTGAGACCGGCACCGCGATCAGGCTGGCACCACCCATGCCCTCCGCCAGTTGGCCGATTTCTGCCGCCAGTCGGGTGTACACATCCCGGTCCCAGGCCACCAGGTCCATCTTGTTCACCGCCACCACCAGGTCGCGCACCCCCAGGACCATGGCGATCGCGAGGTGGCGTCGGGTCTGCTCCCGCAGGCCCCGAGTGGCGTCGACCACAACCAGGGCTCGGTCGGCGGTCGACGCTCCGGTGGCGGTATTCCTGGTGTACTCGAGATGGCCCGGGCAGTCGGCGAGCACCAGCTTGTGATTTGGTGTGAGAGCGTAGCGGTAGGCGACGTCTATGGTGATCCCCTGCTGGCGCTCGGCTCTCAGGCCGTCCGTGACGAAGCTCAGGTTGAGACCGTCTCGGTGGCCGGGGGCGGATGCGCCCTGCAGCCCGCGGACCTGATCTTCCGTCAAGCTGCCGGCGTCGTGGAGGAGGCGGCCGATGAGGGTCGATTTGCCATCGTCGACGGCTCCGATGGCGGCGATCCGCAGCAACGCTCGCGACCTGGCCTCGATCCGGGCACTCGTGATCGCCGCGGTCAGAAGTAGCCCTCCCGCTTGCGATCCTCCATGGCCGCGTCGGAGAAGCGGTCGTCCCCGCGGGTCGCCCCACGCTCGCTCACGGCGGATGTCGTGAGCTCCTGGATCACCTGCTCCGGATTCGCTGCCGCCGACTCCACAGCTCCGGTGGTGGTGGCGTCGCCGACGGTCCGGAAGCGCACGAGCAGCTTCTCGGCGGTCTCCCCGGGCTGTGGTTGCACCCAATCCGAAACCGCCAGCAGCAGTCCGTCGCGTCGCAGCACCGGCCGGCGGTGGGCGAAGTATATGGACGGCAGGCGGATTCCCTCGCGGTGGATGTAGTGCCAGACGTCCAGTTCGGTCCAGTCTGAGATGGGGAACACCCGGAGATGCTCCCCATCGGAGACCTGGCAGTTGTAGAGCTCCCACAGCTCGGCGCGTTGCCGGCTGGGGTCCCACCGTCCCCGCCGGTCGCGCACCGAGATCACGCGCTCCTTGGCACGGGCTTTGTCCTCGTCGCGCCGCGCACCCCCGAGGCAGGCGTCGAACCCATAGGCTGTGACGGCCCGCAGGAGAGTGGGGCTCTGCAGGCGGTTGGGGGAGATGGCGGGGCCGGCATGGGTACCTGGATCGTTCACCGGGGCGACCCGGAGGTCCAGTCGACGAGCGGCGACCTCCTCGTCCCGGAACCGGATGGTCTCGGGGAAGTTGCGCCCAGTGTCCACGTGGAGGACCGGAAGCAGGACCGGCTGAGGGTGGAAGGCCTTTTCCGCGAGATGCAGGACGACGGCCGAATCCTTGCCCCCACTGAACAGGATCGCTGGGCGCTTGCACTCAGCCGCCACCTCACGGATCACGAAGATGGCGTGGCTCTCGAGGTCGTCCAGATAGCCGCTGGGGTGGGTGGCTACGCTGCGCTCGTGAGGGCCGTTGTTCAAGGCTGGGGTCGTGAGCAATCGGGTCTCCGCACAGAAGTCGGGCTGGGCTGGGGTACACATGACCGCCGGGCGAGGTGGCGGGGCCATGGGCGCGTCGGCTATTGTAGGGTACTAATCATTAAGTTTGTACGGTGCTAGACCGTTGGGGGAGTCGCGTGACAGCTGATCAGGAGGGGCTGAGCGGGGAGGCGGTGTCAGCCATCTCCGCCGACCTGGAGAAGCAGGGGCCGGCAGCTGCAATCGCCTGGGCTGTGGAGCGGTGGCCCGGAGGCGTGGCGGTGGCCTGTTCCTTTCAGGACTGCGTCATCATCGACCTGGCGGTGAGAGCCGACCCGGAAGTCGAGGTCATCTTCCTTGACACCGGGTTCCATTTCCCCGAGACGCTGGCCTTTGTGGAGACCGTGCGTCGCCGCTACGACCTGAACCTGACAGTCACCAGGCCCGGCCCGGAGGCTCTGGAGTGGCCCTGCGGCACCGCCTCATGCTGTGAGCTGCGCAAGGTCCAACCGCTGGCACGAGCGCTGACCGGGCGACGGGCATGGGTGACCGGCTTGAAGAGAGTGGACTCTCCCACGCGGGCCACGGCGCCCGTGCTGGCGTTTGATGAGCGGCGCGGGATGTTCAAGCTGAACCCGCTGGCGAGCTGGACCGACCGTGACGTCGAACTGTACGCGGCCAAGCATCGGCTGCCGATGCATCGCCTGCTGGCCCATGGATACCTCTCCATCGGCTGCGCCCCCACCACCGACCCGGTGGCGCCCGGGGCAGATCCGCGATCCGGTCGATGGGCGGGGTCATCCAAGACCGAGTGCGGGCTGCACGGCTGAAGCCTGGTGAGGGCAGCGACGCTGGTGGAGACGCCGCGGCTCTGGCTTCGCCAGGTTCGAGCAGCCGACCAGCCTCACTTCGCGGCGATCAACGCCGACCCGGCGGTGATGGAGTGGTTCCCGCGGCCGCTGTCGACTCTGGAGAGCGACCAGTTCGTGGAGCGGATCCTGGGGCATTGGCGCACCGAGGGCTTCGGGCTCTGGGCGCTGGAGGTCAAGCGCACCGGGGCCTTCATCGGCTTCACCGGCCTCTCGCGCCCCGCCTTCCAGGCTCACTTCACTCCTGCTGTCGAGGTGGGTTGGCGGCTGGCCCGATCGGCCTGGGGTTGCGGGTACGCGAGCGAGGCGGGTCGGGCGAGCCTCGCCGTTGGCTTTGGCGAGCTGGGACTTGAGGAGATCGTGTCCTTCACGTCCCGACTCAACCGCAGGTCCGAGGCGGTGATGCGGCGGCTGGGCATGGTTCACCACCCGGCCGACGACTTCCAGCATCCCAACCTTCCGCCGGACCATCTCCTGTCCAACCATGTGCTCTACCGGATCTCGAGGGAGCACTGGCTCGCCCTGGAAGCGGGTGCCGGAGCGCGAGAGCCCGGAACGGACCACACGATCCCACCTGACTGAGAACCGCCACTCGGGGGGCGCCTGGGGAATTCATCCCAACGGGTGATCCTTGCAACCATCCCGCCCACCTAGCATCCGCCGGTGCGGTCCGGCGGCGGGCCGATCAGCTCAGGAGGGCACACTCGGTGCACAGCACGCTCATGCGGTTGTCGTTCTGGCGGATGGCGGGGGTTGCCACGGTGGCAGCGCTCTTCGTCGCCGCCTGCGGGGGGACAACCACGACTCCCAAGACCGTCTCGGGGGGCACTGTGACCTTCGCCGAAGGTCCCAACGCGCCTCCCAACTACATACTGCCGCTGGAGAGTGGAAGCTACTTCAGCGTCACCAACGACGCCGACTTCGCGCAGAACATGTATCTGCCGCTGTACTGGTTCGGCAACACCAGCAGTGAGCCGGTCTTCAACGCCGGCCTGAGCGTGGCCAACGCGCCCACCTTCTCCGACAACAACACCAAGGTGACCATCACCCTCAAGCACTGGGAGTGGTCGAACGGCAAGCCGATTACGGCTCGCGACGTCATCTTCTGGATGAACCTGCTATCGGCGGTGACCGCCCCCAGCGCTCCCACGGTGGGGACCAGCAGCGCTCCGGGACCGGGCTGGGGCGCCGAGGTCGCGGGTGGCTTCCCCTCCAACGTGGTGAGCTACAAGCAGACCGGCACCTACTCGTTGGAGATGACCCTCAACGGGTCATACAACCCCACCTGGTTCCTCTACAACGAGCTGAGCCAGATCTACCCGCTACCCCAGACGTCCTGGGACAAGCTGTCGGCGAGTGGGCCGGTCGGCAACTACGACGCCACCGCCGAGAACCGGGTGCCGGTTTCGGGCACCAGCCCGACTCAGTACCAGCCCAAGACCGTCGGCACCGCCACCAGTGGCGCCCTGGGCGTGGCCCAGTTCCTGAACCTGCAGTCGCAGGACCTCTCGACCTACAGCACCAACCCGCTCTGGCAGGTGGTGGACGGTCCGTTCCACCTCGCCCCCAATGTCGGCTTTACGACCAGCGGGTTTGTAAAGATGATCCCCAACAAGAACTACTCGGGTTCCCCCAAGCCGACGATCTCCGCCTTCGAGGAGGAGCCCTTCACCAGTGACACCTCGGAGTTCAACGAGCTGCACAGCGGCAACCTGACGATCGGGTACATCCCGACCCAGGACATCGCCCAGAAGGCGGCTTTGGAGAAGGCGGGCTACACCTACGATCCCTGGAACGACTTCGGGTTCGTGTACTTCCCCTACAACTTCACCGAGCCCACGACCGGCCCGATCTTCAAGCAGCTCTACTTCCGCCAGGCCTTCCAGTCGCTGGTGAACCAGGAGCAGTACATCAAGGACTTCGGAGCCAACATCGGCACCCCGGGGATCGGACCGGTTCCGACCACCCCCAAGGACAACCCCGACGAGAGCCCGCTGGAGCGGGGTGGCCAGATCTACCCGTACAACCCGAGCAGGGCGGTGAGCCTGCTCAAGGACAACGGCTGGACCGTCAACCCCGGTGGGGTGAGCGTCTGCTCCAAGCCGGGGACCGCCTCCGGTGATTGCGGAGCCGGCATCCCCATGGGAGCCAAGGCCACCTTCCGCCTGCTCTACGCCAGTGGTGCGACCGAGCTGACCAACGAGATGGAGGCCATGCAGTCGACCATGAAGCAGAAGGCGGGGATCAACCTGGAGCTCTCCAGCGCCCCCTTCTCGCAGGTGATCAGCACCGCCTTCGGCGGCGCCTGCAGCGCCGCCAAGCCCTGCAGCAACTGGGACCTGGCGAACTGGGGTGGTGGCTGGGTCTACTCCCCGGACTACCTGCCGACCGGCGGTGAGCTCTTCCAGACCGGCGCCTCGAGCAACCCGGGCTACTACAACAGCCCAGAGGCCAACAGCCTGATCAAGGCGACCCACACCGCCTCGACCGCTTCGGCGGAAACCGCAGCCCTGTTCAAGTACGAGGACTACATCGCCAAGCAACTGCCGGTGGTCTACATGCCCAACGGCCCCTACCAGCTGACCATGGTCAAGAGCAACTTGGCG
>DAHVMY010000025.1:0-27022 GCA_027319585.1 Candidatus Dormiibacterota bacterium | reverse complement strand
CGCCAGCTGACCGTCTCCAGGAGGACCCGGAAGGCCTCCCCGAGGTTGAGACCGCCCAGAACCAGCATCAGCGGCCCACCCCAGCAGCGGCGCTCACGGCCGGTCCGGGGAGAAGATCGAGGTCAGCAGGGCCAGCTGCACCCAGTACCGGTTCTCGGCCTGGTCGAACACCACCGACTGGGGACCGTCGATCACCTCGTCGGTGATCTCCTCACCGCGGTGAGCGGGCAGACAGTGCATCACCCTGACTCCGCCCGGGGCCCGGCCGAGGACGCCTTCGTTGATCTGGTAGGGGCCGAAATCCTGACGGCGGTCTTCGTGCTGGTCTTCCTGACCCATGCTGGTCCAGACGTCAGTGTAGATCACCTCCGTATCCGCCAAGCCCAAGTCGAGATCGTTGGTTACCAAAACCCGCTCCCGGCTGCCCGGGGCGATCTCCTCGATGCGGGCCAGCTCCCGCTCCTTCGGCTCGTAGCCCGCAGGGGTCACCACCCGCAGCTCGATCCCCGCCACCGCTGCCGCCTCGATCCAGGAGTTGCAGACGTTGTTGCCGTCGCCGACGAAGGTCACCCGTGCCCCTTCCAGGCTGCCGCGCAGCTCGCGCAGGGTGAGGCAGTCGGCGAGGATCTGGCAGGGGTGCCCGGAATCGGTCATGGCGTTGATGACCGGGTGGCTCATGCTGGCCGCCAGTCCAGTGAGGTCCCGCGCCGACGGGATGCGGGCCACCAGCGCGTCGACGTAGCGGTCCAGGATCCGGCCCACGTCACTGACCGACTCCCGCCTCCCGAGCTCGATCTCCCGGTCGAACAGCGCGATCGGGTGGCCGCCCAGACGGTGGATCGCGGCCTCAAAGGAGACCCGGGTGCGGTTGCTGGGGCGCAGGAACACCAGCGCCACCGAGCGACGGGCCAGCGGCGTCCCTGGGTCCCACCCCCGCTTGAGGTCGGTCGCCAGATCCAACAGCCCGGTGAGGTCCGACCTCTGGAGGTCCGCCACCGCCAGGAAGTCCCGTCCCCGCAGGGCGCTTACCAAGGCATTCCACCCAAGGCCGGAGGTCTCAACTCTGGCGCCAGTATACGGAGCGCGCGAGGTCGCGAATCAGCGCTTGGTGTACTGCGGAGCCTTGCGAGCGCGCTTGAGACCGGGCTTCTTGCGCTCCTTCATGCGTGGATCGCGGGTCATCAGCCCGGCCGCCTTCAACTGCGGGCGCAGGCTCGCGTCCATCGCGCACAGAGCCCGTGCCAGCCCGTGGGCCACCGCCCCCGCCTGGCCGGACACGCCTCCACCCTCGACCTTTACGGTCACGTGGCAGCGCTCGCGCAGCCCGGTGAGCTGGAGCGGGCGCAAAGCCGCCTCCTCGAGCTCCCGGCGGCCGAAGTGCCGCAGCGGCTCGCGATCGTTGATGAGGGCGGTACCCTGCCCGGGGTAGATCCGCACCCTGGCGATCGCGGTCTTCCTCCGGCCGGTCCCATAGGCGTACCGAAGCTGCTCGTCCTCGCTCACAACTGCACCACCTCTCCGCAATCGCCGAAGGTGATCGCCCGGGGCTTCTGGGCCGTGTGCGGGTGATCCGAGCCGGCGTAGATCTTCAACATCTTCAACTGCCGCCCCCCCAGGGTGTTGTGCTGCAACATCCCCTTCACCGCCTCGCGCAGCGGGACGGTTGGGTCGCGCTTGACCACCTCCTCGTAGGTGCGCTCACGGCGCCCCCCGGGGTATCCCGTGTAACGGTCATAGATCTTGGTGGTGCGCTTGCTGCCCGTCACCACCAGGTCGGCGGCGTTGATCACCACCACGTGTTCGCCCATCAGGGCATGGGGGGTGTAGGTGGGCAGGTGCTTTCCTCGCAGAACCCTGGCGATGTTCACCGCCAGCCGGCCCAGGGTCTGGCCCCGGGCATCCACCAGCCACCACTGCTCCGAGACCGCCTCGCCAGTGGCGACAAAGCTCCGCTGAATCACTTGGCTACTCACGGTAAAACTCCCACCATTGCCGGCCGATGGTACTCCACCCGCCACTGATGCAGCCCCCTCGCCGGCGCCGTCAGCCAGCGCCGGCCCCGCCCGGGCTCAAGGATCGTGGTGACATCGACGCGGCGGGGGTGATGAACCCCAAAGCTCACCAGCGCCCCAACCAGGTTGCGCAGCATCCCCCTCAAGAAGGCGTCACCCCTGACGTCGACCCGCACCAGCCCCTCGGTCCGCTCGATCGCGATCATGTCGAGGGTCCTGGTGGTCGACCCTCCGGGCCAGGGGCTTCGGCCCAGCGCCCCGAAGTCGTGGGTTCCCAGCAGGGCGCGGGCCGCCTCTCGCATCGGCTCGAGCTCAAGCGCGGGGCTCACCCTCCAGCTGTAGCGGGCCAGCCACGGGCTGATCGTGGAGCTGGGGCTCAGCAGGTAGCGGTAGCTGCGCCTCCAGGCGTCCCGGCGGGGGTCGAAGCCATCCTCGGCCAGCTCCGCCGCCACGACCGCGATGTCGTGGGGAAGGTGCTGGTTACAAGCATGCAACAGCCGCGCCGGTGGGATCGGGCGCTCCAGCGCAAACGAGACCACCTGACCGTGGGCGTGCACACCCGCATCGGTGCGGCCGGCCGCCCGCACCCGGGGCCGGGCCCCGGTCGCCGACTCCAGCGCGTCGAGGAAGCGCCCAGCGACCGTCGGCACCCCGGCCTGGAGCTGCCAGCCGTGATACTCGGTGCCGTCATAGGCGAGCACCAGGCGATAGGTGCTGCCGGCTGGAGAACCGCTCAATCGACGAACTCCATGATCACCACCTCGGCGCCGTCGCCCTGGCGAGGGCCCTTGTTGATGATCCGGGTGTAGCCCCCGGGACGGTCGCGGAAGCGCTCCGCGTACTCCCCGAAGAGCTTGGCCGCCACATCGGGGCGGGTCACCACCCGGGCCACCTGACGGTGCGCGTGCAGGTCATCGCTCTTGGCGGTGGTGACGAGCTTCTCCACCCAGCGCCTCAGCTCCTTCGCCTTGGCCTCGGTGGTCTCGATGCGCCCATGCTCCACCAGAGCGGTCGCCAGGTTCTTGGTGAGAGCCATGCGGTGGGCTGACGTACGCCCCAGCTTTCGGCCGGCCTTGAGATGTCGCATCTTCCCTAGCGCTCCGCCTGCTGAAAGACCGAGTCGATCTCGTCCTCGGTAACGAACCCCTTCTCCACCAGCTTCTGCTTGATCTCGTCCAGTGACTTCTGGCCGAAGTTGCGCAGTGCCATCAGCTCATCCAGCCGCATCGCCAGCAGCTCGCCGACCTTGCTGATGTCGTTGGCCTTGAGGCAGTTGAGGGCGCGCACGCTGAGCTCCAGTTCCTCGACCGGAACCGTGCTGAGGCGGCTGGGGAGGTCGGTGCCGACGACGGCCACCTCGGCGCTCTGGGTCAGGCTCTCCCCGAAGCTGGAGAACAGGTCCAAGTGGCGGGTGTAGTACTGGGCCGCCCGGCTCACCGCCTCGACCGGGGTGATGGTGCCATTGGTCCAGACCTCAAGGCCCAGCTTCTCCCAGTCGGTGTCCTGCCCCACCCTGGTCTTCTCCACCACGAAGTTGGCCTTGACGACCGGGGTGAAGATCGAGTCGACCGGGATCACCCCGATGGGCTGGCCCTCCTTCTTGTTCCGCTCGGCGGGGGTGTAACCCCGTCCGCGTTCCACGGTGAGGTCCATGCGCAGGCGCGCCTGGGGCCCGTCCAGAGTGCAGATGTAGAGGTCGGGGTTGGCGATCTCCACATCCGAGTTGGGCACGATGTCGGCGGCGGTCACGCGCTTGCCGCCGTGCACCTCCAGGATCAGATGGGCGCCGTCGGGATTGTGGCAGGTGAGACTCAGCTGCTTGAGGTTGAGGAGGATCTCGCCGACGTCCTCCTTGACGTGCTTGATGCTGGAGAACTCATGGGCCACCCCGTCGATGGAGACCGCGGTCACCGCGGCCCCGGTCAGCGAGGACAGGAGCACCCGCCGCAGGGAGTTCCCCAGGGTGGTCCCGTACCCGGTCTCCAGCGGCTCGATCTCAAATCGCCCGTAGTTGTCCTCATGGGCAACCTCACGGACTGTCGGCTGTACTGCGGTCTCTGGCATCTGAAGCAATTTCCTCGTGATTGGGGACGGCCGCGCCCCGGTGGTGGCTAGCGGGAGTAGTACTCGACGATCAACTGCTCGTCGATGCTGGTCTCCATCTCCCCCCGCTCCGGCTGCCGGGTGACGTCCACCCGCAGCTCCTGCGGGTACAGGGTCAGCCAGCTCGGCACCGCCTGCCCGCCGCGGAACTCCACGGAGCGGCGGATGGGTTCGATCTCGCGGCTGCGCTCCCTCACCTGCACCACCTGGCCGGTGCGCAGCTGGTAGGAGGGGATGTTCACCATCTTCCCGTCGACCTGGAAGTGACGGTGCGAGACCAGTTGACGTGCCTCCTTGCGGGAGGAGGCGAAACCGGCGCGGTAGACGACATTGTCCAGCCGCTGCTCCAGCATCTGCAGCAGCTCGGTCCCGGTAACCCCCTTGCGCGCCGAGGCGGCCTGGAAGTAGTTCTGGAACTGGGCCTCCAGCACCCCGTAGACCCGCCGTCCGCGCTGCTTCGCGCGCAGCTGGATCCCGTACTCGCTGATGCGCCGGCGCCGAGCCATTCCGTGCTGGCCGGGCGGGGTCGCGTTGCGCTTGGTGAAGGTGCAGCGGTCGCCCACGCACTTCTCACCCTTGAGGAAGAGCTTCACCCCCTCCCGGCGGCAGAGGCGGCAGACCGGAGCGTGTGGGTTGGCCATACCAGCGCCCCTCAGACCCGCCGCCGCTTCGGCGGCCGACACCCGTTGTGCGGCACCGGAGTGACGTCGATGATGGCGGTGATCTCCAACCCGGCGGCCTGCAGCTGGCGGATGGCCGCCTCCCGCCCCGAGCCCGGCCCCTTCACCAAAACCTCGATGGTCTTGAGGCCATGCTCCATCGCCCGCTTGGCGGCGTTCTCGGCGGTGGTCTGGGCCGCGTAGGGAGTGCTCTTGCGCGATCCCTTGAAGCCCGACGAGCCGGCGCTGCCAGAGGCGATGGTGTTGCCCTGGGTGTCGGTGAGGGTCACGATCGTGTTGTTGAAGGTGCTCAGCACGTGCGCCTGCCCAACCGCGATGTTCTTGCGCTCGCGGCGCCTCGTCCGGACTACCTTCTTCTTCTTCGCCAAACCGTCTCCTCGCTCTGGCCCGCCAGCGCGGGCCGGGTTATTACTTGCCCTTCTTCCGCCGCACGCCGACGGTCTTACGGGGGCCACGGCGCGACCTGGCGTTGGTCCTGGTGCGCTGTCCCCGAACCGGCAGGCCGCGCCGGTGGCGCAGCCCCCGATACGTGCCGATCTCCATCAGCCGCTTGATGTTGAGCGCCACCTGGCGGCGGAGGTCACCCTCCACCCGGCCCGGCATCTCCTTGGCGATGACGTCCCGCAGCCGGCTCACCTGGGACTCGCTGAGGTCGTTGACCTTGATCCCGGGGTCGATCTGGGCCGACCGCAGCAGCCTCTGGCTGGTGGTCAGGCCGATGCCGTAGATGTAGGTGAGCCCGATCTCGATCCGCTTGTCCCGCGGGAGGTCTACGCCGGCAATGCGTGCCATGGTTCTCCTATCCCTGGCGCTGCTTGTGCTTGGGGTTCTCGCAGATGACGCGCACGGTGCCCGAGCGCCGGATCACCTTGCACTTGTCGCAGATCCTCTTCACCGAGGCCCGGACCTTCATCTCGTACTCCTAGCGGACTGCTGCTTGCTCATACCAACCGGGTCAGTATCCGGCCCCGCCCCGGATCCGTGGCCGACCGCTCGACCAAGACCCTGTCCCCGGGAAGGAGCCGCACACTCGCCAGGCGCGCCCTTCCGGCAGCGTGAGCCACCAGCTTGTCTCCACCCTCAAGCTCGACCCGGAAGAGCGAGTTCGGCAAGGGTTCTAGGATGCGACCCTGGTACGTCCCGGGGTCAGACAAGTCGGAGGGCACACGAAAACCAGAGCAGGCTTCGCCCGCGAAGAGTATAGCCGATCGCGGGCCGGGACTCAGTCAACCCACACCTCCTGGGGGTCGTTGGTGGTCAGCACCTCGGGTCCCGCCTCGGTCACCACCAGCGAGTGCTCGAAGTAGCAGGAGCGCTGGCCGTCGGCCGTGACCACGGTCCAGCCGTCCGGCCGCACCACCGTCCCCGGCTGCCCCTGGTTCACGATCGGCTCGATGGCGATGCACAGCCCGGGGCGGATCTCCACCCCCCGACCCGCCCTCCCGTAGTTGGGGACCTCGGGGTCCTCGTGCATGTCCCTCCCGATCCCGTGGCCGGTGTAGCCGCGCACCACCGAGAAGCCGTTGGCCTCGACATGCTGCTGCACCGCCTGGCCGATGTCACCCAGTCGGTTGCCGGGGCGGGCCTGGTTGATGCCTCGGCGCAGCGCCTCCCGGGTCACCAGGATGAGCCGCTCCGAGACCGGGTCCAGCTCCCCGCAACCGACGGTCAACCCGGCATCCGCCCACCAGCCCTGGTGGATCAGCCCGCAATCCAGGCTGACCAGGTCACCCTCCTCGATGCGACGGCCGTCGGGGATCCCGTGGACCACCTGCTCGTTCACCGACACGCACAGGTGCTTGGGGAAGCCGTCGTAGCCCAGGAATCCGGGGAAGCACCCGCGCTTGCGGATCGCGCGGTTGGCGGCCCGGTCCAGCTCGGAGGTGGTGACCCCGGGCTCGACCATCGCCGCCAGCTCTCCCAGAACCTCGGCCAGCAGGTGGCCGGCCTGGCGCATCAAGGCCACCTCCTCCGGCCGCTTGAGGGTGATCAAACCAGCATCCGGAGCAGGCTCCGGTGGACCTCCTCCACGGACGGGGTGCCGTCCACCGCCACCACTGGCACCCGGTCTCGCAGGTAGGCCAGCACCGGCTCGGTCTGGTCGTGGTAAACGGCGAGCCGCTGCCCCACCACCTCCGGGCGGTCGTCCTCCCGGTGCTCCAGCCCTGCTCGGCGGGTGAGACGCTCGATCAGGTCGGGCTCCGGCACGTCGAGGACAACCACCAGATCCAGGGGGCGCTCCATCTCAGCCAGCATCTGCTCCAGCTCCCGTGCCTGGGCCACGGTCCGGGGAAAGCCATCGAGCACGAAGCCGTGGGGGCTCGAGCCATCCTCCAAGCGGTGGCGGATCATCCTCACGATGATCTCGTCGGGGACCAGCTTGCCCGCCGCCATGTAGGACGACGCCATCTCGCCCAGCTCGGTCCCGGCGGCCAGGTTCTCCCTCAGCATGTCCCCGGGAGCGATGTGATCCAGCCCCTGCTGCTCCCGCAACAGCTCCGCCTGGGTTCCCTTCCCCGATCCCGGCGGACCGAACAGGATCAGATTGTGCCGCAGTCCCTTCCCCTCCATGGCCTCCTCTCAGCGGATGAACCCTCGGTATTGCCGCATCAGCAGCTGGGTCTCCAGCTGCTTCATGGTGTCCAGTGACACCCCCACCACGATCAGGACCGCGGTGCCGCCCAGGTACAGGCCGGTGTTGGGTTGCTGGCCGGTCAAAAACGCGGTCAGCAGCGGGAGCACGACCGTGACCACCCCCAAGAAGATCGCGCCCGCCAGGGTGATCCGGCTCATGACCCGGGCCAGGTACTGCGCCGTGGCCGCCCCCGGCCGGATCCCGGGGATGTAGGTGGCGCTCTTCTTGAGGTTGTCAGCGGCATCCTCGGGATCGAAGGTGACCGCCGTGTAGAAGAAGGTGAACCCCATGATCAGCGCGAAGTAGATGACCTCGTAGGCGATGTCCACGGTCAGGCTCGGCCCCACCGGGTTCCAATAGGTGTGGAACCAGGTCGCCAGCTGGCCCACCACCCCCCCGGTCTGGCCGACCGCCGGCAGGAAGAAGTTGGCGAACAAGGTGGGGAAGAACATGATCGAGATGGCGAAGATGATCGGGATGACCCCCGCCTGGTTGACGCGGAGCGGCAAAAAGCTGCTGCGCCCCTGATAGACCTGCCGCCCCACCACCCGCTGGGAGGACTGGATCGGGATCTTCCGGGTCGCCTGCTGCACGAAGATGATCCCCGCCGCCACCAGGATCCCGATCACCGCGAATACGAAGATGGTGAAGGTCTGGCTGTGGCCGCCGTTGGTGAAGGTGATCAGCCCGTTGGGGATCTGGGCCACGATCCCCACCATGATGATGATCGAGACCCCGTTGCCCAGGCCGTACTCGGTGATCAGCTCCCCGAACCACATCATGATCACAGTGCCCCCGGTCAGGATCAGGATGATCCCGACGGTGGCGGGGAACGAGGTGTTGGGGGACAGGATGTTCTGGCCCTGGAAGGTGTAGGTCTCGAACAGCCTGGTGTAGCCGAAGGACTGCAGCAAGGCCAGCAGCACCGTCAGGTACCGGGCGTACTGGGTGAGCCGGCGCCGGCCCAGGTCGCCCTCCTTGGACATCTCCTTGACCCTGGTGGAGATGACCGTCATCAGCTGCATGATGATGGTGGCGTTGATGTAGGGGTTCAGCCCCAGCGCCACGATCGAGATGCCGGCGTTGGAGCCACCGGTGCTGAAACCGCTACCGGAGAAGAGGTTGACCAGCCCCAAAATGCTGTTGCTGTCGAAGAGCTGCTTCAGCACCGCCCCGTTGACCGCGGGAATGGTGATCGAGGCCAGCATCCGGAACACGACTACCAGCCCGATCGTGATCAGGAGCTTGCGGCGAAGCTCGGGGACCTGCATGGCGGCGCGGAGAGCACCGAACAGGTTCATGGGGCGCTGACCTGCCCTCCGTCCGAGGGCTCAGCCGGCTCGGCATCCAACAGCTCCACCGACCCGCCGGCGGCCTCGACCGCGGCCCGGGCCGAGGCGCTGGCCCTGTGGACCTTGACCGTGAGCTTGGGAGGGGATCCCCCACCGGCCAACAACTTCACGGGCAGCCCCGCCTGACGCACCAGCCCAGCCTCGTGGAGCGCCGCCAGATCGACCACCGCTCCCTCATCGAACCGCTTGAGCTTGCCGCAGTTGACGACCTGATACTCGACCCGAAAGCGGTTGTAGAAACCGCGCAGCTTGGGAACCCGTTGGCTGAGGGGCATCTGCCCACCCTCGAACGCGCGGGGCAGACTCCAGGAGCTCCGCGCTCCCTGGCCCTTCTGCCCCCGGCCGGCGGTCTTGCCCCCTCCCGCGGAGATCCCACGGCCGACCCGCTTGCGCTCCCGTCGGCTGCCCCTGGCAGGCTGGACCTGATCGAGCCTCACCGGGAGCCCTCCGCGGTCCGGCCGCCCTCCACCTTCACCAGGTGGGGCACGGTCGAGATCATGCCCCGGATCGCCGGGCTGTCCTTGTGCTCCACGGTCTGGTGCAGCCGGTGCAGCCCCAGGGCGGCGATGGTGCGCTTCTGGTTCTCGGCATAGCCGATCGCGCTCTTGGTCCAGGTGATCCGCAGCGGCTGCTCACTCACGGCCCGGGTCTCCCACCGCGACCGGCTCGGCCGCCGGCCTGACCCCCAGCTCGGCCAGGGTCTTGCCCCGGAGCCGAGCCACCGTCTCCGCGGTCCGCAGCTCCTTGAGCGCGGCGATGGTGGCGCGCACGGTGTTGATCGAGTTGTCACTCCCCAAGGACTTGGTGAGGATGTCCTTGATCCCCGCCAGCTCCACCACCGCCCGCATCGCGCCGCCGGAGATGACCCCGGTCCCGGGCGAGGCCGGCCGCAGCAGAACCCGGGCCGCCCCCTCCTTGCGGAGCACCGCGTGGGGGATCGTCCGGCCCACCATCGGGACCTGGATCATGTGCTTCTTGGCGTCATCCACCCCCTTGCGGATGGCCTCCGGAACCTCCCCGGCCTTGCCCAGCCCAGCGCCGACCCGGCCGGCGCCGTCGCCGACCACCACCAGCGCAGAGAACGAGAAGCGGCGCCCGCCCTGGACCACCTTGGCGACCCGGTTGAGGCTCACCACCCGCTCAGAGAACTCGCTCCTGGCCTCGCGGTCGGAGCGCGCCATGTTCATGCTCATGAAACTGCCTTCAGAATTCCAGACCGGCCGCGCGGGCCGCATCTGCTAGGGCTTGAATTCGACCATGGTACAGGTACCCGCCGCGGTCGAAGACGACCCGGCGCACCCCTGCCGCCACCGCTCGCTCCGCGACCGCGGTCCCGACGGCCGCCGCACTCGCCTTGTTCGACCCCTTGGCCGTCACCTGCCCATCGACCGTGCTGGCGGCCACCAGGGTACGGCCGGTGGTGTCGTCGACCACCTGGGCGTACACATGCCGCAGGCTCCGATAGACGCACAGCCGCGGCCGCTCGGAGGTCCCGACCACCCGCCGCCGCACCCGATGGTGGCGGTGCTGACGCGCGCTCTCACGATCCGTGGTGCTCATATCAGCCCTTGGCTCCCTTGCCGCTCTTGCCAGCCTTGCGCCGCACGACCTCGCCCCGGTACCGGACGCCCTTGCCCTTGTAGGGCTCGGGCGGCCTGGTAGAACGGATCTTGGCGGCCAGCTGGCCCACCGACTCCTTGTCCATCCCGGAGACCGCGATCCTGGTCGGTTCGGGCACCTCCACCTTGAGCCCCGGCAGCGGGGTGATGCGGACCGGGTGCGAGTACCCCAGCTGCAGCTGCAGGTCCGTGCCCTGCAACGCCGCGCGGTAACCCACTCCCTGCAGCTCCAGCTCCCGTCTGAATCCGGTCGTGACCCCGGTCACCATGTTCTGGACCAGAGTCCGGCTCAGGCCGTGGAGCGAACGGTGGGTCGAGGAGTCGGTCGGTCGCTCGACCAAAACCTCGGCTCCCTCCTGACGGGCCCTGATCGGATACGGCAGCGCCCGGGCCATCTCGCCCAGCGGGCCGACGACTTTGACGTTCTGGCCCTCGATCGTGACCGTCACCCCGGCGGGGACGGTGATCGGAGATCTTCCAATGCGTGACATGTCTGCCCCTGCTACCAGATCTCGGCGAGGATCTCGCCGCCGATGCCGAGCCGGCGCGCGTCGCGCCCGGACATGATGCCCTGGGGGGTCGACACGATCGCCGTTCCCAGCCCCCCCAGAACCCTGGGGATCTCCTGGCGCCCGCGGTACACCCTCAGACCGGGCCGACTCACCCGCCTGAGGCCCGTCAGCGCCCGGCCCTCCTTGGTGGCGCGCTTGAGCTCGAGCCAGAGCTGGCGGTGGGCACCCTCGGTGGTCCCGAAGCCCTGGATGTAGCCCTCCTCCTGGAGCACGCGCGCGATCTCCACCTTGACCTTGCTGGCGGGCATCTCCACCCGCTCATGGCCGGCCAGGTTGGCGTTGCGCACGCGGGTCAGCATGTCGGCGATCGGATCACTCAGCATCGACTTCCTACCAACTCGACTTCCGCACCCCGGGGATCTGACCCTGGGAAGCGTGAATTCTGAAGCAGATCCGGCAGAGGCCGAATTTGCGCATGTAGCCCCGTGGCCGCCCGCAGAGATTGCAGCGGCTGCGGGCCTGCACCGGGAACCGGGGGGCCCGGCGGCTGGCCATAATCTTCGACTTCTTGGCCATCTGCAGCCTCCCTAGCGCCGAAACGGCATGCCCAGGGCGGCCAGCAGGCTGCGCCCCTCGGCATCGCTCTTGGCGGTGGTAACAATCGTGATCTCCAGCCCCCTCAGCTTGTCGATCTTGTCGTAGTCGATCTCGGGGAACACCAGCTGCTCGCGCAGCCCCAGGGTCATGTTGCCGTGACCGTCGAAGCGCGCGGTGATCCCCCGAAAGTCGCGGATCCTGGGCAGCGCCACGCTGATCAGGCGGTCCAGGAACTCCATCATCCGGGCCCCCCGCAGGGTGACCTTGACCCCGATCGGCATCCCCGTCCGCAGCTTGAAGGCGGCGACCGACTTCTTCGCCTTGCGCACGGTCGGCTGCTGGCCGGTGATGATCCGCAGGTCGGTGGTGGCGGCGTCCAGCGCCTTGCCGTTCTGGGTCGCCTCGCCGACCCCGATGTTGACCACGATCTTCTCCAGCTTGGGCACCTGCATCACATTCAGGTAGCCGAACTCGGAGATGAGCGCGGGCACCACGGTCTCTCGGTAGGTCTCCACGAACCGGGGTGGAGCGGCGTTGGGGCTCATGCGCGGGGTCCTCTCAGATAGGCCTCACCGCAGCGCTTGCAGTAGGGCACGTATTGCTCCCCTTCCAACCGCCGGCCCAGCCGGGTCGGCTGATCACAGCGGTTGCAGACCAGCTGCACATTGCTGTAGTGCAGCGGCGCGGGGAAGTCAACGATACCACCCTGCATGGCGGTGGTCCCTCCGGCCTGCTGGCCGGCGCGCTGGTGGCGCTTGCGGATGTTGAGTCCGGCCACCACGATCCGGCCCTCGGCCGAGAAGGTGCGCTGCACCACCCCGCGCCGGCCCCGCTCGCTGCCGGAGATCACCACGACGGTGTCGCCGGAGCGGATGTCGAGGGTGCGCACGTGCGGGCGGTGGCGGGGCTTCTGACCGGCCATCCTAGAGCACCTCCGGAGCCAGGGAAACGATCTTCATGAAGTTGCGCTCGCGAAGTTCGCGCGCCACCGGCCCGAAGATGCGGGTGCCGCGCGGGTTGTTCTGCGGGTTGATCAGCACCGCGGCGTTGTCGTCGAAGCGGATCCGGGTGCCGTCGGCCCTCCGGTACTCCTTGGCCGTGCGCACCACCACCGCCTTGACGACGTCGCCCTTCTTGACCGCCGAGTTGGGCTGGGCGACCTTGACCGCGGCAACGATGATGTCGCCCAGCGAGGCGTAGCGGCGGTAGGAGCCACCCATCACCCGGATGCAGAGGATCTCCCGAGCGCCGCTGTTGTCGGCCACCTTGAGCACGGTCTCCTGCTGGATCATCGGTCAGCGCGCCTTCTCGACGATCTCGACCACCCGCCAGCGCTTGGTGCGGCTGAGCGGCCTAGTCTCCATGATCCGCACCCGGTCCCCCACCCGGCACTCGTTGACCTCGTCATGGGCCTGGAAGCGCCGGCTGCGGCGCAGCACCTTGCGGTAGAGGTTGTGGGCGCGAAGATCCTCGACCTGCACCACCACCGTCTTCTCCATCTTGTCGCTGACCACCATGCCCACGCGCACCTTGCGCCTAGCCCTTGGGGTCTGCTCTGGGTTCTCGCTCATTCGCCCTCCTCCATCAGGTCCCCCAGCTGCCGACCCCGAAGCAGGGTGATCACCCGGGCGATCCCCCGGCGCACCTCCCGAATCCGCCGGTGCTGCTCCAGCTGACCGGTGGCGCGCTGCAGCCGCAGCTGCAGCAGCTCCTGCCGGCGCTCGGCCAGAGCCTGAGTCAGACCGTAGTCGTCCATGTCCCGCAGCAGCTGCAGCTCGTCGCGGTGCTTGCTCACGGCTGGGCCTCCGCCGGCGCCGTCTCCTCCACCGCCACGAATCTGGTCTTGACCGGCAGCTTGTGGGCCGCCAGCCGCATCGCCTCGCGGGCGGTGTCCTGGCCCACCCCGTCCATCTCGAACAGAATGCGACCGGGCTTGATGACCGACACCCAGCCCTCGGGGTTGCCCTTGCCGGATCCCATCCGGGTCTCGGCGGGCTTCTTGGTGATCGGCTTGTCGGGAAAGACCCGAATCCAGATCTTTCCGCCCCGGCGCACGTGCCTGGTCATCGCCCGCCGGGCCGCCTCGATCTGGCGGTTGGTCATCCAGCAGGGCTCCAACGCCTGCAGACCGTAGGACCCGAACGCCAACGTCGAACCCCGATGGGCGGCTCCGGTCATCCGGCCGCGGTGCACCTTGCGGTGCGCGGGACGCCTCGGAATCAGCATCTCAGGCGTCCTCCTTCTTGGCGGCCGGCTTGCGAGCCGCCCGCGGCTTGGGGGCGGGAGCGGTGCTCGGGGCTGCCTCGGCGTCGGGCTCCTTGGCGACCCGCCGGCGAGGGGCCGGCTTCGGCTTGGCGACCTCGGCGGGCGCATCCACGGCCACCGGCTCAGCGCCCTCCGCCGCCTCGGCGGGCTTGACCTCCTCGGCTGGCTCCGGCCCTGACGGAATGTTTCCCGCCTCCACCACCACCTCGGTCGGGGAGGGCGCCACCGGCGCCACCGCCTCCACGACCGGGGCTGCCACCGGCTGCGCCGGCGCGAACTCGCCACGGTAGATCCAGACCGTCACCCCGATCTGCCCGAAGGTGGTCTTGGCCTCCGTCTGGCCGTAGTCGATGTCGGCCCGCAGCGTGTGCAGCGGGACCCGGCCGTCGCGATCCCACTCGCGCCGGCTCATGTCTCCGCCCCCGAGCCGGCCGGAGACCTGGATGCGCACCCCCTTGGCCCCGGCGCGCATCGAGCGCATCACCGACTGCTTCACCGCCCGCCGGAACGCGATCCGCTTCTCCAGCTGGTTGGCGACGTTCTCCGCCAGCAGCTTGGCGTCCAGCTCCGGAACCTTGATCTCCTGGATCGTGACCCGCACCTTCTTGCCGGAGATCCGCTCCAGGTTGTCGCGCAAGGCGTCGACCGACGCCCCGCTGCGCCCGATCACGATCCCGGGCTTGGCGGTGTGGATGATCACGGTCAGCTGGTTGGCCGAGCGCTCAGTCTCGATCCGGGCGACGCTGGCGTTGCGCAGGCGTCCCAGGATCAGCGCCCGCATCGCCAGATCCTCCTGGAGGAGCTTGGTGTACTCGGGCCCGCTCGCGTACCAGCGCGCGTCCCAGTTGCGGTACACGCCGAGGCGGAACCCGTTGGGGTGGACCTTGTGTCCCATGCCCTTAACTACTCCTCTTCATCGCCGCTGCTGACAGTCTCTGTCGGGGTCACCGCCTGGGGAGCCCGCCGGCGCGCGCGGGCTGGGCGATCCAGGTTGTCCTCAACGACCGCCACCAGATGGCAGGTGCGCTTGAAGATCGAGTACGAGGAACCCCGGGCGCGGGGCCTGTACCTCTTGATGATAGGGCCTCCATCGACCTCGAGCCGGACCAGCTGCAGCCGGTCCCGATCCAGGTTGAAGTTGTTCTCCGCATTGGCCGCCGCCGAGCGCACCACCTTGCTGACGTCCTCGGCCGCCGCCTGCGGCATGAACGAAAGGGTGGTGAGGGCCTCGTTGACGGGCATGCCCTCAACCAGACCGGCCACCAGCCGCGCCTTGCGCGGGGGCACCCGAACCCACTTGGCCGTCGCCTGCACCTGCATTAATAGATTCTCCCGGTCCTACTTGAGGGCGTTGCTGCGCTCGGTGTGGTGGCCGTGGCCGCGGAACTTGCGGGTGGGCACGAACTCCCCGAGCTTGTGCCCCACCATCGCCTCGGTCACGAACACCGGCACGTGCTTGCGGCCGTCATGGACGGCGATCGTGTGGCCCAGCATCTCCGGGAAGATGTCGGAGCGCCGCGACCAGGTCCGGATGACCCGCTTCTCCTTGGCGTGGTTCATCTCCAGCACCTTCTTCAGCAGCGGGGCGTCGCAGAACGGACCCTTCTTGACAGACCTACTCATCGCTTACTTCCGTCTCCTGCGCACGATCATCTGATCGGTCGCCTTGTTGTTGCGGGTCCGGTGCCCCAGCGCGGGCTTGCCCCACGGGGTCTGGGGGTGACCACCAGGGCCTGACCGGCCCTCGCCGCCACCGTGCGGGTGATCGAACGGGTTCATGGTGGAGCCCCTGACCGTGGGCCGGAATCCCCGCCAGCGGTTCTTGCCCGCCTTGCCGATGGTCTCGTTGGAGTGGTCGGAGTTGCCCACCTGGCCGACGGTCGCGCGGCAGCGCACGTCGATGAGGCGAACCTCGCCGGACGGCATCCGCATCTGCGCGTAGCGGCCCTCCCGGGCCACCAGCTGGGCGCCCACGCCGGCGCTGCGCACCAGCTGCCCGCCCTTGCCCAGCTGCACCTCCAGGTTGTGAACCGTGGTGCCCAGGGGGATGCGGCTCAGCGGCAGTGCGTTGCCGGGACGGATCTCGGCCTTCTCGCCGGCCATCACCTGGTCGCCCACGCTGAGACCGTCGGGCGCCAGGATGTAGCGCTTGTCCCCGTCCCGGTAGTGAATGAGCGCGATCCGAGCCGACCGGTTGGGGTCGTACTCGACCGCCGCCACCTTGCCCGGGATGTCGACCTTGTCGCGCTTGAAGTCGATGATCCGGTAGATCCGCTTGTGCCCGCCGCCGCGATGGCGCACCGTGATCTTGCCGGTGGCGTTGCGGCCTGAATGCTTCTTGAGCGCCACCGTCAGCTGTCGCTCGGGGCCCTTCTTGGTGACCTCCTCGAAGGAGCTGACACTCATGAAGCGGCGCCCCGCCGAGGTCGGCCGGTAGCGATTTACAGGCATCTCAGACTCCCTCGAAGAGGTTGGGGATGGTCTCCCCCGGCCGCAGGGTCACGATCGCCTTCTTCCAGTCGCGGCTGCGCCCCACGATCCGGCCTCCCCGCCGCATCCGGGTGCGCACCTTCCCCTTCACCACCAGGACGTTGACCGAGTCCGCCTTCACCTTGAAGGCGGACTCCACCGCCCTTTTGATCTCGATCTTGTTGGCGTCGGGTGCCACCTGGAAGACGTAGCGCCGCTGGGCCATCCCCGCGTACGACTTCTCGCTGATGACGGGCCGGATCAGGATCTGCGAGGGGTCCTTCATCCCAGATGCTCCGTGATCGCGGCCAGCGCCGACTTGGTGATGATGATGGTCTCCGCGATCAGAAGGTCGCGGACGTTGATGTTGGACGCCAGGATCAGCTTGACCTGGGGGATGTTGCGGGTGGAGAGCTCCAGATTCTCCTGCCGCTCCGCGACCACCACCAGCACCCGCCGACCCGCCCCGACCTTCTCCAGGAAGGTCGCGAACTCGCGGGTCTTGGGCTGCTCGTAGTTGAAGTCCTCGACGATCTGGATCAGCCCATCTCTGGCCTGGGCCGCCAGCGCCGAGCGCAGCGCCAGCCGCCGCTGCTTGCGTGGCATCGCCATCTGGTAGCCGTGCGGGGTGGGACCGAAGACGGTGCCGCCCCCACGCCAATGGGGAGCGCGGATCGAACCCTGGCGGGCGCGGCCGGTCCCCTTCTGCCGATAGGGCTTGCGACCGCCGCCGCTCACCTCGCCGCGGGTCTTGGTGTCGTGGGTGCCCTGCCGGGAACCCGCCAGCTGCCGCACCACCGCCTGGTGCAGGCTGGGCTGGTGCACCTCGACCCCGAAGACGGTCTCGGCCAGCTCCACCGAGCCGGCCTCCGACCCATCCGCGCCGCGCAAGGTAGCTGAGGCCATCAGTGCTGACCCCTCACCTTGCGGATCCGGCTGCGCGACTCCGACACCGTCAGCAGCCCTCCGGTCGCCCCCGGCACCGCGCCCTTGACCAGCAGCAGGTTGCGCTCCTCGTCGACCCGGAAGATCTCGAGCCGCTGGACGGTCGCCCGCCGGTCGCCCAGATGGCCGGCCATCGGCAGCCCGCGGAAGGTGCGGGCCGCGTCGACCGACCCCACCGAGCCGGGCTGGCGGATGTTGTGGCTGCCGTGGGTCACCGGGCCGCGGCCGAAGTGGTGCCGCTTGTGCTGCCCCGCGAACCCCTTGCCCTTGCTGGTGCCGCTGACATCAACCCGCTGCCCGGCCTCGAAGCCGGCCACCGTGAGGACGTCGCCCACCGCCACGTCGGGCATCTCTCGGAACTCCCGCAGGTGGCGCTTGGGCTCGATCCCAGCCACCTCATAGTGCCCCTTGAGCGGCTGGTTCAAGTGCTTGGGCTTGGCCCCGAAGCCAACCTGCACGGCGTCGTAACCGTCGACCGCGCGGCTCTTCACCTGGACCACCGGGCAGGGCCCGGCCTCCAGCACGGTCACCCCGTAGCAGCGGCCGTCCTCGGCGAACACCTGGGCCATCCCCAGCTTGCGCGCCAGCAGTGACTTACCCATCAGAGCTTGATCTCGATGTTGACACCGCTGGGGAGGTTGAGATGCATCAGCGCGTCCACCACCTTGGGGTTGGGATCGAGGATGTCCACGATCCGCTTGTGGGTGCGCATCTCGAACTGCTCCCTGGAGTCCTTGTCGATGAAGGGCCCCCGGATCACGGTGTACTTGTTGATCTCGGTCGGCAACGGCACAGGGCCGCGCACCTGAGCCTGGTTGCGGGCCGCGGTCTCCACGATGCGAGCCGCCGCCTGGTCCAGGACCCGGTGGTCGTAGGCCTTCAATCGGATCCGAATTCGCTGTGCCATTGCTGCTGGTGAACCCCGGCTACTTGAGGATCTTGCTGACGACGCCGGCGCCGACGGTGCGCCCACCCTCACGGATGGCGAACCGCATGCCGTCCTCCATCGCGACCGGGGTGATGAGGGACACCTTGAGCTCCACGTTGTCTCCCGGCATCACCAGCTCCCGACCCTCGGGCAGCTCGATCTGGCCGGTCACGTCGGTCGTGCGGATGTAGAACTGAGGCCGGTAGTTGGCGAAGAACGCGGTGTGGCGGCCACCCTCCTCCTTGCTCAGCACGTACACCTGAGCCTCGAAGTCGGTGTGGGGCTTGACCGAGCCGGGCTTGGCCAGCACCTGGCCGCGCTCGACCTCCTCGCGCTTGATCCCCCGGAGCAGGCAGCCGCAGTTCATGCCGGCCTCACCCTGGTCCAGCAGCTTGTGGAACATCTCCACGCCGGTCACCACGCTCTTGCCGGTCTCCCTGATTCCCACGATCTCCACGGGGTCGTTGACCTTGACCACCCCGCGCTCGATCCGGCCGGTGACCACGGTGCCCCGACCTTCGATCGAGAACACATCCTCGATGGGCATGAAGAAGGGCTGGTCGATCGGCCGCTCTGGGACCGGGATGTAGCTGTCAACGGCATCCATCAGCTGGCGGATCTGGTCCTCGGCAGCGGGGTCGCCCTGGAGCGCCTTGAGCGCCGACACCCTGACCACCGGCACGTCGTCGCCGGGGAACTCGTTCTTGGTGAGCAGCTCGCGCACCTCCAGCTCCACCAGCTCCAGCAGCTCTTCGTCGTCGACCTGGTCGACCTTGTTGAGCGCCACCACGATGTAGGGAACGCCGACCTGGCGCGCCAGCAGGATGTGCTCGCGGGTCTGGGGCATGGGGCCGTCGGTCGCCGCCACCACCAGGATCGCCCCATCCATCTGGGCGGCGCCGGTGATCATGTTCTTGATGTAGTCGGCGTGCCCGGGGCAGTCCACGTGGGCGTAGTGCCGGGTCTCGGTCTCGTACTCCACGTGGGAGGCGGCGATGGTTATCCCGCGCGCCTTCTCCTCGGGGGCGTTGTCGATCGTGGAGAACTCGCGGTACTCCGACAGCCCCTTCTCGGACAGCACCTTGGTGATGGCCGCGGTGAGGGTGGTCTTGCCATGGTCGATGTGACCGATGGTGCCCACGTTGAGGTGGGGCTTGGTGTTCTCGTACTTCTTCTTACCCATCTTTACCTGCCCTTCGAACTGCTCGAACTACTGCTCAACTCTTCCGCTTGGCCGTGACTTCCTCTGCCAGGGACTGCGGCAAGTCCTGGTAGTGGTCGAACTCCATCGTGTAGCTGGCGCGTCCCTGGGTCATGCTCCGGAGCTGAGTGGCGTAGCCGAACATGTTGGCCAGCGGCACCTCAGCGTGGACGGTCTGCATCGACCGCCGGCTCTCCATCCCCAGGGTGTGGCCCCGGCGGGAGGCGAGGTCACCAATGATATCGCCCAGGTTGGCCTCGGGGCAGGTGACGTCGACCTTCATGATCGGCTCCAGAAGGACCGGGCTGGCCTTGCGCATCCCGTCCTTCATCCCCATGGAGCCCGCGATCTGGAACGCCTGCTCAGAAGAGTCCACGTCGTGGTAGGAGCCGTCGTAGAGGGTGACCTTGACGTCGACCACCGGGTAGCCCGCGACCACCCCGGCCTGCATGGCGTCGATGCACCCCTTCTCGATCGGGGCGATGTACTCCCTGGGGATGGTCCCACCCACGATCTTGTTGATGAACTCGAAACCGTGGCCGGCCTCGTTGGGCTCCACCTCCAGCTCGCAGTGCCCGTACTGGCCATGACCACCGGTCTGGCGCACGAACCGGCCGGTGCCCTTGGCCTTGCGCCTCACCGTCTCTCGGTAGGCGACCTGGGGCTTGCCCACGTTGGCGTCGACCTTGAACTCGCGCAGCAGCCGGTCGACGATCACCTCGAGGTGGAGCTCGCCCATCCCGGAGATGAGGTTCTGCCCGGTCTCCGGCTCGGTCCTGACCTGGAAGGTGGGATCCTCCTCCGCCAGCTTCTGCAGCGCGATCGCCAGCTTGTCCTGATCCGCCTTGGTCTTGGGCTCGATGGCGACCGAGATCACCGGCTCGGGGAAGGTGATCGACTCCAGCACGATCGGCGCCTGCTCATCGGTCAGGGTGTCGCCGGTCGAGGTGTGGCGCAGCCCGATCGCCGCCGCGATGTCACCGGCCAGGACCTGCTCCACCTCCTCCCGCCGGTTGGCGTGCATCTTCAGGATCCGGCCCACCCGCTCCCGCTCGCCATTGCTGGCGTTGTAGACGTAGCTGCCGGACTTGAGCACCCCGCTGTAAACGCGGAAGAAGGTGAGCTTGCCCACGAAGGGGTCGGTCATGATCTTGAAGGCGAGCGCCGCAAAGGGAGCGTCATCCGAGGCCTCCCGGGTCAGCTCCTCGTCGCTTGAGGGCGCGTGCCCGGTGATCGGCGGTCGGTCCAGCGGGCTGGGCAGAAACTCCACGACCGCGTCGAGCAGCGGCTGAACGCCCCGGTTGCGCAGGGCCGCCCCGCAGAGCACAGGGAACAGCTCGGCCGAGATCACCCCCTGGCGCAGCGCCCGGCTCAACCGCTCCGGGTCGATCGGCTGGTCATCAAGGTAGGCCTGCATCAGCTCGTCGTCGAACTCCGCCGCCGCCTCGATCATCTCCTGGCGCGCCGTCTGCACCCGCTCCGCCCACTCCTCAGGGATCGCGGTCGTGTCGTGGGTCGTGCCCAGGTCGTCGGTGTACACCAGCGCCTGCTCGCGGATGAGGTCGATCACCCCCTCGAAGCCGTCCTCGGCCCCGATCGGAAGCTGCACCGGCACCGCGCGCGCGCCCAGGCGCTCGCGGATGGAGGTCACCGCCTGGTCGAAGTCGGCGCCCACCCGGTCCATCTTGTTGATGAAGCAGATGCGGGGGACGTTGTAGCGGTCGGCCTGGCGCCAGACCGTCTCCGACTGAGGCTCCACCCCGCTCACGGCGTCGAACACCGCGATCGCACCGTCCAGCACCCGCAGGCTTCGCTCCACCTCCACGGTGAAGTCCACATGCCCAGGGGTGTCGATGATGTTGATCTGGTGGCCCAGCCACTCCGCCGCGGTGGCCGCCGAGGTGATGGTGATGCCCCGCTCCTGCTCCTGCACCATCCAGTCCATGGTGGCCGCGCCCTCATGGACCTCCCCCATCTTGTGGATGCGTCCGGTGTAGAAGAGGACGCGCTCGGTGGTGGTGGTCTTGCCCGCATCGATGTGGGCCATGATGCCGATGTTGCGGACGCGCTCCAGCGGGACCTTGCGGCCGTGGGTGGAGGCGCTCGCAGGCAGGGTGGTCTGGGTGGTCATGGGATTGATCAGTACCTGAAGTGAGAGAAGGCCTTGTTGGACTCGGCCATCTTGTGGGTGTCTTCCTTGCGCTTGACCGCCTGCCCCATGCCATTGCTGGCATCCATGAGCTCGGCCGCCAGCTTGTCCGCCATGCTCTTGCCATGGCGCTGGCGAGCACTGCGGATGATCCAGCGCCGGGCCAGCGCCAGCCGGCGGTCGTGGCGAATCTCCACGGGCACCTGGTAGGTGGCGCCGCCGACTCGCTTGGGCTTGACCTCCAGGATGGGAGTGGCGTTGCGGACCGCCACCTCGAACACCTCGAGCGGCTCGCGCCTCTGACTCTTGGCGATCCGGTTCAAGGAGGCGTAGACGATCTTCTCCGCCGTGCTGCGCTTGCCGTTGAGCATCACGCAGTTGATGAACTTCGCCAGCCCCTCACTCCGGTAGACCGGATCGGGGACCACCACCCGCTTCGAGATCCGCTGACGGCGTGGCATCTCAGCCCTTCGCCGGCTTCTCGCGCTTGGCGCCGTACTTGCTACGGCCCTGCTTGCGAGCTTTGGTCCCAGCGGTGTCCAGGGCGCCCCGGACCACGTGGTAGCGAACCCCAGGCAGGTCCTTGACCCGGCCACCCCTGACCAGCACCACCGAGTGCTCCTGGAGGTTGTGCCCGATCCCGGGGATGTAGGCGGTCACCTCGATCTTGCTGGTCAGCCTGACCCTCGCCACCTTCCGCAGGGCGGAGTTCGGCTTCTTCGGAGTCGTGGTGAAGACGCGCACGCAGACTCCCCGCCTCTGGGGCGATCCCTTCAGGGCGGGCGACTTGGTCTTCTTGACTACCGGGGAGCGGCCCTTGCGGACCAGCTGCTGGATGGTGGGCAAACTGAACTTATCCTTGAAGAACGCTGGCCGATCCGGGGCGACGGCCATACATGGATGAATACGCCCCGCCGGGGGCGCGGGTGTTGATTCTACCTGTGGGTAGCCGCCCTGTCAAACTCGCATCGGGGGCAGCATCCCCCGGCTCCGAGATGGCGTCACGCCCCCGGGAAGTGGCGCGGGCAGCGCCTCCCGGGCCGCGCGACAGCCGCGCTGCCCATCAACCCGCCAGCGCCCCACCATTTATATAGGAGTGGCGGACGGCGATCCAGTCCCCCCAAGCCCGATGGGCAGGAGGCTCCGGACAACCCAGATCGGGCGCAGCCGACGCGGCCCAACTCTCGCCGGGACCGGGGCGGAAGCGGTACCCGTGCAAGCTGACGGATGGGTAGGGCAACCATAGGCCCGTCTCACCCACGGCTGGCCGCGCAGGCCCACCAACCGCAAGTGGGACCTTGCTCAATTCGAGGGCCGAGCGCGCGAGGAGGCAGGCAGCGTTCCCGGCACCTCCCGCTGCGCTCGCCGCACACGTGGCTCGCCGATCCCGCCCGCACTCGGCCCCACCAACTTCATGGGCGACTCAACAGGCAGTCCGCCGGCCGTCGCCGGGGTCACGCTACGGCACCAGGGGCAGGGGGAAGCGGGCTGACGTTTGCCGCTGCGGCCCGAGGCCGGGGTAGGTGACGGTCAGTTCCGAGAACAGGGGCCTGTCCGTCCTGGTTATGACGACCCCAGACAGGGTGACGGTGGCAGGATATGACTTCACCACCCCGCTCGCGCAATCGGGCGTGCAGTCGTTCTCCCACACCCGGCCTGTCCCCACGGCCTCCCGGGCGGTCCACACCGTCCAATGCAGGTCCTCGACGCCCAGCCCGTCATCGGCGCACGCCAGGGTGATGGCGACGGGCCTGACCGTGGCCTTCTCCGCCGCCGGAGGCGGAGCGGTGCAATCCGCGATCACGCCCGGCAGCGGCACCGGGGTCGTCTGGCTGCGCGCCGTGCCTGATGGCACCGTCCGGTGCGTGGATGTCGTGGGAGGAAGACCGTCGGTGTGGCGGCTGGTTGCGACCGCGGGCTGGCCGCAGCCCACGATCGCGGCCAGAAGCAGCGCCGCCAGCACGATGCTGCCCGCCACCCCGAATCCGAATGTCCAGCCGACCATTGGCCGTCCCGGGCTTTCGCGGCGCATGCGATAGTGACGCGGAAGGCCCACGAAAGGTTTCGCCGCCGGCGGCGATCGGTAGCCTGCCGTCGCGTGGCACCCGGCATCACCGACTGAACCGCGCGCTCCGGACGCTCAGGGGCGGCTGGATTCATGGGCACCTCCGAGGGCCAGGGGCGGGGTGGGGTCGCCAACTACGGCACCCCGCTGGCGGTCACTCGCCACCGCGGCCGGCGCAGGGTGCCACTTCGAACCCGAACGGGCGGACTCGACTCTCTTCCCATCTGGTCCCACGCTATCCTCTGGTGGTCCGCACCTGCCGCCGGACTTTGCGGCGTGACCACCAGCGCGCACATACGGAGGGAGATTCGCGTGGGCTACCTCGACTACAGCGACCGCCCCGACCGCCTCAGCGGCGGCTCCCGCAGGATCCCCATCGACACCCCGCGCGGGCGCTTTCGCGTGTGGACCAAGAGGATCGGCAACAACCCCGACCTCAAGGTCCTGCTGCTGCACGGCGGACCAGGCTCCACTCACGAGTATCTCGAAGCGTGCGACAGCTACCTCCCCGCCGCCGGAGTCGAGTACTACTACTACGACCAGCTTGGCTCCGGGTGGAGCGATCAGCCGGACGATCCGTCGCTGTGGGAGCTCGACCGGTTCGTCGACGAGGTAGAGCAGGTGCGTCAGGCACTGGGCTTGGGTCCCCACGACTTCGTCCTGTACGGACAGTCCTGGGGCGGGTTGCTGGCGATGGAGTACGCAATCTCCCACCAGGAGCAGCTCCGTGGTCTGGTCATCTCCAACATGATGGCCAGCGCTCCCGCCTACACCGCCTACGCCGAACAGGTTCTCGCCCCGGCCATGGACCAGGCAGCCCTGGCCGAGGTCCGCGCCCTGGAGGCGGCCCACGACACCGACAACCCCCGCTATCTGGAACTGCTCACCCCCATGCACTACGAGCAGCACGTGCTGCGGATGCCGACCGCTGAGTGGCCGGACCCGGTCCAGCGCGGTTTCGCTCACATCAACCCGGCGATCTACGTGCCCATGCAGGGCCCGAGCGAGCTCGGCATGAGCGCTGACGCTAAGCTCGCGGGCTGGGACCGCTTCGACGATCTGAGACGCATCAAAGTGCCGACCCTGGTCATCGGCGCGGCGTACGACACCATGGATCCGGCTCACATGGAGGAGATGGCGCGCCGGCTGCCGCGGGGCACCTACCTGCACTGTCCGAATGGCAGTCACCTCGCCATGTACGACGACCAGGAGAGGTACTTCTCCGGCCTGGTCGACTTTCTCCAGAACCTGCCGCCCAGCCCCTGATCGCCCCGTTCACCTGCAGCGGCACGGCGGTCCGGACCAACGGCATCTTTCTGGTGGGTGCCATATGATTCGCGTACGTGATCGACGCCAGCTTGCGGCGGCCGGGCAGGATGGGAAGGGGTGACGCGACCGCGTGTCCGTCGCATCGGGGATGCCGACCAGCCGCCCGCTCAAGTGCCGGGTCCTGGGCGGCCGAGGGGATCGGGTCGCCCCTTCACGGACGGGGCAGGAGCCGCGGGCACCGCACGCGGCCCCGGTTGAGGATGTGACGAACGCGCACCCCAAGAGCGAGCACCGAGACAGCAGCCGCGACCCATCCCCGCTCTCCCCCCTCACCCGCCGGTCACTGCAAGGGTAGAGGGCTCGTGGAAGCAACGCTTGGACCGGCCGAGTTGAGTCCGACCGCGGTCGCAGGGAGTGCAATCGTCGCGCCGTCGCGACGGGTGGCAGACCCGGCTTCCGAGTCCTTGCTGCTCCCCTACGTTCCGAGACTGACCCTGGAGTGGCTTCAGACCGATCCCGAACGCACCTTCCAGGTCCTGGACGGAACCATGGCGTTCGTGGACATCTCCGGGTTCACCCGCCTCACCGAGCTGCTGGCCGCCCGCGGCAAGGCTGGAGCGGAGGAGCTCACCGGGTTTCTAGACGGGATGTTCGCCGACCTGATCGGGATCGCCTACCGCCATTCCGGAGAGCTCATCAAGTGGGGCGGCGACGCGGTGCTGGTCTGGTATGGCGGCGACTCCCATGCGGAGCGGGCGGTGGCTGCCGCCTGGAGGATGCAGCAGACGATCAAGGGGATCGGGCGGGTGAGGACGTCGGTCGGCCCGTCCACCCTGCGCATGTCGGTCGGAATCAACAGCGGCCAGTTTCACTTCTTCCTGGTGGGCCGGCACCACCGGGAGCTGCTGGTGACCGGTCCCGCCGCCACAGAGACGGCGCGCATGGAACGGATCGCAGAGGCGGGAGAGATCGTGGTCAGCCGGGACACGGCCAGCGAGTTGAGCGACGCCTCACTGGGGGCCGCCAAGGCCGACGGGATTCTCATCGCCGCGCCACCTGCGGTCCGAACAGCCCGGTCCGCCCGCATGGCGCCGGCGAATCTCGATTGGCAGCCCAGCCTCTGCCTCCCCGCAGAGCTCAGTCAGCACCTGAGGGCGGCCCCGGTGGAGAGCGAGCACCGTCAGGTGGCTGTGGCCTTCGTCGAATTCAGCGGTTCCGGCGAGGCACTGGCCGAAGTTGGAGAAGCCGGCCTGGCCGCAGCCCTCCAAGAGCTGATGGACACGATCCAGGAGATCTGTGTCCGCAACCAGGTCACCTTCTGGGAGACCGACATCTCCGAGGACGGCGGCAAGGTGATGCTGGTGGCGGGCGCCCCGAGAGCGACCGACGATGACGACGGGCGCATGCTGATCGCGGTTCGGGAGATCCTCGACCGGGCCAGTCGGCTCAGACTGCGCGCCGGAGTCAACCGCGGGCGGGTCTTCGCGAGCGGCTTCGGGCCGTCATATCGGCGCACCTACTCCGCCAAGGGCGATGCGGTGAATCTAGCGGCACGTCTGATGGCCAGAGCCAACGTCGGTGAGCTGTACGCCTCGGACGGCGTGCTGCGCCACAGCCGCATCCGCTTCTCCGCCTCCAAGTTGGAGCCGTTTCTGGTGAAAGGCAAGGCGGTCCCGGTCGAGGCCCATCTCGTGGAGGCAGTGACGACCGCGAGCGTGCCAGACCAGGGAGCGAGCGGGGTGCTGGTGGGTCGCGAGCGCGAATTTAAAGTGCTCGAGGAAGCGCTCGGCTCCGCTCGGCGTGGACGAGGGAGCTGGGCTGAGATCGTGGGACCGCCGGGGATTGGCAAGTCCAGACTCATAGAGGCTGTCCGGGAGCGGGCTGTAGGCATGCGCTTGATCACGGTCGTCTGCGACGAGTACCGCGAGACGATTCCCTTTGCGACGGCCCGCAACCTGCTCCGGCAGAGCCTCGCGGTAGACGCCGACGCGGATGCGGGCGCGGTCGGCGCGCAACTCACCGCCGCGGTCATGGCCCGGGCACCCAACCTCGCCCCCTGGCTGCCGCTGCTCGCAGACGTGGCCGGAGGTGCTGTGACCGCAACGCCGGAGACCACCGCACTGGACCGGCGCTTCCGCAATGAACGGCTGGAGTCAACCTTCGTCGATTTCCTCTCCCTATCCCTCCCCGATCCCACCCTGCTGGTGTTCGACGATGTCCA
>DAHVMY010000024.1:0-28103 GCA_027319585.1 Candidatus Dormiibacterota bacterium | reverse complement strand
CGGGATCGGCACTCCGGCCAGCGGCAGCAGCCCGAGATTCCCCCCCACGGAGAGCACGACCTCGCCCCCGACCAGGACCGCCATCACGCCGGCGACCAGGGACGCCTGCGCCGTCCGGGAATGGGTCGCGGCCGAGACCAGCCGCCAGATCAGGACCACGACCGCCAGGATGGCGATCCCCCCGGTGATGAGCCCGAACTGCTCCACCAGGCTGGCGAAGGCGAGGTCGGTCTCACGGGCGGGCAGGTAGGAGGCCAGCAGCTGGCCGATCGAGGAGCGCCCGATGCCGAGCAACCCGCCGGAGGCGATGGCGATGTGGGACTGGAGCAGGGTGAAGCCACCGGAGCTGCCGTTGGCGCCTCCATTGAGATAGGTGTGCAGCCGCGCCAGCTGATAGGGACGCAGCAGGCGCAGGCCGACCGGCAAAAGCAGCAGGCCCGCCAGCAAAAGGCCGCCCAGCACCCGCAGCCGCA
This sequence comes from Candidatus Dormiibacterota bacterium, assembly GCA_027319585.1. Classification (GTDB taxonomy): domain Bacteria; phylum Chloroflexota; class Dormibacteria; order Aeolococcales; family Bog-877; genus AG-12. The sequence continues at coordinate 27,630 of DAHVMY010000024.1, read as the reverse complement.
CCCGGCCCAGGACCATCGCGGCGACCACGATCAGGCACAAAAGAGCCGAGGTGCTGAGGTCCGGCTCGAGCAGGGTGAGCCCGATCGGTGGCACCGCCAGCGCCAGGGTCAGCCCCACCCGGCGGCGCTCCCGCCACTCCCGGTGTGACATCACCTCGGCCAGCAACAGGATCAGCCCCAGCTCCGCGAGCTCCGACGGCTGGATCAAGACCCCGAGGTCGATCCAGCGCTTGGCCCCGTAGGCGTCGACCCCGTGGACCGCGACCCCCAGCAGCAGCACCACCGACCCGAGGTAGGCCAGGCGCCCCAGCCAGTTCCACCAGCGGCTGGGGGTCCTCCAGGCCCACACCAGGACGACCAGACCCAGCGCCACCGTCATCGCCTGATGGATGGCGAGCGACCGGTCTCCGATCGCGACCAGGTTCATGACCCCGAGCACGCAGAGCACGAGAATCGCGCCCAGCATGATCGGATCGAGCGCGGGGACCGCGCTCTGGATCATGGGACCGACCCGAACGGCCTGGGCCAGCGGGTTCTGACGCTGGCGCCTCAGGAGTCGACGACGGCCTCGGGGCATGGGGGGCATCCGACCAATTGGGGCTTTGACGTGACGACGCAAGTGGAGAGCGCCCCCCGCACCGCCTTGCCGACTCCAACGCCCAGAGCCCGCACGGCGTTTCGCCCAAGGGCAATGATTGCACCAGGACGGCTGGATTGCATCTTCGAATCTGGGTCTTCCAGCGCCTACACTCAGACCATGCCTTCAGCCCCCAGGGCCCACATCGTCCTGGCCGAGGACGAGCCGATGATCGGGCGCATCCTGGAGTTCAAATTGGACCGGGAGGGGCATCGGGTCACCTGGGTTCGGACCGCCGCCGAAGCCGAGCGGATCTGCCGTGACGAACCAGTGGATCTATTGCTCCTGGACATCTCCCTGGAGGAGGACGGGCGGGTGCTCTGCCGCCGCCTTGCGGGGTCCAGCCATGAGCCCCGGGCCGGGGTGGTGCTGATGCCCGAGCTGCGCAGCCCGGACGGGGAGCGGCTGGCGTTGGAGGCGGGAGCCCGGGCGGTCGTGATCAAGCCCTTCAAGCCGACCATCGTGGCGGCCAAGATCCGGGAGCTGCTGGACAGCGCCGGGTGACGCCGGGCTCCCGGCGCCGCCCGGGCTAGCCGCAGTCGGTGGTGCCCAGCTTTCGCAGCAGCTCGAAGCGATAGATCCCGGTGTCGTGGCCGTCGGCCCAGACCACCTTGAGGCCGTAGTTGCCCACCAGGGCGATGTCCGCGAGCTCATCCTCCCCCTGGTGCAGTTGGGGGTCGAGATCGAAGCGCCCGGGCGCGCCGAGCTCCCCCCGGCAGCTGGCGCACGGACAGGCGCGGCGCAGCTCCGCGAAGGGAATCCTGGTCAGTGCCCCACCGCGCCAGCTGACCAGCAGCGCCCGGCCCGGCTCGTCGTACGCAAATTGGGTGGGTTCCGGAGAGGCATCCGTCGGGGTTGGGCTCATCGCCCCATGATCGGCAACCAGGGTCAGGCCGTGCGCTGGGGATCGTCAGCCGCTATCCTGACCGCGCCATGAGTGCCCGTCCCCAGTCGAGCTCGGTCCCCGTTCTCACCACCGACCCGGGAACCCCCACCGACCGCAACCTGGCGATGGAGCTGGTCCGGGTCACCGAGGGGGCGGCGATGTCGGCGGCGCGCTTCATGGGCCGGGACGACAAGATCGCCGCTGATCGCGCCGCAGTCGAATCGATGCGTCGGAGCCTCTCCTACGTGGACATGTCCGGAGTGGTGAAGATCGGCGAGGGGGAGAAGGACCAGGCGCCCATGCTCTACATCGGTGAGGAGGTGGGCAACGGCAACCCTCCCCTGGTGGATGTGGCGGTCGACCCCATCGACGGCACCCGGCTGGTGGCGCGGGGGCTGCCGGGGGGCATCGCCACCGTGGCCCTGGCCGACCGCGACAGCCTGCTGCAGACCCACTGCTTCTACATGCAGAAGCTGGTGGTGGGGCCGCGGGCCCGGGGGGTGATCGACCTGCGCCAATCCGCCACCGAGAACCTCCAGCGGATCGCGGCCGCCGAGGAGCGCCACGTCGAGGACCTGACGGTGGTGGTGCTGGACCGGCCCCGCCACGAGCGCCTCCTGGCGGAGATCCGTCAGGCCGGGGCGCGGGTCATGCTGATCACCGATGGCGATGTCGCGGCCGGGATCATGGCCGCTCTGCCGGAGCGGACCGGCATCGACGTGCTGATGGGGATCGGGGGAGCGACCGAGGCCGTGCTCACCTCGTGTGCCGTCCGGTGCATCGGCGGCGACATGCAGTGCCGGCTCATGCCCCGCGACCAAGCGGAGCGTGAGATGGTGGAACAGGAGGGCTTCGACCCCGAGCACGTTTTCCAGGCGGAGGAGCTCTCCGGAGGCAACAACATCTTCTTCGCCGCAACCGGGATCACCGACGGGGAGATGCTGGGCGGGGTCCGCTTCGCCGGGGAACGGGTGGAGACCCATTCGGTGGTGATGCGCTCGTACAGCGGCACCATCCGCTGGATCGACGCAGTCCACGACCTCACCAAGCTCAGGGCCCGGTCGGCCGGCTGAGCCGCACCCCTCACATCCCGTGAGGGGCGTCCTCCAGCCGGAAGCCGCGTGAGGCGCCGCAGCTGGGGCAGCTGTCCGGTGGCTCCAGGCCCCTCTGGGTGGCCCCGCAAGCCTCGCACGCCCACTGGTGCTGGGCGAAGAAGGTCACCAGGTCAGTCCGGGAGATCAGCCCCACCAGCTTGCCGTGCCGGACCACCGGCAGCCGGCGGATCCGCTCGCTCATGAGCAGGTCCGCCACCTCCGCCAGCGGAACCTGCTCCTCCACAGTGCGGGGGGTTGCGGTCATGATGTCCGCCACCGTCCGGCCCCGCTTGCGGACCACGTCCATCTCGCTGACCACACCCACCACCCGCTGGTGGTCATCCACCACCGGCATCCCGGTGATGTGATGGTGGTGCAGCTGCTCCGCGACCTCCTCGACCGTGGCCTCAGGGGTCGTGGTCAGCACCGCCTTGGTCATCATCGCGGCCACCGTGGCCGCACTCGTCCCGGTGACGTCCGCATCAGCCATGGATCGCATCCTCCCTCACTTTCACCTGGCGGCCCGTGGCCCGCTTCACCGCGCCCCGCGAGCCTCGGACAAGACTGTAATGGCAAGCTGGGGGAGCACACGCTGGCGGGAGAGCCAAGATTGCGGTAATCTGCCGCGGTTGCCACCTGGCTGGAGAGGTCGAGGAGATCGCCATGACCCAGATCGCGGATCCCACAATCCCCAAGGCACGGTCGGTGCGCCGCCGGCCCTCGCAGGCCGAGTTGCGCGAGTTCACCGCCGCCATGCCGACCGCTCGGCACACCGCCTACGACAACTACAACGTCCAGACCCAGGTGCTGGCGCGCAGCACCGAGTCGACCTACATCATCACGGACCAGCCCGAGACCACCTCGAGCCAGACCATCACGGTCGCGGAGGGCCGGCGGGTGGCCGAGATGCAGGAGGAATACCTGCGCCAGCGCGACCTGCTGGTGATCGACGGCTACATCGGCAACGATCCTGACTTCCGCTGCCCGGCCCGGCTGGTGATGGATCGCGCCTGGGCCAACATCGCCGGCATGCAGGATCACCTGCTATTTCAGGACGAGACCGTCGGCGACGACTTCGCGCCCTGGTTCACGGTGGTCTACACCCCGGGGCTCACCGCCCCGGGATACCCCAAGGAGCGGCTGATCGCGGTGGACCTCGAGGCGGGGGTCACCCGGGTGCTCAACTCCGACTACTTCGGGGAGTCCAAGAAGGGGCTGCTGCGGATGTGGAACCAGCTGGTCTACGAACGCGGAGGGCTGGCCCTCCACGCCGGCTGCAAGGTGGTCCCCACCGCCTCCGGCGACCGCACCCTGCTGATCGTGGGGCTGTCCGGCACCGGCAAGACCACCACCACCTTCACCCGGCAGAACGACAGCAAGCCGGTTCAGGACGACTTCGTGGCGCTGATGCCGGGGGGCAAGGTCTACGGCACCGAGAACGGCTGCTTCGCCAAGACCTACGCACTCAGCGCCGAGGACGAGCCCACCATCTATGCCGCCGTCACCTCCCCGGTCGCCTACCTGGAGAACGTCTCCCAGAAGGAGGTGGATGGGCCGGTCGACTTCTTCGACGAGAGCTACACCCAGAACGGCCGGGCGGTGTTCCCCATGACCGCTTTGGGCTGGTCGCAGGATGCGCGCGAGGTGGCCCCGGTCAGCGCCCTGCTGATCCTCAACCGCAATGACGGGATCATCCCGGCGGTGGCGCGGCTCTCGGTCGAGCAGGCGGCCGCCTACTTCATGCTCGGCGAGACCAAGGGGACCGCCGCCGGCGGGACGGCCGAGGCGGGCCGGTCGCTGCGGGTCCCCGGCACCAACCCCTTCTTCCCCCTGCTGCACGCCCAACAGGGCAACCGCTTCAGGGAACTTCACGAGACCGGGGGGTTCGAGGTCTTTTTGCTCAACACGGGGTCGGTCGGTGGCGGCGAGCAGGATCCCCAGGCCAAGAAGGTCAGGATCCCGCACTCCTCGGCGGTGGTGAAGGCGATCGCCGAGGGGACCATCACCTGGGAGCACGACCCGGATTTCGGCTACGAGGTGGCCACCACGGTCCCGGGGATAGACGATCCCGAGCTGCTCCAGCCCCGGCTGCTGTATCAACGCCAGGGAAGGCAGGCCGAGTACCAACAGGTGGTGGACCGGCTGCGGCGGGAGCGGGTCGAATACCTGGAGGGCTTTCCGGGCTTGGACGAGCGATTGCTCAGCGCCCTCCGGCATGCTTAGGCGGTGGAGATCGCCCGCCGCTCGGCGCTCATCGTCATCGATGTGCAGCGCGGATTCACCGACCCGAGCTTCGGCCAGCGCAACAACCCGAGCTGCGAGGCCAACGTCGGCCGCCTGATTGAGGCCCACCGCCGGGCTGGCCAGGCGGTGGTCTTCGTCCGCCACGACTCGCAGGAGCCAGGGTCCCCGCTCGCCCCGGGGAGTTGGGGCAACGCCTTCAAGGAGGTCATCACGGGCGACCCGGATCTCCTGGTCACCAAGCGGGTCCACTCGGCGTTCTACGGTCAGCCCGATCTGGACCACTGGCTGCAGGAGCGGCGGGTGGCGAGCCTCACCATCTGCGGGATCACCACCGACCACTGCTGCAGCTCCACCGCCCGGATGGCCGGCGACCTGGGGTACCAGACATTCTTCGCCCTCGACGCCACCCACACCTTCGACCGCGAGGTCGGCCCGCGTCACGTGGTCCCCGCCGACCAGGTGGCCTTCGTGACCGCGGCCAGCCTGAACGGCGAGTTCGCCACCGTGGCCACCACCGAGCAGATCCTGCGGGCTCTCCTCTGATCGCCATCCCGTGTCAAACTCAGGAGATGGCGAGCTATCCAATGAGGCGGCGGTCGTGACCACAAGCCCGGCCCGGCCCAGCAAGCAGGAGTACTTCATGCTGCTGGCGCTGGCGGCGCGTACGCGAGCCGACTGCCTGGGGCGCCGGGTCGGCGCGGTGGTGGTCCGCGACGACCGCGTCCTCAGCACCGGCTACAACGGCACCCCGATCGGCATGCCCAACTGCACCGAGGGCGGCTGCCACCGCTGCCTGCACCGCCAGACCGAACTCTACCCCGAGGGCCGTGGCTACGACCTCTGCGTCTGCGTCCATGCGGAGCAGAACGCGCTCTTGGCGGCAGCCCGGTTCGGGCAGTCCACGCTGGGGGCGACTCTGCACACGACCATGCGCCCGTGCTTCGGGTGCCTGAAGGAGGCGCTGCAGGCTGGAATCGTGGCGGTGCACTATATGACCGAGTGGTCGGCCGGTGACGGCGAGGACCAGGGCGCCCTCAACACCCAGTACGCGGCTCTCAGGTCGCGCTTTTTGGAGTTCTCTCAGGTGGAGGTGCCCGTGGCCGCTCTCAACCCGCTGCTCGCCGACCTGAAGCTGGAGGCGCCGGCGTGAGCCAGGACGATCGCTGCGAGCCGCCCCAGGTCTCGGCCGCGTGGGCCGCGGCCGTGCTCACCGTGAGCGATCTGGGGTCGCGGGGACAGCGCGAGGATCGCAGCGGAGACTGGTTGGCGCAACGGCTGCCTGACCTGCCCGCGGAGGTGGTCGTGCGCGCGATCCTGCCCGACGAGCCGGACCAGATCTCACGCTGGATCAGGCGCACCGTCCTGCGGCTGAGCCCGGCCCTGATCGTCTGCACCGGCGGGACCGGGCTGCACCCGCGCGACCGCACCCCCGAGGCGCTCCTGGCCGTCGCCGATTACTCCGTCCCCGGGTTCGGCGAGGCCATGCGGCGAGCCGGCGTCAGTCACACCCCGCACGCGATCCTCTCCCGCCAGGTGGCGGTGGTGGTGGGGGCCACCCTGGTGATGGCGCTGCCGGGAGCGCTGAAGGCGACCCAGGAGAGCCTGGAGGCGGTGTGGGCGGCGCTCCCTCACGCCCTGGAGATGATCGCGGGGCTGCCCCAGGCGAGCACGGAGGCGGGCCATCGGGGAACCGGAAGCGCGGGGGGCGCCGGCTAGAATTGCTCATGTGCCGTATCGAGGAGTCATCTTCGACCTCTACGGCACGCTCATAGACGGCTGGGACACCGATCAGGCCAGGCAGCGCACGACCGAGCTGGCGCTCGCCTTGGGGGCACCCCTCGAGCCGTTCCAAGCGCTGATGGAGCGCAGTTACACCGAGCGGGCGACGGCCGCGCTCGGGGATCTGCCCCAGATGCTGCTGGAGCTCTGCCGACGGGTGGGCCACCACCCGGGGCCGGCCGCCCTCGACCGGGCCGCGAGGTTGCGGGTGGAGCAGTTCCGCGCGGTGCTCAGCCAGCCGCGGGAGGAGACGCCCTCGATCCTGTCGACGCTGCGAAGTCGAGGCCTGCGCGTGGGGGTGATCAGCGACTCGTCGTCCGAAACCCCTCAGCTCTGGCCCACTTTGGGCTGGGCCGCGCCCGTTGAGCTTGCCCTGTTCTCGTGGACCGAGCGGCGGCGCAAGCCGGCTCCCGAGCTCTATCACAAGGCGCTGGCCGGCCTCAGCCTGCGACCGGATGAGGCGCTCTACGTCGGTGATGGCGGCAGCCACGAGCTGAGCGGCGCCGAGGCCTGCGGGGTGAAGGCGCTGCGCATCGTCCACCACCCCGGCAATCCCGAGGCGCACCTCCAGTTCGACCCCGATTCGGTCTGGCAGGGAGCGGAGATCGGGACCCTGACCGAGCTGCTCGCCTGGCTCGACTGACCCAAGAGGGCACCAGCTCCCGCCGCCAGTGGTCGCATACTGGGGCTGCGAATCCAGCACTCGGAGAAGGGGTGGACCGGATCCAACCGGTGATCACGATCTCCTCCGCCTACGGAACCGGCGGGGAACTGGTGGGCCGAGCGGTGGCCGAGCGCCTCGGCCTGGCCTTTCTGGACCGCGCCATCCCTGCCACGGTGGCCCGGGAGGTGATGGCATCCTTTGAGGACATCGCCTATCAGGAGAGCCACCCGGCGCACGGACTGGGCCAGTGGATCGGCTTCTTCTCCCCGCTGGGCTCGGCCTGGCTCGGGGTGCCGGATCCGTTGGAGCCCTGGCGCAGCGAGCGGGAGTATCTGGATCACACCGAGTCGGTCATCCGTCGCGCCGCGGCGCGCGGGGTGGTGATCCTGGGACGCGGGGGCTCGATGGTGCTCAGGGGGCATCCGGGCGCTCTGCACGCCCGTCTGGATGGCCCACAGCAGCAGCGGATCCGGCTCGCCGTGGAGCGGGCCGGCCTCGACGAGAGGACCGCTCAGCGCGCCCAGAAGGAGACCGATGCCGCCCGCCGCCACTACCTGCAGCACTTCTACCACGTGGACGTCCGGGATCCCGCGCTCTACCACCTGGTCCTCGACGCCACCGCCATCTCGCTGGAGGCCTGCGCCGAGCTGATCGCGACCGCAGCCATGGCCCGGGTCGAGGCTGACGACAGGGAACGCGGGAGGCGCGGGGGCTGAGCCGCGGCTGCATATAGATAGCTAGCCTAGCTATATTGTTCCCCGATGCCAGACCGGACCCCACCCGCGGCTCCCGTCCAGGCCGAGACCGAGCGGCTGGTGGATCAACTCGGTCCGTTGCTCACCGCGGTCACCGTCGCCTGGCGCCGGGAGCTGGCGGGCACGGTCTCGGTCAGCCAGGCCCAGCTCATGGCCGCGCTCCGCCCCGGTGCCGCCCGGATCTCCCAGCTGGCGCGGGCCAGCTGGATCACCGGACCATCTGTCACGGTCATGGTCGGGCGGCTGGAACGGGCCGGCCTGGTCAGCCGGCGCCCGGATCCGAGCGACCGCCGCTCGGTGCTGGTGGAGCTGACCCCGGATGGCAAGCGGACGCTGGCCAGAATTTCCGCCACCAGGAGGGAGCTGCTCAGGAACCGCCTGCAGGCGCTCAGCGAGGATGAGCGCCGCGCGCTGGGGCTGGCGCTCCCGGCGCTGGAGCGCCTTGCCCGGGAGTGGACGGGCGGCGCCACTTTGGAGCGCGATGGCTGAGCCCTCCGGATCCTCGACCATGCGGGAGTTCTTCCGCCAGCCCAAGGCGGTGTGGGCGGTCGCCTTCGCCTGCGTGGTCGGATTCATGGGAATCGGCCTGGTGGACCCCATCCTGCCCGCGATCGCGCGCGGGCTGCGGGCCAGCCCCAGCCAGGTTGAGCTCCTGTTCACCAGCTACTTCGCAGTGACGGCGGTGATGATGCTGGTGACGGGGGTGGTCTCGAGCCGGCTCGGACCGCGCGTCACCCTGCTCGCGGGGCTGCTGGTTATCGTGGTCTTCGCCAGCCTCTCGGGCTCCTCCGGCAGCGTCGGAGAGCTGGTGGGGATGCGCGCGGGATGGGGGCTGGGCAATGCGCTCTTCATCGCCACCGCCCTCGCCGTGATCGTGGGATCTGCGACCGGCGGAGTCCCCGGGGCGATCATCCTGTACGAGTCGGCGCTCGGCCTGGGGATCTCCATGGGTCCTCTGGTGGGTGGGCTGCTGGGAGGGATCAGCTGGCGCGGGCCGTTCTTCGGGACGGCGACGCTGATGGCGATCGGATTCATCCTGGTCGCCACGCTGCTAGGACCGGTCCCCAAGCCGGCACGGCGCACCGGCTTTTTGGACCCACTGCGGGCGGTGCGGGATCCCGGACTGCGGACCATCGCGGTGATGGCACTCTTCTACAACTTCGGGTTCTTCACCATCTTGGCCTACACGCCGTTCGTGATCCATCAGAGCGTGCACGTTTTGGGGCTGATCTACTTCGGCTGGGGCGTCCTGCTGGCGCTCACCGCGGTCTTCGTGGCACCCCGCTTGGAGCGGGCGTTGGGGACCGTCATCCCCCTCTACGGGGTGCTGGGATCGCTGGCCGTGCTCTTGTTGGGGATGGCCTTCGTGCCCCGGGTGGGGATCATCATCGCGGTGATCGCCTCAGGGGCGGTGTTGGGTATCAACAACACCCTGGTCACCCAGGCCGCCATGACCGTCAGCCGGGCCGAGCGGCCGGTGGCCTCGGCGGGATACAACTTTGTCCGCTGGATCGGGGGCGCGGTCGCGCCCTGGCTGGCCGGGGAACTGGCGGTGGTGGTCGGCGCCCGGGTGCCCTTCCTGGTGGGCGCGGTGGCGGTGGCGATGGGGGCGGTGGTCCTGGCCGGGGGCCGACGTCATCTCGGAGCACTGCCCCAGCGGCCCTCCGCACCCGGGCGGGGGCGGGCGCTGGAGGAGATCGCCAAATAGCGGGCCACGGGCCGGCTCTGCGGAGAGAGAGCCGAGCGCGCATGGCCCGACCCTGGCCGCCGCGGCGCAGCCCTTGCGATCGTCCCCGGATCGGGCCATACTCGCTTCGGCAGCACGCTGCACCGGGGGACGAGGAGCGCTGCGCACAAGGAGGGATGCGCAGCCCGGGGCCGGAGACGCCGGGAATCACCCGATCGCAGCGCCAGAGGTCGGTGATGGAGGTTGAGTATGGCCCAGACACTGAGGCTGACGGTCAACGGCGCCGCCCGGGAGGATGAGGTAGAGCCGCGACTGCTCCTGGTGCACTACCTCAGGGAGCGCTGCGGCCTCACCGGTACCCACGTGGGCTGCGACACCAGCCAGTGCGGCGCCTGCACGGTCCTGTGCGACGGCCAGCCGGTGAAGTCGTGCTCGATGCTGGCGGTGCAGGCGGAGGGGATGGCCATCACCACCATCGAGGGGCTGGCCCCGCCCGGCGGGATGCACCCGCTCCAGACCGCGTTCTGGGAGGAGCACGGGCTCCAATGTGGCTTCTGCACACCCGGCTTCATCATGGCCGCCAGCGCCCTGCTGGCCGAGAACCCGGATCCGACCGACGATGAGATCGGGCGCGGGCTGGAGGGCAACCTCTGCCGCTGCACCGGGTACGTCAACATCCGTCGCGCCGTCCACCGGGCGGCGGCGGCGATCCGTGAGGGGGCCGGCGCGCCGGCCCCGATGGGAGGGTAGGAGATGGCTGTCAGCCAACTCATCGGAGCCCGCGTCCAGAGGCGGGAGGATCCCCGACTCATCACCGGCCACGGACGCTACATCGAGGATCGCCTGCCCGCCGGGGTGCTGCACATGGCGGTGGTGCGCAGCCCCCACCCCCACGCCCGGATCGTCAGCATCGACACCTCCCAGGCGGCGGGGGCACCGGGGGTGCTCGCCGTGCTCACCGCCAAGGACTTCCACGGCCAGCTGGCGGGGGCGATGCCGGTGACCCCGAGCTTCGTCCCCGAGAAGAAGTACGTCCCCGAGCGATTCCCGATCGCCTCCGAAGAGGTCTGCTTCCAGGGAGAGCCGGTCGCGGTGGTGATCGCCGACGACCGGTATCTCGCGGCCGACGCCGCCGAGCAGGTGGTGGTCGAATACGATCCCCTGCCCGCGGTGGTGGACATCGAGGCCGCCATGGCCCCGGGGAGCCCACTCGCTCACGTGGGCGGGCCTGACAACATCGGCTGGGACATGACCTTCGACGGGGGCGACATCGACGCCGCCTTCGCCCGGGCCGAGGTCACAGTCACCGAACGGATCTGGCAGCAGCGGCTGGCCCCCACCCCGATGGAGCCGCGCGGGGTCCTGGCCGACTACTCCCCGTATGACGAGCGCCTGACGATCTGGTTGAGCAGCCAGAACCCGCACTTCATCCGCCTCTTCATCTCCGGGGCCATGGGGATGCCGGAGAGCCGCGTGCGGGTGGTGGCGGAGGACGTCGGCGGTGGCTTCGGCAGCAAGATCAGCCCCTACCCGGAGGATTACCTGGTGCCGGCCGCCGCTCGCCTGCTGGGCCGCCCGGTGCGGTGGATCGAGACCAGGACCGAGAGCGTCCTCAACGCCTACCACGGCCGGGGACAGCTGTTCACGGCCGAGGCGGCCGCGCTCAGGGACGGGACCCTGCTCGGGCTGCGGCTGACCCAGGTGCTGGACCTGGGCGCCTACCACGGCACCTTCGGCGCCTTCCAGGCGTGCGCCTGCCTGATGGCGGGAGGGGTCTACCGCTGGCAGGCGGTCCAGGGCCGGACCATCGGGGTGCTGACCAACAAGGTGCCGACCGACCCCTACCGTGGAGCCGGGCGCCCTGAGGGGACCCACCTCTGCGAGCGGATGGTCGACCGGGTGGCGCAGGAGATCGGGATGGACCCGGCGGAGCTGCGGCGGCGCAATTTCGCCCGCGAGTTCCCCTTCACCAACAACTTCGGGCTGGTCTACGACTCCGGGAACTACGACGGAACCCTGGACCGCGCGATGGAGCTGGTCGACTACCAGGGCTGGCGGCAGCGTCAGGCGGCGGGCCGCCAGCAGGGGCGGCTAATCGGCATCGGCTGCTCCACCTGGGTCGAGATCTGCGGGTTCGGCCCCAGCGAGGCGACCGCCGGAGCCACGGGGGGGATCGCCTTGGTCGAGTCCGCCCACATCCGGTTCCTGCCCTCGGGATCGGTGGCTGCCTTCGTCGGGACCCACGCCCAGGGACAGGGCCACGACACCACCTTCTCCCAGATCGTCGCCAACACCCTGGGGATCCCCATGGAGAAGGTGGAGCTGCGTCACGGCGACACCGCCGAGGGGCCGGCGTTCGGCTATGGCACTTACGGCAGCCGCAGCCTGGCGGTCGGAGGGATGGCGCTGCACAAGGCGGCGATGGTGGTGAGGGACAAGGCCCAGAAGCTGGCCGGTCACCTGCTCGAGGTGTCCCCCCAGGATCTGGTGTTCGAACAGGGAACCTTCTCGGTGAAGGGCGACCCGTCAGCCCACAAGACCATCGAGGAGGTGGCGCTGGCGGCCTACGGGGGCAAGCTCCCGGAGGGGATGGAGCAGGGGCTGGAAGCGGTCAGCTACTTCGACCCGCCGAACTGGGTCTGGCCCTTCGGCGCCCACATCTGCGTGGTGGAGGTGGATCGCGAGACCGGAGCGGTCCAGGTGCACAAATACGTGGCCGTGGACGACTGCGGGAATGTGATCAACCCCATGATCGTGGAGGGCCAGGTGCATGGGGGGATCGCGCAGGGGATGGCCCAGGCGCTATATGAGGAGGTCGCCTACGACCAGGAGTCCGGCCTGCTGCTGACCGGTACCCTGACCGACTACCTGGTTCCGACCATGAACGAGATCCCTGAGCTGACGCTGGATCGGACCGTGACCCCGAGCCCGACCAACCCGCTGGGGGTCAAGGGGATCGGCGAGGCGGGCACGATCGCATCCTCGGCGGCGGTGATCAATGCGATCGCCGACGCGCTGAGCCCCTTGGGAATCCATCACGTGGACATGCCGGCCAGCCCGGACCGGCTATGGAAGATGATTCAGGAGGCCGAGTCATGATCCCAGCCGCCTTCGAGTACTCGAGGCCGTCCTCGGTCGCCGATGCGGTGGCCCAGCTGCGCGCAGCTGGCCCCGACGCCAAGGTCATCGCGGGCGGGCAGAGCCTCCTGCCGATGATGCGCCTGCGGCTGGCGCAGCCGGCGCATCTGGTCGACCTCAATGCCGTCCCCGACCTCGACTATGTCAAGGTCCAGGACCAGCGCGTCCGGATCGGCGCCCTCACCCGCCACGCCACCCTCATGCGGTCCGAGACGCTGCGGACCCACCTGCCGCTGCTGGCGGAGGTGGCGGCGGAGGTGGGGGACCCCCAGGTCCGGACCCGGGGGACGATCGGGGGAGTCATGGCTCACGCCGATGCCGCCGGCGACTATCCGACCCTGGCGGTCATGCTCGACGCCGAGATCGTCACCGACCGCCGCCGGATCGCGGCCCGGGACTTCTTCCAGCATCTGTTCACCACCGCCCTCGAGCCGGATGAAGTGGTGGTGGAGGTGGTGTTCCCGGTGGCCCCCGGACCGCACCGCTACCTGAAGTTCCGGAGGCGGCGGTTTGACTGGGCGATCGTGGCCGCGGGGGTCCAGCGCCTTGACGACGGTTGGCGGGTGGGCATCACCCACGCGGCACCCACCGCGGTGCGGGCCCACTCCGTGGAGGCGGCGCTGCGGGACGGGGCGTCCGCTACCGAGGCGGCCCAGCGGGCGAGCGACGGCCTGCACCCATCCTCGGACGTGCACGCCAGCTCCGACTTCCGGCTCCACCTGGCGCAGGTCCTGACCCGGCGAGCGCTGGAGCAGGCGGCCTGACCCGGCCGGGTGCGAGAGCGATCGACCTCGCACCCGGCCCTACAAAGGGGCGGATTCCCGCGCGGAGTGGGACGGGTGGCCGGTCTCGCTGGTCATCGCGAGGCGAGTCCAACCCATGGCCCACCCGGGGGCGCGGTCGGGGCGGCTGCCTTGGACCCGGTCCCGTCGGTCTCGACGCTCCTGGGTCCACTCGAGGCGCCGATCGGCAGGGCAGTCGTTGCTGGGATGCCCGGCCGGGGCTGGAACGAGCGGGCGTGCCGACGTGGGGCCGCAGTCCGCTGGGCGGTCGCGGCCGCATGGGGTCAAAAGGCGGTCAGTCTCGAAAGTAGGCGGCGGGCGTGCGCCCGGTCTCTCGCCGGAACGCCGCCACGAAGGCGCTGGTGGATTCGTACCCAACCTCGAAGGCGACACTGGAGATGCTGGCGCCGCGCGCCAGGCCGGCCATCGCGGCCCTCATCCGGAGCAGTGACCGCCACCGGCCGAAGGGGACGCCGGTATCGGTCACGAACGCTCGTGCGAGCGTTCTACTGCTGGCGCCGACCTCGCGGCCCCACTCCGCCAGGGTTCTCCGATCGGAGGGCCGAGCCGAGATGGCCATGGCGACTCGTCGCGCCCTCTCGTCCGTCGGCATGACCACCTCGACGGCAGTTGCCGGCGCCGGATCCAAGAGGTCCGAGAGCATCGCCTCCGCGCGAAGGCGCTGGTCGGCGACCAGGCACCGGTCTGCGAGGTATCCGACCAGCTCTAGGAGGAGCGGCCGGGCCACGACTGGGGTGCAGCTTGTCCACATGATGGGACAGCGCTCCGGCCGCAGGTAGCAGGAGAGCATCGTGGCCGCACCGTCGGACAGCGTCTCGTGGCGCACCCCGGCCGGAATGAACAACGCTCGTGTGGGAGGCAGCACCCAGGCGGACTCCTCTACCCTCACCACCAGCACGCCGTTGCGGGCCCAAGCGAGCTGGTGTTCCTCATGGGTGTGCCACTCGAAGACGAGCCCCTTGGGCATCTGGAAGGTGCAGACCTCCACCCCCGGACCGGGGCGGTTGCCCGGCAGGACACCTTGTCCGTCCAGCGACACAAGTTGGCAGTCTACGGCCTTGAGGGGCGCAACGGTGCGACCTACGCTAGCGCTCATGAATCGCAACCATGAGCGCCTCTGCCCGAGCCCCAAATGGGCACACTACATGCGAGAGGAGATCCTGCCGCTGGCCGTCCAGGGAGAGGATTTGGGCAGCGAAATGCTCGAGATAGGCCCCGGTCCGGGGGCAGCCACGGACTGGCTTCGCTTGCGGGTCAAACGGCTGACCGCCGTCGAGGTGGACCCGGTCTTGGCCCACCGCCTAAGGGAGCGCATGGAAGGCACCAATGTGAGCGTCTCGCTCGGAGACGGCGCTTCCCTGGACTATTCGGACGGGTCGTTCGACTCCGTGGGGGCCTTCACCATGCTCCATCACGTGGCCACTCTCAGGGAGCAGCGGGCGATCGTCGCCGAGGCATACCGGGTCCTCCGGCCCGGGGGTGTTCTGGTGGGCTCCGACAGCCTTCCCAGCTCCGGCCTGCACGCCTTCCATGCCCGGGACACCTACAACCCGATCGAACCGGTGGTGCTGCTGGCCCTGCTGCAGGGGATTGGATTCGAAAGCATCACCCTAGCCATAGGTGAGGTCCTGACGTTCGCCGCCCACAGGCCCCCTCTCAGGTCGAGGCGGAGGGCGCCCAGGCGAGTTGGAAGCCGTCGGCAGACGCCCCCTAGGGGGCAGGAGGACAGAGATGCAGTTCCCGTATGAGGGACCGCTGAAGAAGATCGCGCCCAATCCCGCGGTGATTCCCGAGCCCCCCCGGCGCGGCGAGCCAGGGGGAGAGCCCTGCGGCATCTGCGGGAATAGCACCACCGCGCCGCTCTGGGGAGACGAGCATTTCACACTTCATCCGCCCGTCGGCGGAAGCCTGCCCGGAGCGGTCTGGCTGGCCAGCAGGGAGCATGTGGACTCGTTCTCAGACCTGTCGCCGGAGGCCGCTGCCGATTTCGGGCGCGTGGTGGCTCGGGTCGAGAGGGCGATTCTCTCCCTGGGAGGGACCGCCAGGGTGCACCTGTACCGCTGGGGGGACGGCGCTGCCCACTTCCATGTCTGGCTGATTCCGCGCCCGCTGGGGATGCTCGACGCCCAGGGGATGATGCTTCCCCTGTGGGAGGATGCGCTCCCCAATGTCGCTGATGAGGAGCTGCGCTCGGCGGCGGAGCGGGTCGCAGCCGCGATGGAGAGCGAAAGCCCATCCTCACCTCCGCCGGACTAGCGCCAATTGCCCTCGGCGGCCAGCAGCCTGACGGAGCTGGCGGTGCGGCATCGCCGCCAGCTCCGGCGTGTGTCAATGGCCAAGTGGAAGTAAGCGTTTTTGGCCAGCTAAAAGTAAGCGGTGAGCGGGTGCGGCGCGTTGCCCGCTCGCGCTGCGGGTCGGCAAGCCGACCGGTGTCACTCGGCCGTCGTCACCGCCGGCGCCACTTCCTCGACCGCAGTCGGGACGGCCGGCCGGCTGATGAGGTAGAGGGAGGCGAGGATGCCCACCGCAGCCACCGCCAGCAGCGACGGCACGTAGCCGAAGGCACCGATGAGGAGGGCGCCTCCCCCGATGGACGCCGCCTGGAACCCCCCGAACAAAACTCCGAAGGCGGAGTCGACCCGCCCCTGCAGCGGCAGCGGGGTGCGGCGCTGGATGAGGGTGTTGGCGCCCACCAGCATCCAGGGGAGCCCGCACCCGAACGCCACCGCCGCCACCACCACCACCACCATCGGCAGGTCCCCGCGAATGTAGTTGGGGACCACGCAGACGAGGGAGGCGAGCGCGACCACGACCATCCCCATGGCGGTCAGGACGGTCTCACTCACCCGCCTAATGAGAGGCGCCGAGGTGAGCCCTCCCGCGATCGCCCCCACCCCCTGGATGGAGATCAGCACGCCCACGAAGGCGGCGGGCTGACGGAGTCCGTCGGTGACCACCCCGAAGAGGGCTGTCTCCAAGAAGCCTACGACCGCCAGGAACGCGGTGAGGGCCAGGAGGATACGCCGCAGCGGCAGGGTCGTCCAGATATGCCGGAAGCCCCCGGCCGCCTCCGCCGCCCAGGAACGCGACCGGGGCTGCGCGGGGGGCTCGGCGACCCGCAGCCACAGCAGGATTCCCATGGCGATCAGATAGGTGGCGGCGTCTAGCTCGGCGACCACCGCCCCGCCGGCCAGGGTGAACAGCCCCGCTCCCACCAGCGGCGTGATGAGTCGAAGCCCCTCCGCCATGGTGTTCAGGAAGCCGTTCGCATCCCCCAGCTGGTCGGCGGGCACGATCGTCACGAGCAGAGCCGTCTTGGCGGCGCTGATGAAGGTGCCGACCGCCCCGTAGAGGATCATCACCAGCCAGATCAGCCAGACCTGTCCGGGACCGTGCACCAGGACCAGCAGGAGCACCGCTGCGGCCCCGGCGGCCTGCCCTGCCATGAGCAACAGGCGGCGCGGGACCCGGTCCGCGACCAGCCCGGCCAGGGGGGCGATCACGATCCCCGGGAGGATCACGAAGAAGAAGGTGAGCCCCGCCTCAGCATTGCTCCCCGTCAGAACCCGCACCCAGATCCCGGCCGCGAGCAGCATGAAGCGGTCCCCGAAGGTCGACAGCACCGACTGGAGCAGGAACCAGCGCGCGGTCCTCTCGGCCAAAAGACGCCTCACGCGGGCGGCTCCACGGTGGGAGGCTCCGCTCCCTCCAGGTCCAGGGGGAAGATGAAGTTCAGCACCTCGACGGCGCGGGCGCCCGCCGGCCGGGACGACGGGTCACCCAGCCGCCCGACGTAGCGGGCCAGGAGCTGGTGCAGCTCCCGCTCCAGCTCGGCCAGCTCCTCGGCCGTGGCCCAGAACGCGTACTCGTTCTCCTGGCCGAGGTCTCGCCACTCCTTGGGGTACCTGGCCCTGGTCTCGCGCCAGTGCTGGAAGCGACTCAGAGCCCGCTCGCGCAGAAGGCGCTGGAGCGCGGTGGCGGCGAGATCGGTCTCAGGGTCGCCGGTATCGTCTCCCATGGTCATCCCCACCGAGCTGACCTTCCAGGGCCGGTTGCGGCCGCGACCGCCTCCCGCCTCCTCCACAAACCCGTACCTGGCCAGCTGGCGCAGATGGAAGGAGCAGGTGGTCGGAGTCTCGCCGATCCGCTCGGCGGCCTCGGTGGCGGTCAGCGGGCCGACGATCGTGAGCAGCTCGATGAGGGAGATCCGGACCGGATGGGCCAGTGCCCTCATGGTCCGGGCGTCGCTGACCCGGCGCAGCGAGAGTGCGGGTTTCGGCGGTTCGGGGTTCGGCACCGCTCGACAGTAACCTATCGAGAGAAAATTGTCAATACATATCTCTCATTATCCTGAGCGGCAGCCTCGGACGAGTTCGTGGCAGCTCATCCGGCCATGAGCGCGTGGGCCCTGAGCGCCACCCCCAGGACCACGCGGGCCTCGGGGTCGTCCAGCGAGACGCCCAGCAGTGACTCCGCGCGCTGGATCCGGTAGATCAACGAGTTGATGTGGATCCCCAAAACCCGGGCCGCCGCCCGCTGGTTCCAACCCTGGTTCGAGAGCGCCTCGAGGGTGGCCGTGAGGGGGGTGCGGTGGCGCCGCTCGTAGGCGAGCACCGCGCCCAGGCTGTCCTCGACAAAGCGCCGCACCACCTCAGGGTCCCTCACCTCGAGCAGCAGCCGCAGGGCACCCAGCGACCGGTAGGACGTCACCACCTGCCGGCCGCCGCCCCGGCGCACCAGCCGCAGGGCCTGACGCGCCTCCTCGTGGGCGCGAGCCAGCTCGTTGGGAGCGGCGGCAAGGCCACCCACCCCTGCCGAGACGCTGAGCCGGTGGTCCAGGCCGTGCGCCATCCGGAGCAGGTCGGCGGCGAGACTCTCGACCTCCGGCAGGGCCAGCGGCGCCGGGGATGGGCCGGCAACCTCCTCGGGCAGGACCACCACCCACGAGCTGGCCCGGGTGACCACCATGGCGCCGGGCACCCGGAGCTCGCAGAGCCGCTCCAGGTCGCGGTGCATCCGCTCCTGGATGGGCCGGGACTGCATCACCTCCGCGCTGAGGTCGTCGTCCGGCTCCAGGATCACGAGCCAGCTCCGGTCGGGGATGCGGTAACCCAGCCGCTCCGCCCCGACCGCGAGGCGGCTGACATCGGCAGGGTCGGCGGTCACCGTCAGCAGCCCCTCCAGCAGGTCTCCCCGGAGCCGCCGCTCGACCTCGGCCGCAGCCCGCTCCTTGAGCAGCTCGAGGGCGACCACGGTCGCCCCATGCTCGAGGGCGCGGCGCCGGCCCGGAGGGGCTCCCTCGAGGCTTCCCTCCAGCGCCAGCACGGCGATGAGCTCGGACCCGGCTCGGACCGGGGCCAGGGTGAGTGGGGTGTGGCTGCGCCCGACGGTGGTCTCCACCGGGCCCGCGGTCTCCAGAAGGGTTCCCGGGATGGGGATGCGCCGACTCCGAAGCCCGGATCCGGCACCGTGCTCGACTCGGAACCCGAGGGCGTCGTACAGGCCGACCGCGCCGTCGGCCAGGCTGGCGATCGCCTCCAGGATGTTGCCGAGGCCGGCCCCGTCGAGCACGAGCTTGGTGAAGCGCTCATGGACAGTCTGGGAGAGGCGGATCTCCGCCAGCTGTCCCTCCAGCTGGTGCTGGAGCTCCGCCCGCTCCAGCACCCCGGCGATCGCCCCCGCGATCGCGGAGAGGAACGCGGTCTCGTCCTGGCGGAAGTCACGGCGCTCCACGGTCTGCACGTTGAGGACGCCGATCATGCGCGGGCCCGCCTCGATCGGGACCGAGAGCATGGAGGTGAAGCGCTCCTCGTCGACGCCCTCGATCCACTTGAAGCGCGGGTCGCGGGAGACCTCCGCCACCGCCAGTGGGCGGCGCTCGGCGGCGACGGTCCCGGTCACCCCCTGGCCCAGGCCCATCACCACCTGGCCCACGGCCTCCTGGTTGAGCCCGTTGGTGGCGGTCAGCACCAGCCCCTCCCGATCGCGGTCGTAGAGGTAGAGGGCGCATACGTCCGCGTCCATGGCCCCATTGGTCTCCTTGATCACCAGCGCCAGCAGCTCGTCGCGGCCCATGGTCGAGGCGGCCGCCATCGCCAGCTGCTGCAGGAACAGCAGCTCCCGGAGCTCCCGCTCGGGCGGAATCGAAGCTGCCACCTCAGCGCTGCTTCGGAGATCCTCCGGATGGGCGCCGCACCGCCCCGGAGCGCCCTCCGCTCTTGGACTCCATCCGGATTCCCCCGATCTCGGCCCAGGGATCGATGCTCTTGATCATGTCGATCACGGTGAGGCCGGCGACCGCGACCGCCGTCAGCGCCTCCATCTCCACCCCGGTCGCGTCCCGGCAGCGCACCGTCGCCTCCAGCAGGACCCGGTGGAGCGTCTCGTCCAACTCTGCGTCCACCGCCACGTGGCTGATCGAGATGGGATGGCAGAGCGGGATCAGCTGGGGAGTCCGCTTGGCCGCCATGATGCCCGCGAGCCGGGAGACCTCCAGCACATCTCCCTTGGTGGCGCGGCCCTCGAGGATCGCCAGGAACGCCGCCTCGCTCAGCTGGACGTGCGCGGTGGCGGTCGCCTGCCGGTCGGACACCGCCCGATCTCCCACGTCAACCATGCGCACCCGCCCACCGGCGTCGACGTGAGTGAGCCGCTCCCGGGCGCTCATGGCTTCGCCGAGCAGGCGGCGGCAGCTCTCGGGTCGGCGGTGGAGCTGTAGAGGATGCCCACCGTAAGCAAGTCGGGAGCCGCCGAGGAGCAGGCGAAGCTCAGGGTGTGGCCGGGGGCGGCGAGGTCGAGGTTGAACTGGGGATGGAGATCCCGGGACAGCAGCTCCGGGATCAGCTGGGGCAGGCCGAGTTGGCCGATCCACAACCCGCGGAAGTTGAGATCCACCACGGTTCCGCCGCCCGAGGTGAGCGTGACCGGCCCGCTGATCACCAGGGGGTGGTTGAGGATCGCGGTCTGACCGCTGACCACCACCCTTCCCTGCAGGATGTGGACCTGGAGGTCCCCCAGCCCGACGTATCCGCTCAGGGTCTCGCGCAGCAGGGTCGTGGCCTGCTCATCGTCCAGGTGGATGAGCGCCACCGGTGACTGGGTCGCCAGCGCCTGCTCCAGCCCCCGGGCGGCGGTGAGGTAGACTGCCGCCGGCGCTGCCGGCTGGACCGCAGGGTACGCGGGCGGCGTGGTCATGAGGTGGATACCGTACGCGATCACCGCCGCCACGATCACGATCGGCAGCAGGCAGCCGAGGCAACTCAGGGTGCAGGATCGGCGGACCAGCCTGAGCATCAATCACAGCACCCGGGGTACGCCGCTGCGCCACGCCGCCAGCGCCTCGCGGTGGGATGAGAAGCCGAGCTCCGGCAGCTCGTCCTGCGGGAACCAGGCGAGCTCAGGGGCCTCCTCGGTCGGGGAGGCCGGTCCGCTGATGAGGCGACCGCTGTATACCAGCACCAGCAGTCCACCCTCGTTGGTGGCCACATGGTGAACCGCGGCCAGCCGGGTCATCTCCACCTCGCAGTGGGTCTCCTCCAAGCACTCCCGGGCCGCCGCCTGGGCAGGAGTCTCGTCGTCGTCCAGGTACCCGCCGGGCAGCGCCCACTGTCCCTGCCCGGGCTCGATCCCGCGCCGGATCGCGAGCACCCGACCTACCTGGTCCTCCACGATGGCCGCGACCGCCACCTTGGGGTCGGGCCAGGCCACGAACTCGCAGTCGGGACAGGCGGGGAGAAGCCGGCCCTCGATGGTGCGGCGTTCGAGCGGCCGGCCGCACGCGGGGCAGAATCGGAACTCGACCCTCAACGGTCCCAGGCGATGCCCAGGACGTGGACCCCGTCGGGCTCAGCCGACATGGTCCGCACACAGGCCGCGACATAGCGGCCGTCCCCTGGGGTGAGCATCATCGGGGCCTCCCCGACCTTCGCAGATCGGGCGACCGTGCCGCGCCGGAAGACCGCGACCGGCTGGCTGAGACGCTGGCGGAGGTAGTCGGCGAACTGGGGGTCATCGCTCTCGATCACGCCGTCCTCCCGCACCACCGCGAGCTGGCCGTCGCGCTCGAGTACCCAGCCCACCGTGTCGGTCTTCTGGTCCAAGGCCACCCGATGATAGCTGGCCGCGCCAGAGCGGGGATCTCAGCCCAGCCCGAGCTGGTCGAGATGGTCTCGATTCCAGTCGGGGGAACCCGGCAGCGCCCGGGGGCCGCGGTTGATCGCCCCGGGCCCAAAGCGACGGCGCAGCTCGTCCAGGGCCGAGTCGACGCGCTCCTGGCGGCGATCCTGCGCGTCGAACAGGCCGATCTGGGGCCCGACGGGCGCGAGCCCCTGCACCCCAACCCCCAGCAGACGCACCGGCCTCTGCCGCTGCCACAGCGCCTCCACCATCGGTTGCACGGCATTGGCGATCTCCAGATCGGCGCGGATGGGAGCCGGCAGGGTGGAGCGGCGAGTCCTGGTCTCGAAGTCTGAGAACCGGAGCCTGAGCGACGCCGTGGTCGCCGCCAGGCCGGCCGCCCGCAGACGGGCCCCCACCGCGGCGCTGAGCAGACGTGCCTCGGTGAGCAGGGCGCCCGGTTCGGTGAGGTCCTGGGAGAAGGTCTCCTCCCGGCTGATGGACTTGGGGATCCCAGGGGGGCAGACCGGCGACGGGTCCGCGCCCCGAGCCCTGGCCTGAATGGCGGCGGCGCCCGGACCGATGACCTCGGTTAGGAGGTGGAGGGGGGCGGCGGCAAGCTGGCCCAGCGTCGACACCCCCACAAGGCGCAGCTTGGCTACCGTCTTGGGCCCGGCCCCCGGCAGCCGCTCCACCGCGAGGGGGGACAGGAATCCAGCCTCGGTTCCGGACTCGACCACCACCAGGCCCTGGGGCTTGCGCAGATCGGAGGCGATCTTGGCGACCGTCTTGGCACGGGCGACCCCGACCGACGCGGGCAGCCCGAGCTCATCACGCAGGCGGCGCTGGATCGTGCGGGCGACCTCGACCCCGGGTCCCAGGAGCAGCTCGGTCCCGGTCAGATCGAGGTAGGCCTCGTCCAGGGAGCCGGGCTCGACCAGCGGCGAGTACTGGTGGAAGACGCGGAAGACATCCTTGGAGACCGCCGCGTAGTGGTCGATGTCGACGGGCAGGACCACCAGCTCGGGGCAGCGGCGCAGCGCTTCGGCCAGCGGCATGGCGGAGCGGATCCCGTACTCGCGCGCCGCGTAGGATGCGGCGGCGACCACGCCGCGGCCGACTCGGCGGGCCATGCCCGGATGCGACTCCCGACCTCCCCCGACCACCAGCGGCCGTCCGACCAGCTCGGGGCGGCGGCGCAGCTCACACGAGGCGAAGAAGGCATCGAGGTCGACGTGCAGGATGGTCCTCGGGTTCCCCAACTGCTGCCCCCTCTGGAACTCAGCTCCGCCCCCCGAGGGTGGCCGCCGCCAGCTCGTCCACCGCAGCCGTCCGCTCCCTCATCCAGCGCTCGAGCTCCTCCTCCAAGAGGGTGAGCTCCCTGCGGGTGGCGGCGATGGCATCATCCGTGCTCACCACGAAGGCGGTCCCCTGGCGGCGCTTCAGCTCAACCCCGCCGGCCTCCAGGGATCGCGGCGACACGGTCACCCGCAGCGGCATCCCGCGCAGGTCAGAGTCCGCGAACTTCACCCCCGGGCTCAGCTCCCGGTCGTCGTAGAGCACCTCCACGCCCAGGGCGGTCAGCGCGGCGTAGATCTCGTCGGCCAGCCGCACCACCCGGGGATCGGTGCCGACTGAGATCAGGGCGACCGCGTAGGGAGCGATGGAGATCGGCAGCGTGAGGCCGCGCTGGTCATGGTGTTCCTCGGCCGCACAGGCGAGCATCCTGCCGAGGCCGATCCCGTATGAGCCCATCACCACCAGCTGCTCGCGCCCCGCCTCATCGGTGTAGGTTGCCCCCATGGCCTGGCTGTAGTCGGTGCCGAGCTGGAAGATGTTCCCGAACTCGATCCCCCGCCGCAGGTCCAGCGGGTGACCGCAGCTGGGGCAGGGCTCCCCTGCCTGCACCGAGGTGAGCGGGGCCAGCGTGGCCCCTGGGGCGTCGCGGTCCAGATTGAAGTTGCGCAGGTGCCATCCCTCCCGGTTGGCCCCGGCCACCAGGTTGCGCCGGCCACCGAGCACCGGATCGGCGACCACCGTCGCCCCCCGCAGGCCCACCGGCGACATGTAGCCGGGCGCTCCACCCCCGGCGGTTATCTCCTCGGGGGTGGCGGCCCTCAACTCGACCGCCCCGGTAGCGGCGCGCAGCTTGGCCAGGTTCACCTCCGAGTCACCGGGGACCAGCGCCAGGACCAGCTCCCCAGGACCGCCGCGGGACCGCTCCGCCCAGTAGGCCACGGTCTTGGCGATTCGGGACGGGTCGACCCCCAGAAGGGCCGCGACCTCCGCCACCGTCGCGCTCCCGGGGGTCGCCACCTCCTGCAGGGGAAGGACCTCGCCGGTCTCCGGATCGGGACGGCGCGCCTCCGCCACCTCCTGGTTGGCGGCGTAGCCACAGTTGCTGCAGAAGAGGACGGTGTCCTCCCCGACCTCGGTGAGGTACATGAACTCATGGGCCATGCCCCCGCCCATCATCCCCACATCCGAGAGCACCGCCGCCACCGGGATACCGGCCCTAGCCGCGATCCTGAAGTAGGCCTTGAAGTGCTCCCGGTAGGCGTGCTGGAGCCCGGCGGGGTCCCGGTCTAGCGAGTAGGAGTCCTTCATCACGAACTCCCTGGTTCGCACCAGCCCCCCGCGCGAGCGGGGCTCGTCCCGGAACTTGGTCTGAATCTGGTAGACGATGCGCGGAAGGTCGCGGTAGGAGCTCACCTGGGTCGCGGTGAGGTCGGCCACCACCTCCTCATGGGTCATGGCCAGAGCCATGTCCCGGCCGCGGCGGTCCTGGAAGCGGACCAGCGTCTGATCCACCTTCTGCCAGCGGCCGCTGCGCTGCCACAGCTCCCCGGGATGAACGACCGGCATGGAGATCTCCTGCCCCCCGATCCCGTCCATCTCCTCCCTCAGGATGCGGCGGATCTTCTCCATCGAGCGGGTGCCCAGCGGCAGCAGGCTGAATATCCCGGCCGCCAGCTGCTGCAGGTAGCCCGCCCGCAGCAGCAGGCGGTGCGACTCGAGCTCACCCTCCGGGGCGGAGCGCAGGGTGTTGCCGAACAGTTGAGTGGCACGCATGGAGCAGAAGTGTACGGTTGCGGGCTGCGATCAGGCCGGGGTCGGCGGCGCCTCGCGGTCGAGCCGCTGTAGCAACTCCTCCCACGAGCCGAGGGCTATCGCGCTCGAGCCTGGCGGTCGCCGCCCGGGTCGCAGCAGCGCCGGCATGCCCACCGCCGCCGCTCCTTCGATGTCGGCCTCGAGCTCATCGCCGACGAACCAGGTGTCCTGGGCGGGGACACCCAGCGCCCCGAGCAGCGCCAGGAAGGCCTGCGGTGCCGGCTTGCGCCATCCGATCTCGCTGCTGAGCACGATCTCGTCGAACCGCTGCGTGATCCCCTGACCATCCATCATGCGGCGCATGGTGCGAGCGGGGTAGGGGGCGTTGGACAGCAGGCCCAGCCGGACCCCGCGGCGGCGAAGAGCCTCCAGCACCGCCAGTGCCTGTGGGTCCACCGAGATCGCCACGGCCCAGGGCTCCTGGAGTTGGTAGGCCGCCTGGCGGACCTCATCCCGGCTCAGCTCGCGGCCCAGCAACCCGTTCAGCACCTGCTGGTACAGATCGAAGATCTCCACCTCCCGCAGGGGATCCTGGCGGTGGGCCGAGGCAACCAGCTCGTCCACCCGCCGGTCCACCAACGGTCCGAAGGACTCTCCCCTCGGCAGTCCAGACGGCTCAAGGACTCCGAGGTCGGCCAGGAGCCGCTCACCGGCCTCGACGAGCTCCTCGGCCGGATACCCGATCTCCACCAGGGTCCCCCCGTAGTCGAAACCGATGGCCCGTGGGGCGCGAGGGCTCAACCGCCGGCGACGGTCGGCCCCGCGCTCTCGCCACGAGAACGCCGACGTCGGCGACGGCGACGGTGCGCGCCGGGCTCGGCCGTCGGCTGCGCAGGACCGGCAGCTGGCGCGCGGGCCGGCTTCGGACGGCGGCGCTGATTCCCTGGGGCCGCACTGGCTATCGGCGCCGCCGGGGTGAGCGTCGGTTCGTGAGCCGCTCCCGAGCCACCGCGCCGGCGGTGGCGGCGCCGGGTCCTCCCCGGGGAGCTGGGAGCGAAGCGCGCCAACAGCTGCTCCTGGCGCTGCGGATCCCAGCGCGCCTCGGGCAGCTCCCCGTAGGAGCCCAGCCGCTCCTCCATCTCCGCCATGAAGTCGGCGAGCGGTCGCTTCTCCTTGGAGGCGTTGGAGATCTGCTTCTCCGCCCAGGGCTGGTAGTGGACGGACTCAGGGTTCAGAAACTCCGGCAGGGGGCCGGGTTCGGACGCTGGCTCCTCCGCAGCGGGCGGGGCTTCGCTGCCCAGAGGATCGGGGCCTTGGTCGGACACCTCTGGAGTATAGGTCCGGGTTGCGATCTCAGCCGCGACCACGCGCAGGGCGCCAGCCGGTTCAGCCGACCTGAACTGGACCGGGCTCCCGGCGGGGCCGGAAGAGGAGCTTGTGGTAGAGCCCGAACTTCACGACCCACAGGACGAGATAGGTGGCCAGGTAGACCGCTCCGACCAGCGCGGTCCGGAGGGTTCCCGCCCCCACCGTGTGAGCCGCCGTCTCACTGGTGACGAAGGTCGAGGCCAGCAGTCCCGCCAGGGTGATCACCCAGTACAAAGTCATCTGCCGCGCGGCATGGCTGCGATCCGCGTCCGCCCAGATCCAGTAGCGGCTGAGCCCGTAAGACAGCAGCCCGCCCAACGCGGTCGCCAGCACGGCCGCCACCGCCGCGGTGGTGAGGTGCAGGCCGAACAGGAGCAGCAGCGTCACCTCGCTGGCGATGGTGGAGGCGATCGAGGTCCCCAGGTAGCGCAGGACTCGACGCACCAGGGCCGGCCGGGATCCTTGCCGGGGAGGAGCGGACGAGGACGGCAGCACCTCGTCCGCCGGCTCTGCGTCCTCCATCAGCGGGGGACGCCCCAGCTCC
This sequence comes from Candidatus Dormiibacterota bacterium, assembly GCA_027319585.1. Lineage (GTDB taxonomy): Bacteria > Chloroflexota > Dormibacteria > Aeolococcales > Bog-877 > AG-12. The sequence continues at coordinate 865 of DAHVMY010000024.1, read as the reverse complement.
GACACCGTCATGCGCTCTCCTCCAAGCCTCGGCTCAGGGCCGAGTTCTCCCTCACGCTGAGCTGGCCACGGTTGACCATGGCGGTGCGGGGAGCCTGGCCGGCGACCGTCGAGTCGTGGGTCGCGATCACCAGAGTCAGCTCCTGGTTGGCCCGCACCGTCTCCGGCAGCCCCATGATCTCAGATCTCGTGCCCTCATCGAGGTTTCCCGTTGGCTCATCGGCGAGCCGGACTCGGAGCGGAGGGATCGACACGGGGGCCGCCGCGTGGCGCCCTCCGTAGAAGTAGGTGGTTCAGAGTCTGCCCTGAGTGAGTGCGTGAGGGGCCCGCAACTCGTGACCTGTCACCTGGGCGTTGCACCTGAGATGCGGCAGCTCCGTGCATACTGCCCCACGATGGATCAGGGCTTTTCGTGCCAGGACAGGAGGCGACCGGGGCTGGCTCTGGTCGCCGTAGGGGCGCGCATGACGTTGGCCGATGGGGGGCAAGAGCCTGCGGCTTGGCTTCCTGAGAGCTGCCCGACGCCCGTCGGATCCGCCCAAGCAAGATTATCTGTCAGGCTCACCGTCTTGCCGGCGACCTCATGCTTCAGTTCGCCCCCGATTTGATCCGGCGGGCAAACGCGGCCCTGCGCGAGCCGCGTTCCGCTGCCGTGGTCTTTTGGACAGGGGGCACCCTGGCGGTCCTGTCCGCCATTCCCCTGGAGCACTTGCGCGGTCAAGTCGATGCCGCGCTCGTGGCGATGGTCCCGGTCGCGGCTATCGCGATTGGGACTCTGCTGTGGACCGGAGAGCGCCCGCCAGGGTGGCTTCTGCATGCAACCACTGGGCTGGCGACCGTCACGATCACCGCCGTGGCAGCTGTCG
>DAHVMY010000023.1:0-28831 GCA_027319585.1 Candidatus Dormiibacterota bacterium | reverse complement strand
CCGTCAGCCGCCTGGCCCTGCTGTTGGGACGGGCGCTGCGGGACACCCTCACCCTGCTGGTCCAGTCCCTGATCCTGGTTGCGATCGGGCTGCCCTTCGGGCTCAGCATCAAGCCGCTGGGGATGCTGATCATGCTCGCTCTGATCGGCTTGGTGGGGCTCCTCTTCGCCTCCATCTCCTACTGGCTGGCGCTGGTCTTGAAGGACGAGAACTCATTCGCGCCCATCATCTTCACCGCGGCTTTGCCCCTGCTTTTGCTGTCGGGCGTCCTCCTGCCAATGTCGCTGGCGCCACAGTGGCTGCAGACGATCTCGACTCTCAACCCCCTCTCCCACGCCGTCAGCGCCGCCCGCTCCATCTTCCTCGGGCATCTCGCCAACCTGACCGTCTTGGAAGGGATCGTGATCGTCGCCGGGCTGGCGCTGCTGGCGGTGGTGGGGGCGGCGCGCGCGTTCAGCCGGGCGGTGGCCTAGCGGCGGGGACCGCTGGTGGGCGGGCTCGGTAGCACCGTTTTCCCGGGCCCGGACGGTCGGGCACGCGACCCGGTAGCAGGATCGTCGCGGGGCGCTCGGTCCGCCCATCCCGGTGGTGAAGTAGGGGAATGACACGTACCCGGCGGCCGGCTCTCGCCTTGGTGCTTTGCCTCGGGCTGGGGGCGGCGCTGGGGCCGGGGCTGGTCCACATCCGGTCGGCGGTGCTGGCCGCCGCCACCGGCAGCGAGTACTTCGCCGCCGCTCCGGTCCGCCTGCTGGACACCCGCCTGGACGGCGGGCCCCTCACCGCCGACGGCACCCGTCGTCTCCAGGTGGCGGGCACGGCCGCGGTCCCCACCGACGCAACCGCGGTCGCCATCAACGGGACCGCGACCGACACCACGACGGCAAGCTTCCTCGCGGTCTATCCAACCGGGGCCGCAGCGCCGACCACTTCGCACCTCAACTGGCCGGATGGCGCCACCGTCGCCAACCTCGCCGTCGTGGCCGTCGGCCAGGGCGGCTCCGTGAGCTTCCACAACGCCGCCGGCAGCGTGCAGCTCACGGTCGACCTCGAGGGCTACTTCGCCCCGCCTGGACCAGCCGGCACCTACTTCGAACCTCTGGCGCCGCGCCGAATCGCCGACACCAGGCCCAACAGCGGCTATCCCGGGCAGGGAACTCCGCTCGGTCCCCAGGGTGCCCTCCAGATCCACATGGCGGGTGCCGGAGGCGTTCCTGCGGGCGCGGTCGCCGCGGTGCTCGAGGTGACGGCGACGGACACCACCGCGACCAGCTATTTCGCCTCCTACCCGAGCGGATCCGTCTGGCCGGGGACCTCGGCCTTGAACTGGACTCGCGGCAAGACCGTGGCCAACCGGGTCATCGTCACCCTGGGAAGCGGCGGCGCCGTGGATCTGCTCAATCACCGCGGCACGACCGACGTCATCGTGGACGTGACCGGGTACTTCACGACCTCGATGGGGGGACCCCAGGCCAGCCTCTACTACCCGCTGTCCCCACGACGGCTTCTCGACACGCGCACCGGGAAAGAGGCGTTGTCGCCCCAGGAGACACTGAGGGTCCGGCTGGGAGGAGTCGACCGAATCGCCGCCCTGGCCAGCGCCGTCGTCCTCAACGTCACCGCCACCGACACCACCACCCCGGGTTTCTTCACCGTGACGCCGGCGCCGGGCATGCCGCTGACCTCTGACCTCAACTGGGCACGCGGGCAGACCGTGGCCAACGCGGCCATCGCTCAGCTCGGAGCCACCGGTCAGCTCGCCCTCTACAACGCCACCGGATCGGCCGCGGCAATCATCGATGCCAGCGGATACTTCCTGCCCGTCAATCCCACCTCTGGCGGGCGGTACACCTACTGGTATTGGGCCAGTGGCGCGGCCACCTGGCAGCGGGCCGCGGCCGCCAGCCACTTCCTGCAAACCTACGTCGCACCGGACGGCGCCGTCGTTCGTTACGACCAGGGCGGAGACGTGGTCAGCGAGGGGCAGGCGTACGGGATGCTCATCGCCGAATTGGCCGGCAGGCCGGCCGTGGCGCTTGAGATCTGGGTGTGGACCAGGGGTCACCTGCTGCTGCCAGACGGGTTGCTGGCCTACCACGCCAACGCCGATGGGACGCTGCTCTCAGACGAGTCAGCCACCGATGCCGACACCCTCGCCGCCTATGCCCTGCTCCGCTACCAGGGTGCGGACGCACCCGCGCTCCACGCGGCCGGCCTGGCCATGGCCGCAGCCGTGCTTCAGAGAGAAGCTGTCGCCGGCCCTCTGGGCGCTCCCCTGCCGACCGCCGGGCCATGGGCCGACGGACCGCCGACCACCCTGGACCCGTCCTACTGGATGCCGGGGGTGTACCTGGCGCTGGCCCGGTACACCGGCGACCAGAGCTGGGCGGAAAGCTCGGCCCAGGCGATCTCCCTGATCTCGGAGCTGAGCCAGAATGGCTCGCTGCTGCCCACCGACTGGGCCGAGCTCCAGGGATCCAGCATCCTGGCGATCGCCAGCCCCGGGGGCGGCGCCCCGGTCCAGTACGGGCTGGACGCCGCTCGGATCCCGGTCATTTTGACCGCATCATGCGCCACGGGAGCCCGACCACTGGCCGCCCGCTGGTGGCGGAACTACTTCGCCAGCGGCGGGAGCGAGGACTCCTCCATCGCGCTGACCTCAACCGGCGGCGTGATCAATGCCGCCACCAACCCGCTTCCCTACCTGGCGGCGGCCGCCACCGCATTCGCGGCCGGGGACAGCGGGGCCGCGAACCAGCTGCTCAGCCAGGCGCAGTCGGAGGCGCTGCAGTATCCGACCTACTATGGCGACGCCTGGTTGGCGCGCGGTCCGGCGCTGCTCGAGGGGCTCCTGGCTCCCTGCTGAACCGGGTGGCTGAGCCGTGCCGCCGCTGCCGGCCGGAGCTGCGACGCACCTCAGCTCAGATCCAGCCGGCGAAAGCCCTGAGGCACCGGCCCCTTCCAGCCGTCGGGGTGGAAGATCCTGGCCAGGATCTCGATCCCATCGATGACACGGGGACCGGGGCGGTTGTAGTACCAGGAGCCATCGACCGCGAAGACCCGGTCGGCGGCGACCGCCGGGATCGAGCGATAACCGGGCAGCGAGGTCAGCTCCGCCGCCTGCTCGCAGGTCTCCTCCAGCCGGAACCCGCAGGGCATGACCAGCAGCACCTCGGGCGCCGCCGCGCGCACCTCATCCCACGAGACCTCGCGGGAGCGCGCACCGGAGCTGCCGAGCACGTCCGTACCGCCCGCGACATCGACCTGGTCAGGAACCCAGTGGCCAGCAACCATCAGTGGGTTGAGCCACTCCAGGCAGACCACCCGCGGCCTCTTCCGCCCGGCGACGGCTCCCCGCACCGCGTCCACCCGCGCCCAGAGGCTGCGCACCAGCTCCTGGGCGCGCTCCTTGGTACCGGTGGCCTCACCCACGTCCAGGATGGTGCGCATCACGTCCGCGAGCGTGTTGGGCTCCAGCGACAGCACCGCCGGGCGACCGGGCAGCAACCGGGCGGCATCCATCACCTGGGGGTACGCGACGGCGCACACCTCGCACAGCTCCTGGGTCAGGATCAGGTCAGGGTGGGCCCGGCTCAGCGCCTCCTGGTCCAGCCGGTAGAGGCTGCTGCCCTGGTGCAGGGCCTGCCTGACGTGGCGATCGATGTCACCCGGCGATCTGCCCTGGTGGTCGAGCTCGCTCGCGGTCAGCCGCGGCTTGTACTCGGCCTGCGGCGGGAAGTCGCACTCGTGGGTGACCCCCACCAGGCTCTGCCCCAGCCCCAGGCTGAAGCAGATCTCGGTCGCGCTCGGCAGCAGCGAGACTATCCTCATCAGCTGCCCGGCACAGCCGCGGACTCGTCCTCCTCGGCCGAGGCCGGCACCTGGTCCAGGGCCAACACGGGCACCGACTGGCGCTGGGCCCACTCCATGACCCGGTGCTCATGGGAGAAGATCACCACCTGCGAGGTCTCCGACAGCTCCAGCAGGGTGTCGAGCAGCGCGAAGCACCGGCGGTCGTCGGAGTTGACGGTGGGGTCGTCGAAGATGAGGGGGAGCTGCTCCCCGCGCGGCGACAGCGCCTGCGCCAGCACCATCCGCAGGCACACATAGATCTGCTCCTGGGTGCCCTGGGAGAGGTTGTCCACCGGGATCTGGCGAGTGGAGTTGGCGGCCGCCACGTGCATGGAGAGGTCCTCCGGATTCACCCAGGCCTGGGCGTAGCGACGGTGGGTGAGCTCCGGCAGCCGACGGGCGAGCCCGTCAGCCAGGATCGGGGCCAGGCTGTTCTGGATCTCCGCCTCCGCCGCCTCCAGCTCGGTGATCGCGAGGTTGACCGCCGCCTCCGCCCGCTCCATGCGGTCCACCCGGGCAGCGCGCTCGGCCACCAGCTCCTCGAGCTCCACCAGGTCACCCGCCTCCCGGAGCTGCTGGCGCAGGCTGCCCTCCTTGGGCAAGAGCTCAGCCCGCAGCTGGTCCCTGGTGGCGCGGAGATGGTCGTACTCCTCCCTCAGCTCCGCCGCCGGCCGTGCCGGGCGCGGCTGGGATCCCCTTCCCCTGGCCCCGAGCTCAGCCCGGAGCTCCTGGGAGCGGCTGACCAGGCTGTGCAGCTCGCGCCCGTTCAACCGCTCCTCCCGGCGCAGCTCCAGCTCGCCCCGGCGGCGTTCGGCCTCGACCGCCGCGTCCAGCTCCTGGACGAGCTCGCCGAGGCGGGCCGCGATCAGCTGGGGGTCACTGGCATCGATCCCGACCCGGGCGGCTCTGGCCGTCAACTCCTGGCGAGCCCGCTCCGCGGTCGCGCGCCAGGAGGCCGCCTGCTGCAGCGCCTCCTGAAGTGGCGGCAGCTCCGACGCGAGCTGGAGGAGCTCAGCGCCGGTGAAACGGGAGAGCCCCAACTCCAAGATCCGGCGCTGCGCCTTGGCGCGCTGGGCGAGCACCTCCTCCTGCGCGGCGACCACCTTCAGGACCTCGGGGTCCCGAAGGCGCTTGGCGCGACGCATCTCCGCCACGGAGGTGAAGCCGCCGACGGCGAGGAGCCGGCGCAGCCGCTGCTGCAGGTAGAGGAAGATCGCTGCCCCTGCCACCAGCACCACCAGCCCGCCCAGGAACTCCTCGATGGGAAGGGCGACCGCCGCGGAGGTAACCGCCCGGTAGATGAGCACCACCCCGATGATCCCGGCGGCCACCGCGATGAGGTCGGACGACCAGCGGTGCAGCGCGACCTTGCGCCGATCCAGAAGCTCCAGCCTGGCGCTGGCGCCGGCCTGCGCGGGCAGCGGCGGCACCGGCCGCTCGACCGCCTCGCCGAGAAACTGCAGTTCGCTGACCGAGAGCTCCGCCGCCAGCTTTGCCTTCGCCTGATCCTGCGGGGTCAGCTCCGCGACCTTGGCCTCAGCCTCCGCCGCCTGCGCCGCGAGCTGGGCCGCGCCCGCGGCCGCCTCCCGCACTGCCGCCGGATCGGCGGGCATGGGGATCTCCGGGATGGCGCGCAGCGCCTGGTCGATCTCCGAGATCGCCAGCAGGTCCTGATCGAGCTCGGCCATCTCCGCCGACTTCCACAGCAGCTCAGACTCCTCCGCTCGCTGCTCCGCCTCCTCCAACCGGCCCCGAAGTTCCTCCAGCTGGGAGAGCTCGTCGCCCAGGCGTTCACGCACCTGGACCGCCGCGCCGAGCTGGTCTCTGGCCGCGGCGAGCTCCCTGACCGCCCGGTCCAGGGGGCGCTCCCGGGAGCGCTCCCCGCGCAGGTTCTCCTGGCGCCACTTGCGCAGCAGCTCAAGGGCGGAGCGGACGCTGGTGTGCGCCCCCGAGGTGGAGATGGCGCGCTGGAGATCGGCCTGCAGGGCCGGCCCGCTGATCTCGAGAATCTGATCCTGGGCCACCGTCGAGATGGCCAGGAACGCCTCGCGGCTCATCCCCAGCATCACCGAGACGTCCACGGTGCGACCGCGGCGGAACTGGTCGGTGACAACGCCACCCCGCACCTCGTCCAGCACCTGGGCGTTGTCGGGCTGGTCCAGATCGCGCACGAAGCGGTAGCGGCCGGAGCCCAGCTCGACATCGGCCTCCACCTTGAAGTTGCGGCCCCGCCAGGGCTTGAAGCGGCGCAGCACCTGCTCCGACTCCTTGGGCATGCGACCCCGGCTGGCCAGGTCGACACCCACCAGGGCGACGCGCAGAGCCGTGTGCAGGGTGCTCTTGCCTGACTCGTTGGGCCCGTAGACCACGGTGATCTTCGGGTCCAGGCTGAATATCCCGCGCAGGGCGCCGAAGCGCTCCAGCATCACCGAGTTGATCTTCATCCGCTCTGGACCGCCTGCTCTCCCGTCACAGCAGCGCGGGCTCCTCGCCGAGCAGGGCGTTGAGCCCGGCCAGCAGGGCCGACTGCACCACCTCACTGTCGAAGTCGGGTCGCGCCATCAGGGCGCGCACGAACTGGCCGCGGGCGTCCGGAGCCTGGCGCAGGAAGTCCAGGTCGAGGTGGGGACGGCAGGCCACCACCAGGTCGATGGAGCGGTCATCCTTGCGCAGCCGCCCCAGCAGCTCGGTGGGGCTGAGCCGAACGCCCTCGCCGAGCTCCCCGGTCAACCGCACCCGGCAGGCCACCAGCTCGTCCTGGGGCAGGGCCTGCTCGATCCGGTCGAGGATGGCCTCGGAGTGGGAGCACTCACTGATGTCTACATCCAGGTCGGCGACCGAGAAGGTGGCGACGGGCACGATCTCGACCTGGGGAGGGTGGTCGGGGTGGTCGTCGTCCATCACCACCACCGCCGCTCCCCTTGTCCCCTGCTCTCCGAAGGTCAGGGGCTCGGGGTTGCCGGGATAGGTCAGCCAGTCGGTGACCCTGGGGGTGTGGAAGTGGCCGACCAGCGCAAACCGGAAACCGCACCTGGAGACCTCGGCCTCGCTGAAGGGCGCGTGGTCCTCCTTGCCCTCGCCCTGAAACGCCAGCTGGCCCTGCTCCGATCCGTGAAAGAGTGCGATGGCCGGCCCGCCCTTGGGGACCCGAAAGGAGCCCAGCAGATTTCCGGTCCCCTTGGGCTTGAGGTGGGCGGCCCCGAAGATGCGCCAGCCGGCCACCTCGACCTCGGAGAACTCGGATGAGTTGAAGATGTGCACGTTGGCGGGCCAGCGCTCGCGTGCGTAGAGCGCCCCCGGATGCCAGTAGTCGTGATTGCCGGGCACCACCAGGATCGGGCACGAGGCTCGCTCCAGCTCCTCCTGCAAAAACGCCGTCGTCTCCCGCTGCGAGCGCAGATCCTCGTAGAGGTCGCCGCCGACGGTGAGGGCGTCTGCGCCGATGTCCAGGGCGGTCTGGACCACCTTGTGGAAGGCCTGCCGGATCGCCGCTCGGCGCCGCCGGGCGGCCGGGAGGCCGAGGCCGACAAAGGCCGCGTCCAGGTGAACATCGGCGCAGTGAACCAAGCGCATGCGCGCAATATGCAACAGTCGGACCTCGTCCTGCTCGGGCCCGAGTTCGGGACCCGGCAACTACACTCCCCTCATGGCCCCTATCCTGCCGCCCGGACCGGTGCCCCAGGCCTCCAGGGTCGTGCTCCGGCGGGTGAACCGGCGCGCTCCCGGATTCATCTCTAATCTGGTGAAGTCCCGCCTGGTCGGCCGCCAGGTCGAGGCGGGCCAGCAGATTCTGGTCTTCCAGGTCGCCTTCACCGTCCCCGCCGGCCTGGTGGAGGTGACGCCGGCCACCACCATCGAGTTCATCGACTGAGCCATGGGCCAAGTGGTGCTCGAGGTGAAGCAGCTGACAAGGCGCTTTCGCAACGGCCGGGGGGTGGGCCCTGTGGACCTGCGGGTGCAAGTGGGTGAGGTGGTGGCGCTGGTGGGGCCCAACGGCAGCGGCAAGACCACCCTGCTGCGCTGCCTGGCGACCCGGAGCGTGCCGGATCAGGGGCGGGTGGCGTGGTTCGACAGCACCGACCGCCACCTGGCCCGGCAACAGTTGGGAGTGGTGTTCGACGCCACCGCCCACGCCGATGAGCTGAGCGCATTGGCCAATCTGTCATTCTTCACCGCGGCCCACGGGGCCGAGGAGGTGGGGCTGGACCGCCTGCTGGGGGCGGCGGAGCTGCTGGAGGTGGCCGCGGAGCCGGTCTCCTCCTACTCATACGGGATGCGCCGACGGCTGCTGCTCGCGGAGGCCCTGGTGGGCTCCCCCAGGCTGCTGCTGCTGGACGAGCCGACCCTGGGCCTGGACGTGGCGGGACAGCGCTGGCTGGCCCGAGTCGTGGAGGAGCGCGCGCGGGCGGGAATGGCCACCTGCATCTCCACCAACGACACCGAGTTCGTGGAGGAGGTGGCTACCAGGGTGTGCTTCCTGGTCGACGGTGAGGTGGTTCACGATGCACCGCTGGATGCGCTGCTCACGTCTCTGGGGGGGACCAGGGAGATCCGGCTGAAGTCCAGATCCGAGCTGCCGCTGCAGGCGATGGCGGCCGTCGCCGGGGTGCACCGGGTGGCGGGGACCGACGACGGGGCCACGGTCGTGGCCAGCCAGCGGGAGGGGCTGCTGGCCGATCTGCTGGAGACCCTTGGGGACCTGGACCGGACCCTGCTGGACCTCTCGGTGCGAGAACCGGGCCTGGCCGACTGCTTCCTGATGGTGACCGGGCGGAGCCTGGATGCCTGAGCGGGCGGGGGCGGTGACGGTCAGCGCCCCGGCCCCCGGTCGGAGGAGGAGGTGGCAGCCCCGCCAGCTCTGGCAGCTGGAACTGCGCGCAACCCTCTCGAGGCGACGGGCACTGGCGATCAAGATGGGGTTCCCCATGCTCCTGGTGATCCCGCTGGCGGCCACCGACGCCCCCCAGTTCTTTGCCGGGATGCTGCTCACCATCCTGATCGCGATGGTGGGCACCGTGGGAACCGGCGTCAGCGTGACCCGCTCTCGGGGCTCGGGGTGGCTGGACCGCCTGGCGGTGCTGCCGATGCCTTCCTGGCGAATCTCCCTGGAGATCTTCTTCGCCGGCTGGCTGGTGGACTGCCTGCAGGCGACCCTCATCTTCCTGGTCCTGGAGATAGCCCAGCGCCCCGACCCCCTGCTGATCGTGGCGACCTGGCTGCTGGCGTTGGCGACCCTCGCCTTCTCCGGCGCGATCGGGCTGGGCGTCGCCACCCTCACCGACAACGCCGGCGAGGCGATGCTCTTTTTGGCGGTTATCCTGGCGCCGCTGCTCTTCCTCTCCGGCCTCTTCACCGGGGTCCCCGCGCAGGGGATCCGCTACTGGATCGCCCAGATTCTCCCCTTCAGCTACCTCAGTGATGGCTTCCAGCTGGTGCTGCACGGCAACCCGCCCTACGGGAGCAGCGGGTCGCTCCTGATCGCGGCCCCGATCTTCCTGATCGTCGCTCTGGCCGCCTGTGCCACCCTCGGGCGTCCACTGTTGGCCCGGGGGGCGTAGGCGTCCAGTCCCGGCTGGGGGCTGAACGCTGTGGCCGAACGGGCCGATCCGGTCGCGCAGAGTTGCAGGGCGTGTGTCCCAGTAGAGCTTCGGTTCCCTGATCAGTGGCAGTTGGCAGCAGTCGACGACATGAAGATCAGGATCACCGCGACCAGGTTGAAGGAGGCGTGCAGCGCCATCCCCGGGTAGATCGACCTGGTCCGCTCGTACACCAGTGCCAGCGCGACCCCAGCCACGAAGAGGGAGGGGCCCAGGAGCAGGATGGAGCCACCCACCGAGAGGGTGTGGGCCAAAGCGAAGATCACCGAGCTGACGACCACCGCCCCGGTCGTGCCCAGCCTCCCCCTCAGCCCGCCGAAGATGAAGCCGCGAAAGGTGAGCTCCTCCACCACCGGCGCGATCACCACGATCGCGATCACCCCGAGATAGGCGTCCTGGCCGAATCCCTGGGAGATGCTGCAGCCCTGGGGATTGGTCATCCCATGGAGCAGAGGGGACAGGGCCTCGGAGATCAGGCCGGTCAGAAACTGCAGGGCGACCGCCAGCACCGGCATGAGCGGCAGCACCCAGTAGGGCGGGCGCCGCACCCCCAGCTGACGCCAGAGATGGCCCCCGTGACGGCTGGCGAAGAAGAGGACGACCGCCAGCAGCGCCCCGTAGAAGGCCAGCGTGGTCGCCAGGTTGTAGAAGGGCAGGATCGACTTCGCCGAGCGCCCGGTCAGGCTGCCGATCACCCCCGCCTGGCTGAGCGCGTCGGTCGCTATCGCGACCGCCACGATCGCGATCAGGACCGCGGGAATCGCCACCAGCGTCCCGAACACCACCTCGCGAACGCCCCAGGATGGGCGCTCCGGCTCCGGCTCAGGAGCTCGGTCGATTAGCTCAACGCTCAGGGCGCTTCCAGGTGGCCGGTGCCGCGGGAGCGGCCGCCACCGTCGTCTGGTCGTCCTGGTCCGCGGGAGCCGAAGGCGGCAAAGGAACGCCCCTCGACCAGGTCATCGGGGGAGGTTGCTGCTGCAGCGTCCAGCGGGCGGGAGCGGGAACCGGATCCGGGAGGCTGTCGGGAAGGATCCGGGGATGCTGCGCCACCGGGCGCGGGCCGGCGGCGGGCGTGAGCCGCACCCAGAGGGCCGCCAACGCGACCAGGAGCGCCAGGTAGACCAGCGTCAGCACGAGCGAGGCCTCCAGGGTGCCGACCGCGGCCGCGGCCACCAGCTGCACCGCGAGCCCGACCAGGACCGATCCCCGGCCGGAGGTGAAGCGCGCCCCGGGTCGGAGGACCCCCACCGCCCCGCTCAGCAGAAGGCAATCGCCCACCAGCCCGAGCACGGCTCCGGCCACCACCGGCAGGTAGGTGACCGCCCCCTCGGGCGGGGTCGCGGTCGCCATGGTCCCCAAGACGACCCCAACCGACACCACGTTGGCGATTGCCGACACCAGGGCGACCGCGGCCACGGCCAGGGAGAGCTCGACAGCCCAGCCCCCGGAGGAGGAGCCTGCGTCTGCGCCCGTCCCGGCCGGCCGGGACGCCGGGGCGGACCGCCTGGCCCTGGGTGCTTGCCTTGGGGTCATCCTCTCTATATTGCACCAGTTGCCAGACGCGGCCGGTGCCAAAGGGGGTTCTCTGCACGTAGCGGGTTGATCTGGCGATCACCGCGGCCCCTCCCGACCGTCCGGAGGGACAGCGTAGCCCACCAGCACCCCGGCGGGGCGATCGTGAGCCGGCTGAGATTCGATTTCGAAGCTATAATCCGGGTTTATGCCAGCACCAAGGAATGGAGCGGGCGCGGCCGAGCCCTCGGTGCTGGAGCGGATCAACTGCCCGGCGGACTGCAGGCGCCTCACCCCGGAGGAGTGTGGGACCCTGGCCCGGGAGATCCGCGAGTTCCTGGTGGAGCGCGTCTCCAAGACCGGGGGCCACCTCGGTCCCAACCTGGGGGTGGTGGAGATCACCCTCGCGATCCACCGGGTGTTCGACAGCCCCCGAGATCAGGTGGTGTTCGACACCGGCCACCAGGCCTACGTGCACAAGATCCTCACCGGCCGCCGGGAGCAGTTCGCGACGCTGCGGCAGGCGGGGGGATTGTCGGGGTACCCCAATCGGGCGGAGTCCCCGCACGACTTAATCGAGAACAGCCACGCATCCACCGGCCTGAGCTACGCGCTCGGGCTGGCCCAGGCCCGGCGCCGCCGCGGCGACCAGGGTAAGGTGGTGGTGGTGGTGGGAGACGGCTCCCTGACCGGGGGCATGGCCTACGAGGCGCTCAACAACATCGGCTCGCTGCGCCCTGACCTGGTGATCATCCTCAATGACAACGGCCGCTCCTACGCCCCCACCGTGGGGGGGCTGGCCAACCACCTCGCGCGACTTCGACTCAGCCCGCGCTACGAGGCGGCCAAGAGCGGGATCGGCGACTTTTTGAGTTCGCTTCCGGCGGTGGGGGAGCCCGCTCACGAGATGGCGAGACGGTTCAAGACCGGCATGAAGCAGCTGGTCTCACCCAACGTCTTCTTCGAGGATCTCGGGATCAAGTACTCCGGCCCGATCGACGGCCATGACCTGGCGGCCGTGGAGGGTGCGCTCAAGCTGGCGCGCAACCTGCGGGGCCCGGTCGTGGTCCATGTGGTGACCAACAAGGGACGCGGCTTCAGCCCTGCCGAGGACGATGAGATCGACAAGTTCCACGGGGTGGGCACCTTCGACATCGCCACCGGCAAGCTCCATGTCGCCGGGGTCAGCTACACCGACGTCTTCGAGGAGGTCCTGCTGGCGTTGGCGGAGGAGGACCCCAGCCTGGTGGCGATCACCGCCGCGATGGCCTCCTCCACCGGGCTGCTGAAGTTCGCGCAGCGCTTCCCGGACCGCTTCTACGATGTGGGGATCGCCGAGCAGCATGCGGTGACCTTCGCCGCCGGTCTGGCGATGGGCGGCCTGCACCCGGTCGTCTGCATCTACTCCACCTTCCTGCAGCGCGCCTTCGACCAGGTGATCACCGACGTGGGGCTGCACAACCTCCCGGTCACCTTCGTGCTCGACCGCGCCGGCGTCACCGGTCCGGACGGCAGCTCCCACCACGGGATGTTCGACCTCACCTACCTGCGCATGGTCCCCAACCTGGTGGTCTCCACCCCGCGCGGGGCCGCCGAGCTGGGCCGGCTGGTGGCCACCGCGGTCCATCACCAGGGCCCGTTTGCGATCCGCTACCCTCGCGGCGGAGCCGACGAGCATGTGGTCGATCTGCGGCCACTGGCGAGTTTGAGCTGGGAGATGGCCCGAGAGGGAGGCCGGGACGTGCTGCTCTGCGCGGCCGGCAAGATGGTGCAGGTGGCGCTGAACGCCGCTGGGCTGCTGGAGCCGGCGGGGATCTCCGCGTCGGTGGTGAACGCCCGCTTCCTGAAGCCAGTGGACCGGCGCCTTCCCGACTGGGCCAGGCAGCACCGGGCGGTCGTGACCGTCGAGGACAACACCAGAAACGGCGGGCTGGGGGCGGCGGTCATGGAGGCACTGCAGGCGGCCTCGGTCGTCTGCCCGGTGAAGCAGGTCGCCCTCCCGGACCAGTTCCTGCCTCACGGCGCCCAGGCCGAGATCCTGGCGGAGTTCGGACTGACAGCGGAGGGCGTGGCCGCAGCCGCGGTGTCGGCGCTGGAGGCACAGGACTCCGGCTCGGCGGCTGCGCAGGCTGCCGGCTGACCCCGGAGGGGGGACTGTCGCGCCCTCCCGCGCCCGAGAACCGGCGCGGCCGCCCCGGATCCGGTCCTGGCCCGGCCGCAAGCAGGGGGACTGGTGAGCACCCGCAGACGCGCGCTGTTGATTCTGGCCGGGGCCAACTGCCTCTTCGCCGGGTCCTACGTCACCGCGAAGCTGGCGCTGGCGACGTGGCCGTTCGCTAGCCTCAACATGGTGCGGTTCACGGTGGCGGCGGCCGTGCTGGCGCCGTATCTGTGGCGGCACCGCCAGGAGCTCCCGCGCGGGCGGTCGGACCAGCTGCGCCTGGCCGCCATGTGCGCTCTGGGATTCATCGGGAACAAGGCCTTCGAGTACTGGGGTCTCAGCCTCTCGACCGCCACCGACATGGCCCTCCTCATCGGAGCCGAGGCGCTGGTGACGGTGGTTCTCAGCGTCCTCCTCCTCCACGAGCGGATCCGCTCCTTCGAGGGGGCGGGCCTCATCCTGGGCGGCTTCGGCATCTACCTGGTCGTGGTGGGCGGACTGCGCCTGCCGAGTGGGTTCGGCCACGGACAGCTCCTGGGCAACCTGCTTATCGTGCTGTCGCTGGTGCTGGAGGCCTGCTTCACCATCGTGGGCAAGACCGTGGTCGCGCGCTATCCCCCCTTCCTGGTCACGGCCGCCGTGGTCGCCGGCAGCCTGGTCGCCTGGTGGCCGGCGGGGCTCAGCGCCCTGGCGGTGCGGCACTGGCCCGGGCTCACCTGGGGAGTGGTGGTGGCGGCGCTGTACCTCGGGGTGGTCACCACCGTGCTCGGCTACTGGGCGTGGTTCTACGGCCTCCAGAGGGTTATGCCAGGAGCGCTGGCGCCGCTTCTGTTCATCCAGCCGCTGGTCGGCACCGGCCTGGCGATCGCGGTTCGGGGAGAACGCCCCGGCCCGGCCACCCTCGTCGGAGGCGCGCTGGTGCTGGCGGGAGTGGTGCTGGTCGTGACCACTAGGCAGGCTCCGGCCGACGCCCTCCCGGCCTCGCCCGGAGCGGGCTGAGATCACCGGCGTCACGATCCTGCAACGATGGTTCCCCTCCACGCTGCGGTGGATACCCTGGGTGCCGGGACGCCGATGTCACCTCCCTTCAGCGGCACCGGCCGATGGTCCCTCTCTCTCCTTCCGTCGGCACTTCCTCCGGCGGACACAGCCGCCCCGGATCCCTCCGGGGCGGCTGTCCCATCTCAGCTGTCGGCGTACAGCATGAATTCGTAGGGGTGGGGACGCAGGCGGACGGGGTCCACCTCCCGCTCGCGCTTCAGTGCGATCCAGGTCTCGACCAGGTCCTCGGTGAACACCCCACCCTCGTAGAGGAAGTCGTGGTCCCGCTCGAGCGCCACCAGCACCTCGTCCAGACTTCCGGGAAGGTCCCGGACCGCGGTCGCCTGGTCCCCCTCCAGCTCGTAGAGGTCGGCCTCGACCGGCGACGGCGGCTCGAGCTGGCGGCGGATGCCGTCCAGCCCCGCCATCAGCATCGCCGAGAAGGCCAGGTAGGGGTTGGCGGTGGCGTCCGGGGAGCGGAACTCCAGGCGACGCAGCTCGGGACGCTCGCTGTAGGTGGGAATGCGGATGCACGCCGAGCGGTTGCGGGCCGAGTAGGCCAGCTTGATCGGGGCCTCGTAGCCCGGCACCAGCCGGCGGTAGCTGTTGGTGGTGGGAGCGGAGAACGCCAACAGCGCGGGCGCGTGGGCCAGCAGCCCGCCGATGTACCAGCGGGCCAGATCGGAGAGCAGGGCGTAGCCGTTGGCATCGAAGAACAGGGGATCACCCTGCTTCCAGAGCGACTGGTGGGTGTGCATGCCGCTGCCGTTGTCGCCGAAGAGCGGCTTGGGCATGAAGGTGGCGGTGAAGCCCTCCCGGTAGCAGACGTTCTTCACGATGTACTTGAAGGTCAGCACCTTGTCCGCCATCGCGACCATGGTGTCGTAGCGCATGTCGATCTCGGTCTGTCCGGCGGTCCCCACCTCGTGGTGGTGAACCTCGACCTCGATCCCGGCCTCGGCCAAAGCCAGCGAGATCCGGCTGCGCAGGTCCTGCAGCTTGTCCACCGGAGGCACCGGGAAGTACCCCTCCTTCAGGCGCGGTCGGAACCCCAGGTTGGGAACCCCGTTGCGCCCCGAGTTCCAGATCCCCTCCACCGAGTCGATGTGGTAGTAACCCTCATTCACACTCTGGTCGAAGCGGATGGAGTTGAAGATGTAGAACTCCATCTCCGGGCCCCAGTAGCTGGTGTCGGCGATGCCCGACTGGCGCAGGTAGGCCTCCGCCTTGTGGGCGATGAAGCGAGGGTCGCGGCTGTAGCGAGCCTTGGTCACCGGGTCCACGATGTCGCAGATCAGAGAGAGAGTCGGAACCTCGAGGATCGGGTCCACGCACGCCGTCCGGGGATCGGGCAAAAGCAGCATGTCGCTCTCGTGGATCTGCTGAAACCCCTTGATGCTGCTGCCGTCGAACCCCACGCCCTCCGCGAAGAGCTTCTCGGAAAGTTCCGAGACCGGCACGCTGAAGTGCTGCCACTGACCGAGAAGATCGCTGAACCGGAAGTCGACGAACTTGATCCCCTGGTCCTTGGCATAGGCGATGACCGCCTGCGGGTCTGTCCCCGGCGCGGTGCCCAGCCTGCCCTCTAACGACATGGCCATTCAGCTCCTCCTCGATGACGGCTGCCGACTCGACTCAGGGTAAGGGCTGAGCCCGCACCAATCATCGGATCATGATGCCAAATGCAATGGCCCCTATATTGGATGTTTCACACGATTCCTGGTCCGGCGACGCGCCGAACGCGGCTGGGGTGCCGATTTAGGATCGCCCGGACCTGCACCTGTCGCGCCCGTGCTGAGACGGTGGCGGACGGCCGCCGGGCATCCGGGATCAGACGGGAGCCAGATGGGAGATGCCGGCTTGGCGGCCAGGCTCACCGGTGAGCGCCCCGAGGGTAGTCAGCCTCAGGACGAAGGATCAGGCGGGTTCGACCGGGATCGCCTGCTTCACGGCCACCTTGGCTCGGGCGGCCTCTCGGTCCTGGAAGTACTCCTTGTTGATCTCGGTGTACTCCTGCCACTCCGGCGGGAGGTCCTCCTCGGCGTAGATCGCGTCCACCGGGCAGGGATCGACGCAGGCGCCACAGTCGATGCACTCCTCCGGGTCGATGAACAGCATCCTGTCCTCATCGTCACCGATGATGCAGTCGACCGGGCACACCTCGACGCAGGACTTGTCCTTGACGTCGATGCAGGTCTCGCCAATGACGTAGGTCATCTGGGTTGGAACTCCTGGAACCACCTGGGCGCGCCCCGATGGGGCGCCGCTTCTCCCCCGAGAATAGCAGAGGGCCCGGAGGGCCCCGAGGTCAGGGTCAGGAGGAGGCCCGCACGACTCCGTTCTCGATGTTGGAGTACATGTGGCCCACGTGGGTTCCCAGTACGGTGAGGATTGCGATGACGACGAGCGCTACCAGCATCAGAACCAACGCGTATTCCACCATCCCCTGCCCTCGGGAACCCCTCCGGAGACGCCGCTTGGAGCTTCCGCCGGCCGCCGCCGGAGGCTCGTGCGCCGCCTTTGAAGAGCCCCTTTCGGGCTTCTGCATGGGGGAAGGGTAGCGGGCTGGTCCCCAGCCCCGAGCCCCTTGGGACGGATTGTTACAACTTCGTCGGGCGAGCTCCGCCGATCACATCCGAGCGATCGCCATAGAATCGCAGACAGAAGAGCGGCGGCTATGCTGCGGCCACCGCAGCCGCCTGCGCTTTGAGGGTGCAACGTGACTCAGAACCCGGCGCCGCGGCGGGCGCGTCCCCTGCCGGTGGGGCCGCGGTTCCTGGCCGCCGTCATCGACTTCATCGTCCTGGCGATCCCCCAGGCGATCGCCTACATCCTGATCGCCGCCCCCCAGGTGTCCCGGGTGGAGAGCTACTACCAGCGGCACCCCAAGCAGGGGATCGCAGCCGCGGTCGCCCACACCCCCGGATACGCGGCCTCCAACCTCCACTTCTTCATCGTGGCGGAGGCGCTGACCGCGGCCTACCTGATCGGTGGCTACCTGGCCTTCTCCGGGACGCTCGGCAAGCGGCTTCTGGGCCTGCGCGTGACCAGGGTCGACGGCAGCCCGCTGCGCGTCCGGGATGCGGTGCTGAGATCGCTGCCGTTCTGGGTCCCCTGGCTGCTGCCGGCAGTGGGGCTGTACCTGAACTTCTTCGAGTTCGTGGGAGGCAGCATCCTGCTCCTCTTCCGCCCCGACCACCGCGCCCCGGAGGACATGCTGGGCAACTCCATGGTGGTGTGGCGAGAGCAGGAGGGCCGCTCCCTCCGTGACATCGTGGCGGCGCCGTCGATCTCCTCGCCGCCGCCTGCCCAGCCGGGCAGCGTCCACGGTGGTCACCTACCGGGCTGGGAGCCCGTCAGCCCCGAGGACCCGGTGTTCACCCCCGCTGGGTCGGACGCCCCGGAGCCGGATGACCGCCCGCAGGAAGAGGAGGAGAGTCGGTGACCCTCATCGAGACAGTTGAGTTGAACGCCCCGGCCGGCACGGTCTGGGACCGGCTCGTCGGCTCGGGCCGGGTGGTTGAGCTGGTGCCGGGTCTGACGGCCGGCGCCGGCGGTCGCGGGACCATGAAGATCACGCTGGCGGGCCACTCGGTCACGTACCGGGGTTACGCCCGCCAGCACATCGAGGAGCCCGGTCGGCGGGTCACGTGGACCCTGAGCGGCCGGGAGATGCGGGGTGACGGCCGGGCCCATGTGGAGGTGCGCGCCCGGGTCAAGGAGATGGGAGCTGGTCGCAGCGATCTCCGGCTCACCGTCCTTGTGGACGGCAGGGGCCGCCTCAGCGAGGTCTCCCAGGAGGTCCGTGACCGCGCCATCGAGTCGGCGGTCAGGCGTTTCTGCCGATCCCTCGAGCAGAGCCTGGAGGGGGTGTCCGCACAGCTGGACCCGAGTCCGCCCGCGCCCGCCCCCCATGATCCCCCAGCTCCCCAGCTCGCCCCTCATGATCAGCCGGCACCCGCGCTGGAGATCATGCCGCCCGCGCCGGTGGACTCCAGCGGGCGTTGGCGGACGCTGACCTATCTGCTCGGAGGGCTGGTGTTGGGAGCGCTGGTGGCGGCGGCCTGGAAGGGGCGCCGGCATCTCCATCCCTGAGCCGCGTGGCTCCCGCCCGCCCGTCGCCACCGTACCCGCGGTGATATGGGGTGGCCCGGCGCCACGCGATGTCCCATCGAAGCCGCGGCCCGCGGCCGGGATCAGCTGGAGTGGACTGCAGATCCGACTTCGCGGGGGATCACTGGGGGCCGCTCTCGCCCTGGGGCCGACTGCGACGCCGGCGCCCGCGGCTTGAGGCCTGCTCCTCCTGGGGTTCCCGCTCCCGGACCAGACTGGCGGCGGGGATGGCCAGCACCGTCCCGCTCTCGGTCAGGGTCACCAGGACCTGCTCCCGCACCAGGCTGACCTCGGTGATGACGGCCGCTCCGTGCTCGGTGTCGAGCGCCGCGCCCACCTTGGGCAGCCGCCGCTTGAGGTCCACGTACTGCTCGTTCTCGTACTGCAGGCAGCACTTGAGCTTGCCGCACATCCCGTTCAGGCGGGTGGGGTTGAGGGGCAGCCCCTGCTCCTTGGCCATCTTGATCGTCACCGGCACGAACTCCTTGAGCCAGGACGAGCAGCAGAGCCGGTTCCCGCACGGTCCGTACCCGTCCTGGATCCGGGCTTCGTCGCGACTCCCGATCTGACGCAGCTCAACCCGGCAGCGCAGCCGGGTCGCCAGCTCCTTGGCGAGGTCCTGGTAGTGGGTCTGGCGCTCGGCGGTGAGGTCGAAGAGGATTCGGCTGCCGTCGAAGCTGATCTCTGCTCGGGCCACCTTGAGCGCGAGCTTGCGCTCCTCCACCAGCTGACGGGCAACCCGCATCACCTCCGGCAGACGCTGGTCGAGCCTCTTTCGTTCCTCCAGGTCCTCCCTGGTCGCCGGCCGCAATATCTCCGGCAGGGGGTCGGGCAGCATCGCCTGGTCCACTTCGGCCGCAGCCATCACCACCTCACCCAGCTCGATTCCCCGGGCCACCTCGGCGATCACCCGGGTTCCCGGGGCCGGGTCCCACTCGCCCGGACTGTAGTAGTTGAGCGGGCCGTGTCGCCGGAACTTGACTCCCACCACCAGGGTCATGCCTGCACCTCTGCGCAAATCGCCTATGGGACCTCGCCTCACCGGCTTGCGCGAGGCGGCGGGTTGGGCGGCTGGGCCCCGAAGGCGAGCAGTAAAAATCTGTCCAGCACCAATCTCGCCGTGGCACTCTCGTCCAGGCGAGCCAGAGCCTCCAGGGCCAGATCGTAGCGCGCCAGGCACCCCGGCAATCCCAGCGCCTCTGCCCACAGCTCCGCCGCCTCTCGCCAGTGGGGCAGGGTGAGCAGCTCCGGAGAGCCGGTCGCCAGGTGGCAGCAGTCGCGCAGGAAGGCCACCCAGCTCCTCATCGCGAAGACCGCCTGCTCGCGGTCCCGCCCCCGCTCCGCCAGCTCCCGGCTGAGAGAGAGCCAGCTGCCGGGCCCCCCACCCGCGCAGTCCAAGAGACGCCCGACCGCGACCACTCCCCGCTGCTCCAGCTCAGGGTCGCCCAGCAGCTCCAGGGCCCGGCCCGGACTCCCGCCGGAGAGGGCGGCGGCCAGCTCGGCCGCCCCCGGGGAGCAGGCGGCCCGGGTCTGCAGCCAGCCAGTGATCTCAGCCGCCGGCACCGGTCCCAGGTGCAGCTCCTGGCACCGGCTGCGCAAGGTGCTGGGAAGGCGCTCGGACTCCGGACGCGAGGTGGTGAGGCAGATGATGGACTGGGGGGGCGGCTCCTCCAACATCCGCAACAGGCTGTTGGAGGCGGGCAGGGTCATCCGCTCGGCATTCGCGACGATCGCCACCTTCGCCTTGCCCGCATACGCCAGCAGGCTCAGGAAGTGTTGCAGGCTCGGGCCCTCGCCACGGTCCTCCGCGCCGCCCCGGATCCGGTCGACCGACAGGTTTCCGTCCTCGTCGTCCAGCCAGAGGTCGGGGTGGGCGACCAGGCCACCGGGCCAGCCGGCGGCCCCGAGGAGATCGGCGGCCAGCGCCAGGGCCAGGGTGGTCTTGCCGACTCTGGGAGGGCCGGTGATCCAGTAGGCGTGGCCCAACGATCCCGTCTGGAGCTGCTGGCGGAGCCGGCTCACGGCCTGGCGGTGCCCGAGCACCGAGTCCAGGGCGGACTCGGCGGGGGAGCTCACCCCGGCCAATACGAGGGCCCGAACCGTGGAGGGGGCAGGGACGCCCCCAGAACCCCGTCCAGCTGCTCGACCGTCGCGCTCACGTGATGCGGGTCTGGCCCGCTGACGTTCACGTGGCCCAGCTTGCGCAGAGGCCGCGGCGCCTTGCCGTAGAGGTGCAGGTGGGCACCCGGGACCGCGAGCACGTCGCCCGGCTCGGGGAGCTCCGAGAGGATGTTGACCATCGCGGCGAACCCCCTCGCCGTGGTCTTCCCGAGTGGCCATCCCAGCCCGGCCCTGAGGTGGTTCTCGAATTGAGAGGTGAGAGCGCCATCCTGGGTCCAATGGCCGGAGTTGTGGACCCGGGGAGCGATCTCGTTGGCCAGCAGCTGCGGCCCGAGCTGGAACAGCTCCACGGCCAACACCCCGCAGTAGTCCAACTTCTCCATGATCGCAAGGCAGATCTCCTCGGCCTGGGCCTGGAGCCCCGGAGCGGAGTCGGGGGCGGGGGCCAGCGAGAGGCGGAGGACCGACAGCTGGTGATGGTTCTCGGTCAGCGGATAGAAGGCCACCTCACCGCTGCGGGAGCGGGCCCCGATGACCGAGAGCTCGCGCTCGAACTGGACCTCCTCCTCCAGGATGCAGGGGACCTCGCCCAGACTCCGCCAGCTGTCCTCCAGGAGCTCCGGCGCTGCGACCTCCGCCTGGCCGTGCCCGTCGTAGCCCAGCCGGCGCGACTTCAGCCGCGCCGGCCGGCGCAACCAGTCCGCGGCGGGGCCGAGGTCCTCGGGAGCGTCCACCCTGGTGTAGGCGGAGGAGGGGATGCCAAGCTCGCTGAAGAGCCGCTTCTCCAGGAGCCGATCCTGGGCGACCGCCAGAGCCAGTGGGGGCGGGAAGACCGTGGTGGTGGCGGCCAGCGCCTGGGCCGCGGTGTCGGGGACCGACTCGAACTCGAAGGTGACCAGGTTCGCGGCGCGGCCCAGCTCCCGCAGGCGCCCCGGGTCGGTGTAGGGCCCGACCAGCAGCTCCCCCACCTGGCCCGCCGCCGCGTCCGCGGCCGGGTCGAGGAAGGTGAACCGCAGCCCCAGCGGATACCCCGCCAGAGCCAGCATCCTCCCCAGCTGCCCTCCTCCCAGGCAGCCCACCCGGATCGCCACCTAATCGCCCACCTCGGGGCTCAAGCTGGGGTCGGGCTGCGCCAGCACCTCCATCGTCTGCCGCTGCCTCCAGGCCACCAGGTGCTCCCTGACCGTGGCGTCTCCGAGAGCCAGGATGGCCGCCGCCAGCAGGGCGGCGTTGATCGCCCCGGAGCGCCCGATCGCCAGCGTCCCCACCGGGATGCCCGCCGGCATCTGCACGATCGAGAGCAGAGAGTCCATCCCCCTGAGCGCGTGGGACTCGACCGGGACCCCCAGCACGGGCAGGTGGGTCTTGGCCGCCAGCATGCCGGGCAGGTGGGCGGCGCCGCCTGCGCCGGCGACGATCACCTGGATCCCCCGGCCCGGAGCCTCCTCCGCCCATTGGAACAGGAGGTCGGGGGTCCGGTGGGCCGACACCACCTTGGTCTCGCTCTCGATCCCCAGCTCCCGCAGCAGCCGGTGGCAGTGCCGCATCACCTCCCAGTCCGAGCCAGAACCCATCACCACCCCCACCCGGGGTCTTGCCTCGCTCAATCTGCAACTCCTTGGAGGACGCCCTGCGACCGCGGGGCAGCGTACCTCACCGGCACCTCCAGAGCTCCGGGGGCCTAACCGCTCTTGAGGCGGCTGGGCGGGCCCGCGTGAGCGCCGTCGGCCGCCAGCTCCTGCCCGGTCAGCTCCTGAATCGAGGCCATGATCCCCTCGGTGGCGTTGCGCAGCCCGCCTGGGCCGGGTCCCGGCTTGGGATGACCCTCGGTGAAGAGCGGCCTCCCGAAGTGGACCTCCACCCGGGCGCGCCGCGGCCAGTGGTACCCGGCGGGCAGGGCGGCGAAGGTCCCGACCACCCCCACCGGGACCACCGGGACGCCTGAGGCCGCCGCCAGGTGAGCGATGCCACGCTTGCCGCGGTGAAGCCGGCCGTCGGCGCTGCGGCCGCCCTCCGGGAAGACGACCAGGTTCCAGCCGTCCGCCAGCAGCCGCCGCACCAACTTCATCGATTGGCGTGGCGGGCGCTCCCGCTCCACCGCGATGGCGCCGACCGCCAGCGCCACCAGGGCACCCTTCCAGGCTTCGTCGAAGAAGTAGTCGGCCGCGGCCGCGACCAGGGTCCGTCGGCGCAGACGCGGGGGCAGCGCCAGCAGGATCGCCGGGGTGTCCAGGTGGCTGGAGTGGTTGGCCGCCAGCAGGAAGGGGGGCCGGACCAGGCGGAGGTTCTCCACGCCAAAGACCGTGGGACGGCCATAGTAGCGGAAGATCGGGCCGATCACGAAGTTCAGCAGCCCGGACCGGACCGCCCGGGCCGCCGGGCTGCGTGCCCAGGGCAGGTCCCGGTCACGCCGGTACTCCTTACGCCAGGGACTGGGCCTCCGGCCCTCCGCCTGTTCTGCCATCAGCACCTTCGCAAGGAGGGACCACCTTAGCCTGCTCAGAAGGCCAAGCCATCGCTTGCGAGTATATGTCCGTGCGGCAGCGCTGCTCTCGGCTCAGAGCCGCGGGCGCCGGCGGATCAGCCCCTGCTCCCAGTACCAGGTCAGGGTCGCCGCCAGGAACTCCCGGACAGGGGTGTAGTCGAACCCCAGCTCCCGAGCCGCCGCGCTGCCGTCGTAGGCGTGGCCGTGCAGCAGGGTCCGCACCATCTCCCCGCACACCGGGGGTCTGCGCCCGAGCGCGGTGAAGGCCGCGCCCACCGCGCTCCCGCCCCATCGGGCCAGCCCCGGGGGTAGCAGACGGACCTTCTGGTGCTGTCCGGTCAGCTCGCCGACCAGTTCGATGAGCTCCGTGATCCCCAGGGTCGCGCCATTGATGAGGTAGCGCCGCTCCGGCAACCCGTGTTCGGCCGCGCCCAGGTGGGCCTGGACGCAGTCGTCGATGGCCAGCAAGCTGACCCTGGTGTCCACCATCCAGCGCAGCCGGCCATCGGCATACCGGATGAGCCAGCGGGCGGTGCCGCCGGTGCGCCCGGGGCCCTGGACCGAGGAGGGGTTGACGCACACCAGCTCGAGGCCGAGCCTGCGGGCGCGCTGCCGGGCCTCCACCTCCGCCAGGTGCTTGGAGTGCTCATAGGTGGAGAGGTAGAAGCCGCGGTGGCTGGAGTCGGGCGTGGCCACCTCCCCGCGCCGCTCCCCGATGGTCGCGGCGGAGGAGGTGTAGACCAGCCTCGGCACCCCCTCTGCGGCCGCCGCCTCGATCAGGTTCAGGGTGCCGCGCACGTTGACCTCGAACAGCCGGCCCGGGGCGCTCGGACACATGGTGTTGAGACCTCCGGCGTGATAGATCAGCCCGGTGCCGCGGACCGCTGCCCGCAGGCTGGGAGGGTCCAGCAGATCCCCCACGGCCACCTCCACCCCGGTGCTCTGGAGCGGAGTCGAGCTGTTGTGCACCAGCACCCGCACCCGGCGGCCGCGGCGCCGCAGCTCCCGGGCCAGGGCGCCCCCGATGAACCCGCTGGCTCCCACCACCAGCACCGGGCGGTCCGGGCTCACCGCGGCGCGGCTCCCGGGGCCTGCTGGCGGACCGCGGTCCGGCTGTAGCGGACGAGGTAGTCGACCCCGGATCCGAAGGTGATCGCCGCCGCCGCGATCATCACCCACTGGTCGAGCCCCAGCGGCCCCAGCTTCGCGTCCAGGTTGAGGATGGCGACCAGGATGGCGAGGAACTGCACCGCGGCTTTGACCCTGCCCAGTTGGGAGGCGGTGATCAGGACCCCCTGGAGGGCGGCTGAACCCCTGAGCCCCATGATCACCATCTCCCGGCCCACGATGACCAGCGCCGCCCAGGAGTTGGCCCTGGCGACCGCCACCAGCCCGATCAGGGCCGCGGTGACCAGCACCTTGTCGGCGGTGGTGTCGAGGAAGCTCCCGGTTGACGTCGTCACCCGCCAGTGCCGCGCAAAGAACCCGTCCAGGTAGTCGGTGGCCGCCGCCACCAGGAAGAGGGCGGCGGCCAGGTCGTCGAGCCGGGCCAGGACCAGCCCCATGACCACGGGGGCCAGGATCAGCCGGAGACCCGTGGCGGCGGCGACCAGGCCGGTCTGCAGGGCGCCGCCCCGCTCCGGCGTGGAGCCGGCTCGCGCCTCAGCCGGGTGGGGCCCGCGGGCGCTCACCTGCCCGGCCCGATCGGCGCTTCAGACATCCGGAGGAGCCGCCAGCTCAGCGTCGGTCGCTCCCTGGATGAGGCGTCCAAATATCTTCCTCGCTGGGGTTGGGAGGTGGCACCGGCGACCCAGGGATCGTAGCAGCCGCGTCGACGCTCAGCGCTTGCGCGCCGAGGCTTCGCGGAGCAGCTCTCTGACCTCGTCGGCGCCCGCCAGCCGCACCGCCGCCTGGGCCAGCTCCCGCGCCGAGGCCGTGGCCGTCCCTCGCACCGCCTGCTTCACGGCCGGGATCCGGACCGGCGCCATCGACAGCTCCCTCACCCCGAGCCCGACCAGCAGCCGGGTGGCGCTCGCCTCCCCGGCGGCCGCCGCACACCCCGACCCACCTACCCTGCGCGGCTTCGACCGTTTGCTGGATGAGGCGCAACACCGCTGGATGCAGGGGGTCGGCGAGGTCGGCCACCTCAGGGTTGGTGCGATCCGCGGCCATGGTGTACTGGGACAGGTCATTGGTCCCGATCGAGAAGAAGTCGACCATCGGAGCCAAGGCCTCCGCCAGCAGGGCCGCCGCCGGGATCTCCACCATGATCCCGACCTCCAGACTTGGGGACGCGGCGCGGCGCACCCGGGCCAGCAGCTGCAACGCCTGGTCCACCTCCGCACGGGTGGCGACCATCGGGAACATGACCCGGATGGGATGCGCCTCCGCGACCCTGGCGATCGCTGCGAGCTGGCTCTCGAGCAGCTCGGGGCGCCGCAGCCCGAGCCGGATTCCCCGCACCCCCAAAGCCGGGTTCGCCTCCTCCGGTTGGGCCAGGTAGTGGAGCGGCTTGTCCGCCCCGGCATCCAGGGTCCTGATCGTCAAAGGACGCCCGGCCAGGACCACCGCCATCTCGCGGTACACCTTTTCCTGGGCTCCCGCGTCGGGCATCTGGGACGCCTCCTGAAAGAGGAACTCCGTTCGCAGCAGCCCCACCGCATCGGCCCCGTGAGCGACGGCGAGATCACAATCCGCCAGAGAGCCGATGTTGGCCGCGACCTCCACCTGCACCCCGTCCGCGGTCCTGGCCCTCTCCTTGGCCCGCCGTTCCACCCGTCCCTGCATATCCCGCGCCACCGCCTGATCACTCCTGGCGGCGGCGATGAGCTCTGCGGACGGGTCGACAACCAGGATCCCCCGATCCCCGTCCAGCAGCACGGTGGTGCCCTCCGCCAGCCGCGCGACCGCCGTTCCCAACCCGACCACGGCGGGGATCTGCAGCGAGCGCGCCAGAATGACGCTGTGCGAGGTCGGCCCCCCGGCCGCGGTGGCGATGCCCAGGACGGTGGCCGGATCGAAGCCGGCGGTGTCGGTGGGCGTCAGCTCCTCGGCGACCAATATCCCCCTCCCGCTCGGCCGGTTCGGGGGGCTCCCGAGCAGGTGGGCAAGGACCCGGTGGGTGACCCCATCCAGGTCCAGCGCCCTCAGGCGGAGATGGGGGTCCTCGATCTGGTCCCAATTCCGGCGGGCCTGCGTGGCCGCCGCGCTCCAGGCGGCTGCGGCCGACAGGCCCTGAGCGGTGACCGCGGCGCGGGCCTGGTCGACCAGATCCGGGTCCTGCAGGAAGAGGATCTGGGCGTCGATGATGCCGGCCTCGTACTCCCCGGCGCGCCGGCTGGTGAGCTCCCTGATCGTCGTGAGGTCAGCTTTGGTCAGCTTGAGCGCGCGGTCCAGCGCGGCCAGCTCCTCGGGCACCGCCCGCGGTCCGTCGCCGGGCAGCTTGAGCTCCGGCTGGATCAGGTGCACGATTCCGCCGACCGCGATCCCGGGTGACGCGGGCACTCCCCGCAGGGAGCCCGCGGGGAGCTCGGGCGATGGTGGCAGCACGGCCGGCTCCGGGTGGGAGCGCTGCGTGACCGGAGCTGTCTCCGGCTCGCCGAAGCGACCGGCGGCCAGCTCCCGGACCGCCCTCAGCAACGGCAGGGCATCGCGGCCCCGGGCGCGGACCGAGAACTCCTGCCCCGCCCGCACCTGCAGTGATGCCAGGCCGTTCAGGCTGCGCCCCGCGACCGGTCCCCGCCCCGCCGTCACGTTGCTCACCTCCACCTCGGCCTCGAAGTTGGCGAAGAGTTGGATCAGGCGCGCCGCCGGGCGGGCATGCAGGCCCATCGGCAGGTCCAGGGGCAGGGTGATCTCCTCCCAGTGACCCGCGGCACCCGACGCCCTGGAAGCTGGCGCCTCGGGCTCGGCCGATGAGTCGGGCTGGGCCTTGCCCTCGAGCCCGCCCCGCGCCGCCAGCTCGACCTTTGCCAGGGGCTCGCCCAGCTGGGCGGCGACGGCCGCCGCCACCGCCCCCTCCACCAGCGGGGCGGAGCTGATGAGCACGCGGTCGCGGCGCTCGGGATCGACCATCTCCTTGGCCATCTCCGACGCGAGCAGGGCGCTGCCAAGATCAAGGAGCACCAACACCCCGGCGCTCGACCACGCTGCCTCGATCGCCCGGTGAATCTTGTTGGCGTCGGTGCCCAAGCCGGTTGCCGGAGCCTCCATCCCCCCGGCGGGCGCGATCCGCACCGCGGGGGCCATGGCCGCGGCTAGCTCGGCCGTCCCGTCGGCCACCTGGGAGCTGTGGGAGACCAGGACCAGGCCGACCAGCTCCCGGCCCCGGGCCTCAGGCACCACCGTAGGCCCGGTACAGGATCTCCAGGGGGTGCACGACCTCGAGCCCGGTCGCCTTGGCGATCTGCCAGCGGCAGGTCTCGCTGTCGCAGGCGACCAGGTCGCAGCCGGACTCGGCCAGGTCGGTGAAGAGCGGCTCCCCCACGTCCATGGCGATCCGGTACTTCTCCTCTTTGATCCCGTAGGTCCCGGCCACCCCGCAGCACACCTGGTCGATCTCCAGCAGCCGCAGCCCGGGGATCCCCGCCAGCACCTCCAGAGCCGGCTTGCCGATCAGCTGGTTCTGCTGCTGGCAGGGGGCGTGGTAGGCGACCGTCAGGGGCAGGGGCCGGAAGTCCGTCATGAGCTCGCCGCGCTCCTTCAGCTCCAGCAGAAACTCGAAGATGTCGTAGGTCCGGCCGCTGACATCCGCCAGCCGGCGGTCGCTGACCCCCAAAATCTCCCGAGCCTCGCGCTTCAGCATCAGCCCGCAGCTGGTGGAGGACGAGATCACCGGCAGCCCCTCCCCGGCTCCGGCGAGCTGACGGGCCAATCTGGTCACATACCGGCGCGCGGGCTCGAAGAGGCCGTTCGACTGGAGCGGCAGCCCGCAGCAGTCCTGCTTGGGGATTGCGACCGAGAACCCGTTGTGCTCCAGGATTCTGACCACGTGTTTGCCCAAGCGGGGCTCGAAGTGCTCGGTGCTGCAGCCGTGGAAGTACACCACGCGGCGGCTGGAGGTCAAAGAGCGGTGGCGGGCGGCCCAAAAGGAGAATGGACGGCTCGCCGCCCGCGGCACCGGCGCCAGGTGGTGGATGCCAAGCGTGCGCTCCGCCAGCAGCCGCATGAGGGGGTTGCCCAGCGCCCAGTTGAACAGCGGCGCGATCGGCCGTCCCATCCGTCCCATCAGCCCCGGGCGAGCCAGCAGCTGATCGCGCAGCGAGCTCCCCCGTTCGCGCTTCAACAGCGCGCGAGCCCGGGAGTTGATCTCCGCGATGCGCACCCCCTGGGGGCAGACCCGAGAGCAGACTCCGCAGCCCGAGCAGAGGTCGACCGACTGGTCGGGAGAATGCCTCCCGTCGCGGAATCGCTCCGCCTGCGGCCCCACCGTCTTGGGTCCCGGGAAGAGCTCCGTGACCGCGGCCACCGGGCACGCGCTCTCGCAGACGGTGCACTTCACGCAGTGGTCCAGTGAGTCCCGGACCTCGAATGGGGCCGTCGCCTCGATCGTCACTCGCTCTCCTCCAGGATGGCCGCGGCGGCGGCGTAGCCGGTCGCCAGGCTGATCCCATTGCCGGACTTCTCGCGCCAGGGGCAGGCTCCCCCCAGGACCGCGCCGGCGGCGTGCAGGTTTGTGTACACGGGTTCCCCGTCTTGGCCCAGCGGGCGCATCCGCTCGTCCACCGCCAGTCCCAGCCGGTCCTGGGGCTGGTCGGCCAGGTACGCCTCCGCCGCCTCCTCCCCAGCGTCACCCCCGCCAACCGGCAGCCCGAAGATCACCTCGCGAGCCGGGTGGCCCCGGTCCACCACGATCCCGCCGCTCGCCACCCCTCCGGTCGCCAGGACGAAGTGCCTCGCCGAGACTCCGACCCGACGGGAGGACTCCGCCACCGTCACCTCCATGAGCCGACC
>DAHVMY010000022.1:0-32801 GCA_027319585.1 Candidatus Dormiibacterota bacterium | reverse complement strand
GTAAGGTTCCCCAGTCCAAGAACGAGCTCAAGGCGATCGCCCACGACGCCCTGCGCCGCCTTCAGCGGCTCCCAGAAACCGTCCGGGGGTTCTTCGGCGATCCCCACCTCGCCTACATCACCGACGCGACCGCTTAGTCCGGAAACTCACGCTCGGCTTAGTAGCACCGAAGTGGCGTGCGGAATCCTCGCGAGCAAGCACCTGCCGAAACCAGTACCGCTCCACATCGGCCATGTGGCGGACGAGCCCGAGCAGGGACATGTCAGAGGGCGGCACCGAGCGCCGCGCCATCTGTTCCGGATCGAGCCCCTGGCACTTTAGCTCCATGGTCTGGCGATAAGCGTCCAGATACCCGGTGAGGGTCGCGAGCTCGCCAAGTGTGGGAGCGGAGCAGCGGGGATCCTCGTCGGGCGCGACGAACATGTTCCGCCAGCCGAATCGGCGCTGTGGCAGAGAGGGGTCCAGTTCGGGTGTGTCAGCGGCCATGGCGTGCAGTATGACCGAGCCGGGCCGCTTCGCGACCCATGCCAACCCGACAACGAGCACCACCTGCGACGCACCGTAAGGACCCAAACCCCCTGGAACAGGAGGTCGCCGCCCCACTCCTCAATCTTCAGAGCGTGATTTCGAGAGAAATTGGCGCAAACGACCATTCACGAAACGGGCCCCCACTGTGCTCGCACTCCTTCCTCCGGACCTCTATCCGTTACCTGCTACGACTACCTCCTCATCCGTCACCGAAAATTGGGTTCCGTCATTGCAGGGGGACATACATGACTCCGAGATCCGATGAGATCAGCAAAGCGGCGTCCGACCCACTCACCAAGGATCACGGCCGTGAAACCGAGTCACCACCTCCCAGCAAGGATTCCCGGCTGTCGGCAGCCTCGCGTCCCAGGCTCGGAATCACGTGGCCGTAGGTGTTAAGGGTGAGGCTCACCTGGGAATGGCAAAGGATCTCCATCACGACCGTGGAGTTGATCCCTCCGCCAGCAGCAGCGACGCGCAGGTGTGGCGGAGATCGTGGAACCGCTGATGTCGGAGCCCGTCGCTCCTCAGGTGACGGTGCAGGGCGTGGGTCACCATGGAACCGTCCAACGGTAGCCCGATCTGGGTCGTGAAGACCAATCCCCACTCCGTCCAGACCGAACCGGCACGATCCCGCTCCGCCTCCTGGAGGGCGCGCTGACGCTCCAAGGCGTGGAGGGCGAAGGACGGCAGGCTGATCGCGCGCACCTCCCTGGACGAGTTGGGGTCGACCAGCCGGTAAGCGCCCTCATAGCGCTCCAGGGCCCGCCTGACGTGCAGGATCTAATGGGACAGGTCCATGTCCTCCCAGCGCGGGCCCCGCGCCTCCCGTCTGCGCATGCCGTGGCTATGGCCAGCGCGAAGAGCGCCTCCAGGCGGTCGCCTCGCACCTCGGCCAGGAGGACCTTCACCTCATCCGGGTCCAGGGGGTGGATCTCGTAGCGGACCTGCTTCGGCGACCGTACCCGTCCAACCACATTCCTACCCACCAGTTCCCAGCGGAGGGGTCGTTGACGGCCCCGTGGAGGATGCCAGGGAAGTAGTCGGCTCGGCGAGACGACAGCCCGGCCTCCACCTTGCCATTGAGCATTTCCTGGACCCCATTGGGTATGAAGCAACTGGGCCGGGTCCGGTCTGGGTCGGGGATCGGGTGGCGCCGCACCACTCCGCAGCAGCCCTCATAGATCGAGGCCCGCACCGGGGAACGAGCTGTGTTCTCCAACCAATCTTCGAGGAAGTCGGCAACTGTCCGCCGCCCCGGTGGCGGGATGCGGTGCTCCGAGAACGCCGCCAGGGCGGTGGTCAGCTTGGCGGAAGCCGCCGCCCTGGTCCTGGCGTAGCGATACAGCTGTCCCCCGACGGGGCGGTGGCCTGGGCTACCCACCTGCCGTCGGCCCGCTGGTAGACGCTTCCCTCCCGGTTTCCCCGTCGGGCTGCCGTCCGCCGGTGATCGCCACTGTCCGCCGAAGGCCGCCCGAAATTGCTGTCAGAACTGCTGTCAAGCGGCCGCCACGCCCGTCCGGTCACGGAAAGATACAGCCGCTCTGAGATCGAAAAGCGGGTGCCGCCAGCAGGATTCGAACCTGCGACCCTGGGCTTAAAAGGCCCCTGCGCTACCACTGCGCCATGGCGGCTCAGAGGCAGCCTACCTCAACTCCACCTGGGACCAACTGCGCCGAGACCGCTGGCGCTGGCTCGCTGCCCAAGCTGCCGCTGAGGCCCCGCCGGGCGGGTCGCTGAGCGGTTCCGCGTGGGAGCCACCAGGTGAGTGCCGGTTCCCCTTCGCATCGAGCATTAGAATCGAGGGGAATCGCGCGGGAGCACGGAGCCCCGGCGCGCCACTTGGGGCGAGAAGAACATGAGTCAGAACGGGCACGTGGAGACAGGCACCAGCCGGGTCAAGCGCGGCTTGGCCGAGATGCTGAAAGGTGGGGTGATCATGGACGTGGTCACCCCGGAGCAGGCGGAGATCGCCCAGGAGGCGGGCGCTGTGGCGGTGATGGCCCTGGAGCGGGTGCCGGCGGATATTCGCGCCCAGGGCGGCGTCGCGCGCATGAGCGACCCCAAGCTGGTCAAGGCGATCATGGGCGCGGTCTCCATCCCGGTGATGGCCAAGTGCCGGATCGGGCACTTCGTCGAGGCTCAGATTCTGGAGGCGCTGGGGATCGACTACATCGACGAGTCGGAGGTCCTGACCCCGGCCGACGAGGAGAACCACGTCGACAAGTGGCAGTTCAAGGTTCCTTTCGTGTGTGGCGCCCGCAATCTCGGGGAGGCGCTCCGCCGCATCTCCGAGGGTGCTGCCATGATCCGCACCAAGGGCGAGGCGGGCACCGGTGATGTGGTCGAGGCGGTGCGCCACATGCGCGCCGTGAGCCAGGGGATACGGCGGCTGCAGTCCCTGCGGGAGGACGAGCTTCCCAGCGCCGCCAAGGAGCTGGGGGCGTCGCTGGAGCTGGTGCGGGAGGTCTCCCGGCTGGGCAAACTGCCGGTGGTCAACTTCTCCGCCGGCGGGATCGCGACCCCGGCGGACGCCGCCCTCATGATGCAGCTCGGCTGTGAGGGCAACTTCGTGGGCAGCGGGATCTTCAAGAGCGGCGACCCCCTGCGCCGGGCCAAGGCGATCGTGCAGGCGACCACCTACTTCGACAAGCCGGAGATCCTCGCCGAGGTGAGCGAGGATCTGGGTGAGCCGATGGTGGGGATCAGCACCTCGAGTCTGCGCGCCGAGGAGCTGCTGGCCGTCCGCGGCATCTGACCCGGGAAGGCCTTAGCACGCGCTTGACCGCTGCAGCGATCGGCGTCCTGGCGCTGCAGGGGGACTTCCGCGAGCACGCCGCGATCCTCGAGCGCTGTGGCGCCAGGGTCTCCCGCGTGCGCCTGCCCCAGGACCTCGATGGACTCCAGGGGCTGGTCTTCCCCGGCGGAGAGAGCACCACCATGAGCAAGCTGCTGATCAGCTCCGGCCTGCTTGCGCCGCTGCTCTCGGCGATCGACTCCGGTCTGGCCTGCTTCACCACCTGCGCCGGCACGATCCTGGCCGCCCATGAGATCCGTGACGGGATCCCCGACCAGGTGAGCCTGGATCTGCTCGACATAGCGGTGAGGCGGAACGCGTTTGGTCGGCAGCTCCAGTCGGCCGAGGTCGCCCTGGAGATCCCGACGCTGGGCGCGGAGCCCGTCCTGGTCGCCTTCATCCGGGCCCCCGCGATCGAGGAGGTCGGAGACGGCGTCGAGGTCCTCGCCAGCTACCAGGGAAAGCCCGCAGCGGTGCGGCAGGGGATCCACATCGGGCTCACCTTCCACCCCGAGATCACCGGGGACACCCGCCTCCATCAGCTGTTCCTCTCCAGGCTCTAGGCAAATTCTGGCCGGACGGTCCATCGGCCGCTCCGCCAGCCGGATCCCGACTCGGGTTCAGCTCCGCTCGGACGCGAGCCGGACCCCCTCGTGCTCCAGCAGCCAGCGCTTGCGCTCCAGCCCCCAACCGTAGCCCACGAGGTTGCCCCGAGCTCCGACCACGCGGTGGCAGGGCACCAGGATCGACACCGGGTTGCTGCCCACGGCGGCCCCGACCGCGCGGGCGGCGGCGGGCCTGCCCACCTCCGCCGCGACCTCCTGGTAGGTGCGCGTGGTGCCCCAGGGAATCCGGAGCAGGGCTCGCCACACCATGAGCTGAAAGTCGGTCCCGCGCAGCCTGAGGCCGACCTCGAATTGGGTCCTGGCCCCCTGGAAGTACTCCGCCAGCTCAAGGGCCGCAGGGGCGAGCAGCGAATCGTCAAGGAGCCAATCGGTCCCAGGGTGGGGAGCGTGTTCGTGGCCGGCTAAGTGCAGCCCCGACAGCCCATCGCGGTCACCGATCAGAAGGATCTGGCCCAAGGGGCTGTCGGTCACGGTGTAATGGATGGCCCGCGCTGTCTCCGACGCCGGCTCGAGGATCCGCATGGCGCCCAGCATCGCAGGCTGGCCGGGCCCTGTCTGGACAGATCCGGACAAATGGGGCGGATGTCCGGATCTGTCTAGACGGTGCGGGAGACCGGCTCCAGAATGCGCAGCGTGGGTCCCTACCAGGCGGTGGTCACGACCGGCATCTATTGCCGCCCCGGCTGCGCGGCGCGGCCCGCGCCGGCCAACGTGCGCAGCTTCCCACTGGCGGCCGCCGCCGAGGCCGCGGGGTACAGGGCCTGCCTGCGGTGCCGGCCTTACCGCTGGGAGCCACCGCCCACCAGCGCCACCCCGGAGCTGGTGCGGAGGGCGCTTCGCCTCATTCTGGAGGGCGCCCTGGACCGGGGGACAGAGGTCCAGCTGGGGGCCAGGATCGGGGTCTCGCCGCGGCACCTGCGCCGACTCTTCGACGAGCATTTGGGGGTGAGCCCCGGTCAGCTGGCGCGCTCCCGGCGCGCGCACTTCGCCCGCCGGCTGCTGGACGACACCGACCTGGGGATCACCGAGATCGCGTTCGCCGCGGGCTTTGGGAGCGTGCGCCAGCTCAACCGCGCCTTCCTGGAGATCTTCAGGGCCAGCCCGTCCAAGCTCAGGGCCAGGCGCCGGGCCAGCGACCGGCTGGCGGCCGATGGGGGGCTGCCGATCAGGCTCCCCGTGTCCGGGCCTCTGGAGTGGGATCTGATGCTGGACTACCTGGGCCGCCGTGCCATCCCCGGGGTGGAGCTGGTGACCGCCGGCACCTACCGCCGCACCATCCTGATCGACGGCGACCCCGGGGTGATCGAGCTCAGCCGGATGAGCGCGGACACGCTCCTGCTGCGGGCGCACCTCCCCCATTGGGAGGGCCTCATCGACATCGTGAGCCGGGCCCGGCGCATCTTCAACCTCGACGGGGACGCCCTCGCCGCGGCTGATCGGCTCTCCGGAGATCCTCACGTAGGCCCGCTGATGGCGCGGCGCCCGGGGCTGCGCCCGCCGGGGGCGTGGGACGGCTTCGAGGTGGGGGTGCGGGCGATCGTGGGCCAGCAGGTCAGCGTGAGCGGGGCCACCGCCCTGGTCGGCAGGATCGTGCAGCGCCACGGTCGCCAAGTCCCTGGGCTGGCACCGATGGGGCTGACGCACCTGTTCCCCGAGGCGCCGGTGCTCGCGACTGCAGACCTGGATGGTCTCGGCATGCCGCGCTCGCGGATCGAGGCGATCCGGCAGTTGGCGGCCGCGGTCGGGGACCATCGGCTACATCTGGAGCAGCGGTGTCCCCTGGACCAGCTGGTAGCGCAGGTGATGGACCTTCCCGGGCTGGGGCCGTGGACGGCCCACTACCTGGCGCTGCGGCTTGGGGAGCCGGATGCGCTGCCCGCCTCCGACCTGGGCCTCCGCCGGGCCCTCGCCAAGGGCGGTGCGCTCCCCACCCCGCGCCAGGTCGCCGAGCTTGCCGCCGGCTGGCACCCGTTCTCCGCCTACGCCGCCGTGCAGCTCTGGCTGGCCGGGACAGCGTGAGCCGTCGGTTGGCTGCGCGCGGTAGCAAACTAATGTCATGCAGGTTCGCTCCGCCAGCTACCGCGATCTGAGCCAGGTCGACTCCCTCTACCGGACCACCATGGTGGTGGAGGAGGAGCTGTCCCAGAAGCTCGCGGCCGCAGGCCCGCACAGTCCGGTGCCCGGCGCCGCGCTCGCCCGGGCCTGGTCGATCCTGACCAAGAGCCTCTCGGCGCTGATGCCCCTGGCCGACGTCGGAGACCAGCTCTACGTCGCCGAGGACGACGGGCGCATCGTGGGCTTCGTGCAGGCCGAGCCGGCCCCGGGAGGGCGGGCCTGGCAGATTCTGAACCTCTGCCTGGAGCCCACCGCCAGCGGCCACTTCGCCGGCGTCCCCCTGCTCCAGCATCTCTTCAACGAGGGGCTGGCCCGGGGGGTCACCCGGTTCCTGGTGCGCATCCCCGACGGGCATGCGCTCGCCAGCCTGCTCAGGGAACAGGGCTTCCAGCCCTACGCGAGCGAGCAGATCACCTTCCGAGAGCTTCCCAAGCCGCCACGGCTCGGGTCAGCACCCTGGCGGCCCGCCCACCGGGAGGACCTGCTGGGGGTCTACCTCCTCTATCTCAGCACCGCGCCGCACTCCGTGGCGGCGGTGGAGGCGCCCTCCCTGAAGCAGTGGCGAGCCACCTTCCAGCTGGGCTGGCTGAGCCGGCTGGACGCCCGCTCCGGGGACTCACGGCACTACGTGATCGAGAAGGAGTCCAAGATCGTCGCCTGGGCCGGCGTCAGGGACCCCGCCCAGGCCCGTCCGACCCAGATCAGCCTGATGCTCGACCCCAAGGAGAGCGCCCTGGCGGTGGAGGCCGTTCACAGCCTGCTGGGGCAGCTGCCCGCCGGCCCCACGGTCTGCCTGCTGCGGCATTACGACGGCGAGGTCGCCAGGGCGGTCGCGGCCCGCGGGTTCGAGCCGGTTGCCACTCAGCTGTTGATGGTCAGGGACCTGCCGCTGAAGCTGCGCGCCCGGCGGCCGCTGGAGCAGACCCAGCGCGCCCTCGCGGGTGCTCTCCCGGTGGTCCAGGCGGCCGCCCCGTCGGAGCTGCGCTCCCGAGCGGGCTGGTGGCTTCAGCGACCCCCGGGTTGAGGTATATTCGCTTCGTGACGAGGACTTGGGCGGAGGATCCGGGCCATCCTTCGCTGCCGCCCTTGCCAGGAGCCCATGCAGGCTGATCCCAGTCGGCGTCCGGCGAAGGGATGCGCGCCCCTGAAGGAGGCAGCAGGCTGACCAACCTTCAGTTCGACTTCGGCCCCTCGTTCGCCGAGGAGCTGGAGCTTCTGGT
Source organism: Candidatus Dormiibacterota bacterium (assembly GCA_027319585.1). GTDB lineage: Bacteria > Chloroflexota > Dormibacteria > Aeolococcales > Bog-877 > AG-12. The sequence goes on along the minus strand of DAHVMY010000022.1, from coordinate 25,515 downwards.
GGGAACCCTCCCGCCGGCCTTGCGGGACTCCGTGCGCGCGCTGCCTCCTGAGTACGGCGATCTGCTGGAGATCGTCCTGGACCTGGGCCGTGATCCGGAGGCACGGTTCGAGGGGCAGGAGGTGGTGCTGGGCGAGGAGCCGGTCTCGGTGGCCGACCTCGAGTATGTGGCCAGCCGAATCGGCGCCTTCGGAGGCGACAACCGCGCGGGCATCGCCCGCACCCTCCACCGCATCTCCGCCATCCGCAACCGCTCCGGCGAGATCATCGGGCTCACCTGCCGGGTCGGCCGGGCCGTGACCGGCCGGGTGGAGATCATCCGCGACATCGTGATCGGCGGGCAGAGCCTGCTGCTGCTGGGCAAGCCCGGGGTCGGCAAGACCACCATGCTCCGCGAGGTCGCCCGCATCCTGGCTGACGAGAGCCGCAAGCGGGTGGTGGTGGTCGACACCAGCAACGAGATCGCGGGGGACGGCGACATCCCGCACCGCGGCATCGGCCGCGCGCGGCGGATGCAGGTGGCCCGTCCCGAGCTGCAGCATGCGGTGATGATCGAGGCGGTGGAGAACCACATGCCCGAGGTCATCGTCATCGACGAGATCGGGACTGAGCTGGAGGCGGCCGCGGCGCGCACGATCGCCGAGCGCGGGGTGCAGCTGGTGGCGACCGCCCACGGCAACACCCTCGACAACCTGTTGGTGAACCCCACCCTCAACGATCTTCTGGGGGGCATCCAGACGGTGACGCTCTCCGACGAGGAGGCCCGGCGGCGGGGAACCCAGAAGTCGGTGCTGGAACGCAAGGCCCCGCCCACCTTTGACGCCCTGGTCGAGATCGTGGACCGCCACCGGGTGACGGTCCACATGCCGCTCGCCGACGTGGTGGACGACGCCCTGCGGGGACGCCCACACCCGGCGCAGCTCCGGGAGATGCGGGACGGCCGCGGGGTCACCACCCGCCTGGTCGAGCCCGCGCCCTTCGACGACCGCGGGTCGCGGGAGCTGTTCGCTCAGGAGTCGCCTGCGAGGGGAAGGCGGGCGTCCACCCTGGCGGAGCTGGCCGAGGGGCGGTCGGAGGGCCAGGGTGCGACCGACACCTCAGTCTTCCCCTACGGAGTCTCCCGGGTGTACCTGGAGCAGGCGGTGAGGGAGTTGCGGGTCCCCGTGCGCATCCAGCATCACGTCGACGACGCCGACATGGTGCTCACCCTCAAGAACTACTACCGCCGGCGCGACTCGCCACTGCGCGCCGCCGAGGCCGACGGCATCCCGATTTCCATCCTGCGCAGCAACACCGTGGCCCAGATCCGCACCTTCCTGAGCCAGCTCTACAATCTGGAGCCCCTGGACCCCACCGACGCGGCGCTTCAGGAGGCCCGCGACGGGATCGAGCGCGCCCGCCAGGGGACGGTGGTCGAGCTGGCCCCGCAGAACGCCTATATCCGCCGCCTCCAGCATCAGCTGGTGGAGGAGTGTGAGCTGGTGGCGCGCAGCACCGGCAAGGAGCCACGGCGAAGGCTGCGGATCTACCCCGCCTCGCAGGCGTCCTGACTCCACCCTTTTCCGATCAGCAGGAGGTGCCAGACACCTTGGGCGACAGCGGCTTCTTCGTGAGCGTGGAGGGACTCGACGGCTGCGGCAAGACCACCCAGGTGGGGCTGCTCGCCCAGGCGCTCGCTGCAGCCGGCCGCCGGGTGACGGTGGTCCGCGACCCCGGCTCCACGGCCCTGGGGGAACGGGTGCGGGACCTGCTGCTGGAACCGTCTGGGGAGTTCCCGATGGACCACTGGGCGGAGACGGCCCTGTTTCTGGCCTCCCGCCTCCAGCTGACCGCAGAGGTGATTCGGCCGGCCCTGGCCGAAGGCAGGGTGGTGTTGTCCGACCGCTACCTGGACTCCACCCTGGCCTACCAGGGAGCCCGCGGGATTCCCTGGCCCGAGCTCCTGGATCTGCACCGGCGGTGTGGGCTCAACCGGCTGCCGGATCTCACCCTGGTGCTGGACCTGCCGGCAGCGGTCGCCCTGGCCCGGCGACCAATCCAGGCAACTCCAGATCGGATGGAGCAGGAGGACAGCTCGTACCATGAGCAGGTCCGGGCAGGCTACCTGGAGCTGGCCGCGGCGTTCCCGGATCGGATCGTGGTTTTGGATGCCAGGGAGCCGGCGGCAGAGCTCGCGCGAAGGTGCGAGGTCCTGGTCAAGGATCGGCTTAGTGTGGGGAGAGCAGTTTGAAGCTGGTGGTGGCGATCGTCCACGAGCAGGACGCGGCGCGCGCTCTGGAGGCACTGGGAGCGCGCGGGTTCGGCGTCACCCGGCTCAACAGCGAGGGCGGATTCCTGGAGCGGCGCAACTCCCTGCTCCTGCTGGGGCTGGACGACAGCCTGGTCGATGAGGCCATCGCCACCCTGCGTTCGGTGTGCCGGCCCCGCCACGAGCAGATGACCTCTGGGAAGGGCCACGACCAGTCCGCGGCGTACGACGTCGACGTGGAGGTCGAGATCGGGCGCGCGACGGTTTTCGTGCTCGACCTCGGTCGAGTCGAGCGACTCTGACCGCCGGCGCCACCCCCTCTCCCCGATCGCCTTATACTGCCGCGTGAGCGGGCGGGTATTGGATCGGTAGCTAGCGAAGGGAGGATCCGGTGGGATCGAGCGCCACCGAGCAGATCCACGGGCTGACCGAGGCCGTCGGCACAGTCATCGTCGGCAACCGAACCCAGATCGAGCTCTGCACCATCGCCTGGCTCGTCGGTGGGCACGTGCTCATCGAGGATGTGCCAGGGGTCGGCAAGACCATGCTGGCCAAGGCCCTCGCCAAGGCGACCGGGGGCCACTTCGACCGGGTTCAGTTCACCCCGGATCTGCTCCCCGGGGACATCACCGGGGCCAACATCTACTACCCGACCCAGGGCTCCTTCGAGTTCCGGCGGGGTCCGGTGTTCACCCAGATCCTCCTGGCTGATGAGATCAACCGCGCCACCCCCAAGACCCAATCCGCCCTGCTGGAGGCGATGGAGGAGCGCCAGGTCACAGTCGACGGCACCACCCACCCCCTGCCGGACCCATTCGTGGTGCTGGCAACCCAGAACCCGATCGAGTACCAAGGCACCTTCGCCCTGCCGGAGGCGCAGGTCGACCGCTTCCTGATGAGGGTGTCTTTGGGCTACGCCGACCTTGCCGGGGAGCTGGAGATCCTGGACCGGTTCGGCAACGCCTCCCCACTGGAAGAACTCCAGCCGGTCACCAGCCCCGAGGACTACCCGACCCTTCGCGAGGCGGTGACCTCGGTCTTCGTGGCTGACGACGTCAAGGAGTACCTGGTACGCCTGGTGCAGCGGACGCGCCACCACCCCGATCTCGCCCTGGGGGCGAGCGTCCGGGCCAGCCTGGGCTTGCTGCGCGCCAGCCAGGCGCGCGCCCTGATGCAGGATCGGACCTACGTGGTCCCGGATGACATCAAGGAGCTGGCGCTGCCGGTGCTGCTGCACCGGATGGTGCTGAAGGCCAACGCCGAGCTGCGCGGCGCCACCGGGCAGGCGATCCTCGAAGAGGTGGTCGAGAGCGAGCCCGTGCCGGTGGGGGGCCGGCGCGCCGCGGGCTGAGACCCGTCCCGCGCAGTCTCCCGCAGCTGGGGCACGATTCGGATGTACCGGGCGGCGCTGTTGGCGGTGGTGGCGGTGGCGGCCTTCTTCGCCTACATCAACGGGGTGCAGCTGGCGTTCGCGGTGGTCTACGCCGCGATTCTGGTGACCGTGCTGTCCCTGGCGTGGAGCCTGATCGCAGCGCGGGGGGTGTCCTGCGCCCGCGAGGCCCCGGGCGGCACCCAGATGGTGGGGGAGCTCTTCTCGCAGCGCTTCCAGGTCAGCAACCGCTCGTTTCTGCCGATTCCCTTGATCGAGATGCGCGACCTGGCCCAGTTCCCCGGATACCGAGCGTCGCGCGGGCTGTCGCTGCGGGCTCATGAGGAGGCGATCTGGGACAGCGAGGTGAGGCTGCTGGCTCGGGGGCGTTACACGCTGGGACCCACCGAGATCCGGCTGGCGGATCCCTTCGGCCTCTTCCCGCGGCGGCTGCGCTTTCCCGCGGACGGGTCGGTGCTGGTCTACCCGGCCATCTACCACATGCCCGACTTCGCCTTCATCGGAGCCCGGGCGGGGCTGGACTCCGACCGCGGCGGGCGCCCCCGCGACCTTCCCCCCAGCGCATCCGGGATCCGGGAGCATGATCCCGCAGACGGGATCAACCGCATTCACTGGATCTCGACCGCCCGCAAGGGCCGGCTGATGAGTCGGACGTTCGACGCCGAGGAGGGCTCCGACCTGCTGGTGGTCCTGGACCTCCGGCGAGGGCTGCACTACGGCACCGCGCCCGAGAGCTCGCTGGAGTACGCGGTCACGCTGGCCGCCTCGATCGCCCACGGAGCGCTGCGCCACGGGCGGGCGGTGGCGCTGCTGGCGACCGACCGGGAGCTGACCAACATCGCCGCCGGCCGCGGCGACGCCCAGGAGCAGCTGATCATGGAGAGCCTGGCGCTCGCCCAGGCGGATGGACAGGTCGGGCTCGGGGACGTGCTCTACCGGCACATCCCCGCATGGCGGACCCGGGGCAACATCGTCCTTATCACCTCGGACCCGTCGGGTGAGTGGGTGGAGGCGATGGCGGCGGGATCCCAGCCGGGACGCAAGGCGGTGGCGATCTATGTGGACGCGCGCTCCTTCCAGAGCCCCGCCCGGACCAGCACGATCCCGGCCCAATGGCGGCTGGTACTCGACATCTGGACCATTCGTCGGGGCGATGACCTCTCCCGCCTCGACCCAGTGGTGGGCAGAGCCGTTGTCTGATCTGGCCCTGGTGATCCTCCTGGCCCTGGCGCTGGTGGCGGCGGTGGCAGCCGCCCCGGTGAGGAGTCCGGCCAGGGTCGCCGGCCCAGGCTCCGCAAGCGTGGTGGTGCGCTCGGTGCGCCAGCTCGGCGCTCCCACCTGGGTGAGCCTGGTGCTGGCGCTGCTGCTGGCGGTGTCCACCGCGGGCGCCCTGGCGGTGACCGTCCTGGGCAGCCTGGGGCTGTCGGGCTGCCTGGTCGCGGCAATCGGCGTCCTGATGGCCCAGGCCCTGGCCCGTCTCACCAAGAGCCGCGCTCTCGGGATCCTCGGCCTGGTGGTTGGCGGCATGGTCACGACGGTCGCCATAACCCTCCAGGTCGCGGCCGGGATCGGCGCCGGCGGGAGCCTGGCCGGGCTCTTCCAGCAGGTGATCGCCAGCCCCGCCAGCGCCCAGATATTCGCGCTCCTGGTGGTCTGCTGGGCGACCGGGGCCTGGGTGGGGTGGCTGGCGCTCCGCGAGCACGAGGGAGCGATCGCCTGCGCGGTCCCGCTGGTGGTCCTGGTGGCCGATTTGGTCAACATCCCCCAGATCCTCCAGGCGGCCCCCGCCTGGCCGGTGGTCGGGGCGATGGTGTCGGGGCTGGCCCTGGTCGGCTGGACCCACGAGGAGCGCCAGCTGGTCCGGTGGTCGGAGCTGGGGGTACCCTGGTCCGGGGCACGGCCGCAACGGGCGCTGGGGATGGTGGCGGGAGCGGCGGTCGTGGTGACCCTGGTGGCGCTGCTCGCCCCGCCCCTCAACCGCACCAACATCAGCGAGCGCTTCTTCCACTCCGGCCCTCACATCAGCCGGACCAGCCCCTCGGCCAAGATCGCCGCCATCTCCGGCTACTCCACCGCCGTGGTCCCGGGGGGGCCGATCCGCCAGGTTCGCGACCCGGTCCTCAGCTATCGCACCTCCGCTCCCGGCGGGGAGGTCTACCTGCGCGGGGTGGCCCTCACCGACTTCAGCAACGGGAACTGGTACCCGGCACCGGGGGCGTCGGTGACGCTCAAGAGCGGCCACCTCATCCCCTTCCAGGACTCGGGAGCGCAGGGCACGGCCGCCACCGAGCTGGACCGCAAGGAGGTCTCGCTGACCGTCACCTACCTGGGGACCGGCGCCCAGGAGGTGCCCGACCTCCTCTACCCGGGAAGCCCGTCGCAGACACCCAACCTGCCCGCGGTGTACCGGGTCCAGGGGGAGACCGCGGGCCACGCGCTGCTGACCGTGGACGACATCACGACCGAGGCTGGCCTGGCCAACTCCCTGCCGTCCTCGCAGACCATCACCACCTACGGGACGGTGTCGGAGGCCACCGCCCAGCAGCTGGAGTCCGCCGGCACCGACTACCCGTCCTGGGTCGAGGCGGACGCCGCGCTTCCCCCCGAGGCCGCCTTCATCGACGTCAACGAACTGGCGGCGGATGCGACCGCCATGGCGGCCGGGGCGACCAACCCGTATCAGATCGCGATCAACATCCAGAACGCGCTCAGGACCCAGGAGATCTACACCCTGGACCCGCCTCCGGTTCCGGCCGGGGTCTGGCCGATCGTGTACTTCCTCAACGACTCACACCGGGGCTACTGCCAGTACTTCGCCTCCGCGATGGGAGCGATGCTCCGCACCCTGGGGATCCCCTCGCGGCTGGTAAGCGGCTTCGGCCCCGGGGAGGAGGGCAGGCTCAAGAATGGGGAGCGCCTGATCACCGAGGCGGACGCCCACACCTGGGTGCAAGTCTACTTCCCCCACTACGGATGGGTCAACTTCGAGCCCACCCCGGATGGCTTCTACCAGCCCACCGGGGCGGCCGCCGCCAGCACCGGTCCGGCACCGACCACCAGCGCTACTGTTCCTCACCCAGGGGTGCGCTCGACCGGGACCAACACCGCGCCGATCCAGCCCACGCTGCATCGCCACCACCTCGGACGCGTGCTCGGCTGGGTAGAGCTGGCAGTTGCCCTGCTGCTGGTCATCGTCCTTGTGCTCGGAGCTCTGCGGTGGTGGCTGTGGGTCAGGACCCCCGGCCAGCTGCGCCGCCGGCTCGCGCTGGCGGTGCGCCTGGGTAGAATGGGCGATCCACGCTGTCTCACAGTCACCGAGCTGGCGCGGGCGTGCGCCACCGTGGCGAGCCGGGGGAACCTAACTGGGGAGCAGGAACTGATGCTGTTGGCCGCCGTCGCCGACCGGATCGCCTTCTCGGATCAACCGCCGACGGTCGGCGCCGAGGCGCTGGCCGCGGGCTGGGGGCGGGTGCGTTCCGCGTATCCCGGGATGCTGTGGCGAGCATGGCGGCGGGGCCGGCGTCGGGCCGGGCCCGGCGCCAAGCCGACCGTCATCCGGCTGCAGAGCATCTGAGTGGAGCTCGCCATCCTCGGCAGCGGATCCGCCTTTTCCGACACCGGACATCAGGCGGGCTACCTGATCGACCGCCGGCTGCTCCTCGACTGTGGCGCGCCGGCACCGCTGCTCCTGTCGCGGATGGGGGTGGACCTGGCAGAGGTGGAGACGGTGGTCATCTCCCACCTCCACGGGGACCACGTCGGTCAGCTGCCGATGCTGCTGGTGGCCCGGGCGGTGACCCGGCCGGATGCCTCTCCCCTTCTGGTGCTCGGGCCGCGCGACCTGGCCGACCATCTGCGCCGCCTGGGGGAGCTGTCGCTGGGGGCGCATTTCTGGAGCTCCTTCTGTGAGCAGCACCCACCGGTGCTGCGGGAGGTCGAGGCGGGGACGGCCGAGGAGCTGGGGACGCACACGATCGAGTTCTTCGAGGTCGAGCACGTGCCGCAGCTCCACTGTCTGGCGATGCGGGTGGCCACCCCCGAGGTGAGCCTGGGCTACTCCGGCGACACCACCTTGTGCCCGGGGCTTCGCCGCTTGGCGGGGTCGGTGGACCACCTCCTGTGCGAGTGCACCGGATGGTCCAAGCCGGCCCCGATCCACCTCTGGAAGGAGGAGGTGGAGCAGCTGATGCGGGAGTTCCCCCAGACCTCCTTCCTGCTGACCCACCTCGGCGAGCGGCGCCCGGTGCCGGGGGCGCTGCTGATGTTCGACGGGCTCAGGCTCAGGCTGACCCGCCCGCCCGCGGACTGAACGGGGACAGCTCCAAAGGGTCGGCGCCCTCGACGACGGCCCGACCCAGGAGGTCGGCGGTGGCGGGGGCCAGGAGGACCCCGTTGCGGTGGTGCCCGGTGGCCAGCAGCACCCTCGGGGTGGCGGGCACCCGGCCGAGCAGGAGCCCCGACGGGGAGTGGGGGCGCAGGCCGGCCCAGCTATGGGAGAACCTCGCCCCCTCCAGCGCCGGCAGCAGGTCGGCCGCAATCGCACTGAGCCGTCCCAAGCCGCCCAGGGTCGGCCACGGCTCGAAGCCCGCCGCCTCCTCGGTCGCTCCGACCAGAACCAGGCCGGACCGCTTCTGGAGGACGTATCCACGATCGCCGAAGACTATCCGGGGCAACGTTCCCGGGGGCAGGCTGAGGGCCGCGATCTGACCGCGGACCGGCTCGATCGAGGCATCGACCCCGAGGCGATCCCAGAGGTTGCCGCTCCAGGATCCGGCGGCGATGACCGCGAGGTCGGCGGACCGCTCGCCGGCCGCGGTCTCAGCCGAGACCACGCCGGCCTCGAACCGCAACCCTTTTACCTCCACCCCGGTCTCCACGATCACGCCCCGGTTATGGCATGCGAGCTCCAGCGCCTCGGTCACCCGATGGCTGTGGACATGGGCCTCATCGGGGTACAACAGGCCGGCCACGATCGTGGCGGACAGCCCCGGCACCTCGGCTCGGAGTTGGTCCAGGCTGAGCAGCTCGGACACCTGGATCCCCTGGGTGAGCTGCCACGCTCTGCGGACCTCAAGGTCCGAGACCGCCTCGGCGCGGCCGCTGACCCTGAGCAACCCCGAGGTCACGAGCTCGCAATCGACCCCGGAATCGGCCTGGAGCTCCTCCGCCCAGGAGCGCCATCTGCCGGCGCTGCGCCGGCAGAGGTCCAGGAAGGCCCCGGGAGCATGGGCCTCAACTCCCGCCGCCAGCATTCCAGCGGCCGCCGCCGAAGCCTGCTGGCCGCAGTGCGGATCGCGCTCCAACAGCCGCACCGCCACGCCCCGCTTGGCGAGCTCCCACGCCACCGCCAGGCCCACCACCCCGGCCCCCACCACCAGGCAGCTGGCGCGGTCGGAGCGGACGGGGGCGGTCACAGCTTCGAGCATATCCGGAAGGGGTCTCGGCGCGCCGGGGTTGACCCCGCGGAGCGTCGCGCAAACCACATCCTCACTGACACCGGGACGCACGCCACCGGTCGCCCCGGAGCATGAGGAGGCGGCGGTTCCTCCGTGCTGTTGCCCCTCAGCCGAGGCAGGCCCGGCGGGCGGCGGCCCACCACCCTGCCGAGTCAAGCTCACCGAGCCGGGCCTCGACAGCCTCGCGGGCCGCCTGGTGCTCCAGCTCGACCCTCACCGTCAGCCGGCGCAGAGCCGGACGCAGGTCGTGGTGGCTGCGACGAGAGGTGTCGTCCATCCACTCCACCAGGATCGCGAGATCGTGAAATGTCCCCAGCAGGGATTGCAGCCGGCGCAGCTCCTCCTCCACGCGCTCGTGGCCGTCGGCGAGTGCCGGGCCGAAGAGCTCGAGCCGGTAGCGCAGACGGCGGGTGCGGATGCGCCGGCGGTGCAGCTCCCGCTCGCTCCGCTGGGGGATCGCCGCGCGGGCGAAAAGCGTGGCCAGCTGCCGATCCGCCACCTGGCGGGCGGGCTCGTGGGCGTCCCGCTTGTCCCTGACCTCGAAGCTCTTCGCCAACCGTCCCAGGCGGGCCAGGGCGCGCCCGCCCAGCAGCCGCTCGCGCTCCCTCGTCATCTCCGCCGCCACCGAGTCGGCGAGCCACCCGCGGGCGCTGGCCTCCAACCCTCGCAGGCCGGCCTGCGGCCCTCCGGCACCGGGAATGACCGAGGCCCCGTAGACCGCCGCCGCCCGGGGATCGTCGCGGCGATCCCACGAGACCGCGACCGGGCCCAGCACTGAGACGAGCAGCTCGTAGCGGACCTCGGTGTCGCGCAGCGGCCCGAGCAGCCGCTCAGCGGCCCGTAGGGGTCCCAAGCGCTCCTGTTCCCGGCGCGGAAGGCATTGGGAGAGGGCCGTGATCGCCTCCCGGAGGCGGCGCAGGGCGACCCGGGTGTCGTGGACCGCCTCCTGGTCGCCAGCCAGAGGCAGGCGCGCGGTCGCCCAGCGCAGCGCCTGGACCCGGTCCTCCAGGGCCGGCTGGGCGAGCTCGGCGCAGGTTGGTCCGTCAGGGGCTGACAAGGGCCGCCTCCGGTGCGTCCGGGCAGAGCAGCTCGGAACTGGCCAGTGGTCGCCACCAGTCCTCGCCGCGCTCCAGCACGCCGGTCACCATCCCGTCCCTCAGACCTCGCTCCGAGCAGCGGATCCGGTCCAGCCCGAGCAGATCCATGAGGTGGGCGAGGATCAGCGCGCCGCCCCGGCAGAGCCTGACCCGCTCGAGGTCCACTCCCGACTTGAGGGCCACCTCGAGCACCGAGCGTTCGCGGAAGATCTCGATCACCTCCTCCACCTCCCGCAGCCGCAGCCACGACCCCTTCGGCCTCCCGATCAGGCGAGGCAGGTTGGTTATGGTGCCACCAGTTCCCAGCGCCAGGGTGCCGGGGGGCGGGGGCACGAGGTCGGGGATGAGCTCGTTGACCCGGCGCTGCATCGCCCGCCACTCCTCGGGACCCGGCGGATCACCGGCGGCGAGCGACGCGATCGATCCCGACCCGAGCGGCAGGGAGTGGTCTGAGCAGACCCCACCGGCGGGACCCAGCGCGACCTGGGTGGACGCTCCGCCGATGTCCAGCAGCAGAGTCAGGGTGCCTCGAGGGACCGCCATGGTGGCGCCGGTAAATGCGAGCTGCGCCTCCTCGGGCGCAGGCAGCACCACCACCTTGGTGAGGCCGGCGCGCTGCGCCAGCACGAAGGCGACCTCCTCGCCATTGCGGGCCGCGCGCAGGGCCTGGGTCGCGCCGACCGCTAGTTGCCCTGCCCCCCGTCGCCGGGCCTCGGCCACCTGCCCCGACAGGGTGGCCGCTGCCAGCTCCAGGCGCTCCGGCCCGATCTCGCCGGTGGCGGCCACATCCAGTCCCAGCTGGACGAACTCGCGGCGACGGAACAGCTGGCGGGGGAGCCGACCGGGCCGGCAGCTCGCCAGCAGGAGGTGGATGGTGTTGCTGCCGACGTCGATGGCGGCCAGGCGCGCCGCGCTGGTCATGGCGCCACGGCGCACGGACGGCTAGCGCTCACGAGCACATCGTACCTTCGTTCTTCGCCACCGCGGAGGGGACGTCCCGCGACGCTCGGGAGCTGGGCCTCCCACCTATACTTCGCGTCAGTGCCCACCTTGCACCTGGTGCGCCATGGGGTGGCGATGGACCGCAGCGCCTGGTCCGGCAGCGACCGCGGTCGGCCCCTGACCGAGTCCGGCTGGCGGCAGGCGCTGGCGATCGTGGCGGTGCTGGAAGACTCTCCGATCGTGCGCTTCTTGGCCAGCCCCACCGTGCGCTGCGCCGACACCCTGCTGCCCGCCGCCCACGGACGCGGGCTCGTGGTGGAGGAGCTCCCCTTCCTCTTCGAGAGCAACGAGCCCGAGAGCGTCGCGGCCGCCGGCCGCTGGCTCCAGGAGCTGACCGCCATCTGCCTGCCCGGGACCACCCGGGCCGCCGCCGCCTGCACCCACGGCAACATTCTGGTGCCCGTCCTGACCTGGGCCACGGGCAGCCCGGTCGAACGCTGCCCCAAGGGAGGTGTCTGGCGGTTTGACCTCAACTCCCGACGAGAGCTGGTGGCAGTCGAGTTTGCGGGGGTACTCAACCCCAGAACCGGCCGGTGGTCCCGATGACCGGACGAGAGCCGACCGGGCCCCAGCGCCTTCGATCGGAGGTGCTGGCCGCGATGGTGCGGCTGGGTACCGATGCCGGGCTCCTGCTGGACAGCGGGCGCCGCCTGCTCTGGGCGAGCCCCAACGCCGCCGAGCTGTTGGCGCGGAGCGACCCCTCGGGAGATCCGGCCGTCCCGGCGCTGGAGCCGGGCACCCCCCTGGGACTGGTGGTCGACGACCCTCGGGCGGCGGAGCTGGTGGGGCTGGCCTTCGAACAGAAGCAGGTCCAGCGCTCGGAGATAAGCCATGACGGCTGGCGCAGGGTGTTGCGTGCGGTGGCGGCCCCGATCCGCTCCGGGCCTTCCCCGACCGTGCTCCTGATCCTGAGCGACGTCACCCACGAGCGCCGGCTGAGCCGCGCCCATCAGGAGCTGCTGGCGAACCTGTCCCATGACCTGCGCACCCCGCTGGCCAGCCTCACCCTGCTCGCCGAGACCCTGAACGGAGAGGCTCGCGGTGACCCCGAGGCCACCCAGGAGTTCGCCGCCCGGATCGCCGCCGAGGCGGAGCACCTGCACTCCCTGGTGTCGGGGATCCTGGACCTGGCCCGGCTGGAGGCGGGGGCCGAGCGTGCCAACCTGCAGACGGTGGACCTCCTGGAGCTCGCCCGGCGGGTCTGCGTGGGGCTGGGGCCCCAGGCCCGGGACCGCCGGCTGACCCTCCGCTGCCAGGGGGAGGCGATCCTGGCCCGCGCCGACCCGGAGCGGCTGGAACGGGCGCTGTCCAACGTGCTCGACAACGCGATCAAGTTCACCGGCGAGGAGGGCGAGATCACGGTCACCGTGGAGATGGTGGGCGCCTGTCCGACGGTGGCGGTGCGCGACACCGGCAGCGGCATCCCCGCCGCGGCCCTGCCCCGCATCTTCGACCGCTTCTACACGGGAGACCGCGCCCGCTCGGGTTCGGGCAGCGGGCTGGGGCTGGCGATCGCCCGTCAGGCGGTGGAGCTGCAGGGTGGGCGGATCGAGGTGACGAGCCGCCCAGGTGCCGGCACCGAGGTCCGCATCCAGCTCTGTCCTCCAGATCCGCCCAGTTGACGCGGCTCATCTAAGATCGAGAGATGGCAAGCGTGGCGAGAAGGCCGGAGCTGGCGGCGGAGCTGGCGGCTCGCCGTGACGGGGTGCGCCTGCTGGGGGAGCTGGTCGCCGAGGGGGTCGCCGGCGCCATGGGAGGCCTCGAGGAGCGCGATGGCGACCGCCTCCGCGGTGTGGTCGCGCGCGACCTGGAGATCAACGAGCGCCACCGGCTGGAGCGGGAGCGGGGCATCCAGCTCCTGGAGGACCGCCACCCTGCCGGCCAGGACCTACACGCCATCTTCGGCCTGCTACTGATCGCCTCCGAGCTGGAGCGGATGGGGGACCACGCCAAGAGCTGCGCCCGCTACGCGCTGCCCCTGATCGAGCTCTCCTCGCGCCCCCGGATGGACGCGGTGATCCGGCTCGGGCGCTACGTGGAGGAGCAGGTGCGGGACATCATGCAGACGATCACCGCCACCGACGTGCGGCGCGCCCAGGACATCGCCGCCCGCGACGACCGCATCGACCGCATCTATCACCGGGTCTTCGACGACATGGTGGAGACCATGCGCGAGCATCCGGAGTGGGCCTATCCCGCCACCAACCTGCTGTTCATCGCCCACAACCTGGAGCGGATCGCCGACCGCGTCACCAACATCGCCGAGGATGTGGTCTTTTTGGAGACCGGCCGGCTGGTCGAGCTCGGTTGAGCGTGGAGGCGACGGATCAGGGCAAGGGCAGGCGCGTGCTGCTCGTGGAGGACGAGGAGGCGGTGCGCATGACTTTGCGCTACAACCTGGCGGCCCGGGGCTATGTGGTCTCGGAGGCGAGCTCCGGCACCGCCGGGCTCGAGCTCGCGCGCTCCCGCAGCCCTGACCTGGTCGTGCTCGATTTGATGCTTCCCGAGCTCTCCGGCGAGGAGGTGTGTCGAGCGATTCGCCAGGAGTCAGACGTCCCCATCCTGATGCTGACCGCCCGCGGCGCCGAGAGCGACAAGGTGGCCGGACTCGGCCTTGGCGCCGACGACTACATGACCAAGCCCTTTGGGATCAAGGAGTTCATGGCCCGGGTGGCGGCCCTGCTACGGCGCTCCGAGCGCACCTCCCAGGCGGCCTCCACCGGCGAACTGATCAAAGTCGGCAACTTCACCGCGGACGCGAGGTCGCGGCGGGTGGTGGTGGACCAGCAGGAGGTCAGGATGAGCCCGAAGGAGTTCAGCCTGCTCTTCTACCTGCTCACCCACCACGGACGCGTACACAGCCGCGAGGCGCTTCTGCGTGCGGTGTGGGGCACCGACTTCCACGGCGACAGCAAGACGGTGGCGGTCCACATCCGATGGATCAGGGAGAAGTTCGAGGCCTTCCCCAGCCTGCCCTTTCGCATCAACACCGTGTTCGGAGTCGGCTACCGGGCGGACCTCGCCCCGGGGGAGAGCCTGCAGCGGTGAGCCCGGCCCTGGCGGAGCCCGCGATCTCCCTGGTCGGGGTCTCCAAGTTCTACGGCAGCCGCGCCGCGGTTCTGGACCTCAATCTGGAGATCGGGCTGGGCGAGCTGGTGGCGGTGGTGGGACCCAATGGGGCGGGCAAGACCACCACCATCGAGATGATCGAGGGCTACCGGCGCCCCGACCGGGGCACCATCCGGGTCCTCCGGCACGACCCCGCCCGCGAGCCCGGGCCGGTCCGGGAGCAGGTGGGGCTGATGCTGCAGGAGGGAGGCATCTATCCCACCATCAAGGTCGGCGAGGTCATCCGGCTCTTCTCCTCGTACTTCCGGGATCCCGCGCCCGGGGAGGCGCTGCTGGAGCGGGTCGGGCTCGCCGACCGGGTCGACCGTCGCTTCCGCCAGCTGTCGGGGGGCGAGAAGCAGAGGCTGTCCTTGGCGCTGGCTCTGGTCGGTCGGCCCCGGGTGCTCTTCCTGGACGAGCCCACTGCGGGGATGGACCCGCGCGCCCGCCTGCTCACCTGGGAGATCGTGCAGGAGCAGCGGGCGGCCGGGGTCACGATCGTCCTGACCACCCATTCGATGGAGGAGGCCGAGCGGCTCGCAGACCGGGTCGCCATCATCAAGGATGGGTCCCTCATCGCCTGCGACTCACCGGAGCGCCTGCGAGGGGGCTCTGGTCCTGACCTGCTCCGCCTCGAGCTGCCCGCGCCGCTCACACCCGAGCTGCTGGTCTCCCTGACCGAGCACTTGGGAGCGGTGGAGGTCACCGAGCGCGGACGGGCGGCATACGACCTGGCCACCCCCCAGCCGGCGCGGGCCGCCGCCGCCCTCACGGCCTGGCTCGCCGACCGGGACCTGACCTTCAACGAGATCAGGATCGGCCGGTCGTCCCTCGAAGAGGTGTTCCTCAGCCTGACCGAGGAGCAGGGGGAGTGAGCCTGCCCACCTCCGCCGCCCGGCGCACCCCCCGCCGGCCGGGAGCGCTCGCAGCCCAGCTCCAGGTGGAGCTGCTGCTGCTGCTGCGCCAGCCGGAGAACCTGCTGGTGATCCTGATCCTGCCGGTTTTGCTGCTGGTCTTCTTCGCCGGCCTGCGGGTCCTGCCAACCCGGGACGGGCCCCCCATCTACTTTCTGGTACCCGGGATACTGACCCTGGCCGTGATGTCGACCGGGATGGTGACCCTGGGAATCTCCACCGCCTACCAGCGCTACTACCGGGTTCTGAAGCGGCTCGGCGGGACCCCCCTCACCCGGCGCACGCTGGTGGTGGCCAAGGCGGGCTCGGTGCTGGTGGTGGAGGTCGGCCAGGTGGTGCTGGTGCTGCTCATCGCCCACTTCGGCTTCCACTGGCACGACCGGGGCAGCTGGTGGCTGGCCGCGGCGGTTGTGCTGCTGGGCAGCCTCACCTTCGCCGCGATCGGGCTCACGATGGCCGGGGCGCTGCGGGCCGAGCTCACCCTCGGAGCTGCCAACGGGCTCTACCTGCTGTTCCTGGTGCTGGGGGGGATCGCGATCCCGGTCAGCCAGCTGCCCGGCGCGATCCAGCCGCTGGCGCGGGTGCTCCCGGCAGCCGCCCTCAGCACCTCCCTGCGAGCGGTGCTGGAGGGACACGCCCTGCCGGCGGTGCCGCTCGCGCTCTGCCTGGCCTGGGCCGCGGTCGCAGTGGGCGCAGCGGTCAGCCTGTTCCACTGGGAATGACGCCGACCGCCACCGCCGAGCGGTGATAGTGTGAGGGCCTAAGTGATGGAGGGATTGCGACGTATGCTTGAGACCACTCACCGCACCTCGCTGCCGACCCCGTCGAAGGCCCTGCCAGGCCGCCAGGAGGCGATGCCGGTGGCGGGATCCCATCCGGTCCTGGGGCATCCCCTGCTGCCGCCTTTCCCCGCGGGTGTCGAGGTGGCCGTCTTCGGGATGGGCTGCTTCTGGGGGGCGGAGCGCCGGTTCTGGGAGACCCCCGGGGTTTACACCACCGCGGCCGGGTACAGCGGGGGGATCACGCCCAATCCGACCTACGAAGAGGTGTGCACCGGGCTGACCGGGCATGCGGAGGTGGTCCTGGTGGCGTTCCGGCCCAGTGCTGTGCCGTACCCGGAGCTGCTGCGCCTCTTCTGGGAGTCACACGACCCGACCCAGGGCATGCGCCAGGGCAACGACATCGGAACCCAGTACCGCTCGGCGATCTACTGCACCAGCGAGGCCCAGCTCCAGCTCGCGCTGGCGTCTCGGGAGAGCTACCAGCAGCGGCTGACCCAGGCGGGGCTGGGCATGATCACCACCGAGGTCCTGGAGTCAGGCCCCTTCTACTACGCCGAGCCCTACCACCAGCAGTACCTCCACAAGAACCCCAACGGCTACTGCGGGCTGCGGGGGACCGGGGTGGCCTGCGCGGTGGGACTGGTCCCAGCCGGCTGACCCAGCTCCGCCAGCTCCCTATTGGTTCGCGGGGTCCGCCTGGCGGCCGTCGACCAGCCGGATTTGCCGCTGACAGGCGCCCACCACCTCGGGGTCGTGGCTGGCCAGGACCAGCACGCGGCCTCCGCGCGCCTGCTGGAGCAAGAGCTCGACGATCGCCTTGCGCTGCTCCGCCACCAGCTCGGAGGTGGGCTCGTCAGCCAGGACTGCCTCGGGCGATCCCGCGAGCGCACGCGCCACCGCCACCCGCTGCTGCTGGCCGCCGGAGAGATCCTGGACCAGGCTGTCCGCGGCTGAGTGCAGCCCCACCGCATCCAGCCCCTCCCGGGCCAGGCGCCCCACCTCCAGCGCCGGGGTTCCCCGGGCCTGCAGCGGCAGCGCGACGTTCTCCGCAGCCGTCAGCACCGACACCAGCCCGTGGTTCTGCAGCACCACCCCGAAGCGCTGGCGGCTGCGCTCGTCGGTGGGGATCGGCCGGCCGTCGACCAGGATCCGGCCCTCGGTGGGCGGCTGCAGCCCCGCGGCGAGCATGAGCAGGGTGGTCTTGCCCGATCCCGAGGGCCCGGTTATCGCCATCGACTCACCCGCCCGCACCACCAGGTTGACGTCGTGCAGGATGTCGCGGCCCCCGACCCGCGCGGTCACGTGCTCCAGACGGATCTCACTGATCACGGGGTGCCTCCAGCTCCGGGTTGCGCAGGTCCACGCCACTCTGGTGGCGGCGCACGTGCAGGAGAGTGCCGGGCGGCAGCATCTCCAAAACGTCCGGGGGTAGCTGGACGCTGCCGTCCCGGCCCACCACCGCGTACTCCTCCCCCCGCCGGCCCTCGGCCCCGACCCGGCCGTCGCGGATCGTCACGGTGCGCGGCATCGCCTCGGCCACGGCGCTGTCATGGGTGACGCTCACCACGGTCGAGCCCAGCTGGCGATTGATCCGGTGCAAGAGCTCGATCACCTGGTCGCGGCTTCTGGTGTCGAGCTGGCTGGTCGGCTCATCCACCAGGAGCAGGCGGGGCGCGGAGGCGACGCCGGAGGCGATCGCCACCCGCTGTTGCTCGCCGCCCGAGAGGGTGGAGACGGTCCGGGTGGCGAGCGCGCCCATGCCCAGGTGCTCCAGCAGCTCCGCCGGCCTCCAGGGCGGGCGGTGCCCGCGGCCGCGGGCGCCGCGCTGGGCGAACTCGATGTTCTGGGTCGCGGTCGCATAGGGCAGCAGGTTGCGGGAGGGGTCCTGCAGCACCAGGCTGACCTCGGTGGCGCGCAACCTGAGCAGCTGGCGGTTGGTCAGCTTCGACATCTCGTAGGGTCCGATCAGGATCTGCCCGGCCGACGGCCGCTGCAGCCCGGCCAGCAGCGCCAGCACGGTGGATTTGCCGGAGCCCGAGGGCCCCAGCAGGGCGAACTCCTCCCCCGCCTCCACGTCCAGGTCGATCCCGCGCAGCGCGACCACATCGCCCTCCTGGCTGGGATAGAGGTGAACGACCCCCGAGAAGTGGATGTCCAGCCCGCGTGGGGCCGCGGTCGTGGTGCTCACGTGATCTCCGTGCGCAGCCGCTCCCACCCCGCCAGCCGCAGGGTGGCGGCGGACGCCAGCGCGGCGGCGACCGCCAGCAGGATGACCAGGGCGACCATCATCGCCACGATCGGGACGACCGCGAACACCAGCTCAACCGGGGGGCCGCCGCCGGGGTTGGCGAACTCCGGCACCGAGGGAAGCGCCATCAGAGCTCCCAGCAGCCCCGCGCCCAGCCCCAGCACGACCCCCGGTCCCAGCACCAGGAGGTGCTCGCCCAGGAGCGAGCGCAGCAGGGTGGCGCGGGAGATCCCGATCGCGCGCAGCACCGCCAGCTCGAAGGCGCGGCGGCGGCTGGTCATGAAGACCGAGAAGACGGCCGCCCCGATCGCCAGCACCGCCGCCGCCCCCGCGGCGAACAGGAAGAAGAGGTAGGCGAGCGCGAGCCCACCGTGGTTCATCGCCCGGATGTCCGGCCCCGGAGTCCGAACCGAGGTGACCCTGACCCCCTGGGCCGCCAGCGAGCGCGCTATCGAAGCGGGCGCGCCCGGGGCCAGCCAGACCTGGGTCACAGTCTGGCTGGGAGGGGCCGACTCCCCCCGGATCGCGGTCTGCAGGTCGACCAGGAAGCCCACCTGGCCGAGCTGGGGAAGGTCGCTCACCTGGTAGGGGACATCGAGGTTGAGGCTGCTGCCGTCGAAGTCCTCGATGGAGGCATCCCTGGGGTCGGAAACCGAGTTGGCCCTGGTCACCACCCCGGGTATGGTCGCCGGCAGAGCCCCCGGGACCACCCCGGGCGGGTTGGTGTCGTTGACGCTGTCCTCCACCCGCAGCTTGAGTGCGGGCGAGCCCTGGTCGGTGGTCGCCGAGACCGCCACCCACGGCGCGCTGGGCGTCCAGTAACGGGGATCGGCCAGCCGCGAGGTGGCCGGCCTCCAGCCGCCCGTGGAGCCGGAGCGCTCGTCGAGCCCCGCCAGGGAAAGCGAGTAGCTCACCTGCTGGGGACCGCTCTGGCTGGGGTTCCAAAGCGGCTCCAGGTTCAGCACATGGCAGCCGCCGCTGCAGGCGGCGGGCAGCGGGGTCATGTAAGTGTGGGTGCCGGGCCGGAGGAAGCCGAAGTCGGCCACCCCCTGGTGGCCGCCGCTGTTGACCAGGTTGAAGACCAAATCCGGCGGGGGGGTGGGGGTGCCGTCGAGGGTGATCGTCGCCCTGACCTCGGCGCCGGTCAGGTACATCGCGGGCTGCAGGTGGGGCGTCAGCCAGTGCACGATCCGGGCCTCGCTGGTGGAGCTCACGTCCTGGGGCCAGTAGGCGACCCTCTGGAGCCGGCTGACCTGCACCGCCAGCAGCTTCTGGCTGGGGATGGAGGAGAGCATGACAGCCATCGCGTAGCGCCCGGTGGGGTCGGCCCGGTCCACGGCCTTCTCGATGTTCACCGAGTTGGGGACGTCCACGGTCAGGACTTTGGCGGCCCCCAGCACGAAGTCCGCCCTCACCGTGCGGTTGATCCCTGCCGCCGCCCAGCCGGTGACCGCGAAGCAGGCCAGCCCGGTCGCGATCGCGAGGACTGTGATCTGGCGCAGGCTGGTGGGACGCCGGACCACCTGGCGGACCGCCAGACCGGTTGCCATCCACGGCGAGTTCCTGGTCCACCGGACCAAGAACGAGCAGAGCCAGGGAAGCACCCTGACCCCGACCACGGCCACCGCCACCGCCACCAGTCCCGGCGCGAACGCCGCCAGCGGATTGGGCTGGCTGCCACTCAAGACGCCCGCCGCCAGCAGCTCCACGATCCCCGCGATCGCCAGCGCCAGCGCCGCCGCGTCGATCGCGGCCCGGGCCACGTTGGAGCTCCGCGGCTCGATCGCCCGCAGCTCATCGGAGAGGCGGCGGGTGAGGATCCGGCGAGCTCCGAACGCGGTCGCCACCAGCCCCCCGGCAAAGGCCGCGACCGCGGCCAGGAGGACCAGCGGCTGGAAGGTGATGATCGCCCCCGGGAGCAGCAGCGGCTGGGCCAGTCGCATCGCCAGCCAGGCCAGCACCAGCCCCACCGGCAGCGCCACCACCAGGACCGCGACCGGCTCCAGCAGCCCCACCAGCAGCACCGACCAGGTGCCGAAGCCCCTGAGCTTGGCCAGCGCGACCTCCTTCTCGCGGGCCTCGGCGGTGCGGGCCACCAGCCCGAAGAGCACGAACAGGGCCAGCAGGACCAGCTGGAGGTCGACCACGATCACGATCGATTGCATGAGGTCGCTCTCCCGAGCCGCGGCACCGGTCTCGGCGCTGAGCCCGGTCTCGACCGGCGTCCTCAGGACCTCAGCGGTGTAGGTCGCGAAGTGGTCGAACGCGCGTCGGAAGGCGGCCAGATCGGTCGTGTGGATGCGGCTCACCCGGAGCTGGAACTCATCCGTCGGCTGCACCTCCGGCAGGCCGGCGATGGTCGAGGGGGCGGTGAACATCGCGTCCACCAGGGGCAGGCACGTGGCCCCGATCCCACAGGTGAGCGGGGGGCCGAAGTCGAAATACGACGGCTCCTCCCCGAACCAGAAGGTCTGGTGAGGGTTGCCCAGGGCGATGATGCCGGTCACTCTGACCTTGACCGGGGGGACTCCGCCCTTGAGTGGGATCGTCAGGCTCGAGCCCAGATGCACCCCGAGCGCCCTGGCGGTGCGCTTGGTGACCGCGACCTGTCCCGGTCCGGGGCACGATCCCTGCAGAAAATGGAGCACGTGGCACTGTCCGGGATCGGACAGGAGGTCGCCGCCGTAGGTGATCCCCCCGGCCCCCATGACCGCAAAGCCCTGGTCGAGGATCAACTTGCCCGGGTGGTACCAGCGGTAGAGGCCCATCCTCCTGGCCGCGCTCAGCGCCTGCTCGGCGTTGTCGATGGGAACCCCGCTGGCGGCGTTGGGGATGAGGGTGATCCCGTCCGCGGAGGCGGGGTGGCTGACCAAGGTCGAGTGCAGCACGCTGTCGTTGGCGGTGTCGAGATAGAGGGGCCCAGCGGCTGCCGCCAGCACCGCGACCGTGGCGACCACGAAGAGGGCAACCGCCGCCCCCGCGCGCCAGCGGAGAGCGCGGAGCAGCAGCCTCAGCTGACTCAAGAGTTGCGCAACCTCCTGTTCCGTGGGCGCCGGCGCGGACTGCCAGCCGTCTCCAGGGTAGGGATGCCCGCCTGAGGTTGGCATCCCCCGTTGGTATGAACTCCGAAGCGGCAGGCGGGCCGATTCGGCGCCAACTACACTCGAAGCCGGGCCTGAAGGGAATAGGAGGAGCCGGATATGCAGATGCGCAAGTTGGGCGGCCAGGGGCTGGAGGTGTCGGAGCTCGGCCTGGGCTGCATGGGGATGTCGGAGTTCTACGGCCAGCGCGACGACCAGGAGTCGATCGCGACCATCCACCGGGCGCTCGAGCTCGGGGTCAACTTCCTGGACACCGCCGACATGTACGGGCCCTTCCACAACGAGCGGCTCGTGGGAGAGGCGATCGCCGGCCGGCGCGATCAGGTGGTGCTCGCCACCAAGTTCGGCAACGAGCGGCGCGAGGACGGCTCCTGGGTGGGGATCAATGGCCGACCCGAGTACGTGCGCCAGGCCTGCGACGCCTCGCTGACCCGCCTGGGGGTCGACCACATCGACCTCTACTACCAGCACCGGGTGGATCTCACCGTGCCCATCGAGGAGACCGTGGGCGCGATGGCGGAGCTGGTGGAGAAGGGGAAGGTCCTCTACCTTGGTCTGTCGGAGGCGGGACCGCAGACGATCCGGCGCGCGCACGCGGTGCACCCGATCAGCGCGCTCCAGACCGAGTACTCGCTGTTCACCCGCGACCCCGAGCAGGAGATCCTGCCCACGGTCAGGGAGCTGGGGATCGGCTTTGTCGCCTACAGCCCCCTGGGTCGGGGCATGCTGACCGGCCGCAGCCGCGCCACCGCCCAGGTGGGCGTGGAGGGGGACACCCGGGCCGCGCGCTTCCCCCGCTTCGCCGGGGAAAACCTGGAGCGCAACCTGGCGCTGGTGGACCGGATCGAGGAGATCGCGCGCGAGAAGGAGGCGACCCCGGGGCAGGTCGCGATCGCCTGGGTGCTGCACCAGGGCCAGGACATAGTGCCCATTCCCGGGACCAAGCGGCGCCGCTACCTGGAGGAGAACTTGGCAGCGGCCGACCTGGAGCTCGATCAGGAGACCCTGGCCAGGCTGGAGGAGCTGATGCCCCAGGGGGCGGTGGCCGGAGACCGCTATGCCGACATGAGGACCGTCAACCGCTGACCAAGGCGCTGGTGGGGGCTCCCGTTGGCCCCTTCTGATGGCGGGGCGGCTCCACGGCCGCCCCGCCATCACGGGATACCACAATATGAGGGGTACAATGGCCGCAGCCGCCCCATATAGTGTGGGCGGAGTTCCGAGCGGAGACTCATGCGCTGCCCCTACTGCAACCACGACGACCTGCGGGTGGTGGACTCGCGGGACTCGGAGACCGGCGAGGCGATCCGCCGTCGGCGCGCCTGCAACAGCTGCAACAAGCGCTTCACGACCTACGAGCGGATCGAGTCGGTGCCCTTCTACATAGTCAAGAAGGACGGCCGCCGCGAGGACTTCGACCGCCAGAAGCTCTTCCTGGGGTTGATGAACGCCTGCAAGAAGCGGGACATCTCCCCCGCCCAGGTGACCGAGATCGTGGAGGAGATCGAGGGCGAGCTCCGCGGTCGCGGTCAGTCGGAGCTTCCCAGCCGGGAGGTGGGAGAGCTGGTGATGGAGCGGTTGCGCCGTCTGGACGAGGTCGCCTACGTGAGGTTCGCGTCGGTCTACCGCTCCTTCCGCGACCTCTCCGAGGTGCGCAATGAGATCGACCAGATCTTGGTCGGCGACCGCACCAAGAGCCGCCGCCGTGCCAGCAGCCGGGCCTGACTCAGAGCCGGGCCTGGAGCAGCTGCGCCGAGCGGCGGCGGAGGTCAAGGAGCGGATCGAGCAGGCGCGCAGCCGCGGCGGCCGCCAGCCGGTGAGCCTGCTCTGCGTCACCAAGGGGCATCCGGCAGACCGGATCCGCCAGGCGGCCGCCCTGGGGTTCACCGAGTTCGGGGAGAACTACGTGCAGGAGTGTGCGGAGAAGGCCAAGCTGCAGCCCGGGATGAGCTGGCATCTCATCGGTCACCTGCAGCGCAACAAGGTGTCACGGGCGGCCTCCCTGTTCGCGGTGGTGGAGACCGTCCACAGCCTCCGCCTGGCGGAGCAGCTCTCGCGGGCGCGACTGCAGGGGGAGCCCCTGCCGATCCTCTGCGAGGTGGACTTCACCGACATCCCGGGGCGGAACGGGTTTCGACCCGAGGAGCTGGTGGCGGCCGCCCCCGCGCTTAGTGCCCTGCCCGGGGTGCGGTTCATGGGGTTGATGACGGTTGCGGACCCGGCCTTCCCGCAGCGCTGCTTCAGCCAGTGCCGCGCCCTGCGCGACCGGCTGGTGGGCGAGCTCGCCCAGCCGCTGCCGGTACTGAGCATGGGCATGAGCGACGACTTCGAGCTCGCGATCGCAGAGGGCAGCACCGAGGTCAGGCTGGGCAGCGCCCTCTTCGGGCCGCGGCCGCCCCGGTCGCAGGAGCTCAGCCGGCACTAGCCGGCGGCGGCGGCGAGCCCTCGTCGACCGGGCTCTCACGAGGTGCCGACTTGCGAATCCGGAAGCTGCGCAGCAACCGGCGGTTGCGCAGCTCGCCCAGGCTGTCGATCCGCACCCGGCTGAACAGGTCCGGCCGCTGGGCCCGCCAGTCACCGACCCCCGCCCGGATCAGGACGGTCACGTAGCTGGCCGCCGGGACCGCCACCAGCGCGCCCAGGAAGCCGCCCACCTCCACCCCGGCGAAGAGCGCCAGCAGGGTGACGAACGGGTGCAGCTGCACGAAGCGGGCCTGGATCCGCGGCACCAGCAGGTAGCCCTCCACCACGTGAATCCCCAGGAACAGGATCAGGGTGAAGAGCGCCAAAGTCGGGCTCTTGGTCAGCGCCAGCAGCAGCGCCACCGCGCCTCCGGCGAACGGCCCCACCAGGGGGATGAGCTCGAAAACCCCGGCCGCCAGCGCGACCACGAGCGGGAACGGCACCCCCAATAGGAAGGTCCCGAGCCCCGCCATCGCCGCCACCACCAGGGCCAGGAACAGCTGCGCTCGCACGTAGCCGCCGACCACGACCGAATAGGCGTCGATGGCAAACTCCAGCTCTCGGGCCGCCCGGGTGGGGAACAGGGAGACGAAGCGCTGCCGCAGCTGGCGCGCGTCGCGCATCAGCCAGAAGGGGAGCACCACCGAGATCACCACGTCCACCACGATCCCGATCGCGCTGGTGATCCCGGTCACCGCCAGGCCGGTGAGCTGGGGGACCAGGCCGGTCAGCTTGGAGGTGACGAACGCGACGGCGTCGATCTTGATGCCGTGGCCGCGCAGCTGCTGCTGGAGCTGGGTCACGATCCGCTCCACCCGGTGGACCAGGCTGGGGGCCTGCGCGGCCAGCCCCCGGCTCTCCGCGACCAAAGGGCCGGAGATCAACCAGAAGATGAGCCCCAGCAGTCCGACCCCGACCACCATGGTGAGCAGCGCCCCCGCGGTCCGGGGGATCCGGGCGCGCCGCTCCAGGAGGTCCACCACCGGGGTGCCCAGGAAGGAGATGATCGAGGCCAGCAAAGCGCAGATGAGCACCACCAGCAGCGCCGCCGCCAGCCCCTTGAGGACCAGCAGCAGCTCGTAGACGAGGAAGGCGGTGAGCAGGATCGCGGCCGCCCGGCCCCAGACCAGGGCCGAGTGCTGCAGCCCGTCGGTCCTGGGGCCAGAGGGCACCGTCGGCTGTTCCCCGGGTGGGCCGGAGGCTGGCGGCGGCGCCGCCGCCGGTGAAGTCGGGCCGACTGCCATGCTTCGCAGGAGTGTACGGAGTTGGCGAGGCTCCGGGTCAGACCACGCTCACGACGATCTCCTCCCGGCCGCTGGCACCGTTCGGGTAGCTGCCCGTGGCGGTTGCGGTTTGCACCCGGCCCTGCTTGTCGACCGCCCGAACGCTGAGGGCGTAGAGGCCCGGGCCGGGCTGCCACGGCAGGCTCCACACCGACCACGCGTATGGCGAGAGCTGGGGCTGCAGGTGGGCCGGGACCCATCTGGCCCCCCCATCCACGCTGACCTCCACTCGCTGCACGCCCTGGCTGCCGGCGTAGGCGACCCCGGTCAGCAGATATGCCCGCTGCGACCTAAGGCGGGTGTTCCCGGGGGGGAAGTCGAAGCGCGAGAAGATGTGGGGCAGAGCGGACGGGTTCCAGCCCTGCTGCTCCCAGTAGCCGGAGAACGGAAGCGGGCTGGTGGAGATCGAGGTTAGCCACTTGGG
>DAHVMY010000021.1:0-33200 GCA_027319585.1 Candidatus Dormiibacterota bacterium | reverse complement strand
CGATCCGCTCGCCCCTCCTTCTGCAGCCGGGACCGCGCGGCCATGTAGACCTCGCAACCGATGATCGGCTTGATCCCGGCCGCAGTCGCCTCCTCGTAGAACTCGATCGCCCCCGCCAGGACCCCGTGGTCGGTGACCGCGACTGCGGACTGGCCCAGGGCTCTGGCCCGCTCCACCAGCGCCCTGAGTCGGGCCGCGCCATCCAGCAGCGAGTACTCGGAGTGGTTGTGGAGATGGGCGAATTCAACTGAGGACATGACTTGGGGCAAACCTGCAACTGGGAAAAGTCGGAGCCCCCAGTATCGGGGATCGGTGGACGCCGGCGCCCACCGTGTTGCTCAGTCGCGGACCAGAAGAGCTGCCGTCTCGAAGTGATAGGTCTGCGGGAACATGTCCACCAGCCGCAACCGCTCCAGGCGGTACGGGCCCAGCCGGCAGAGCGCGTCCAAATCCCGGGCCAGCGCGGAGACCTCACAACTCAGGTAGGCGAGCACCGGCGGACCGGCCATCGCGAGCCACCCGCTGACCTGAGGCGCCAGACCGCTGCGGGGAGGATCCACGACCACCACGTCCGGCATCCCCACATCCGGCAGCAGCTCCTCCACCGCCCCGCAGCGCACCTCGAGCCGCGGCTGCTCGTACATCTGGGCATGGAGCTGGCAGAGCCGGGCCGAGATCGGGCTCTGCTCGATCACCAGGACCCTGGCCCCCTGGTCGCACAGCCGCAGCCCCAGCCAGCCCGAGCCTCCGTACGCGTCCACCACCAACTGGCCGTCGAGGTCGCCGAGCCACTCCAGCACCGTCTCGTAGAGCCGCTCGAGGCTGGCCTGGTTGACTTGGATGAAGGAGTCCGCATGCACCCTGAAGCGCCTCCCGCGGTACTCGAGGTCGGTGGACTCCGCGGTGAGCCGGGGCGCCCCCGGGTACTCCAGGTCTGCGGTCGCCACCAGCTCCTCCCCGGGGCGACGGTCCGGCCGGGTCTGCAGCAGCAGCTCTTGGCCGGCGCCCCCCACGGTTAGATGCACGGTTTCGACCCCCTGCAGCGGTTGCACCAAGTGGCCGAGCGGGCCGATGGCCCGATCGATCACCGGATGGTGGATGGGGCACCCGCTGACCGGCACGACCCGGTACGACCCCCGGCCGGTGAACCCCAACTGGTTCCCGTCCGGTCCCCGGTGCAGCTCACCCCGCCAGCGGTATCCGTACGGTGAGACGGCCCCCACCGCCTCCCAGTCGTCCGGCAGCAGGATCCCGCGGCGGACCAGGGCCTCCTGGAGGATCTCCCGCTTGATCTCCAGCTGAAAGCGGTAGGAGGCATGCTGCAGCTGGCAGCCCCCGCACACCCCGAAATGCGGGCACCGGGGCTCGACCCGCTCGGCGGAGCGCCGGTGCACCGCCTCGGTGTCGGCGAAGGCGTGACGGCGGCGCACCCGAGTCACCCGAGCGGTGACCTCCTCACCGGGGAGGGCGCCGAACAGGAAGACCACCCTGCCCCGGAAGTGCCCCACCCCGAGGCCTCGATGCGCCATCCGCTCGCAGCTGAGGCGCAGCCGCTGGCCGGGGCTGAGGTCGAGACCGGGTTCTGCGGGTGCGGCGCTCACTCGGGAGCGGGCCACCTCATCCGCGCGGCAGCCGCGCGCGCAGGAGCTCGCCCACCATCTTGGAATTGGCCTTGCCCCTCGAAGCCTGCATCACCGACCCCACCAGGGAGTTGAGGGCCTTGTCGTTGCCGGCCTGGTAGTCGCTGGCGGCCTTGGGGTTGGCGGCGACGGCCTGCTCAACCAGCTGCTTGAGCTGCTCCTCGTCGCTCACCTGGCTCAGCCCCCGGCTGGCGATCAGATGGGCGGGGGCCTCGCCACTGGCGAAGCACTCGGCCAGCACCTCCTTGGCGACCGCACCGCTCACCCGATCCTGGTCGACCAGCCTTACCAGTTCGGCCAGGGCCGCGGGCGGGATCCGGCAATCGGCGACCCGCATCTTGGCGGCGTTGCAGAGGGCCTGCAGGTTCTGCACCTGCCAGTTGGCCGCCGAGCGCGGCTCGGCGCCGGCCGCGACCACCGCCTCGAAGTAGGCAGCATCCGCCGGGCTCTCCGAGATGACCCGCGCCTGATCTTCGCTCAAGGAGTACGCCTCGACCAGACGCCGGCGCTTGGCCCGAGGTAGCTCGGGCAGCTCGGACCGCAGGCGCTCGACATAGTCGCGCGCGACCCGCAGCGGGGGCAGGTCGGGCTCGGGAAAGTAGCGGTACTCCTGGGCCTCCTCCTTGCTGCGCTGGGAGACCGTGACCTGCTCCAGCTCGCTCCAACCCCTGGTCTCCTGGGCGATGGTCCGCCCCTGGTCGAGAAGGTCCGACTGGCGCTCCAGCTCGAACTCGAGGGCCCGCTGGATGCTGCGGAAGGAGTTCATGTTCTTGACCTCGACCTTGGCGCCCAGCTCCGATGAGCCCCGCTCCCGAAGGGAGATGTTGGCGTCGCAGCGCAGGCTGCCCTCCTCCATGTTGCCGTCGTTGACCCCCAGGTACATCAGGGTCTGCCGCAGCGCCGCCAGATACGCCGGGGCCTCCTCGGGGCGGCGCAGGTCAGGCTCGCCCACGATCTCCATGAGCGGGACGCCCGCCCGGTTCAGGTCCACCAGAGAGAACGCCGAGGTATGGATCTCGCCGGCGTGATGCAGGGTCCCGGCGTCCTCTTCGAGATGCACCCTGGTGATCCCGGCCCTGACCACCCGGCCTCCGACCTCGAACTCCAGGCAGCCGTTGCGCGACAGGGGAAGGTCGTACTGCGAGATCTGGTAACCCTTGGGGAGATCGGGATAGAAGTAGTTCTTGCGATCGAACTTGGTGAACTCCGGGATCTCGCAGCCCAGCGCCAGCGCGGTCCTGATGGTCATCTCCACCGCCGCCCGGTTCATCACCGGCAAGGTCCCCGGCAGACCCAGGCAGACCGGGCAGGTGTTGCTGTTGGGGGGCCGACCCAGGTACTGGGCGCGGCAGCCACAGAACATCTTGCTCTGGGTCAGCAGCTGGGCATGCACCTCCAGGCCGATCACGGCCTCCCAGCGATCGCTCACCTCAGCTCCCGAGCCGCGGCCACGGCGCCGGGACGATCCCGCCAGATGTCGGCTGCCGCCTCCACCGTAGCCGCCACCTGGAAGCAGGTCTCCTCCCCCAGGTAGGGACCCAGAACCTGCAGGCCCACGGGCAGCGAGTCGCTGTACCCGGCGGGGACCGAGATCCCGGAAATTCCGGCCAGGTTGGCCGGCAGGGTCAGCAGGTCGGTGGCGTACATCGCCAGCGGGTCGGCGACTCGCTCACCGATCCTGAAGGCGGCGGTCGGCGCGGTCGGGGAGATGAGGCAGTCCACCTCACCGAACACCCGCTCGAAATCCTGGGCGACCAGGGTGCGCACCTTCTGGGCGCGCAGGTAGTAGGCGTCGTAGTAACCGCTGCTGAGCACGTAGGTGCCCAGAGCAATCCGGCGCCGCACCTCGGGCCCGAAGCCCTGGTGCCGCGCGTGCTCGTAGGCCTCACCCAGGTTGGCGGCGTCGCCGAACCCCGGCCCGAATCGGACCCCGTCCATGCGCGCCAGGTTGCTGCTCACCTCCGCGGGCGCGATCACGTAGTAGGCGGCCAGCGCATATTCGGTGCTGGGCAGGGACACCTCCACCACTCGCGCCCCCGCCCCCTCGAGCCAGGCGACCGCCCGGTCGAAGACCGCCCTCACCCCCGGCTCCACCCCCATGGCCAGGTACTCCTTGGGGATCCCCACCTTGAGCCCCGACACACCCCTGAGGCAGGCGGCGCGGTAACCACCGGTCGTGGCTGCCGAGGAGGTCGCGTCGTGCGGGTCGTTGCCCGCGATCGCCTCCAGCACCAGGGCGGCGTCGTCCACGGTCTTCGCCAGCGGCCCGACCTGGTCCAGGGAGCTCGCGAAGGCGATGAGCCCGTAGCGGCTCACCCGGCCGTAGCTGGGCTTGACCCCGACCACCCCGCAGAACGAGGCCGGCAGCCGGATCGAACCCCCGGTGTCGCTCCCCAGGGTGGCGGCCGCCATCCTCGCCGCGACCGCGACCGCCGACCCGCCGCTGGACCCCCCGGGGACGCGGTCTCGGGCCCAGGGGTTTCTGGTCTCCTGGAAGGCGGAGTTCTCATTGGAGCTGCCCATGGCGAACTCGTCGCAGTTCAGCTTGCCCAGGCCGATCGCTCCCCTCCGGCCCAGACGCGCAACGACGGTGGCGTCATAGGGGGGGACGAATCCCGTCAGGATCCGGCTCGCCGCGGTGGTCTCCACCCCCTTGGTGCAGAGCACGTCCTTGTACGCGACCGGGATCCCGAAGAGGTCGCCAGGGTCTTCAGCCGAACCCGCCAGCTCTGAGTCGCACTGAAGGGCCGTGGCCCGCGCCTGATCCTTGGTGGTCCGGAGAAAGGCTCCCAACTCCCCATCGAATCTCTCGATCTCCCGGTAGGCGGCATCGACCAGCTCCAGGGAACTGAACTCACGGGCCCTGAGGCCGCGCGCCATCTCCGCAATGGACAGGTCGAGGAGGGTCACTGGATGGCGGGGACCCGGATCAGGCCGGCCTCATGGCTGGGGGCGTTGACGAGGGCCTCCTCCTGGCTCAAGCCGTCGACCACCACATCCTCGCGCATCACGTTGTAGAGGCCCCCCACTTGAGCGGTGGGGTCGACCTGATCGGTCGGAGCCTGCGCGAGCCGACCGACCGCGTTCACGATGTCAGCGAGCTGTCCCCCGAGCTCACGGAGCTCGGATTCGGTCAACCCCAGTCTGGCGAGCCGGCTCAGGTGCGCGACCTGGGCTGGCTCGAAGACGGACGCCTTGAGCTCGGGCGCATTCTCATCAGCCACCAAGAGTGGATTATAGGAACGGCCAGCGCCAACTCCGGGAGATCAGCATCAGCACCCCAACCCCCGAGCCCGCGGCCTCCCCCCCGACCGAGCTCGCTCTGGAGGCGGCGGTGGAGGCCTTCGTAGCCACCCGTGCCGCCCGTCGGATCCTGGACAACCCGGGACGGCTGGGCGCGAATGCCGTCGTCCGGTCCCGTCCCATCTCCGGCGCCCGCCGGGCCAGCATCAAGGCGCAGAGCGCGATGGAGCAGGCCGCGGCCCAGCTCGAGCGCGCCCGGGACCGCTGGGGCGCCCTGATGAGGGGACTAGCGGCGGACCTGGATCTCTCTCCGGAGGAGCTGGTGCCGATGGCCGAGACCCGCGCCCTGCGGCTCGCGATCCTGGACGCCAGTCAGATCCTACGCGCGGCCATGGAGGCGGCAGCCAGGCTCGGAAATCTGGACGATCCTTCCAGCCGGGCCATCCAGGACGCCCTGGCGGCGCTGCAGCGCGCCGACCCGGGCGGGGTCGATCCGTAGGCACCGGCCACACGCACCGGGGAGTCGCCTGCTCTGGTCAGCCCACCACCGCGGCCTACCCGGCTGGCGCTTCCGCTGCGACCAGGTCAGCCGGGGTGAGGGTGGGCTCGGCCAGCCAGCGTTGGAACTGCTCCTCATCCAGGACGGGCACGCCCAGCCGCTCGGCGGTCGCCAGCTTGGAGCCGGGCGCAGCCCCCGCGACCACCGCCGAGGTCTTGCGGGAGACGCTGCTGCCCGCGGTGCCGCCCCGCCGCTTGATCTCCGCCTCCGCCTGGCTGCGGGTGAGGCGCGACAGGCTCCCGGTCAGCACCACGGTCAGCCCTCGCCACGGGCCCTCGACCCGGGTCATCCCCTGAGGCTCCACCCCGGCCGCCAGCAGCTGGTCGATGAGCTCCTCGCCCCCGGGGCTGTGGAGGAACCGGTGCACCGACTCCGCCAGCACCGGCCCCACGCCATTGACCGCCGCCAGCTGCTCGACCGACGCCGCACGGAGCTGGTCCAGGGTGCCGAAGTGCTCGGCCAGCAGCTCGGCGGTGCGCTCGCCGATGTGACGGATCCCGAGCGCATAGAGGAAACGGCCCAGCGACGGCCTGCGTCGCGCCTGGATTGCCGCCACCAGCTGGCGCGAGGATCGGGCCCCCTGACCTGGGATATCGCGCAGATCGGCCTCGGTGAGCCGGAAGAGGTCCGCCGGCACCCGCACCCGCTGCCGCGTGAGGAGCTCCGCCAAAACCACCGGCCCCAGGCGATCGATGTCGAGGGCTCCGCGGCTCACCAGATGCTCCAGCCGGCGCTGGACCTGAGCCGGGCAGAGTGGGTTGACGCACCTGGTTACCGCCTCCCCGGGCTCGCGGACCAACTCCGCCCCGCACGAGGGACAGCTGCGTGGCATGCGGAACGGCTCGGACTTCGGCCCTCGGGCCTCGGTCAACACCCTAACCAGCTCCGGGATGACATCGCCGGCCTTGCGGATCACAACTCGGTCACCGACCCGGACGTCCTTCGCCCGCACCTGGTCCTCGTTGTGCAGGGTCACGTGACTCACCACCGAGCCTGCGACCAGGACCGGCTCCAGCACCGCCAGCGGCGTGACCGCACCGGTGCGGCCCACGCTGACCAGGATCTCCTTGACGACCGTCTCGCGCTCCTCCGGCGGGAACTTGTAGGCGATCGCCCATCGCGGGGCGCGGCTGTCCGCTCCCAGCTCGTCCTGCCAGGCAAGCCGGTCCACCTTGAGGACCACACCGTCGATCTCATAGGGCAGCAGATGGCGGTGCTGCTGCCACTCCGCCAGCACCTCGACCACCCCCTGGCCTGCGGGAAGCAGGCGCCGCTCGGGGTTGACCGGCAGGCCCACGCGTTCCAGCCAGGACAGGAGATCGCTCTGAGTCGCGACTCCCCGGGGGGGCGGGTCACAGGCGTAGAAGAAGGCGCTGAGCTGCCTGGTCCTAGTGATCTCCGGGTCCAGCTGGCGCAGGCTGCCTGCGGCGGCGTTCCGGCAGTTGGCGTACAGCTCCAACCCCTTGGCGGCACGATCACGGTTGAGCGCCGCCAGCACCGCCTTCGGCATGTAGACCTCACCCCGGACTTCCAGGACCCCGGTTCCGCCCGCGTCGACCAGCTCCTGAGGAATCTCACTCACCGCGCGCACGTTGGCCGTGATCTCCTCGCCCACCTCGCCATCGCCGCGGGTCGCCCCCTGGCGCAGAACCCCGTCACTGTAGGTTAGGCTCACCGCCAGCCCGTCCATCTTCAACTCCGCCACGAGGTCCGGATCGGTGCCAAGGGCCCGGCGGACCCGGTCGCGGAACTGCTCCACCTCCTCCTCGCTGAAGGCATCGGCCAGCGACCGCATCGGAGCCAGGTGACGAACCTTGCGAAAGGGGGTGGAGAGGCCACCGCCCACCCGCTGGGTCGGCGAGTCCTTGGTGCGGAGCCGGGGATACCTCGCCTCCAGCTCCTGGAGCTCGCGGAGCAGCTGGTCGTAGTCGAAGTCGGAGATCTCAGGAGAGTCGAGGACGTAGTACAGGTAGTTGTGGTGGTTGATCTCCCGCCGCAGGGCGGAGGCCCGGGATCTCGCCTCGCGGGGCACCACCTCGGCCGACATCTTCGTCAGCCCAGCTTGCGCAGCACGGCATCGGTCACCGCGAACCGGCGCCGACCCGCGGTGTCGAAGTCGATCACGACCTCCTCACCGCCCTGGGTCATCTCGCTCAGAGCGATCGAGCCCTTCCCGAAACGGGCATGCTCCACCCGGTCCCCGGCCTGGAAGCGGGCAGGGGCGTCCACCGGGCGCCCGGGCGCAACCGCCCGGTCGCCCAGGTACTGGGCGGCCCGCAGAAGCGGAGCGGGCTGGGCGCGGCTGGCCACCGGCGCCACATAGGGCCGGGCAGCCCCATCTCGGCCGGCGCCGTTCCCCCAACGTGCCATCGCGCCGCCGTCGGCTAGCGCCCCCAGGAACCGCGACGGCACCGCCACCTTGGGACTTCCGTAGAGGTGGCGCTGGAAGCAGTGGCTGAGGTAGAGGAGCCGCTTGGCCCGGGTCATCCCGACGTAGAGCAGGCGTCGCTCCTCCTCCAGCTCGGCCACCGTGTCCAGGGACCGGCTGTGGGGCAGCAGCCCCTCCTCCACCCCGGTCACGAACACCACCGGAAACTCAAGTCCTTTGACCTGATGCAGGGTGATCAGGGTCACCGCCCGCGCATCCTCCTCCAGTTGGTCGCCGTCGCCGGCCAGCGCCACCTGCTCCAGAAAGGCCGGCAGCGCCTCCGCCGCCGGCAGGTCACCCTGCTCGGCCGCCAGCCCCCTGAGCTCCATGACGTTGGCCCAGCGCTCCTCTCCCTCCGGGCTTCCGTCCCTGATGAAGCCGCGGTAGCCGGTGCGCTCCACCAGACGATCAAAGACCTCCACCAGGGGCCAGGACAGGCCCCACTCGTAGACCTCCTCCAAGGTAGTGGCGAAGCGGATGAGGCCGGCCGCCGCCTGGCCTCGGATGCCACAGCGCACAGGGTCAGCCAGCAGATCCCAGAAGGGTGTGTTTGACTGCTGCGCCGCCGTCACCAGCTGCTGCAGCGACTGCGCGCCCACCCCGCGTCGGGGCACGTTGACCACCCGCTCGAACGCCACCCGGTCCTGGTGATAGATCAGCAGGCGCAGGTAGGCGAGCACATCCTTGACCTCCTTGCGCTGGTAGAAGCGAACCCCACCCACCAGCCGGTACGCGATCCCGGCCCTGAGCAACACCTCCTCGAAGGACCGCGACTGCGCGTTGGTGCGGTAGAGCACGGCGACATCGCCGAACTGCGCCTCACCAGCTTCAACCAGGGCCAGGATCTCGCGGGCGACCGCGGTCGCCTCCTCGCGCTCGTCGTAGAACTGGGCGACCGTCACCGGGCTGCCCTCCGGGCCCTCCGTCCAGAGGCTCTTCTCCACACGCAGGGAGTTCTCCTGGATCACCGAGCCCGCCGCCCTGAGGATCGCGGCAGTGCTCCGATAGTTCTGTTCCAGCGGGATCACCAGGGCATCGGGATAGTCCCGCTGGAACTCCAGGATGTTGCGGATGTCCGCGCCCCGCCAGCTGTAGACCGACTGGTCAGGGTCGCCCACCACCGTCACCCGGCGATGCTCCTCGACCAGGAGCCGGAGCAGCATGTACTGGGCGCGGTTGGTGTCCTGGTACTCGTCCACCAAGACGTGCTGGAAGCGCCGACGGAAGTCGTGACGCGCCTGCTCCGAATCCTCCACCAGCCTCACCGCTCGGAGCAGGAGGTCGTCGAAGTCCAGCGCCCGGTTCTCCTCCAAGAGCAGCTCGTAGTGGGGAAACACTCGCGCCACCTGGCCTTCGACATAGCCCTGGGCGCCGGCGCCATAGAGCAGCGAGTCCTGCAGGTCGTTCTTGGCCCGCGAGATCTCGGCCGCCACCGTGGCGGCGCTGGTCCGCTTCTCCTCCACGCCGGCCCGCCGCATCGCCTCCTTGACCACCGCCGCGCGGTCGGCCTCGTCATAGATCACGAAGTCCCGGGGCACCCCGCCCAGTTCTCCTCGCATCCGCAGCATCCGCGCGGCGCAGGCGTGAAAGGTCCCCAGCCACATTCCCCGGGGCTCGGCGCCCAGGAGCCCCGAGAGCCGGGAGCGCATCTCCCTCGCCGCCTTGTTCGTGAAGGTGACGGCGAGCACGGAGTCCTCCGCCGCCCGGCCGGTGGCGATGAGGTAGGCGATGCGATGGGTCAGCACCCTGGTCTTACCGGAGCCCGCCCCGGCCAGCACCAGGACCGGCTGATCTGGCGCCGCCACCGCCTCTGCCTGAGCGGGGTTGAGCCCCTGCAGCAGGCGGTCGGATTCGGTGGTCGTGACCGCCCCGGCAGGCACTCGGCTCACGAGGACCTGGGGGAGTCGGCGACGGTCAGCTCGCCATAGAGCTCCGGTCGTCGATCCGCCACCGTGTCGTTGCGAGGGGTCCGGCGGCGGGCACGTCTGGCCCACTCCAGATCGATGGTCTCCAGCAGCAGAGCCTCCTCCGCAACCGGGGCCGGCCCCTGCAGCATGCTGCCATCGGGACCGACCAGGCAGCTGCAGCCGACAAAGCGGACCCCCCGCTCCTCCCCGATTCGGTCCGCCGCGGCCACGAAGACCTGGTTCTGAGTGGCGATCCCGACGCAGGCGTAATCGCCCATGGTCCAGCCGCGCTCGTCGGCTGCCTGTTTGCGGAAGTTGGCGACCCAGTTGGTGGGAACCGCCACCAGCTCCGCACCCTTGAGGGTCAAGACCCGAGCCGCCTCGGGGAACCAGAGGTCATAGCAGATGAGCACCCCGATCTTCCCGAACGGCAGCTGGAAGACCGGAAAGCCGGTGTCGCCGGGGGCGAAATAGCTCTTCTCGTCGTTGAAGAGGTGGGCCTTGCGGTACACCCCCACCACCCCCCCGGGTCCCAGGACCGCCGCCGCGTTGTAGCGGACGCCCCCGGCGTCCTCCGAGAAGCCGCAGACCACATGGACCGAGCGCTGCCGACAGATCTCCCCCCAGGCCGAGATCGTTTGGCCCCTCACTGCCTGTGCGCAGCGGGCAGCCTCATCCTCGCCCTGGAAGGTGTATCCCGAAGCGGCCAGCTCGGGGAGGATCACCAGATCGGCACCCGCGTCAACGGCCCTGCCGATCCATTCGGATCCCAGGCTGCGATTGCGCTCAGGCTCCCCCACCTGGGGGGCGTACTGGCAGAGGGCGACGGTTACGCGGGGTGAGTCGGGCATGGACCCATTGTCCGTCCTGGGGACGGTCAGAAGTCCATGTCGTCCATGCCATCCATCCCGCCCATGCCGCCCATGCCACCCATCGGATCCCCGCCGCCCGGCATCGCGGCCGGCTCCGGCTCCGGCACATCGGCCACGGCGGCCTCGGTGGTGAGCAGCATCGCCGCGACTGACGCCGCGCTCTCCAGGCTGGCCTTGACCACCTTGGTGGGGTCGACGATCCCCGCCTTGAGCAGGTCGCAGTACGCCAGCCGCTCGACGTCGAAGCCCTCGTGCTCACCCATCTCGCCAACCTTCTGGCAGACGACCGAACCCTCCACACCGGCATTGGCGGCGAGCTGCCTGGTGGGGATCTCGAGGGCCCGCCTCACGATCTCAACCCCGGTGCGCTCGTCCTCGTCGGCACCCAGGCCCTTCAGATGGGAGGCGGCCACCAGCAGGCTGCGCCCACCGCCGGGGAGGATCCCCTGCTCGACCGCGGCCTTGGTGGCCTCCAGGGCATCCTCCACCCGCTCCTTGCGCTCCTTGAGGTCGGTCTCGGTGGGAGCCCCGACCTTGATGACCGCAACCCCGCCCACCAGCCTGGCCTTGCGCTCCTGCAGCTTCTCACGGTCCCAGTCCGAGTCGGTCTCCTCGATCTGGCGCTGGAGCTCATCCACCCGGGCCCGGATCGCCGCCGAGCTGCCGCGACCCTCGACGACGGTGGTGTCGTCCTTGGTGACCACCACCCGCCGCGCCGAGCCGAGCTGGCGCTCCTGAACCCCCTCCAGAGTCAGCCCCAGGTCCTCCGAGATGACCTCCGCAGCGGTCAGGATCGCCAGGTCCTGAAGCATCGCGGTGCGCCGGTCTCCGAACCCGGGCGCCTTGACCGCCGAGCAGGTCAGGGTGCCGCGCAGCCGGTTCACGACCAGGGTGGCCAGCGCCTCACCATCGATGTCCTCGGCCACCAGCAGCAGCGGCCGGCTCGCCTTCAGCGCCAGCTCCAGGACCGGTACGACGTCCTTGACGGCGGAGATCTTCCTCGAGGTGATGAGGATCAGGGGGTCGTCCAGCACGGCCTCCATCGCCTTCTGGTCGGTGACCAGATACGGGGACACGAAGCCCCGATCGAACTGCATCCCCTCCACGACCTTCACCTCGGTCTCGATGCCCGAGGATTCCTCCACGGTGATGACCCCGTCGGCGGTCACCTTGTCCATGGCGGTGGCGATCATCTCGCCAACCTCCTGGCTCCCGCTGGAGATGGTCGCCACGTGGGCGATGTCGGAGCGACCATCGACCGGCCGGCTCTGCTCGTCGAGCGACTTCAGCACCCGGGCCGTCGCCAGCTCTATCCCCCGCTTGAGCCCCATCGCCGAGGACCCCCCGGCCATGTTGCGAACCCCCTCTTCCACCAGCGCCTCCGCCAGCAAGGCGGCGGTGGTGGTGCCATCGCCGGCGCGGTCGTTGGCCCGCCGGGAGGCCTCGGCCAGCAGCTGCGCCCCCATGTTCTCGAAGTGGTCCGGAAGCTCGATGTCGCGCACGATGGTCGCGCCATCGGTCGAGATCTGCGGGCTCCCGTACTTGCGGTCTATGACCACCGATCGCCCTCGGGGCCCGAGGGTGGGACGCACCGCCGCCGCGACCTGGGCGGTGCCCCGCAGCAACGCCTCACGCGCCTGATCGTCGAACTTGAGCTGCTTGGCTGACATCTTGTTGCGATTCCTCCATCGAGCCGAGGGCTGGCGGCAGGCGGCGGCTGGTCAGCCGCCGCCTGCGTGCCGCTGCGAGGCTCAGGCCTTGCCGTTGGGGTTGACGACCGCCAGAATGTCCCGCTCCGACAGGATCAGGTACTCCTGCTCTTCGATCTTGATCTCCGAGCCGGCGTACTTGGCGTAGATCACGCGGTCCCCGACCTTCACGTCGAGCTCCACGCGCTGCCCCGTCTGCTCGTTGTACTTCCCGTTGCCCACCGCCTCGATCAGGCCCTCCTGGGGCTTCTCCTTGGCGGTGTCGGGAAGCACGATCCCACTCTTGGTGGTCTCCTCACGCTCCAGGGGCTTGACGACGACACGGTCTGCCAGCGGACGTAGCTTGAGGCTCATTGCGACCTCCTCCTCTGATTAGCACTCAACGGTAGCGAGTGCTAACAGTGTAGCGCGCCTGGGACTCCGCCGCAAGCCGCATCGATCATCCCAAGCGAAGCGGGGGGCGAGCTCAGGGCCCGCCCCCCGCGGGGGGTGCTTTCGATCGCGGCGCCGCTGGTGGTCAGCGCTGCCGGGTCGCGCGGTACGCGCTAGACGCCCGCCCCAACCGCGGCCGCACCGCTGGGGACCAGAACCTGATCCTCGTGGCTGGCATCCTCGATCGACTTACCGGCCGGCTCAGTGAGGACAAAGGTGAGCAGGGTTCCGACCACCGCGCTGGCAAACGCCAGGACCATGACCGCCGGCAGCCCGGGACCGGCCAGAACCAACGGCACGGTGAGGGCTCCGATGAAGGCTCCCACCTTCGCCATGCCGGCGGAGATCCCCATCCCCGTCGTGCGCATGGAAACCGGGAACAGCTCCGACGCCAGGACAAAGGTGGTGGTGTTGGGCCCGAACTCGGTGAAGAAGTAGCTCAGGCCGTACAGGACCAGGAAGGGGGCGATCTCCTTGGTGATGCCCGGAATGATCCCGATCAAGAGGAACATGGCCCCCA
Organism: Candidatus Dormiibacterota bacterium; assembly: GCA_027319585.1. Classification (GTDB taxonomy): domain Bacteria; phylum Chloroflexota; class Dormibacteria; order Aeolococcales; family Bog-877; genus AG-12. Next base: position 19,890 of record DAHVMY010000021.1, on the reverse strand, counting down.
TGGTTATGAACCCGATGATCTGGACGCGCTTGTGGCCGATCCGGTCCATGGTCATAAACGCCATCACGTATCCGGGTGCCGCCGCCAGCGCAAAGATCACAAAGCTGAGAGCCGTGGTGTGGATTAGGCTCGCCCCCGGGGCCACCGACTTGATGATGAGGGGAGTCGAGATCGTGTTTCCGTAGTAGGCGTAGTCGAAGAAGAACCAGCAGCCGGCGGTGCCCAGCAGGGTCAGCAGGAAGCGGGGGTTGGAGAGGAACGCCCCCAGCGACAGCTTGGCCCGGGCGTCACTCCCGTGGTCGTCAACTGTGACCGTGGAGTGGCTGTAGGACTCGACGGCCCGGCGCGCCTCCTCCTCCTTGCCCCTGACACGAGCCAGATACCGCGGCGACTCGGGCATGGTCCTGCGCAGATAGATGACACCCAGGGCGGGAATCGCGCCCAACCCCAGCATGAGCCGCCAGGCCAGATCGGTCGGCACCCCCAGGGCCAGGATCACCAGTGCCACCAGCGGGCCGACGATCAGTCCCGCCGCCTGCATGGAGAAGACCATTCCCACCAGGCGCCCGCGGTTCTGCCGGTTGGAATACTCGCTCATCAAAACCGCGCTGACCGGGTAGTCGCCGCCGATGCCGACCCCCAACAGGAAGCGGAACGCGATCAGCCAGATGAGGCTCGGCGATAGAGCGCTCAGCACCGCTCCGATCGCCATGATGCCCGCCTCTAAACCGTACACAGACTTGCGGCCGAAGATGTCCGCCACCCGTCCGAATATGAACGCGCCCACAAACGCGGAGATGAGCGAGGTGCTGCTGATCAGTCCCAGAATCAGGGCGGAGGGGTTGTATTCGACCTTGATCAGCGCGACCGCCGTGCCGATGATGAACAGATCGTAGGAGTCGGTGAAGAATCCCATACCCGAGGTCAGCATGGCCCGAAAGTGGAACCCGCTGAGCGGCGCTTCGTTGAGCGCCTCCACCACCCCTCTCGAAATCACCCTCTGAGACATTGGTACGGTCATCCTCCCAAACCGCTTCTGAATCTCCGCTTCCCGGCGCGGAGGTTGATTTCATTGTTTCCGCCCTGGGGTTAAGCCCGGGTTAAGCGCGAACCGCCTCCCAGTCGGGCTCGGCTGACGACCGCGCCGCAGCCGGTCGCCGCTACGGACCGTGGCCTCGACGCAGTACCAACGCAACCAAAGGAAGAGCGGGGCGGACCAGCCGGGATCCCCGGCACCCTCCCCGCTAGGCAGTCGAGTGAGGGCCTTCCTGGAGCCGCGCTCGCAGCTCGGACCGGCGGATCTTGCCGCTGACGGTCTTGGGAAGCTCGGTGACGAAGTGGATCTCCCGGGGATACTTGTAGGGAGCCGTTACCCGCTTGACGTGCTCCTGCAGCTCCTGGGCCAACTGCTCACTCCCCTCGAAGCCCGGAGCCAGGATCACAAACGCGGTCACGATCTGAGTCCGCTGGGGGTCGGGCTTGCCGACCACCGCCGCCTCGGCCACGGCCCGATGCTCGACCAGCGCCGACTCCACCTCGAACGGGCCGATCCGGTATGCCGAGGAGGTGATCACGTCATCGGCCCGGCTGGAGAACCACAGGTAACCGTCCTGGTCCCGGCGACCGCGGTCCCCGGTCAGGTAGAAGTCACCGCGGAAGGCGGCTCTGGTTGCCTCCTCGTCGCGGTAGTAGCCGGCGAAGAGGCCGACCGGACGGTCGGGGTGCGCGCGCACCCCGATGTTGCCCTCGACATCATCGGCAACCGGTATGCCCTGGTCGTCCACGATGTCGACATCGAAGCCTGGCACCGGCTTGCCCATCGACCCTGGCCGCACCGGCAGGCAGCGGAAGTTCGCCACCACGTTGATCGTCTCGGTCTGCCCGTAGCCGTCGTACACGGGCAGCCCAACCCCTTCCTGCCAGACCCGGATGACCTCCGGGTTCAATGGCTCCCCGGCCGCGGTGCAGTGGCGCAAGCCGGAAAGATCGGGGCGGCGCAGGTCGGTCAGCACCAGTGACCGGTACAGGGTCGGTGGGGCACAGAAGGTGGTGATCCGGTGGCGGGCGATGACGTCCAGGATCAGGTCGGGGTCCGGCTTGCCCATGTTCATCTGGACCACCGCAGCCCCCTCCGCCCACTGCCCGAAGAGCTTGCCCCAGGCGGCCTTCGCCCAGCCGGTGTCGGAGATTGTCCAGTGCAGGTCGCCGGGACGCAGGTCATGCCAGAAGCGGGCCGTTATCCGGTGCCCTATCCCGTAGCTGGCCTGGGTGTGCAGGACCATCTTGGGATGGGCGACCGTGCCGCTGGTGAAGTAGATCAGCATGGGGTCGTCGGCCGCGGTCCCGCCGCTCGACCCGGCGGTGCTGGCCGCCCGCTCCATCAGTCGCTCCAGAGGCTGCCAACCGGCGCTGGGGAGTTGACCGACCACGATGGTCTCCGCCAGGGACGGGAGCTGCCCCTTGACCTCGTCCACCTTGGCGGCCCCCGCGGTGTCGGTGACCGCCACCTTGGCCTCCGCCTTAGCGATGCGGTAGGCGATGTCGCGAGGGGTGAGCTGCGAGGTGGCCGGCATCGGGATCGCCCCAATGCGGATCGCACCCAGGACCACGAAGTACCACTCCGGGATCCTGGGCAGCATGACGAAGACGCGATCCCCCTTGTGCACCCCCAACGCTGCCAGCAGGTTGCCTACCCTGCGGGTGGCGGCCGCGAGATCGCCGAAAGTGTGCTCCCCCACGACTGCCCCACTGGCGTCGAGAGACAGCAACCCCAGATCCCGGCCCCGGACCTGCGCCAGGGGCTCCAGCACATCCTCTACGTAATTGAAAGACGAAGGGACCTGGAGCCGGAAGGTGGCGCGCTCGGCTGAGTAGTCCAACATGTTCGGTCGGCTTGCCCGATCTGGTCTCACGCTCACCCGCCCACCTCCTCGTCCGCCCGCCGCCTGGCAACTACGAGCTTAGGACCGGTGACCAGGCCGGTCAACCGGCCGGCTCCCGCTCAACGGCTGGCGAAAGCCGCCCTACGCGGGGTCGACGCAGGCCTGCGGATCGACCAGCCGAGCCCACCACCGCCTGGTGTCCAATTGGAGCTCCTCCAGCGAGGCGAATTCGAACGTGACCAGATCACCGGGGAGAGCCTGACCCAGCTCCGCGAGCCCCCTGGCCCCAACCACTCCGATCTTCGGATACCCGCCGACCGTCTGCCGGGCTGCCAGCAGGACGATCGGCTCCCCGCCGGAGGGGATCTGGATAGCGCCGGCCGGCTGTCCCTCGGACAGGACCTCCTGGCCGCTGTAGGAAACCGGCCGGCCCCGAAGCCGGATGCCCATCCGATCACAGTCCGGCGAGACCTGGTAGAGATCCGCCTCCAGCACGGACCTGGCCGTGGCTTGGAATCCGGACAACTGCGGCCCCGGCGCGCAGAGCAGGTGCAGCCGGTGGAGCGTGATGGGACGGAGGGCGGGACGCAGCCGCCAACGATTCCTCAGGGCAGATGGGCTGGGCGTGGCGCGCAGCTGGTCCCCCCGTCTCAGGCAGCGGCCATCGACTCCACCGACCCCGGCCACCAGATCCGTGGACCGCGATCCCAGAAAGAGGGGCACCTCGAGCCCCCCCGCGAACGCCACGTAGGCCCTGGCCCCGGCCATGGACGGCACCGCCAGGCGGTCTCCCGGCCTGACCGCGATCGCACAGTCAGGGTCGACCGCGCCCTCGTTGAGCACCACCGTCGGCTCGGCTCCCACCACCGCCACCAGGCCGGGCTCGGAGAACTCGAGAAGGGGTCCGCGCACGGTGGCCTCGAGGCAGGCCGCGTCCCACCGGTTGCCGACCAGGTGGTTCGCCAGCGCCAGCGAGCGCAGGTCCACGGCCCCACCCACGGTGAATCCCAGATGCTGGTGGCCGAGGCGTCCCCTATCCTGCACCGAGGTCAGGAATCCGGGCTCAAGTACCTCGAAGCGGGTCACCCGGTACCGCCCGGACCCACCTCCAGGAACGGGTCCACCGGCAAGCTCTCCGGGCTGGGCACGAATCGCACCCGGTCGCCGGGCCGCATCAGCACCGGCTCAGCGGAGGTGGGAGTGAACAGCGACAATCCCGTTCTGCCGATGATCCGCCAGCCCCCGGGGCTCGCGACCGGGTAGATCCCCGTCTGCTCCCCAGCGATTCCCACGGAGCCCTTTGGAACTCGTCGGCGCGGCACCGGAAGGCGCGGGGTGACGAGCTGCTCGTCCAAGCCGATCAGGAATGGGAAGCCTGGGGTGAAGCCGATGAACGCCACCTCATAGGTTGGCGCCAGGTGGCGCCGGACGACCTCCTCCTCTGTCAATCCGTTCCGGGCCGCCACCGCGCCGAGGTCGGGACCCCAGGCGCCCCCGTAGCACACGGGAACGGTGATGAGGCGCGGCTGCGCCGGGGTGCGGGGGGCCTGCGCGAGCGCGGCGATGGCCGCACGCAGTTCGCCGAAACCCCACAGCTGCGGGTCGAACTCGACGTAGACCGAGATGTAGCCGGGGACCACATCCAGGAGCCGACTTCCCAGGCCCTCCCGAAGGGCACGGACCACGACCTGGACCTCCTGCGTGACCTCCCGGACCGGGCGCTCGCCCACCAGCACGTAGAGGGAACCCTCACCGGCCGGGCGGCACTCCCATTCACCCATTCCGAACAGGTCGCTGCCGGACCACGTCCCCCATCGGGGCGATCACGACCGCGGCAGCCCCAAGGGCCGAACGGACCTCCTTGGCGATCGCGACCGCGGCGGGATTGTCGCCATGGATGCACAGGGTGTCGACCCGAAGACTCACCTTGGTGCCATCCAGCGCGGTGGTGCTGGACCCCTGGACCATGGCGAGGGCCCGCTCGGCGACCTCGATCGGGTCACTCAGGATCGCCCCGGGCAGGTTCCGCGGAGCCAGGGAGCCGTCGGCGCTGTAGCCGCGCTCGGGGAAGCCCTCGAAGGCCACCGGGAGCCCCGCCTCCTCACCCGCACGCGCCAGCTCCGAACCCCAGGGAGCGACCAGGATCAAATCCGGGCCGACTGAGGCGATGCCGGCGGCGATGGCGGCCGCCATGGCGCGACTGCGGCACGCTTCCGTGTATAGGGCGCCGTGCGGCTTGACATGCTGCATCGCCAGTCCGGCGCGTCGTCCCATGCCTGCCACCGCCGCCACCTGGTAGGCCACACTCACCTCGATCTCGTGGGCGGTCGCCGCCATCGCCCGCCTCCCGAAGCCCGCCAGGTCGGCGAAGCCAGGGTGGGCCCCGAGGGCGACACCGGCCGCGGCCACCCAGCTGATGGTTCGGTCGATGACAACGGGATCCCCGGCGTGCAGCCCACAGGCGACATTGGCCGACGACAGCAGCGGGACCAGGTGCTCGTCGTCCCCGATCCGGTAGACCCCGAAGCTCTCCCCGATGTCGGCGTTGAGATCGATCCGATCCATGCCTACGCCTGCCACCCTGGCCACGTCGCGGAGCATGCCAGCCGCCCCACCGCCGGCGTCACCGCCTCACGGCCCAGCCGGCTGGTGGGGCGACCCCACCCGACAGCTGCTCCTCCAGGTAGAGCAAGAAGCTGGGCAACCAATGAGCGCGGTGGAACCCCGCCAGTGGCTCGATCTCGCGAATCCTGCGCAGGTGCTCATCCAACCCACGGGCCAGGCGATCGGCCTCAGAGTGGTCGCTGTCGAGGCTGCGCGAGATCACCGCCATCGACCAGGCCCTGGTCACCAGCAGGCCCTCCAGATGCGCACCGCTCAAATTCGCATCATCGGGCGCCACCGGCGGGGCCTGCCAGGGATCCGCCACCGTCGCGGGAATCACCGCGTCGATCCAGGCCTTGAACTCGGAAGCCGCCATCACCTCGGCCAGGAGGGAGCTCTCCGTGAGGGCCGGGCTGAGGAAATCGCTTCCCCCGGGGCCAATTGCCCACAGCCCGGGCTGGCCCGCGGAGAAGAGCTGTCTGCTGATGTCCGCAACCTGCTCCTCGGTTATGGGGTCACGCGCCAGCCGGCTCGCCTCGAGCGTCAACTGGAGTGCCAGGGCGGTGTTCCCATGGGTTCCCGACCTCAGCGGGTACGGAGCGAGCGTGGACGCGTAGTCGAGCAGCCGTTGCCGAAGCAGGCTCGCCAGGCCGTCCAGCGCGCCCGCCCACGACCGGGCATGCCGGTGCTGCGCCTGGAGGCACTCCCCGTGCAACAGCAGGAGCCACGCCCAGCCATACGGACGCTCCGACATCCGCCCGCCCGGGCCGGAGAAGAACTTCACCTCCTGGTCGAGGCGCTCCTGGGCCAAGTGCTCGTCCAGCACCTGGATGACCTGGTCGCGGAGCTCGCCGGGCAGATCGTGGCGGAGACTGCGCACCAGAAACCAGTGGCTGTGCACCGCCGAGTGCCAGTCGTAGCAGCCATAGAACGCCGGGTTCAGCCGCCGCGGTGGCAAGAGGTCATGGTCGGAGTTGAGCTCCTGGTCCAGCTTGTGCGGATACTCCTGATGGACCGTGCCCAGCACCGCGCGCACCAATCCCGCCAGCGCCCCCGCTCCCATGAGGGAGGGCGCCGGCCCCGGCTCAGACCTCACACTCAGGACTCGTCGCGACCGCACGGCCGCCCCTTCATCGCCACTCACTGAGCGCCGAACGAGTAGTACTGGGGGTAGATCTTGTCGTAGACGTCCTGAGGCGTGACCCCGCGCAGGTCGCTCTTGTACATGGTGAGCTGATTGGGTTGCCCGGGCATCCACACCACCGGGAGCTGCTTGGCCAGATAGTCCTCGTACTTGAAGAGATCCTGGATCTCGGCGGCGTATGAGGGGGCGGTGTGGGTCGCCTTGATGTTGGCGTCGTTCACCGGGTTGGAGTAATCACCGGGGTTGCTCGAGGCGCCGGTGCTGAAGAGCTCGCCACCGGTCGGCAGGGGGTCGAAGCCGTAGACCCAGCCGCCGCCCCAGTCCGCCAGCTCCCAACCCGAACAGGGCTTGGCAAAGCTGCAGCCGTCGAAGGCGGTCCCGATCACCTGCGCGAACGGTGCCGTCTTCAGGCTGAGCGTGATCCCCGCCTTGGCGCGCATGGTCGACTGCATCGCCTCCATCTGGTTGGTGAGGGAGGTGCTGCCGCTGGCGTAGAGCAGGGTGAAGGTGAGCGGCTGGCCCGCCTTGATCCCGGCACCGCACTGACCCGGGCCACTCCCGGGCTTGGCGCAGACGCTCACCCCCGCCGGCTGGACCCTCCAGCCATTGGCCGTGAGCAGGCTGACGGCCTTGGTCGGATCGTACGGGTACACCTGCCCACCAGACTCCAGCGGGCTCTCGAACGGATTGTGCGGCGGGAACTCCGGGACCGGGCCATTTCCGACGGTGCCGATGCCTCCCAGGAAGTCCTTGATGTACTGGGGTTGGTCGATCAGGGACTGAAAGGCCTGGCGGAAGTAGAGCTGTCGGAAGATGGGGCCGACCGTGGGATTGGTGAAGTTGTAGGGGAAGTAGACGATTCCGAAGTCGAACCAGGGGCTGTAGCTGTAGCCCTCCGACTTCTCGAGAGCGGCTCTCTGATTCAGGTCCTGAACCGGGATGTACCCAATCGTGAGGCTGCCGTTGTGGAGCGCGTCGAACTCGGCCGTGTCGGTGGTGAACGGCTCCAGCTCGAAGGCGCTGATCGACGCCTTCGGCGTCCCTGAGTAATCCCGGTTGGGGACGAACTTGACGAACCCGCTGGTGGTGAACTGACTCAGCTTGAAGGGCCCATCGACCACCTTCCAGAGAGGGTTGGACGTGTAGGTCCCCAGATCCTGGGACTGGGTGTTCAGGTACTGGGCGACCCCCAGAGCCCCACTGGTCGCGGTCCCGGGGTTGGCGGGCACGTAGGAGTTCGCAGGAAGGTGGTCGGAAGCCGGCGCCAGGACTCTGGTCTGCGCCGACGCGTCATAGTTGCCCACCGCTCCCCCGCTGGACAGCTTGTCCCAGGCCGCCTGGGGCAGCGGATAGATCTGACGGAGCTCGTTGTAGGTGAACCAGGTCGGGTTGTAGGAGCCGTTCAACTTCATCTGCACGGTGTAGGTACCGGTCGCGCTGTAACTCACCACGTTCTGCGGGAACGCGCCGGGGATGGCGGCGCCCCACCCCGGTCCGGGGGCCGAGTTGCTCCCCACGCTGGGGGCCTGGGGATCGGTGACCGCGCTGAGCAGGTTCATCCACATCACCACGTCGCGCGCGGTGATCGGGGCCCCGTCGGACCACTGCCAATGCTTCAGATTGATGGTGACGACACTGTCGTTCTGCGAAAAGACGGGAGGGTTGGCGACGCTCAGGGCGCGGTTCAGAGTGGGCTGCCCATGGGTGCCGAACCAGTACAGGGGCACGTACATGTTCTGGGAGAAGGTGTACAGGTTGACGACGCTGAAGTACGAGCCGCTGGCCAGCGGCAGGATGTAATTTGGAGGGGAGTTCGGCTGCTCGGCAAACGTGACCACCCCCCCGGACTTCGGCGTCGTGCTGGAGGCGGTGTTGCCACAGGCGGCGATCAGGATCGGCAGGCAGAGCCCCAGCCCGGCCAGCCGCAGCGATCTCAGTCGAAGCCAACTCGCCATGGTCGATGCACCTCCCATCCAGGATCGTCAAGGGCGGGGCGAACCCCACGTCCGCACCGAGGGCAAGCTTACGGCAGTCCGCGAGCGACCACCGAGCGCGTTCCGGGTCGCTCGGATCCACGCTCGCAGGTCCGGCGGCAACGCGCAGCACCGAAACCGTCTCCGCTCAGCTTCGGGCCATGGCCCCCGTGTAATAGGCGATCCCTGGGACCGGAGCGGCCCATCTGGCCCCATGGGCCACCCTGCAATCGGCATCTCTCGGCTGCGGGCCGGGGATGAAAATGGGCGAGACGGACAGATGCCGTTGACAAGTGCTCCGGAGCTCGACATACTGCGACCGGCGGCGGCGCTCACCGCTGTGACGGGCCTGTGCTTGGTCGCTCCGCAATGGTTTGGAGCACCGCAGTCCTTTCTCCGCCGCCCTCAAGGATGAGAAGTGGTCAGTGCGCGCGATCCCTCCCGGGCGCTTGAGACGGCCCTCGACCACTGGCTGTCCGCAACCCGGGGCGATCTCAAGGCGCTGGCGAGCCATCCGTGGGCGGTGGACTTCACGAAGCGCTACCTCCGAGTCGTCTCCGAGGCAGAGAGGACCGCACCGGCCCTGGTAGCCAGGCTGGTCGAGATGGGCCACGCCAAGGCGTCAGCCGATCGCGCCCCGGTGGACACTCTCCTCGACTACGTGGACGCGATGTCCGTGGAGGTGGACGGGGAGCCGATCTTTCTGCCCAGCTTCTCCGACACCTGCCTCCAAGACTCCCTGCAGGCCCCAGGGCTCTACCTGTCCCCATTTCGGGGCCTGTACTACTGCTGGCAGCTCGGTGAGCTGGCGATCCTGCTGGGACAGGCGCTGCACGCCACGCCGAACCGGTTCCTGCACCTGCGGCATCCCTACAGTCGTGCCTCCAAGAGGCTGGCCAAGGTGTGGAGCGAATTGGAGGAAGACTTTCGAAAGCAGCGCTCCGACCAGTACAGCCGCTACTACCGGCAGATCACCGGGCCGCACCAGGAGGACCCCACCCTCTCCCTGGTGCTCGCCGGGCAGATCCAAGCGGTGAAGGACGCTTTGACCTTCGGGATCCAGAGGAAGGGCCTCTTCACGCGATTTCTGCCGTATCAGTGCCAACACAGCACCCACTTCTATCTGTCGGGGATCCGCTTCTACTGGTCCCCGATACTGCAGTCGCCGGAGGGGTTCGACAGTGCCCGCAATCGGTACTCGGTGCAATCCGCCTCCAGCGGCCTGACCATCCCGAGTGAACGCTACGGCATGCTCCTGCCTGACGACCCTGACCAAGGGGCGGAGGAGGAGTTGCTGGAGCTTCTGCCCCCGGGGTCGCTCCGGCTCCACCTGGACCAGCGGCCTCCGGAAGATGACCTTGGAGCCCTCGCCTACTTCGAACGGTGGAGCCGGCTCGTCACGGCCAAGGCGTACTCGCTGATCGCCGACATCGAGGAGGTCCTGAGCTGCGCCCACGAGGCCCATCACGCCGGCAAGCGGCCGACGCCCGAGTGGACCAGGCTGGCTCAGGCGGTCTACCTGAGCGCCGTGGCCAAGAATCCGATGCGCACCTTCTACTTCGACACCGGCCTGCTGGCTGCGGCCGAGGCCGCCGGCTCGGCCCCCGAGCGCCATCCGGCCGTGCAGTACGTGACCACCCGACACTCAACCCCCACGAGCCAAACCGGCCAGCGACTGTTGAAGGAGGTGCTCGACCGCTGCGGCGACGGATTGGAACTGTTCTGCCGGAGGCGCGGCAACCTCCCGCCGATCTTGGATGAGTTCACCCTGGTGCCGCTGGGCCCGGAGCTGAACGCGGCCGGCACCTTCCTGTGGTCGATCCGCGACGAGGACGCCAGGAAGATATCGGCGGGACTCGAGGGCCGTGCTTCCGCCCTCGCCCAGCACCGAGCCCAGGCTGCCGTGAGGAGCCACGCCAAGGTGGAGATGCTGATCGGCGGAGCCGCCAGCGCGGCGGCGACCGGTGCCGCGCTGGCCCTGGGCTCCCCGGTCGCACTCCCAGTGGAGGGGATCGTGGCGCTGGCTACGGGAAGTCTCGTCTACAGCTCCGAATACCGAAGAGCGCGCGCGGCGGCGCGGCGCGTCAGCGGGCATCTGCTCGGTGTCGGCGGCAGCGCCGAGTACCTGCCGGTCCGGCACCTCCGTGACTTCGGCTAGCTGATCGTAAGCGGCGAAGCATCACGGGCTGGCGAACTCCCGCTGCCTGCACCGCGCAGCTTTCGGCTCACAGTCGCTCGTCGCCAGCGGGTAGCGGGCTGGGCCCGAGGAGACATGGGCGAGCCTGAGCACCGCACCATCAGCCAGCGGACCATCGCTTGGAGATCGAAGGGCCAGCGGGCGTGGACCGCTCAGGCGTAGGCCCGCAGGCCCGGATCGATCTCCAGGGGCGTGGAGTCGAACCCATGGATCTGAAGGCGGACCACCCCCGCCGCCCCGATCATCGCCGCGTTGTCGGTGCACAGGGGAGGAGCGGGGATGGTGAGCTCGGCCAGGCCCTCCAACCGGGCCCGCGCCATCTCTCGCAGCAGCCGGTTGCTGGCCACCCCGCCCGCCAGCACCGCCCGTCGGCAACCGGTCTGCTCCACGGCTGCCTCCAGCTGGAGGCAGAGGGTCTCGACCGCCGCCAGCCTGAAGGCCGCCGCCACATCCGCCCGGGTCTGCTCGTCGACCTCTCCGAGATCGCGAAGCAGGTAGAGCACTGCCGTCTTCAGCCCGCTGAACGAGAACCCGAAGTTGGGCAGCACCGGCCGCGGCAGCCGGAAGCGGTTCGGATCCCCCAGCTGCGCCACCCGGTCGATCTCCGGGCCTCCGGGGTATGGCAAGCCCAGCATGCGCGCCACCTTGTCGAACGCCTCGCCGACCGCGTCGTCCCGGGTCGCACCGAGCAGCTCCACGTCCTGGTGGGACCGGTAGTGGATCAAGTCGGTGTGCCCGCCGCTCACCACCAGCCCGACGAACGGTGGTTCCAGCTGAGGGTCCTCGATCTCCGCCGCCAGCACGTGGCCGGTCATGTGGTTCACCCCCACCACAGGCAGGCCGGCCCCGGCGGCGAGCGCCTGCGCGTAGCTGGCCCCAACCGCCAGGCAGCCCACCAGCCCAGGTCCCCTGGTCACGGCCACCCCGTCGAGCGCCGAGAAGTCCTGCTCCAACGGGGCCATGGCGGCCTTGACCACCCCGGCGATCCGCTCCAGGTGCATCCGCGCCGCCAACTCCGGGACCACGCCGCCGTAGGCCGCATGCGCCTTGGCCTGGGACGCGACCACCGAGCTCTCGACCGAGAAGGAATCCGACACCAGGGCCGCCGCCGTCTCGTCGCACGAGGTCTCGATCGCCAACAGCCTCAAGATCTGGGCCACCCCGGATCCGGTGGCTGACCCATCCCTTCCACCTCGATGTCCTTCATGATCTCCAGGAAGCGCTGCTTGAACCGGGGGGCGTGGATGAGGTCAGACCACATCACCATGGCATCCTCGCCGTTGTCGGTGTAGTAGCCCCGGCGCCTCCCCAGGACCTTGAACCCGAAGCTCTCGTAGAGGTGGATCGCGACCTCGTTGGTGGGGCGCACCTCGAGGCTGATGAAGTTGGCCCTGAGCTCGTAGGAGAGGTTGACCAGGTAGGCGAACATGACCTTGCCCAGCCCCTGCCCCTGGTCGCTACGGCGCACCCCGATGGTGGTCACGTGGGCCTCCTCGCCGACGTTCCAGAGCCCGCTGTAGGCGGCGATCTCCGACTCCTTCCACAGACACGAGTAGTGCGCCGAGCGATTGCCGCTCAGCTCACGCTGATAGGCGTTGCTGGGCCAGGGGGTGGGGAAGACGTCGAGCTCGATCGCCCGCACCGCCGGGATGTCCCCCAACTGCATCGGCTTGATCGCCAGCCGCTGCCCGATCAGGATCACGTGGGATCTCCTCGTCTGACGCCGTAGTCGGCGCTGACCAGATCGTAGCCGCTGACGGTGTAGCCGCCGCGGGCGATCAGCAGCGCCAACGCCTCCTCTCCCGATCGCACCGCCGCCACCCGTTCCCCGAGCGGGCGTTCCACGACCGAACCGGGGTCCAGCAAAAGGTCGCCATCCAGCGCCCCGTCGGGAGGTGAGGCGAGGCTCATCGCCTCGGCGGGGCCAACCTCCCGCCAGCGGACACCCGCCCCACCTCCGGCGGCGGTGAACCGCTGCACGAACAGCCCCCCTCGACCGGCGCCGACCGCCACCACCAGGCGACCCGGGCCAGGGTCGACGCGGTGTGCCACCACCGCCAGGCTCCCCACCAGGCCGAGCGGGAGCCGGCGTGCCTGGGCCAGCCCGATCGCGGCGGCGAGCGCGGAGCGCACTCCGATGTACGAACCCGGGCCGCGGGCCACCACCACCCCCGCCAGCTGGGAGCCGGCGGCGTCGGCGAGGTCCCGGACGGCGGCCGCGACCGAGGCCACCTGGTGGAGGCCGGCCCTCAGCTCGACCACGTCGGCCGCCCGCACCAGCAGCGCCATCCCCTCGCCGCGCACGGAGAGGTCGAGCCCGAGCTGGACCGACGACGCCTCAGCCATCCAGGGCCTCCTCCAGATGCGCCGGGAGCGTCAGCTTCAGCTCCCGGGAGAGCTCGCCCTGGACCGACAGCTCGATCGTGCCGTTGAACCACGAGGGGTCGGCGCGCTCGGACCACTCCACCACCGCCGCCCCATCCACCAGCAGCTCCTCCAGGCCCAGGGTGCTGAGATCGGTGCCCTGGGGGAGGCGGTAGAGATCCAGATGGTGCAGCGTGATCCGGCCCGGATGCACCTGATGCAGCAGGAAGGTCGGGCTGCGCACGTCATCGTCCCCGCCTGCGCCGGCCACCAGGCCCTTGGTGAGAGTCGTCTTGCCGGCACCCAGGTCACCGCTTAGGCCCAGGCAGTCGCCCGGACGCAGATGCTCGCCCAGGCGGCGGCCCAGGGCCATGGTCTCGTCGGGCGTATGGGTGATGACCGTCACCATGCCGCGGTCAGGCCCCCTTGAAGTGCTGATAGCCATGGGCGACGTCCAATGTCAGCGGCCGACCACCCTCCCGGTCCAGCACCGTGACCCCCTCCCCCGCCCGGACTGTTCCAACCACGCTGAGGGGGGCCAGTCCTGCCGGCCAGCGCCCGGTCAGCTGGGCCATGGTCGCAGCCGGCGCCGCCGCCAACAGCTCGTAGTCTTCACCCCCGGCCAGGGCCAGCCCGAGCCCAGGCCCGACCCCCGTCTCCTCGAGGCGGTCCGCCCAAAGCTCCAGCGCGACCTGGCTCGCGCGCGCCATGCGCCCTGCGTCCAGCAGCAAGCCGTCGCTGACATCCGTGAGCGCGGAGCAGCCCAGCCGCCGCAGCTGCTCCCCCTCCAGAAGGCGCGGGCTGGGGTCGAGGAGCCGCTCCATCCAAGAGTCGGGCACTCTGTGGGAGGGGTCTCCCGATTCCAGGGCAGCCAGCGCGGCGGCGGCCCAACCCAGCCTGCCGGTCAGCAAAAGACGGTCTCCCGGTCGGGCCCCACCCAGCCGGAGCGGGGCCCCGCCCCTGACGCTGCCGACTATGGTCACGCCCAGGGACACCACGGGGCCGGAGCTCAGGTCTCCCCCGACCAGCCTGGCCCCGACCGACTCCGCCGCATCCACCAGGCCCAGCTGCACAGCCTCAGCCGCCGCCGCCGGAGTCGATCCCGGGAACACCGCCGCCACCACCCCGAGCCGTGGCCAGGCGCCCATGGCCGCAATGTCGGACGTCGCCTGGGCCCAGGCCTTCCGCCCCAGTTGATATGGAGTTTGGTAGGCCCTGCGAAAGTGCACTCCCTCCACCATGCTGTCGGTGGAGATGAGCACTAATCCGGCGTCCTGCTCCCAGCCGGCCGCATCGTCGCCGGCCGGCACCGCGCCTCCGGGACCGGCCAGGCGGACCAGGCGATCGAGAATCGCCTCCTCACCGACGTCGCCCAGGGTGGCGCCTTCGCCCATCTCCCAGCCCGCGTGGCGCGGGCCGGCGTCAGTAGAGCCGGTCAGGGTCGAACCAGCGCCGATGGGATCCCCTCCGTGGGAGAGCTGGCGCGGGCGTGTGCCTCCTCGGCCAAACCGGCCCGGTGGGCCACTCGGCCCGCGGCGACCGCCGCTGAGAACGCGCGCGCCATGGCGACCGGGTCCCCGGCCCTGGCGATCCCGGTGTTGACCAGCACCCCCGCCGCCCCCCACTCCATCACCCGAGCCGCATCTGAGGGTGCCGCCAGCCCGGCGTCGACGATCACGGGGACCGGGCACTTGGCGATTATCAGGCGCAGGTTGTGGGCGTTGAGGACGCCCAGGGTGGAGCCGATGGGAGCGGCGCCAGGCATCACCGCCGCCGCGCCCGCTTCCGCCAGGCGAAGGGCGAGCGCCACGTCATCACTCGCATAGGGCATCACCGTGAAGCCCTCCTTGACCAACTGCGCGGTCGCCGTCAGGGTCTCGATGGGATCGGGCAGGAGCGTCTCGGGCTCGCCCACCACCTCCACCTTGATGAAGTCGGACAACCCGGCGGCTCGGGCCAGGCGAGCCAGCCGGACCGCCTCCTGCGCGCTGGTCGCGCCAGCGGTGTTGGGGAGCAGGGTGTAGCTGGTAAGGTCGATCCCCTCCAGCTCGGAGCGCCGGTCGCCGTCGAGATGCAGGCGCCGGACCGCCAGGGTGATCATCTGGGCACCGGAGGCCCGGATCGCCTCGCGCAGCACTGCGGCGGAAGAGAACTTACCGGTGCCGTGGATCAGCCGCGAGCCAAGGCTGACTCCACCCAGTCGCAGAGCGTCATCTTCAGTCACCCGAGCCACCTCCCACAAAGTGCACCACCTCCAGCCGGTCACCTGCCCGCAGCTCGACAAGGGCCCAGCTCTCACGTGCGGGGATGCTGCCGTTCACCTCGACCACCACTCCCGCCCCGTCGAGTTCCAAAGCGGCCGCCAGCTCCCCGAGATGCTCGCCCGGTCGGCACTTGCGGGGAACCCCGTTGATGAAGATCCAGGGCCAGGTCTGAGCCTCACGCATGGCGTCCCGAAACCGGCTGGCCGCCTCCTGGGGATGGTCCGCTGAGCAGATCGCCCGCACCACCGCCACCATGTCGGCTCCGCTCTCCAGGGCCAGCCGGGCCTCCTGTGGCCCGAGGCCGCCGATCGCCACCACGGGAACCTCGGTCCGGCGGGCGGCCACGGCCACGTGCTCGAAGCCGACGGCGGGACGGCCCGGCTTGGTCGGGGTCTGGTGGATGGGACCAGCCGAGACGTAGTCAGCCCGGTGCGCCATCGCCTCCACCACCTGCTCGCGGTTGTGCGTGGAGCGGCCGATCAGAGCCTCGTCACCCAACCGTCGGCGCGCCTCCTCAAGGGGCATGTCGGTCTGCCCGAGATGGACCCCGTCAGCCCCGCAGTCCCGAGCCAGGTCAACCCAGTCGTCCACGATGAACAAAACCCCCCGCTCGTGGCAGATGTCGCGACATTGGACCGCCAGCTGGCGCAGCTCCTCGGGCTCAACCCCTTTGCGTCGCAGCTGGAAAATGTCGACCCCACCTGCGATCGCGGCCTCGAGGACCAGCGGCAGCCGCGCCGCGGGCGTGGCATCGTCGGAAACCAGATACAGGCGGGCGGCCTGCAGTCGCTCTCTCAGGCGGGCGCCCGTGGCCGGCCCACTGGACCCGGCCGACGGCTGGGACATAGCTCAATTGTATTCGGGCGCGACTCTCTTGAAGGGACGGGGCTGACACCCGTAGCGGTAGAGATCGGGGCAGTCTGGGCACCTGACTGACCGAGGCGGGCCGCGCCTCCGGGAGCGGGGGTGTGGGCCGATCTCAAGTCCAGTTCAGCACAGGGGGTGAGGCTTGTGCTCCAATCTGTAAGTGGACTAGCTACACACCCCGCTTTCCGCACATCTGAGACAGGTTTCAGCTCCCCCACTTGGGGACTCATGCGTAGCGGACGGCGAGGAGATCGAGGAGCTGTTGCTGGAGCGGGGTGAGATCGGGTGGGAAGGTCTGAACCGGGTTGCCGGCGGCGTCAGTGAGTTGGTGCCGGGCTACCCCGGTGAAGACCTGGATGATGCGTTCCGCACTGGGAGCAATCGCTCTGCGGTCCTCGGGGTAGAGCGGAAGGCTGGCCACGTGGCTCCGAGCCATCTCGCGACGGATCTGCAGCTCCATGAGGGCCTGCAGAAGTAGGGCGATGAAGTGGCAGGTCATGGGGCCTTCGACGCGAGCGGGGTCGCGCAGGAAGACTGGCGCCACCGATTGGTCGCCCTTGAGGAGGTGATGGCGCCGCTCCAGATCAGGCTGGTGCTTGTAGGCCACGAGCAGGTCCGAAGCAGGCAGCTCCCGGTCGTTGGTCACCAAGGGCCAGCAGCCGTCGGAGCAGGCCTGCGTGGCGACCAGGTCCTCGCGAACCACAAAGTGGAGCTGGTGGCGGGTGGTGGTGATGCGCCGGTAGCGAGTATCGCGACCAGGCCGGCCCCAGCTCTCCTGGCGGAGGCGGACCTCGGGCACCTCTTGAATCTCATAGCCGACCCAGCGGGAGGCGAAGCAGTCCGCCAGCGCTTGGTCGGCCTCAGCCGCAATCTTCACGCGGTCACGCAGGCGAGTGCGGGGTGAGAGCAGCCGCTGGTTGGGCGCATCCAAGGCGGCGATGCCGTCGGCGATGCGGCGCTGGCGGGTCTCGGCATCGCGTTCGCGCTTGCCGGTGGAGAGCACCCAGACCACGCGATAGCCCTCGCTGGACGGCCAGGGCGCTGGAGCCACCGGGTAGACATCGTCGGGGTCTTCCTGTCTCCAGGACTCCTGATGCAGGGCCGGAATTTATGAGCCCTCGGGCGGCTGGTTGACGGAGTAGCGGAGCACCAGGTCAATGCCTGGATAGCGGGTCTCGGTCAGGTTGAGCGGGTCGCAGAGAGCGGACAGGGCGCGGGTGCGGCGGGGAGCCGATAGGTGGTTGAGACGGATGCCGAGGCAATCACCGACGACCTCGAGGGTGCCGCTGGTCTTGAAAGCCTCGCGGAGCAGCGCCCGGCCTTCGTCCGCGGCTCGGCTGTAATGAGGGGCCAGTAGTCTGGCCAGGGCCGACTCCGCGTTGTACGCGCTCATGTGGACCCCGTGGGTAACCAGCTTGGACTCGGCGTCGAGCAGCTGGGTGCCCGGCGCCACCTCTTTGAGGGGGAGTCGGGATGGCGTGGCGGCCAGCTCCACCTCCAAGCCCTGGACCGCCTCCCGGGCGGCGAGCAGTTGCTGGCCGAGGTCGGCGTTGGCGATCTTGAAGCCGCGCATGGTCGGACGGCGCGCCTCGGGGTTGCCCTGGGCCGCCTGCCCATAGGCTGCTTCCGCCTCAGTGAGCCGCAAGCGGGCCCGGCGCAGCTTGCGGCGTAGCTGCGCCTTGGCAGGGTTGGGCACCGAGCGCTCCGGGTCGTCGTCGTGGGCCCGGTAGGAGTCGAGGCCATCCAGGCCGAAATGGCGGCGGCCATACCGGAAATAATTTTCTTCGCGCCAGCGGGAGAACATCCGGTAGGCGACCTCTACTGCCTCCAGGTCGAAGCGGCTGGTCAGGATCTGGATCTGGTGGTCATCTTTGCGGACGGTGACCTGGCGCACCAGGAAGGTCTTGGGGCGGCCCTTGGCTTTCGGCAACTTGAGCCGGACCTTGCGGTCAGTCAACTCGTACTCCTTGCGCGCCTCGCGATGGCCGACCATGACAAAGGCACTGGCCGGTTCCTTACGGGTTCTGCCCTTGCGGTAGGTGAGGAAGTGGAAGTTGGCTTGCTCCAGGTCCCAGAACAACTCGGGAGACCAGCCCCCGCGGTCGAAACAGATGGTGACCCGCCGGTCCCCCACCAGCTCGCGCATGTCCGGAAGCAGCGCCTTCAACTCTTTCACCAGCGACCGCCCGGGTTCTTGCATCACCACCAGCACCGGCTCGCCGTCGCCGTCACAGACCCAGTTCTCCTCGGTGGCCGGTCCGGCGGTGCGCAACCGGGTGATGTGAGTCTTGGACACCCGCCGCTTCCCAGAGTAGACCCGGGTGTGGCCATCAACATAGAGGATGCCCATGGCCACGCTCCGGGCCTTGGCGTGGTACTGAGCCAGCGCCTTGACGAACTCGCTGCCCAGGCCCCGGTCAGCCAGCTCCCGCAGCCGGCGGCGGATCGTCTTCACCTCCGGGGCTCGGTCCAGGGCCAACACCCGGCCCAGGTCCTGGGGCACGATCCGGGTGGCGCCCTCTGCCCGGGGCTCCCGCAAAAATGCCAGGAAAACCAGCATCAGGAGCACCGAGCGCAGCCCGTAGAAGCCGTTGTTCAGTTTCCCGTACACCGTTTGCGCCGCCTCCAGGAGGCCCGCTTCCGCCAACGCTGGCAGAGTCAGCAGAAGACCAAGCAGGGGTAGCTCCCTGCCCTGGGTGAACACTGGTGGTGCTTCCTCCAGCATCCCAGCGCGAGCCGCCGCCCGCTCTTCCCCTCTGGGTTCGGGCTGGGGCAACGTCGGGAGCTTCGCCGCCGGCGAGGGCGCCGGAGCCGCGGGGAGCTGGCTCAGAACTCGCCGCACCGTGGCCCGGCTCAGCCCGGAGCGCTCTGCGACCTGGCGTTCGCTCAGCCCTTGCGCCCGCAGGTCGCGGATCTCCAGGGCCCGCTCAGAAGTCAACTTGGACGGGCCCTTCGGGCCGGTGCGTTCACGCAGCAGCCCAGCCAACCCTTCCTCCCGGTAGTCCTTGCCCCAGCGTCGCACGGTGGCGGGAGTGGTGCCGAAGCCGGCCGCCACCTCCCGCTGGGTGGCCGCCTTCAGCTCGATCAGCTGCAGCGCGGCCAGCCGACGGGCCGGATCCTCTCCCGCAGTCCAGCACCCGTTGGCCCAGCCGTACAGGTAACAAACCCCTCCCTGCTCATCCTCCTGGATGCCCGCGGCGGCGCTAATCGGACGTGCCTCGGCGGGCAGCAAAGCGGTCTGGGGGAAAGTTGGGCGGCGCAGTCTCGTGGGCAAAGTGCAGACTCCCAGAATGTCCAATAAGCACTATTAATTATAGCCCGCGACAAGTACAAATGCAACCCCGCTCCACTTCAATTTCAGCCGGGCCTATGCCCCCGTGTCAGGAGGCCTGGGCACACGGTCCCACCGCGACCCTCCCACGGGCCACCCAGTCGGGGTGCCGGGAACAACTCGAACGCACCACCGTCGCGCGGAGTCACACCTACCACCTCGGCAACTGCGCCGGCGACCAGCGCCGGCTCCGCCCCCCGCATGACGGCAACGGCCCAAAGCTGATAACGGCGACCGTTCACCCCACCTCCCCTGCTGGGATAT